>NZ_AQOV01000002.1:600000-1200000 GCF_000365425.1 Methylomonas sp. MK1
GCCAATCCGGATCTGAAAAATGCCTTGCAAGCCCTTGCCGACCGGCTAGAATTGAAACGCCTCTATCGGTTTTACGATAATGTGCTTACCACCAAGTCGCAATTGAACACGCAACTTAATAAACAATTGATGGTCGAGCAGCTATTGATTAGTTGGTCGCAACTGAATAGACAATAAGCGTATGGCAGAATCAGCAGCACCCAGGCAAGGTATCTTGTCCTTATCGATCAAGGATAAAAACGCGCTGTACGCGGCGTACATGCCGTTCGTGAAAAACGGCGGATTGTTTATTCCGACCAAGCGCGAATACGAGATGGGCGAGGAAGTGTTCATGTTGCTGAACTTAATGGACGAAACCGAACGTTTGCCGATTGCCGGTAAAATTATCTGGAAGACTCCGGCGGGTGCCGAGGGCTACCGTGCAGCCGGCATTGGCGTGCAATTTAGTGATCAGGATGGCGGTGCGGCGCGTAACAAAATTGAAACCTATTTGGCTGGCGCATTAGAATCTGATCGTTCCACGCATACCATGTAAACTGTTTGGCGGGCGGGCTTTGCCGCTGTCTTTACTTTCCTAAACTCATGTTTATCGACTCACACTGTCATCTCGACCGTATCGATTTAGCGCCCTACGCTAATGATTTCAATACCTTTGTGCAAGCGGCTCGCGCGGCCAAGGTCCGGCATATGCTGTGTATTGCCATCGATATGGAAGCCTATCCGGCCATGCTGGAGCTAGTCATGCCATATTCGGACATCTCCTTGTCGGTGGGCGTGCATCCTAATGTTCATGATGGGCGTGAGCCCTCGCTAGATGATTTGCTACAGTTGGCCGATAACGAAAAAGTGATCGCCATTGGTGAGACGGGGCTGGACTATTTTCGTAGCGAAGGCGATTTGGAATGGCAGTTTGAACGATTTCGCACCCATATCGCCGCTGCCAAGACACTCAACAAGCCTTTAATTATCCATACTCGCGAGGCTGGGCAAGATTCCTTGGATGTGTTGCGGCAAGAAGGCGCGGAGCAAGTTGGCGGGATTATCCACTGCTTTACCGAAGATTGGGCCTATGCGGAAAAGGCTTTGGACTTGAATTTTTATATCTCTTTTTCCGGCATCGTGACCTTCAAGAATGCGGAAGCCATCAAAGAGGTAGCGCGTAAAATTCCAGCCGACCGTTTTTTGATTGAGACAGACTCGCCATATTTGGCGCCGGTACCGTATCGAGGCAAAACTAATTACCCGACCTATGTCCGCTATGTAGCTGAACATATCGCTGATTTGCGCGGGACATCCATCGAGACGATAGCCGAGCAATCAACCGAAAACTTTTATCGCCTGTTTGCCGGATCTTCGGCGGATAGGCTACGTCAGGCAAACTAAAAAAAACGGCCGGCCCCATGTGTGATGGAGCGGCCGTTTAGAGAGGTGGGGTATAACTCTCATTCCCCAAGCGGGGCGCATACAAGAGTTGCTTGCAGTCTACTGAAGCTAAACAGTTCTGAAAATGTGGCATATTGCCGCGTGACAAATTGTCGCTGGCCTGGTGGCTAACATAATTCCTTGAAATGCCGTCATTATATCAATCGACCTTTTATACCTTGGGTTACAGCAAAGTTATTTTTCTCGGAATATGGATCTGGAATTAGCTAGTCCGCTAGGAATTTTTCAACTCCAGCGCTTACCGTTTCGCAAAAATGAACTGCTGCGGGCTTGGGACGCTGCAGACGAATATCTGTTGAATCATTTGGCTGCCGCAGGCATTGCCGAGTATGCCAATATCGTCATCCTCAACGATAGCTTCGGTGCGTTGGCGGTTTCACTAAGCGCTTACCGACCAACCGCCGTTTCCGATTCCTGGCTTTCGCAGCAGGCGACGCGCATTAACCTGACATTGAATGGCATTGGCGACGAGAAAGTGCGGTTGTTGGATAGCTTGTCGCTACCGGAAGCGGGCATCGATTACCTACTGATTAAAATCCCTAAAACCCTGGCGCTGCTGGAATATCAACTGCATGCACTCAAGCCTTTGTTGAAAGCCGATTGCCAGGTGATAGCCGCCGGCATGGTGAAGAGTTTGCCGCCCACCGCATGGAAACTGCTGGAACGTTTGATCGGGCCTACGCAACCTTCCTTGGCGGTAAAAAAAGCCCGACTGATTTTTGCCCGGTTAGATCCAGATCTGCAATTGCCTGTGAGCCCTTACCCAACCCGCTATCAATTGGAGAATAGGGATCTTAGCGTTTGCAATCACGCCAACGTGTTTTCCCGCGATAGCCTGGATATAGGCACGCGTTTTTTATTAGAGCATCTACCGCAGAATTCCGAATATTACGATTTTATCGATTTGGGGTGCGGCAATGGGATTGTCGGCGTGATGTTGGCAAAACAAAACCCAAGCGCGCGAATTGGGTTTATCGATGAATCGTTTATGGCTATCGCCTCAGCCAGGGAAAATTTTGCGGCAGCTTTTGCCGATAGTCGGCAGGCCGATTTTTTAGTCGCCGATTGTTTAAGCGATTACCCGGAGAACAGTGCAGACTGCATAGTCTGTAATCCGCCGTTCCATCAACAGCACACCATAGGCGATCATATTGCCTGGCAGATGTTCCGGCAGGCGCATAAGGTCTTGCGTCAGGGCGGTGAGTTACGGGTAATCGGCAATCGCCATTTAAATTACCATCTTCCCTTGAAGAAGCTGTTCGGAAATTGCCGGCAGGTCGCAGCCAATGCTAAATTCTTGATTTTTAGCTGTATAAAGAGCTGAGTTATTCGATATTTTTATAATGCAGTGAGGATATTTGTTCGGACACAATGCCGATTAGAAAAATAAATAAAGACGACAAAAACAGTACCGCGCTCATATTGGTAAACCGGTTTTCCGTAAAATAGGTATAGCCGTAATAGCCTGCGCCCAAGCTAAACACTATGCTGCTGATGGGTAAAAATAGCCGCATGGGCGAGAACAGTACCCCGATCCGTAAGATAATAATAAAAAATCGAAAACCGTCATGCATCAGCCGGATATGGCTTTTGCCGCTACGTTTACCGGCGTGGATAGGAATGTACGCCACCGGGAAGCCGGAACGAAAAAATGCCATCGTGCTGGTGGTTGGATAAGAAAAACCGTTGGGTAATAGGTAAAGAAATTTACGGAATTTGTTGGCCCGAGCTGCACGAAATCCGGAGGTAAGATCTTCTATTTTGTGTCCGGTCATCATTGATGCCAGTTTGTTGTAAAAGTTATTTGCCAGACGTCGGAATAACGAGGCGTGGCTACCGGCGTTTCGGGCGCCGACTACCATGTCATAGCCGTCGTTCAGTTTGTTAAGCAATGCCGGAATGTCGCCGGGATCGTGTTGGCCATCGGCATCCATAAATACCAAAATATCGTTTTTTGCATGTCTAGCGCCGGTTTTGATAGCCGCGCCGTTGCCCATGCTGTAAGGATGATCAATAACCGTGACACCGGCCGCGCGCGCGATGGCGGCGGTATCGTCTGTCGAGCCATCGTTTATCAGCAGAATCTCCGCATCCGGATAGAGCAGGTGCAACATCGGTAAAAAGGACGGCAGATTTTTCGACTCGTTTTTCGCAGGGATTACGATGCTGATCGACGGGGTATTATTCATGAAAATCCAAAGGTTGGCAGGGAAACATGCCGAAATGTGGAAAACAGTCTAGCAGAATTAAATATTATCGACAGCTGGGCCAGACTTATTGAAACTGGTCTTTCAAAAGGCGTAATTGCCTAAAAACCGCTAAGTCTGATTGTTCTGTCATGTCGATATTACTGCGAATACTGACGTTATCCGCCCTAAAAAAGGGATTGGTTGCCAGCTCAAGGCCAATAGTAGACGGGATGGAGGGGAGATTTTGTCTGCGTAGTTCGGTAACCTGCGTAATGCGCTGCTGCAACTTTGGATTGTCTGCATCAATTGATAGCGCAAACCGGCCATTGGCGGCGGTATATTCGTGAGCGCAGTAGATGCGGGTTTCTGCAGGCAAGGCTTTCAGTTTTTGCAACGAATGCCACATCTGCTCTGCGCTGCCTTCGAACAATCGACCGCAACCAAGAGAAAACAAAGTGTCGCCGCAAAATAAAGCCTGACTATCGGCGCCGTAATAAACGATATGCCCCACAGTATGACCGGGTGTGTCGATCACCTGAAATTTCTGATTGCCTAGTTTTACTACATCCCCGTCACTTACCGTAATATCAATGCCAGGAATACGCGCTTGGTCTGCCGCCGAGCCAACGATTTTGCACCCAGTCAGCTGCTTGAGTTCTAAATTGGCGCCAACATGGTCGCCGTGGTGATGAGTGTTAAAAATGTAATCAAGTTGCCAGTCCTGCTGCTGAAGCGCATCAACCACTGGCGCGGAAACAGCTGGATCGACTACTGCTGTTTCGCCGCTGTTTGGTTCGTGTAGCAGGTAAATATAATTATCGTGTAAGGCGGGGACGAGAAGAATGCTCAGCATGGTATAACCCCCAGGTTGCTAAATAACGAAATCTAACACCTTACCCACACGCGTTTTAAAATTGCAGCGCGGGTTGCTTAACCTGAAAGGCGTGTCAGTGCTAAAAGCTGATACGCCTTTCCGATATTTACGCACAAACCGCTTCAATCTTAGCCAAGATGCCCTTGGTGTCCAACTCGCACAGCGCCAGCAACTCTTCGCGACTGCCTTGCTCGACGAAGCGATCCGGCAGGCCGATATTCAACACCGGCATCAGGATGTTCTGTGCCTGCAGAAACTCGTTCACCGCACTACCGGCGCCGCCGGCTATGACGTTTTCCTCGACCGTGATGAGGACATCATGGCTTTTCGCCATTTCTAAAATAAGTGCTTCATCCAGCGGTTTCACAAAGCGCATGTTCACCACCGTGGCGCCCAGTTGTTTGCCGGCTTCCACTGCCGGTGTGACCATACTGCCCCAGGCCAGAATCGCAATACGGCTGCCTTGATGTCTGATTTCGCCCTTGCCGATAGGTAGTTCGGTCAGGGCTTTGTCGACGCTGACGCCCGGCCCCTTGCCGCGCGGATAACGTACCGAAGCCGGACCTTGATGTTTGAAACCGGTGGTCAACATCTGCCGACATTCGTTCTCGTCGGCCGGTGCCATCACCAGTATATTCGGAATACAACGCATATAACTGAAATCAAACGCCCCAGCATGAGTTGGACCGTCCGGTCCCACCAAGCCCGCTCTATCTAAAGCGAACAATACGTCCAGATTCTGCAAGGCCACATCGTGGATTAACTGATCATACGCCCGCTGTAAAAAGGTCGAATAAATCGCCACTACCGGCTTCGCTCCCTGGCAAGCCTGACCGGCCGCCAAAGTCACCGCATGCTGCTCGGCAATCGCCACATCGAAATAGCGTTTGGGAAACTGCTGGGAAAACGCCACCAGACCCGAACCTTCGCGCATCGCCGGCGTAATCCCCAACAGCCGCTCATCCTGCTTAGCCATATCGCATAACCAGTTACCAAACACTTCCGTGTAAGTCGGATGCGGGGAAGGTGCGGCTTTAGGCAAATAATCCTTAGTGGGATCGAAGGCCGGCACGCCGTGATAAGCCAAGGGATCTTTCTCGGCCGGGGCATAGCCTTTGCCTTTTTTCGTGACCACGTGCAAAAACACCGGCCCGGACAAATCCTTCAACTTCTCCAGAGTGGACACCAACATCTCCACATCGTGGCCATCGATCGGTCCGAAATAATTAAAGCCCAGTTCCTCAAACAAGGTGCCTGGCACAATCATGCCTTTCACATGCTCTTCGGTCTTGCGCGCCAATTCCCAGACCGATGGCATGCTGGCCAAGGCCTTCTTACTCTCTTCGCGTACTGAAGAATAAAACTTACTGGATAACACCTTCGTCAGGTAATTATTCATCGCCCCGACCGGCGGCGAAATCGACATATCGTTATCGTTCAGAATCACCAACAGATTGGCATTGACATCCCCGGCATGATTCATCGCCTCATAGGCCATACCGCCAGTAATCGAGCCATCACCGATGATCGCCACCATCTTCTTGTCTTCCCCGCGCAACTGCGAGGCAATGGCCATGCCCAGTGCGGCACTGATCGACGTCGAAGAATGACCCACGCCAAACGCATCGTACTCGCTCTCCGAGCGGCAGGGAAAAGCTGACACGCCGCCCAAAGTGCGAATCGTCGGCATCCTGTCTTTGCGACCGGTCAAAATCTTATGCGGATAAGCCTGATGACCCACATCCCAGACCAACTGGTCCGATGGCGTATCGAACACATAATGCAGCGCCACCGTCAGTTCCACCGTGCCCAGGCCAGCGGAGAAATGGCCGCCGGAGATGCTGACCGTATGCGTCAGAAAGCGACGCAACTCATCGGCCAGCGGTTCGAGTTGTTCTGGTTTCAGTGCGCGGATGTCGGCGGGGGACTGGATGGTTTCTAACAGCGGAAATTCGTTAGTCTGTTTCATAATCAGTACAGGGGTTCACGATAGAACATCAGGATGACGCCTATCTGGAATAAGGCGAATACTGAGATAAATCCGGCAACGTTTTTGCCGGGCGAATCCAGCTTAAGTTCCAGCCAGCGGCCGCAAGCCAGGATTAGCGAAAATACGCCCATCATGGTATGACCCACTTGAATCAAGAAGGCAGATTTGGCCTCAAAACCGACATGCGAATGCGCCAGCAGCATCATGCCGCCGAACGCGGCCAGCAATGGAAACATATAGGGCATGAAGCCGCTATTATTGTTTAGCCGTGCTCTGACTTCGATCAAACCCAGCACAAATACCAGCAAGGTGGCGATGCGGTGCTGCAAAATTTCGCCGTTGTTAAAGGTGCTTTCCCAGAAGCCGATAGGACCGAGCGGCCAGCTTTCCGCGTCGCTACGGAAAAACAGAAATACGCCCAATGCCATGAAACCGACTGGCCAAAAGCGCGCCCAGCGATGGAAGCGGTTGGAGAACGACAACATGGCAAAAAAGCTCATCGTCGTCAGGAAAATACCGGAGATATTGTGGTTGTAGTCTGACCAGGCGGTGGCTGCTTCCGACGGAATCTGACCGACAATCGCTACCCGTCCGGCTTCGCCGGCGATCAAGGCTTCATGAGTCGGCGATTCCCAGCGCGGTATGCGTGGATGGAACATGTTCAAGACTTCTTCGAAGCTGGCGGTCAGATGCGGAATATCGACTGCGGGCGGTTGCGAAGCCAAACTGGCGGCGGTGAACAGGATGGTCAGCAGAATCAGGGTTTCTGCTTCGATGTAATAGGGTACGCGCGCGGTAAGCGCATAAAGGCTACGGCTGGTGAAATAGGCATTGACGGCTTGGCGATTCAACCAGGCAAAGCCCAGCGCCAGGCCCAGCATGATAATTTTCACCAATAACAGATTGCCGTAACCCGCACCAATAAAGCCTTGGAAGGTGCGGATGTAATACCAAGCCAGCGGTGTGCCGGTAGCTAGTAAAACCACGACGGCGCTGATGCCCACTATCGAGAAACGTTTTAATAATAACGGCCAAACTTCGACAGCGATTAACTTGCGTTTTTTCAGCCCCCATAAAGCCAGGATTTGAAAAATACCGCCCACCCAAGTGGCGGCGGCCATTTGATGAGTGACGGTCAGTGTCATCAACAGACCGCGATCTTCTAAACGACTGGCGCCATGCACCAGCCAAGCTGCAGAGATGACCAGCGGCACGATAATCGCTGTCGATAGCACCCAGGATTGTTTGGAACGAGGGTTACTTTTTAGCGTTTGTCTGATGAACAGGGCCAGGATAAATGCACAAGTCGCTCGCGCCAAACCCGCTTGGAACTGCACGGTTTGGAAAAATGCCGGAAACGGCGATTTCCCCAAGGTCGCCGCCATCAACCAAATCTTCAGGCCGATTTTCGACAATTGAGTGATGATCAGCGCTTTGCTGCCGAAATGGATCAGGTTGACGGTTTTGCTCAGTAAAGCCGAGTTATAGAGCGCTTCTTCATGCCAGGGGCGCAACACGAACAGTCCCCATAGCAAGCCACCGATAGTGATGGAGTAAAACGTGAGATCGACGCCGCCTATCAGTGAGTCTAAATAATTTGCAATGCCTTCCATGAGGATCACTTCGCCTGTTTAACGAAAAAACGCAGCAGGTCTTCGCTGAGATGACCGTCAGCTGCAAATATTTTTAATTTGATTGCATATTCTCCCGGCTCCAGGGCAGGTAGATGCAGCAATACTTGACCGGGTTTTTCGCCTGGTGTGGCAGTAATGGTTTGCATTTTGTCGCCGGCACTGACCAGGAATACTTCCGATAAATCCAACTCCACTTTGGAGTTGAACGATAGCTCCACTTGGCTGGCCAAGTTGACCGGCACCGGGTTGAGTTTTAAAGAGTTATGCGTGACGACTGCGTGGCCGAAAGCGGTGTTACTGGCGATCAGTGCCAATGCGAACAAAGCAGGTTTGAAAAAATTCATATATGGCACCTTATTTTTTGTTTTTCAGAGCGTGGCCAGCCAGGTTTTTACCCAGCGTCCAGATCGAACCGGTGACGTTGTGCGTATCGGCGATGGTTTTCTCCACGGAATTGACAATCCAATCGCGATCTTTTTGAGTCAGTGTCAGGGGAGGTAAAAACTTGACCACGTTCATACCGTGACCGGCCACTTGCGCCAGTACTCGGTGTTCCTTAAATAGCGGGATCAGGATCATTTGGCAGAACAGGCCTTTATTGGCCGCTTCCAGCATGGCCCAGGCGGCCTTTAAACCTAAGCTTTTCGGCGATTGGAACTCGATGGCGATCATCGAGCCTTTACCGCGCGCTTCCTTCAGGAACTCGTATTTTGGCGCCATGGCGTTGATGGTAGCGATGATGTCTTCGCCTACCTTGGCACTGTTTTCGACCAGTTTTTCTTCGTGAACTACATGCAATGCGGACAGGCCAGCAGCCATTGCCATATTGTTTTTCGAGAAGGTCGATCCGTGGACGACGGCTCTATCCATACGGTTGAACACGGTGTCCATGATATGGGTGGTCATGGCGACACCGCCGACCGGGATGAAGCCGCCGGACAAGGCTTTCGCCATCAGAATCATGTCGGGTTTAACCCCCCAATGCTCGATAGCCCAAAACTTGCCGGTGCGGCCTATGCCGGTCTGGATTTCGTCGGCCACGAATAAAGTGCCGTATTTTTTGCACAAGCGTTCCACTTCCGGCAGGTAGTTATCGTCCGGGATATTGACGCCTTTGCCTTGGATGGGCTCGACAATGAAAGCCGCTACGTCTTTGCTGCTCAAAGCTTGTTCCAGTGCCGCCAAATCGTTGAATGGCACTGAGGTGCATTCGGGCAGCAGCGGGCCGAAGCCTTCGCGGAAGATGTGTTCGCCGGTCAGCGACAGTGAGCCCATGGTCAAGCCGTGATAGCCGTGGTCGCAATGCACGATACGCGAACGTTTGGTAGTGTAGCGGGCGAATTTGATCGCCGCTTCTACTGCTTCGGTGCCGGAATTGCAGAAAAACATTTTTTCCAGATTATCCGGGCAGGTAGCTAGAATTTCCTTGGCCAGCAGACCGCTAAGCAAGGACACATCCATCTGTACCAGGCTGGGTAATTCCAAGGTCAGGGTTTCTTGCAGCGCTTTGATAATGGTTGGGTGGTTGCGGCCCATCGCAAACACGCCGAAGCCGCTTAGCAAGTCCAAGTATTCGTTACCGTCTTCGTCGTAAAGATATTGGCCGATTGCTTTTTTATAGTTTCTGTCGTAACCGATAGTCCGTAAAACGCGCACCATCTGGTTGTTCAGGTGACGCTCATGCAAGTCGAATTTCTCGTCGAAGTGCTGAGTAAAAAGATCGGCAATGCTAAAAGACATGTAATACCTCGTAAGTGCTTGGTTTATTTCCGGATTACGCTATGTTCCCGCTGCTTAACCCTTCAATAATTCATGGTTTTCTGCTAAAAAACGATGATTTCGTTTAGTTGTTTGGCAATGATTTTCAAGGTTTTTTGCGCGGCATGAAAATGTAAGCCCAGCTTGATCAGGCTGGGTGCTTCCCATGGGTGGGTTGCCAAAAAACGCAAGAGTTTGCTGGTTTCTACCTGCCCCTGACCATTCAAGGCCTGAGTAACTGCTTGGGGTAGGCTCATGCTTACCGGATCGGCAATCGTACGAATTGCCAGACAAGGTAAGTTTGATTGCTCGGCAATTTTGGCCATGGCGCAGCTTTCCATGTCCAAGGCAATCGCACCGGTTTGCCGGTATATATTGTGCTTATCGCTACTGTTGCTGACGATATGACTGCTTTCAGCCAACTTGCCATTGGAAATCGGAAACTGCTTATCCAGCAACTCATGCAGACGCTTACGCCAGCGGGGGTCGGTATCGAACACCTGTTGTTGCTCCGATAACAGCTGCTCGGCCAACATCAGATCGCCCGGTTTCAATTGCGGCGACAATGCGGCCGCGCAGCCCCAACTGATCAGTTTTTTGGCGCCTTTGGCGATTAACAGATGCGTGGCTCGTTCCGCGTTGACCGGTCCGGCACCGGCAAATGCTAAGAGAACGTTATCGGCGATGCTGACGCAATCACCCTGGACCAACTTTAGGCGGGTCAGGGTGGAGAGCTCTTCCGGTAAAGCAACAAGAATTCCTATGGTCACTGTTTGGCTAATTCGTTACGGTATCTAGCCAAAGCCCACAAGGGGAAGAACTTGTCATAGCCGTGATACTTCAAATAAAACACTTTTGGAAAGCCCGGTGCGGTAAAGCAAGGGTCATTCCATACGCCATCGGCTTGTTGACTGCGCAGCAGGAAGTCGATGCCGGCTTTGACTTCCTGGCTGTGGACTTCGCCGGCGGCGATCAAACCCAGCACGGCCCAAGCGGTTTGGAAGGCGGTGCTGAAATGGTAGCGGCCGCGAAATTTTTTATCGTCGTGATAACTCAAGTTGTCTTCGCCCCAGCCGCCGTCTTCGCGTTGGACGCTTTTTAACCATGCCGCCGCTTTGGTGTACATCGGGTCGGTTTTCGGTACATTGGTTTGCTCCAGGCCCAGCAAGGCAGACCAGGTGCCGTAAATGTAATTGGTTCCCCAGCGGCCGAACCACGAACCGTCGGCTTCTTGATCGCCACGGATGTATTCGATGGTGCGTTCCAGTGCCGGCAAATATTCGTCGTGATCTTTCGCGACCCGGGCCATCAACATCGCACAGCGGGCGCTGACGTCGACAGTGGGTGGGTCAAGTAGAGCACCGTGGTCGGCGAACGGAATTTCGTTCAAATAGTAATAAGTGTTATCGACATCAAAGGCACCGTAGCCGCCATTTTGCGATTGCATACCGACGATCCAGCGCGTCGCTCTGTGAATAGACTCATCTAGTTCAGGCAGATTGGAATCGGCCATGGCAAAACCCACGACCGCAGTGTCGTCAACATCGGGGTAATGCGGATTGGCGAATTGAAATGCCCAGCCGCCGCCAGCCAGATTGGGGCGGCGCACGCGCCAGTCGCCGGGTTCGTCGGACAATTGCACGCTTTTTAGCCAATCGTAAGCTTTAGTAAGGCTGGGTGTATTTGCTGCCTTATCGGATTCTTGCAATGCTAGCGCTGCGAGCGCCGTATCCCAAACCGGCGACAGGCAAGGTTGGCAATAGGCATAATCGTCTTTGACCACCAGAAGTTTGTCGATGGACTGGCGGGCGATCAAGACATTGGGGTGGTCTTTTGGGAAACCCAACAGTAACATTGATTGATAGGCGTTAACCATGGCTGGGAAAATGCCGCCCAAACCATCTTCGCCATTCAGCCGTTCGGTAAACCAATCCACGGCTTTTTGAATGGCGTGTTCGCGCATGCGTTGTGGAATCAACGGCTCAGTAACGCGGCCCAGTTTATCCAGGCCCAGGAAGAATTTATTCAGCAGAGTCCGTTCCGGAAAGTAATGTTTTTCCTCGTCCGGATGAACGACAAACAATTCCAAGACGTTGACCTTATGCGGATTTTTGGCTTTGGCCTTTAAGGTACACATGATGAACAGCGGTACCATCACGGTGCGCGACCAATAGGACACTTTGTCCAGATGAAACGGAAACCAGCTGGGGAGCAGCATAATTTCCACCGGAATATAGGGTACGCCGCGCCACGGCAATTGTTCGAATATCGCCAGCGCGATACGAGTGAAGACATTGGCGCGCGCGGCGCCGCCTTGGCTGAGTATCCAGTCGCGCAATTTAACCATATGTGGCGCGTCGATGGAGTCGCCCGCCATTTTCAAAGCGTAATAAGTTTTCACGCTACCGCTGATGTCTCCGGGGCCGCCGGTAAATAGCGGATAGCTGCCGTCTTCGGCTTGGCGGCTGCGCAAGTAAACGGCGATTTTGCGCTGCAATTCTTCGTCGATGTCGTCCAGGTAGTGCATCATCATGATGTATTCGGACGGGATGGTGCAGTCGGCTTCCAGTTCAAATACCCAATAACCTTCCGGGCTTTGCAAACTGAGTAATTTGGCTTGGGCGCGTTCGATGGCGGCATTCAGTAAGCCAAGGCCGGTCGTTTTGCCGGTATTGGCATTGCTGATGTCTTGGCTGCTGGTATCTATATGGGCTTCAGTAAACATAGTGATTCCTTATTGTCCAGTGTGCGATATAGGTGAATAGTGCCAATCCGGCGATTTCAAATTACGGCTGGTCAGGTTAAACAGTAGGGATAGCAGCATATTGCTGCGCACGGTCAACTTGGTGGCGACAATAGTGGCTTTGACGCTGTTGCGACTGATTTTGACCTGATTGGATTCGTTGAAATTAAGGTTTGCCTTGATTTTCTTCAAGGTGAGCACGGCCATGCCTAAGGCCCACAAGCAAAAATTGCGGATACCGGTTTCATGGCTGGGCAGGAGTTGGGTGTAAGTTAATGCATTCTGCAAGTGCCCATGAGCGATGGCCACCAGGTGGCTTAGGCCGCGGCGGAAACGCTCGTCGTCGGTCGCCGGCGTCAGTTCGGCCAGATTAAAGCCGGTCTCGGTGAAAATGTCTTGCGGTAACCAGCACACGCCGCGTTTGGCGTCATCCCAAATATCTTTCAGGATATTGGTCATTTGCAGGCCTTGACCAAAGGAGACTGAGAGTCTTAGTAGCTCCTCGCGATGCGCGGCGATTTCCGGCGAATAATGGCAGAACAACTTGGCCAGCATCTCACCAACGCAGCCGGCTACGTAATAGCAGTAGTCATCCATGTCTTTCATGGTTTTCAAGCCGGCATGCAAATCCAGTGCTTGATACACCGGCATGCCGTTCGCCATCGTTTTCACGCAACACGCTAGGGCTTCGATTTGCGGAGCGTCCAGTGAGCGGGTTATGGCAATCACGCGAGGCACCAGCTGGATCAAGCTATGTTCGGCCGGAATGGTTTGCGCCGAGAGTAGCGGGGCCAGCTCGGAGCTGAATACGTCTGCGTTATTGCCGGTGTTGACTATGTCTATAAAAGCGCTGCAAAAGTATTTTTTTTGTTCGGCGCTAAGGGATATTTCGTCTTCTATGGTGTCTACGATGCGGCACAGCAAATAAGCATTGGCCACAGCCGGATACAACTCTCCAGGTAGCTGCGGAATAGTTAGCGCAAACGTGCGCGACACGCCTTCAAGCAGGGTGGCTTGCAGTTCGGCGTCGGGTAGTTGTCTGAGCAACTCCGGATTGTTGATTAGTGTTTGAGATCCGTTCATCTGTATCAAGGCTAACTATTAGTTGCCCAAATGATAGACTGTTTGTTGGTGTTTTGCAAAGTGATGTTGCTTTATGGCAAATTTGTCGAAATGCTGCTGTCAAAAGCAATGTGCGAGTTCGAGCTTCCGGTCTTTGTTGTTGTTTTAGAAAAATAATTATGGTTTTTTAGCGGCCATGCTTTCTTGTGGTTGTTAAGCGGCTTTGTGTGGCTTTCAGGAAATGTGCGCATGTTCTTGTTGTTTTTTGCGTATTTTATCTGGAGTATGTTGTTGGAAAGTGGTATTCTGACCACATCTAATTGTGCGCCTCGAGCCTCATTGATGGTCTAAATAGGCCGCAGCAGGTGTCACTACTAGGATGGTTATCGGTTTGCGGCTGTTGTTTTTTTGTAACAGCAGTGGTCGCTGGATGTCGTGATAGTTTTTGGAGAATAATGCTGTGAGTGTTCCTTTACGTCAGCAATTGGCTGTAGGTAGTTATCTGATCAAGCAAAAAATCAAAGGTGTAAAAAAGTACCCTTTGGTTTTGATGCTGGAGCCCCTGTTCAGATGCAATTTAGCATGCGCGGGCTGCGGTAAAATCGATTATCCCGATGATATTCTGGACAAGCGACTCTCTGTTGAGGAATGTTTGGCTGCGGTTGATGAGTGCGGCGCGCCCATGGTGTCCATTCCAGGTGGCGAACCCTTGATTCATAAAGAAATGCCGCAGATCGTGGCCGGTATCGTTGCCAGAAAGAAATTTGTTTATCTGTGCACCAACGCCTTGTTGTTAAGAAAACGGATTAACGATTACACGCCGTCGCCTTATCTGACGTTTTCCGTGCATCTTGATGGTTTAAAAGATCGACATGATGCTTCTGTTTGTCAGGAAGGCGTTTTCGACATCGCTGTCGAAGCGATCAAGTTGGCCTTGAGTAAGGGATTTAGAGTGACCGTCAATTGCACCTTGTTCCAAGGGGAAACCCCGGAAGAAGTGGCGCAGTTTCTGGATTATGCGATGGAGTTAGGTGTGGAGGGTATTACTATCGCGCCTGGATTCAGCTACGAGCGCGCGCCTAAGCAAGACGTATTTATTAAAGGTCTTGACGTTAAAAACCTGTTTCGCGGGATTTTCAAAATCGGCAAGACCCGTAAGTGGAAATTAAACCATTCATCGCTGTATTTGGATTATTTGGCCGGCAATCAGAATTACGATTGTACGCCATGGGGTAATCCAACACGCAACGTGTTTGGCTGGCAAAAACCTTGCTACTTGTTAGCTGACGAAGGTAATGCTAACTCTTTTCAGGAATTGCTGGATGATACGCCTTGGGACAAATACGGCACGGTGAAAAACCCTAAGTGCGCTAACTGCATGGCGCATTGCGGCTATGAGGCAACGGCGGTTGAGGATACCTTGGCGCATCCATTGAAAGCACTTTGGGCTGCGGTGCGCGGTCCCAAAACCTCCGGTGAAATGGTTGCCGAAAAGCAGCCGGAGTTTATTGCTTCTTTCAAAAAATCGGCAATTTCCGAGATTCCAGTAAAAGTAGAGTCTTAAGACGAACCCAGGACGTCATCCTCATTAACAGGTTTTCATAACGGCTATGTTTAAAAAATTGTATTTCGGTCTTAGTTTGCTAATGCTTGTCTGTCTGTCTTCCTTAGCTAATGCTGAAGAGATTTCTGCGCGTCAGGTCGTCGAGGAGTTTCAAAACCAGTTGCTGAACGTAATGAAGGCGGGTAAAGAGCTTGGCTTTCAAGGGCGCTACGACAAACTGGATGTGGCGGTAAAGAAAAGTCACGATCTGCCTAAAATCGCCAGAATCGTGGTAGGAAAGCAATGGGAAGAATTGACAACTGAGCAGCAGAACAAACTGGAAAGCGTATTCAGCAAGCTCAGTGTGTCGGCTTATGCTCACAACTTTAAAGACTATTCGGGCGAATCGTTTACTTTTGCATCCGAAGAGGAAACCGGCAGGGGCGGTGTGGTGATTCACACCAATTTGCATATTCCCGGCGAAAAGGATGTCAAGTTCGATTATATGATGAAGAAAAAAGACGATGGCTGGCAAATTATCAATATAATAGCCGATGGCGTCAGTGATTTGGCATTGAAAAGATCGGATTACACTAGTGTGCTAAGCCGTGATGGGTTTGATGCCTTGATCGTTAAAATCACTGAGAAAATTGAAAGTTACGCAAAACAATAAGTTTGTTAGGAATCGTCAGTAATGTATAGCCCCCGTTATCAAGGCAACAGCCAGACATCCCTGTTATGGGTGCTGTTATTTTCCAGCGCATTATCGGTAACCGGGTGTGCTACCACGGATAAGCATCCGGTTGATGCCAACAGGGCGTCTAAAGCTAAGTCAGACGCAGCAGATCCTTACGAAGGTTTTAATCGCTCCATGTACGGTTTTAACATGGGCTTGGATAAGCATTTGCTGAAGCCCATCGCTAATGGTTACAAGACTGTAACCCCCAATTTCATGCAAACTGGAGTCAGCAACTTTTTTACCAATCTTAAAGGTATCAATGTTGTTTTGAACGATGTTCTGCAAGGTAAGTTTGAACAAGGTGCTTCTGATACTGGGCGATTCTTGACCAATTCCACGGTTGGTTTGCTCGGTTTATTTGATGTGGCCAGCGACTTGGGATTGCAAAGCAATGTTGAAGATTTTGGTCAAACACTCGCGGTCTGGGGTGTCGATCAAGGCCCCTACTTGGTATTGCCGGTTTTGGGGCCGACTACTGTGCGTGATGGCGCGGCAATTGTGGTGGATAAAGCCGCCAATCCAGGAACTTACGTGCCGGGGACGGGTATTGTCGAGGGTATTAACGACAGAGCAAATGCCGAAGGTGCGTTGAATTTTATCGACGAAGCGGCGTTGGATCCTTATGTATTTACCCGCGAGTCATTTTTGCAATACCGCAAAAACTTGATCAATGACGGTAAGAGTAATTCGACTGACTATGATCTGGACATAGACGCGGATGTCGATGTCGGCGAAATTTCTTCAGCAAAGCCTAAAGAAACTAACGCGACGCAAAAACCAAAAGCCGATACGGCTAAAAAACTACCCGGCCACGTGCAAAATAGCATTGAGGTAGGTCCTGGCAGCGCAAAGGCAGGTAGCGCTGCGTTCGATAGCATGTCCAAATCGTTCGATAATGCTGCTTTGGAATTTGAAAAAGCCTCGGACAAAATGGACCAAATGAGTAAAAAAAAAAGACCGCTTAAGCGCCATTAATTTTGTTTGAAGAGACGCAGGGAAGTGTCTCCGTAGTATTTCTCAGTAATGCAATAAGGAATGCACTTCGTAGTTCCCCAGTTTTTCCCGCCCTTGCAAGAAGTCCAGTTCCACCACAAAAGCGCAGGCTACCACGGTAGCGCCCAGCTTTTCGATCAGATCGCAACTCGCCTTGGCGGTGCCGCCGGTGGCCAGTAAATCGTCGATTAACAATACCTTATCGTTGCTGTCTACCGCATCGATATGCACTTCCAGTTCCGCCGAACCGTATTCCAGGTCGTAAGATACACTTTGCACGTCATAAGGCAGTTTGCCAGGCTTTCTGAGCGGTATAAAGGGAATGCCCAGTTCCCAGGCAACCAGCGAACCGAAGATAAAGCCGCGCGCTTCCATGCCGGCCACTGCGGTAATGTCACGACCTAAAAACGGATGCAGCAGTTGGTGCACGGCCAAGCGCAACGTTGCCGGGTCTTTGACCAGCGGCGTTATGTCTTTGAAAATGATGCCGGGTTTTGGGAAATCCGGAATGTCGCGAATCTTGTTTCTCAATCTGTCCATCGTCTCTCCTCTTCGTTTACGCGCAAACCGCTTGAATTTTCGCCAATATACCCTTGGCATCCAGACCGCACAGCGCCAGCAACTCTTCGCGACTGCCTTGCTCGACGAAGCGATCCGGCAAACCGATATTCAGCACCGGCATCAGAATGTTTTGTGCTTGCAAGAACTCATTCACCGCACTACCCGCGCCACCAGCTATGACGTTCTCTTCGACCGTGATGATGACATCATGGCTTTTCGCCATCTCTAAAATAAGTGCTTCATCGAGCGGTTTCACAAAGCGCATATTCACCACCGTGGCGCCCAGTTGCTTACCGGCGTCCACCGACGGTGTCACCATACTGCCCCAGGCCAGAATCGCAATACGGCTGCCTTGATGTCTGATTTCGGCCTTGCCGATAGGTAGTTCGGTCAGGGCTTTGTCGACGCTGACGCCCGGCCCCTTGCCGCGCGGATAACGTACCGAAGCCGGGCCTTGATGTTTGAAACCGGTGGTCAACATCTGCCGACATTCATTCTCGTCGGCAGGCGCCATCACCAGCATATTCGGAATACAACGCATATAACTGAAATCAAAGGCCCCGGCATGGGTAGGACCGTCCGGTCCCACCAAGCCCGCTCTATCTAAAGCGAACAACACATCCAGATTCTGCAAGGCCACATCGTGGATTAACTGATCGTAAGCGCGTTGTAAAAAGGTCGAATAAATCGCTACCACCGGCTTGGCACCCTGACAGGCTTGACCGGCGGCCAAAGTCACCGCATGCTGCTCGGCAATCGCCACATCGAAATAGCGTTTCGGAAACTGCTGGGAAAACGCCACCAGACCCGAACCTTCGCGCATCGCCGGCGTAATCCCCAACAGCCGCTCATCCTGCTTGGCCATATCGCACAACCAGGTGCCAAACACTTCCGTGTAAGTCGGATGCGGCGACGGTGCCGCTTTAGGCAAATAATCCTTAGTCGGATCGAAGGCCGGCACCCCGTGATAGGCCAAGGGGTCTTTCTCCGCCGGTGCATAGCCTTTGCCTTTCTTGGTCACTACATGCAAAAACACCGGCCCGGACAAATCCTTCAACTTCTCCAGAGTGGACACCAACATCTCCACATCGTGGCCATCGATCGGTCCGAAATAATTAAAGCCCAACTCCTCGAACAAGGTACCCGGCACAATCATGCCTTTCACATGTTCCTCCGTCTTACGGGCCAGTTCCCAGACCGACGGCATCTTCGCCAAGGCTTTTTTACTTTCTTCCCGCACCGAGGAATAAAACTTACTCGACAACACCTTGGTCAGATAATTATTCATCGCCCCGACCGGCGGTGAAATCGACATATCGTTATCGTTCAGAATCACCAACAGATTGGCATTGACATCGCCGGCATGATTCATCGCCTCATAGGCCATACCGCCAGTAATCGAGCCATCACCGATGATGGCCACCATCTTCTTGTCTTCCCCGCGTAACTGCGAAGCAATCGCCATCCCCAAGGCTGCGCTGATTGACGTCGAAGAATGACCGACGCCAAACGCATCGTACTCACTTTCCGAGCGACACGGAAACGCCGACACTCCACCCAAGGTACGAATCGTCGGCATCCTATCTTTCCGCCCCGTCAAAATCTTATGCGGATAGGCCTGATGGCCCACATCCCAGACCAACTGGTCCGATGGCGTATCGAACACATAATGCAGCGCCACCGTCAGTTCCACCGTGCCCAGGCCAGCGGAGAAATGGCCGCCAGAGATGCTGACGGTATGCGTCAGAAAGCGACGCAACTCATTGGCCAGCGGTTCGAGTTGTTCTGGTTTCAGTGCGCGAACGTCGGCCGGACTTTGGATGGTGTTGAGAAGCGGAAAGTCAGAGACTGTCATGGGTTAATAAATTCCTTTATATGTTTGCGTCACAATATTCCGCGCCAGCTAAAGGGACGCAAGCCGAAAACCGGGGGGGGATTGTGGCGCAAGAAGTATAAATCGTACTCGCTACGCTTAGTGCGTACGTTCGATGATATACAGCGAGAGATCGCGTAACAAATCCGCTTCGCTGCCAAAGCCGGCCAAGCTGGCGACTGCTTGCTCGTGCAATTCCTGAGCTTTTTCCTTGGCGCCGGCCATTCCTAACAATGCTGGATAAGTCGGTTTGTCGTTATCGACGTCCTTGCCCTGAGTTTTGCCCAAGGTGGCGGTATCGCTTTCCACATCCAAAATATCGTCTTTAACTTGGAATGACAGGCCTATGCATTTGGCGTAGTGATCCAGTTTTTTTGCCACATCCGCATCAAGGTCCGGTTTGGACAGTGAAGCCAGATTGACGCTGGCGCGAATTAACGCGCCGGTCTTGTGGATGTGCATATTTTCCAGTTCCGGCAAAGTCAGCTTGCGTCCAACCGAACCCAAATCGATAGCTTGCCCGCCGACCATGCCCTGCGAACCGCTGGCTCTGGTTAACGCTGCGATCATTTTTACTCGCGCTTCCGCACCGGCCTGAATGGCTGAGTCGTTGGCTAATATGTCAAAAGCCAATGCTTGCAACGCATCGCCGGCCAGAATGGCGGTGGCTTCGTCGTATGCCTTGTGACAAGTCGGTTTGCCGCGGCGCAGGTCGTCGTTGTCCATCGCCGGCAAGTCGTCATGGATCAATGAATAGACATGAATAAATTCCACTGCGCAAGCCTGCGCGTCCAGCACATCTTCACTCAAACCCAAGGCCTGGCCGGTTGCATAAGTCAGCAAGGGCCGGGTGCGTTTACCGCCGTCCAGTACGCTGTAACGCATGGCTTGATGCAGGGTTTGCGGCAGGATGTTCTCGCCGGGCAACCTGGCGTCCAGCGCCCGTTCGACGCGGTTTTGACAGGCAGTAAGGTAGGCTTTTAAGTTACTCATCGGTGAATGGCTCCAAAGTTTGCTGGCCGTTTTTTTCTAATAAAATTTGGACTTTCTGCTCGGCGTCTTGCAGCGCTTGCTGGCAGGTGCGGGTTAATCTGATACCGCGTTCGAAGGATTTTAAGGACTCTTCCAGAGAAATATCGCCGCGTTCCATTTGTTCGACCAATTTCTCCAGTTCTTCCATCGCTTCCTCAAATTGGGATGCGCTTTTACGTCTCGACATATAAAGTGGCTTGCGGTGCTCAAAAATGACCGAGCATTATAGTATGAATTGCCCGGCCATTGAGTTTGGATTGCATCTGTCGGTTTCGATTTGGCGGCAGGAATCCGGTTCGCCCAGTCGTTTACCACGACTTAGACGGAAGCGCCGACACTTATGGTTACATTTGTGAGCTTACCCTGGTTTACTCGGGTTCCTAAGCTCCAGCTCCCTAGCCATTCACAAACTCCGAACCAGCCCGCTCAAGCGGGTTACATCCGAAATTTCAAGTTGCTATGAAGTAGTTTAAGCGGGCAATGCCTCTTTATGAGCTCGGGTTTTCTTTGATCCCTATCTGGTTTCCGCAAGAACCGCTTCTCTGTTACGCAAATATTCGACGGCTCTGATGCTGCTAGGCACGAGCGGTCCGCAATCCAGACCAGCTGTCTTTCGATGTTTTACGATATTTCGTGTAAAAACGATATGCCGTGGGCTACAGGCTGTATTGGCGGCGCTGTGTGTCTATAGAGGCCTATAAATAGTGTTTTTTATTCAATGAGTTACCTTGTTGTTATCCGGGTTCGCGGAAAATGGCATTCCATTTGCTAATACAAATCGAAGTTCATCGATTTTTACGACAGATTGTTTAAACATCGGATCGGTGGCTTTCTTCTAAACCAAATTATCTAACCGTTCGGTCGCCGTTTAGGCTCAACCGAATCAAACTTTTTGAGGATATGTCATGAAAACAACCAGCCGTTTTATCAGCATTTTATTAGGTGCAGTCGTAGTCTCGTCAGCCAGCGGCGGCGCCGTTGAAAATGTCACAGACAATCCCGCCCCATTGGTTTATTACGAATTCAACGCCGGCGGTGTCACCACCTATTTCACCGATTGCAAAGGCATGGGTTCGCAGAACGAAGTGGAGCAGAGGGTTAGCCCGCGTGGGGAGTTCCTTCCGAGTAAGATACCCGGACGTTTGTCGGTTAAAAATCTTACCTGTAGCAAAGGTTTGACGAAGTCGATGGATTTTTGGACTTGGCGACAACAGTTTGTCAACGGTAGGTCGGGCCGGTCGCGGGTCGATGCGACGCTGATCGCCTACGACCAGGCTATGACGCCCATCGCGGAGTGGAGCTTCGGTGGCGTTTGGCCGGCATCGATCGATTTCAACGAAACAACGCCCGGCAAAGAAACTATCGTGTTCGCCGCCGACCAAGTTCAACGGCTGCGCTGATCGAAACCGGGGCTGCCGTCAAACAGGTGGTTTGTTGTCAAAAACGGCAGCAGTGCCCTGGAAAACGCCGTGGGTCCGGCTTTTCCAGCGGATAGATAATTTCACATGGAGCTTGCGGAAGTTGAGGTGTGGTGAGCCGGGTGATGAGGACCGGCTTTCCGGAGCCTCCTTGGCGCCCGTTGCTGACATATAATGGTCAGCTGACACTCTGTTATCACCTATTACGAGACATCATGACCCAAGAATATAACGCGGCTGCCATAGAAGTACTGAGCGGCCTGGACCCGGTGCGCAAACGCCCCGGTATGTATACCGACACTACCCGCCCCAACCATTTGGTGCAGGAAGTGGTGGACAACAGCGTGGACGAGGCGCTGGCTGGGCATGCCGATACCATCAATGTCGTGCTATATAAAGACGGTTCGGTACGGGTGGACGATAACGGCAGGGGCATGCCGGTGGATATTCATCCCGAGCAGGGCATTCCGGGCGTGGAAGTGATCCTGACGCAGTTGCATGCCGGCGGTAAATTCTCTAATAAAAACTATCAATTTTCCGGCGGTCTGCACGGTGTCGGCGTGTCTGTGGTCAATGCCTTATCGGAAAAGTTACTGGTCGAAATCAAGCGCGGCGGTGGCGTGTATCAGATGGAGTTCGCCGGCGGCGACAAGGTCAGCGACTTGCAACAGAGCGGCACGGTCGGTAAAAACAACACCGGCACCAGCGTGCATTTCTGGCCGGACGGCAAGTATTTCGACTCCAATCGGGTATCGGTCAGCAAGCTCAAACATGTGTTGCGTGCCAAAGCGGTATTGTGCCCCGGCTTGAAAATCACCTTGAATTCCGAACTCAGCGACGAGCAGTTCGAATGGTGTTACCAGAACGGCTTGCAGGAATATCTGCTGGACCGGGTCGGCGACGCCGAAATCTTTCCGCAACCGCCATTCATGGCCAACATGGCGGCCAGCAACGAAGCGGTGGAGTGGGGCATAGTCTGGACGCCGGACAGCCTGCCGGAAACCATCGCCGAAAGTTATGTGAATCTGGTGCCGACTGCCCAAGGCGGTACTCACGTTAACGGCTTGCGCGCCGGCTTGACCGAGGCGATGCGCGAGTTTCTGGATTTTCGTAACCTCTTGCCGCGCGGCGTTAAGATCGCTCCTGAAGACGTTTGGGAGAGCTGTCATTTTGTGTTGTCGGTAAAACTGGAAGACCCGCAGTTTTCCGGCCAAACCAAGGAAAGACTGAGTTCGCGCGAATGCGTGACCTTTGTGTCCGGCGTAGCCAAGGATACTTTTAGCTTATGGCTGAACCAGCATCCGCAAGAAGGCGAGAAAATCGCCGAGATCATCCTGGCAAGCGCCCAGAAGCGCCTGAGAGCCGGTAAGAAAATCATACGCAAGAAAATCACCAGCGGCCCGGCCTTGCCCGGCAAACTGGCCGATTGTTCCGGGCAGGATCTGAGCCGCACCGAACTGTTCCTGGTCGAAGGCGACTCGGCCGGAGGCTCTGCCAAGCAGGCTAGAGACCGCGAGTTTCAGGCCATCATGCCGTTAAGAGGGAAAATTCTGAATACCTGGGAAGTCGATTCCGGGGAAGTGATGGCGTCGCAGGAAGTTCACGACATCGCCGTGGCGCTGGGCATAGAACCGGACAGCAACGATCTGCAAAACCTGCGTTACGGCAAAATCTGCATCCTGGCCGATGCCGACTCAGATGGTAACCACATTGCCACCTTGATTTGCGCGTTGTTTTATCAGCATTTCAACGCCTTGGTCAGAGCCGGGCATGTGTTCGTGGCGATGCCGCCGCTGTATCGGATCGACGTCGGTAAAAAGGTGTTTTACGCGCTGGACGAATCGGAGCGCTTGGGGGTGTTGGCGCGCATCGAAGCGGAAAAACTCACCGGCAAGATCAACATTCAGCGCTTTAAAGGTTTGGGCGAGATGAATCCCTCGCAATTGCGGGAAACCACGATGAATCCCGATACCCGCCGCTTGGTGCAGTTGACTATCGAAGAAAACGACGACACCCGCGAGCAAATGGACTTATTGCTGGCGAAGAAGCGCGCTGGGGACCGGAAAAGTTGGTTGGAAGATCGGGGTAACTTAGCGCAAATATAAGCGACACGCCGGCCGGAGTTAGAGTAATCCGGCTGGTAATCCTTAGTTTTTAGATGTCCATCAACAGCATCGGTATGCCGTAAGTCAGCACGAAATAACTAAAGGCATAAACCACACTGACGCTGGTTGGGTAGCTGAAGAAAGCGCGAAAGATATAGCTGACGATGGAGATATACCAAATCACCAAAAATAGCGCGATGCCGATGCCGATTTCTTCGCGGTAGGGGTGATGATTTAGCACCAGCCAATAGTCCAGGGCTTCCCCGCTCACCGCCAAGGTCATGATGAAATTTTCGCAGACGAATATCGAGGTATACAACTGGTTGAAGCAGCCCCATTTTTTTTCCATCAGCAATAAGATCGCCACCGAGCCGAAAGCCATGGTGGTGCGGCCCAAAACTTCCAACGTGCCATCAGCCGGGTCGGCGATTAAGCCTTCAACGATGATGCCGGAAATCAGATAGAACGCCACGTTTTTCCACATAAACGAGGTAGGCGGGACTAAATCCGAGGGATTGTTCAGAAACCAGCAAGAGGACAGGTACTTCAGGAGTAGATTCATAATCGGCACGTATATTCGATAAAAGCAGGATTTATCAAATCGAAAAAACCGTCCATTATAGACGGGCGGCAGAATAACGGAGTTTTGACTTCGTTTTGCGTGTGTATCGTGACCTTTGGCAAGTTGTACAAGGCCCGGCCGTATAAGGAGAAGCGGTCTGCCGTTTTACCGATTCGTTTGTATAATAGCCCTTCATTTCTCCGCGTGCGGCCAGCAAGTGCCGACGCTCACGCCCAACCAAACTCCGGAACCTTCATGATCGAACTAGGCAAATTCAACACTTTAACCGTCGTCAGCCAGCGTGATAATCAGTATGGTCTGGATGGTGGAGAGCTTGGCGAGATTGGGTTGGTAGACCAAGATGCACCGGATAATCTAAAGGTCGGCGATACCGTAAACGCCTTTGTCTACATTGACGGTAAGAATCAAACCATCGCTACCCTGCAAACGCCGCTTGCCCAAGTCGATCAGGTGGCTTGGCTAAAATGCATATCACTCAGCCATGCCGGTGCGTTTTTGGGATGGGGATTGCCTAAGGATTTGTTGCTGCCGTTTAGCGAACAAAAGGGGAAAGTCGTCGAAGGCCGTTCTTATCTGGTGCGTCTGTTTTTAGACGAAAACAACCGCATCGCCGCGACGATGATGCTGGATGATTTCATTCAAGACCAAGCGTTTTATTACAAAGACGGCCAAGCGGTGCAACTCATCATCGCCGATGAAACCGATTTGGGCTTTAAGGCAGTAGTGGATAATCAATACTGGGGTGTGCTGTATAAAAGCGAGACTTTTCAGCCCTTGCAAAAAGGCCAAACGTTGACTGGCTATATTAAAAAAGTCCGCCCCGACAACAAGCTGGATTTGATTTTGAGTCAGGAAAAATACGGCCAGAAAGTCGATGCCACGTCCGAAAAGATTCTGGCGATACTCACAAAGCGCGGCGGCTATGTGGCGCTAACCGACAAAAGTGCGCCGGAAATTATTTACGATACCTTTGGCGTCAGCAAAAAAGTCTTCAAGCAAGCGATAGGCGGCTTGTACAAACAACGGCGGATCGCGATCGAAGAAGCCGGTATCCGCTTGGTCGATCAAGCTTAAGGCAAATGGAGAGACGCGTAGTTTGCGTCTCTCCTGAGGATCAGCCGCAGAGCCTAAGGCCGATATTGCGAGAACACGTAATCGGTTTTTTGCTCGGTTGCATGGCAGGCGAAGCAGGAGGTGCCGCTGTCTTTCACCAGCCGCTCGGTTTTGCTATTGCCGGCAAAGCCTTCAAAGCCCCAGCCGCCGGTTGCGGCAAACTTTTTCGCGTCTTTCAGCATCACGCCCACCAGTTTGCGCTCGCCTTCCTGGATGGTTTTATCCTTCTCCTGATACTGCAATAAATCGAATACCAGCACCGAGCCGTCCGCGTACTTACCGGTCTTCAAGCCGGACTCAGCTTGTTTATTAGCATAGACATGATGCAGGCCTTGAAACGGATTCTCCAGGGCATGGCCGGGCTGAATCAACATGCTTTTAGCGTGCAGCCAGTTGCGATAGCCCTCCGGAAACGGCACGGCCTGATCGGCGGCTAACGCGGTAATGGCAACTGTGCTTAGC
This sequence comes from Methylomonas sp. MK1, assembly GCF_000365425.1. NCBI lineage: Bacteria > Pseudomonadati > Pseudomonadota > Gammaproteobacteria > Methylococcales > Methylococcaceae > Methylomonas > Methylomonas sp. MK1. The sequence continues at coordinate 626,116 of NZ_AQOV01000002.1, forward strand.
AGACCCATCAGCAGTATCGAAATGCTTTTTTTCATGATCGTATCCCCCACAAAAGTAAATGCATAAATAATTTCGAATCGAAACTATATGGTCTTTTTAAGCGGATTTGCGGATTTTGTCAAACAAATAGTGATGCGCTATTAATTTGCTTGGCGAGACGCTGCTGGATGGTAGGAGCGGTGTTAAGCGGGAATGGCGGTTAAGACGACAGCAGGAGCGAGAAAGATGGCCTGGTGTTGGGCTGCAAAAGGCTTGCAACCCAAGTGACCAGGCACTTAAATTTTGCCGTCCAACCCCATCTGAAAATATTTGTGGGTGATTTTTTCCTGGTTTTCCAGCAACCAGTCGATATCCGGGGTGTTGGTCATGGCTTTATGAATGGCTTTGGCCATGGCCTCGCGGTGGATGTTGAACAAAATTTGATGATCCAGATTGTCGTCCTTGATCACGCTAGGATTCAGCCAGACCGAACAAATAATGCCCAGATCGTTGGCTTTTTCCTTGGGAATATCACCCGCGCGCACGGCATCCAATACGCCGTTGGCAATCGCCGCTTGCACGGTGCCCATTAAAATATTGGTGTAACGGCTGTTCTTGACAGTCACCTTGCTGACCATCAGCGTGACCGGGCGCACCTGAATATCGGTATTTAAAATCGCGAATACCCGAGTGTGGCCCTGCACTTGATCGCCGGTTAGGGTGGCAATCGCGGTGCCGACCGGCCCGTCCAGTTCGCCGATGATGATTTCCGGTTCTGCCGCCGTACCGGCCGGTCCGCCCGCTACCAGGGCTTCGCCGGTGCGCATAATGATTCTTTCGCTCATGTTGGTCTCCAATTTCAAGTGAGTGTTTCGGATTGTGTTTGTCGATCCCCTCTCTGCAAAAGAGGGGCTAGGGGAGATTTGTTTAGAATAAATCCCCCTCGATCCCCTTTATGCCCGGCGGGTACTTTTCAAAAGGGGAGGTTTAGAGCTTAAGCCTCGCCGCTCATCACCATCGCCCCATACTCTTCCGGCGTAATAACGCCGCCCATACTTTCTGCCACGTGACTATCGCAAGCCGGCAACACATCCTGCACGGCATCAATCCGCTTCCACTGTGGCAACGGTGTTTCTTGGTTTGCTTGCGGCACGTATTTAGAGCTGGCCACGCGGCTCATGCGGTGAATATAGCGCGGACAGTTGATAAATATCTCGCTGATCGCCACCCGTACGATCAGTTCCGCGCCCGGATAGTCAGCCAGCAGCGGATCGTTGGTTTCAATGCGGGCGTCGCCATGCACTCGAATCCGATGCGGTGTTTCGAAATCGATGAACAACATGCCGATTTTCGGATTGCCGTTGATATTGCCCATCGACAAAAACATGCCGTTGCCGTCGTAACTGGGAAACGCCAGTTCCTGCGGACTAACCACCTTCACCAGTCCGGGATTACCGCCCTTGTAAGAACAGGTCGGATAACCGCGCTGATCGATTGTGGTCAGAAAGAAAAAATCTCGGCTCTCGATAAACGGCTGATGCTGCTCGCTTACCTGCTGTTCCACGATGATTTGTTCCAAGCGATCCGCCAGATTGACGGTGTCGTGTTGCTCTTGCAATTGCCGGTGCTGCGGGCTGTAAAAGTCGCTCATGGGCGGTGCTCCTTGATGGGGTGGTGCGGCGATTCTAACAGGAATGCTGGCTAGTCAGTTTTACGGTTGCATGAAACAGAACGCCGGGTCGGATTGCTACGAGGAGCGTGCGAACGATAAAAAACGCCTTATTTTCTCAGCCAGTTGAACGCCGCGCTTAATTTGCGCTTGGCGTCGTGTTCGATGATTTGGTCGTGAGCCAGCACAATCCGCTCAACATCCAGCGCCAGCAGCGCATCGACCGAGCGCGCCAATGCCGTTTTATCTTTAACCAGCAGTTTCATGGTTCGCGACATTGCCAGTTGATCGTAGACGCCGAGCAGCCTCGCCACCACGCGCGCCAATCCGGCGTGTTCAGTGCCGAAGCAAAACAGCAGATCGGCAAGAATCAAAGTACCCGTTGCGCTGTGAAACCAAACCGTCTCGTTGATGATGGGTAGTCCTTCCACAAATACAGGGATTAACTCGGTCGTCCATGCCGGCTTTTCCAATGGTGACAGCACCGGGTAAGCGCTAAGGTCCGGCCGCTTTTCTGCTAGCCCTAGAGCGATAAAGCCCTCGGCATTCGGGAACGCCTTCGTGAATGGTGTAAAAAACAGGTGGTGGCTCTTGTTCGGTGCAAGCACATAACGCACCGGGCCGATTTCGGCAATTTCAGCCACTAGCTGGGGTGACGGCTCAATCGGCGAATGCACCCAAATCGAGCCATCCCGCAGTTTGACGAAAGTGGCTCTGGTGCTTAGATTTAACGGACCGAATTGAATGGCTTGTTGCGCATACCAGATTTGGCCGGGAACGAGAGTTTTTAGGACCACTTGAGCTTGGGGGGCTGGGTAAAACTGGATATGCTAAAAGACGAAAAGTACGATGTCAAAGCCTTGAATGGACAAGAAGAGTTAGTCCGCGTGGGCACAAAAACCGTGCCCACTCTACGAAACTATTCTCTCGCAAAACTATCGGGTTCAAGATAGTTTTAAATGGTGGTTCAGCCACCGTGTTTTTCTTCTAATGCAGACATAGAGTTAAAAAACCGTTCGATTAACCAAGTAACGTCCTCACGGAGTTCTTCCCATATATCGTCTGGAATATTGAGGTCAGAGGGGCTCTTCGGATGCATAAGAAGATGTCGCTTTTCAAGTATGCGTTGAGCGCGAGGCCATTCAGGTCCGCCAAAGTTTGACGTGGACTGCAATTCAAAGAGTTTGTATGCTGCGCGAAGAGTGAGTCTTATTCGATCGTTTGCATCGAAGCTACGCTCAGAGCGAATGACTTTCTCTTCTTTTTGACTGATGTCAGGTGCAATGCATTCGAAACTAATTGAGCACATTTCGCGAAGACAGTGTGCGTAGCCCTCAATGAGCGATGCACTGACGCGAATGTAGTTGCGGCGCCAATGCTGAGAGCCAGACTCGCTATTACCTAAGGCCAGTAGATCTTCATGCAAAATAGCAGTCAACGCGAGGTAGTTTTAAAACGCAGCGTCCATCCGTTCCTGAGGGGAGAGTGGCATTTCCATGACCTACTTCTTAACATTCCCCCCATGCAACCCACATTCCTTCTTCGCCGCATCCTCCCACCACCAACGCCCCGCGCGCTCATGCTGATTCGGCAACACCGGCCGGGTGCAAGGCTCGCAGCCGATGCTGATGTAGCCGTGTTTGTGTAGTTCGTTGAACGGCACCTGATAGGCTTCGATGTAATCCCACACCTGGGCGGATGACCAGTTCAGCAGCGGGTTGAATTTGATCAGCTGTTTGCCGGGACCGGAGAAGCCGGCATCCAGTTGCACTTCCGGGATGTCGCCGCGGGTGTCCAGGCTTTGGTCTTTGCGTTGGCCGGTGATCCAGGCGTCCAAGGTTGCCAGTTTGCGCTTCAACGGCTCTACCTTGCGGATGCCGCAGCATTGTTGGTGACCGTCTTCGTAGAAGCTGAATAGGCCTTTTTCTTTGACAAAGGCGTCCAACTGTTCGCGATCAGGGCTCAAAATCTCGATGCTAATCCCGTAATGCTTGCGCACTTGTTCCATAAAACGGTAGGTTTCCGGATGCAGACGGCCGGTATCCAACGAAAACACCTGGATGTCTTTGCGGATTTGCAAGGCCATGTCGATCAGCACGACGTCTTCCGCACCGCTGAAAGAGATGGCAATGTTTTCAAAATTAGCCAGTGCGGCTTTTAAGATGGTGCGCGGATTTTTACCTTGCAGCTCGGATTGGGCGGTGCTTAAGTCGAATTCAGTCATGGATTTAGCTCTGGGCAAAGTAACGGGATAAATACTCGTCAAAGTCCAACTTGTCGTTGGCTTCGATGTCGGCTTGTTTTTGCAACGACGCGGCAGCCATGTCCTCGAATTGCCGTTGTGTCTCATCGTCCAGGGGTTCGGCGTTGAAATAATGCTTATGTAGCGCCGAGGTGTTACTGGCGAAGCAGCCAAACTCCTGGCCGTTCTCGCGCATGCAGGCCAAAATCCGTGCCGACGGCGTCAGCGCCGGGTTGTCCACTACTGCCAACTGATGTTGCAAAGCCAATTGGTAAGGTCGCTCCAAACTGCCTCTATCCAGTACCGCGCAGATAGGTTGCATGGCATAGAGGATGCTGTGTGCCCATTGCTGTAAGGTGACGGTGTCGCCGTTGCGGTTTAGCTGTAGACCGGGGCGGCGGCCCTCATTCGCGACCAGCAATTGGTTGCTGTTGTTAATCTGGAATTCGTCCGGGCCTTGCGGGGGGCTGTCCTGCAATAGGCAGTACAACAAAAACGCCTCGACAAAGCGGGCGGTGCTTTCGTCGATGCCGATCGGATTCAGCAGATTCAAGTCCAGCGAGCGCATTTCCACATACAGCACGCCGCGCCGTTTCAGCGCCAGCGTCGGCTTCTCGCCGGATTTGGCGATCTGCTTGGGGCGCATGGTGCTGTAAAACTCGTTTTCGATTTGCAGGATGTTGGCGTTCAGCTGCTGATACTCACCGTCCACTTTCACGCCGATGGCTTCATAGTCCGAATACGGGGTGTTGATGGCTGCGCTCAGGCTGTCCACGTAGCCGTCCAGCGAGTTGTAATCGATCTTCAAGCCCGCCTGGTTCTTGCTCTTATAACCGATGTCGCTCATCCGCAGCGAGGTCGCATAGGGGTGGAACACGGTGTGTTCGTCGAATTCCTTGAATTGCTCCATCAATTGCGGGCGGCTTTTGAAAAAGGTTTTGCAAATGGCCGGCGAGGCGCCAAACAGATACAGAATCAGCCAGCCTTGGCGGTGGAAGTTACGGATCAAACCGAAATAAGCGTTTGAGATAAAGTCTTCCAGGCCGGTCGTGCAGCCGCTTTGCTTGTACAGCGCCGGCCACAGCGCCTCCGGCACCGAATAATTGAAATGGATGCCGGCAATGGCTTGCATGGTGCGGCCGTAACGGTGCCACAAACCTTTACGGTAAACGTGCTTCATCTTGCCGATGTTGGACGTGCCGTACTCGGCGATGGGGATGCTCAAGTCGCCGTCGATACCGCAGGGCATGCTGGTGGCCAGCAGCATTTCCTCGCCTAGATGCGGATAGACAAACTGGTGGAGCTGGTGCATGTAATCCAGGGTTTGGCGGATGTCGGCAAACGGTGGGGTGATAAATTCCAGCAGCGCTTCCGAATAATCGGTGGTGATGTACGGGTGGGTCAACGCCGAACCGAGCGCCGTGGGGTGAGGTGTTTGCGCGATCTCGCCATGCTCGGTGATGCGCAGGCTTTCTTTCTCGATGCCTTTCAGGCCTTGTTTTAACAGGTATTGTTGATCGTTATCGATCAGATATTTAAGACGGTCGGGTAAACGGCAGTAAGTAATGAGCATAGAAAATTAGGCGCCTTCCGCGGCTTGGGTAAGCGCGGCATTATATAGGGTGGATTTTGATTTATTGAAATCGGCGTGCTGTAAAGTGAATCAAGGAGATTGGGGATGTGCGTTACTATTTCAAGGCGTAGAAGGCCGTGGCGGATTTAGCTTGTTTCGGGCGTTTGCGGATGATGGTCTGATCTATGGTCTAATACCTCAACGACTTTTTGCCGGTTTAGATTTAGCAAGTAATGATTTATGACCAATAACTCCGCCCTGCAAACCCTGCATAGCGTGTTCGGCTACGACAGTTTTCGCGGCCAGCAGCAACAGATTATCGAGCAATTGATCGGCGGCCGGGATGTGTTGGTATTGATGCCGACCGGCGGCGGCAAGTCCTTGTGTTATCAGATACCGGCCTTGGTGATGGACGGCGTCGGCATCGTCATTTCGCCGCTGATTGCGCTGATGCAGGATCAGGTCAGCGCCTTGCATCAGGTTGGCGTGCGAGCGGCCTATTTAAATTCGACGTTGGCGTTGGAGCAGGTGCGCGAGATCGAACAAAAATTGCAGAACGGCGAGTTGGATTTGCTGTACATCGCGCCGGAGCGGTTATCCAATGCCAGAACCCAGGCCCTGTTTGCCCGTTGCAAGATTGCGCTGTTTGCGATCGACGAGGCGCATTGCGTATCGCAATGGGGGCATGATTTTCGCGCCGATTATTTGTTGTTGTCGGTGTTGCATGAGCAGTTTCCGCAAGTGCCGCGCATTGCCTTAACCGCCACAGCGGACGAGCGTACCCGCCAGGAAATCATTACCCGTTTAGCGCTGGAACAGGCCCAGGTGTTTGTCAGCGGTTTCGACCGGCCGAATATCCGCTATCGGATTATTCAGAAAGACAATGCCAGGCAGCAACTGCTGACATTTATCCGCACCGAACATCCGGGCGATACCGGCATCGTCTATTGCCTGTCGCGGAAAAAAGTCGAAGAAACCGCCGAATGGTTGAATGACAAAGGCCTGAAAGCCCTGCCGTATCACGCCGGTATGGAGCATCGCGAACGGCAGAAAAATCAGCACCAGTTTTTGATGGAAGATGGCTTGATCATCGTCGCCACCATCGCTTTTGGCATGGGTATCGATAAACCCAACGTGCGCTTCGTGGCGCATCTGGATTTGCCGAAAAGCGTGGAAGCTTATTACCAGGAAACCGGCCGGGCCGGCCGTGATGGTCTGCCGGCCAATGCCTGGATGGCTTACGGCTTACAAGACGTGTTGACGCTGCGACAAATGCTCAGCACCTCCAATGCGGATGAGGCGCATAAGCGGGTGGAGTTGCACAAACTGGATGCGATGCTGGCCTTGTGCGAAATGGTCAGTTGCCGGCGGCAGGCCTTGCTGGCTTACTTCGGCGACGTTTTGGAACAAGGCTGCGGCAATTGCGATACCTGTCTGGAGCCGGTGGAAACCTGGGACGGCAGCGTCGCCGCGCAGCAAGCTTTGTCCTGCATCTATCGTACCGGCCAGCGTTTTGGCGTGACGTATTTGATCGACGTGTTGCTGGGCAAAGCCGATGACCGTATGCGCCAATTCGGCCATGATAAGCAGTCGACGTTTGGTATTGGTAAAGCCCTGGACGAGAAACAATGGCGCTCGGTGTTTCGGCAATTGGTGGCCAAGTCTTTGGTGGAAATCGACTTTGAAGGCCACGGCAGCCTGAAACTGACCGATGCTTGCCGGCCGGTGTTGCGCGGTGAGCAAACCTTGATGCTGCGCAAGGATGCGCAAATCGCCAAAACCCGGCGCGAAAAAACTGAAAAGCGCCAGCCGGGTGGGGCGGCGGACAGTGCCTTGTGGAACGCTTTGCGTGCCAAACGCAAAGCTTTGGCCGACGAGCAGGATGTGCCGCCGTATGTGATTTTTCACGATGCGACTTTGATGGCGATGGTCGATGCCCGGCCGCGTAATCATCAGCAATTGAGCATGTTGTCCGGCATCGGCCAGCGCAAGCTGGAATTATACGGCGATGAGTTTTTGGCCGTGTTAGCCGAGTTTGACGACGAGCCGCCGGCGGCGGCCACTGACACAGTGGCGGAAAGTCTGGATTTATTTCGATTGGGTTATAGCGTCGAGCAAGTCGCCAAGCAACGCAGCCTGAGTGAGGATACCATTTACAATCACATGGCCAAAAGTCTGGAGTTGGGGTTGGTGGCTCTGGGTGATGTGTTGTGTTTGTCGCCGGCGGAAGTCAGTGAAATCGAGGCGGTGTTGTTAAGTTTGCCGGAAGAGCAGCGCAACGCCTTGAAGCCGGTTTACGAGCAACTCGGCGGCGTTTATAGCTATGGGGTATTGCGTTGCGTCAGAGCGGCTTTACAGCAGCAACTTGGCTGAATTTGCCGTGGCTGAAACGGTATTCAGTCTTTAGGCAATGGTCCAGCCATTTTTGCAGGAAATAGTTTAAGCGCCATTTGTAATTGCGGATTTCCACCAAGCTGCCGGGGTTTTGATAGACCTTGTCAACCGCCGGCCGGTCGATGTCGCGCAGCACTTCCGCCAATTGCGCATCCAGATAAATCCGAATTTTTACTGCCGGCACGATTTGTTCCGATAGCTGTTGATCGAAGCAATGGCTGAGTTCGATCGTCAAGGTGTAGGGATTACGTTCCAGCACTTCCAGATATAACGCCGGTTTGTTCTGCGTCAGGCCGACGGCGGTTTTATCAAAAGAACGCAGATTCGGAATCAGCCTGAACAGCTTTTGATAGTTGGATTCGCAGATCTTTTCCAGACAAAGCGCCGTGTTGACCGGTTGCACCAAGCTCATCGTCACTCTTCCCGATAGCAGGCATTGGCGCTGGCGGTTTCCCACAACACCACTTGATCGACATTAAAGCCTTGTTGTTTGACGTGGTTGTATATCATCTTGCTCAACACTTCGGCGGTGGGATGTTCGTCGATAGCCAAAAACTGCTCGTTGTTGGCGACCAGGGCCGGGATGATAGGGTCGTCTTTATGCAGCAAAAAGTTGTGATCCAGTACCTTATTGATAAAGCCATCCACACAGTCTTTCACGTCGGAAAAATCGCAGACCATGCCTTGGTCGTTGAGGCTGTGTTGTTTGATGGAGATGCTGGCTTTGACACTGTGGCCGTGCAAGTTGCGGCACTTGCCCGGATGGTTCATTAGGCGGTGGCCGTAGCAAAAATAAACTTCTTTGGTGATGATATACATAGCGTGCTACGTCCTTGTGAGAAACGGGTGCTGTCCTTAATTACCTTTGATGCTTTTGATCGAGGCGGCTATTTCAAAGCTGCCGTCGCCTTGTTTGACGCTACGCACCACTTCGATGAAGGCCGTCATCGGCGGGGTGATTTGGGTTTTTGGCATGATGCTGACTTCCATGGCCAGACCGATCTCGAATGGCCGTTCGGCAATAAACGATACGCCGGCGCCGCTTAGTGTCGTGCATCTGCCGGTGCTGACCTCGCTGGAATCGGCCAGCTTATAGGTAATGTCACAGTCCACATCCATACGGATGTAATCGCGTTTTTCATCATGATTCAGCATTGGCTTCCCCCGATTCGGATTGGCAGTAGTTGGGTAAAAAATCAGTCGCAGGGAGTTTACTATAAAAAACCGCCGCTCTGGTTAGGAAATAGTGGCTCATATCGCCCGAATCACCGGATTTTTTGGGAGGGCTGTGACGCAGTTGGCATCCAGGCAAAAGGCAAGTCCGGCGGTTTTATTGCCTGACTATCCCAGGCTATTTGTGTAAAATTCCGCCACTTTTCAATACAGACAGCGCAGGCAGCAGCATGAGTAAATCCATTGTCCTTACCGGTATCACCACCACCGGCACGCCGCATCTAGGCAATTATGCCGGGGCGATTCGTCCGGCGATCAATGCCAGCAAAGACGAGCAGGTCAGGCCGTTTTATTTTTTGGCCGATTATCATGCACTGATCAAATGCAGCGAACCGGCGAGGGTCAAGCAATCCAGTCTGGAAATCGCCGCCACCTGGCTGGCCTTGGGTTTGGATACCGCCAACGCGGTATTTTATCGCCAGTCCGACGTACCGGAAATTTTGGAACTGACCTGGATGTTGACCTGCGTGACCGCGAAAGGTTTGATGAATCGCGCCCATGCTTATAAAGCCGCCGTGGCCGAAAACGAAGAAACCGAAGGCAACGATCCGGACAAAGGCATCACGATGGGCTTGTTCAGCTATCCGATCCTGATGGCGGCGGATATTTTGATGTTCAACGCCAACAAGGTGCCGGTGGGTAAGGATCAAATCCAGCACATCGAAATGGCCCGCGACATCGCCAGCCGCTTCAATCATATCTACGGCGAGCATTTTGTGCTGCCGGAAGCGGTGCTGGACGACAACGCCGCCACCTTGCTGGGTTTGGACGGTCGGAAGATGAGCAAAAGCTACAACAACACCATCCCGCTGTTCGAACCGGAAAAGAAACTGCGCAAGTTGATCAACAAGATCAAGACCAATTCCCTGGAACCCGGCGAACCCAAGGATACGGAAGGTTGTACCTTGTTTGGCATCTATCAGGCCTTCGCTAATCATCACGAAGTCGATGCGATTCGTCAGCGTTACGCGGAAGGCATCGGTTGGGGCGAGATGAAGCAGGTGTTGTTTGAGAAAATCAACGGCGAAATCGCCCCGGCCCGCGAGCGTTACGAAGCCTTAATGCAAGCGCCGGAGCACATCGAGCAACAATTGCAGGAAGGCGCCGAGAAAGCCCGCGCGATCACTAGGCCGTTTATCAACACCTTGCGGGAAGCGGTGGGGATTTCCAAATTGGCGATGTAAGGGGAGAAAGTCTGTAGAGACGCAAAATCTTGCGTCTCTAGTTCACTCCCAATAGGGCCGGTCTATAGCCCTATCGACTGATACTTGCTCAAGGATGATCGTATCCAATGTCCATCATCGCGATTTACGTTATCAAGCTACTGTTGTTGCCGCCAACCTCTTTGGCAATGCTGGCGCTGGCCGGCTTGCTGTTAGGCAAGCGTAAAAGGGGAAAGAACATGGCGATAGTCTGTCTGGCACTGTTGTGGTTACTGAGTTTGCCGATTGTCGTTAAGCAATGGGCCTTGCTGTGGGAGCGGATTCCGCCTCTTTCTATAGACGCCGTACAGCCATTCAAACCGCAGGCCTTGGTGGTGATAGGCGGCGGTATTGAATACTCGGCGCCGGAATATCCAGAGCAAGTCACTTTACATGTCAGAACCTTGCTGCGCGTGCGCTATGCCGCCAAGTTGGCCGGGGAGTTGGGTCTGCCGATTCTGGCTTCCGGGGGCGGCACGCTGGAATCGGACGATATTCCCGAAGCGGAGTTGATGGCACAAACCCTGGATAATGAGTTTAAAACTCCCGTGGCCTGGCAGGAACCTCGCAGCAGCAATACCGCCGAAAATGCCCGCTTCAGCCGCGAGCTATTAAAGGAGTTTGGTATCAATAAAATCGTGCTGGTTACCCAGGCCTACCATATGCCGCGTGCTGCTTTGGAGTTTCGCAAAGCTGGTTTCGAGGTGTTGCCGGCACCGACGGCGTTTATCGGCCACGCGGGCGAAACCCGTTTATTGGATTGGTTGCCATCACCAAGCTCTTGGGCCAACAGTTTTTTGCTGGCGCACGAAATGATAGGTATGTGGTGGTATCGGATTCGGTACTGATTTAACTGCCGGCTGGGTCTGGCCTGTTCATCAACGGCGCTGCCGCCGGGCAATTGGCTATAATGGCCGGCAGCTTTCTTAACTAATGCCATCATGTCCAAATCATCCACCAAGGAGGGTCTCCGTCGCGCAGCGGACGCACCGCCGTTACCTGCCAACCCCTGGCGTTTCATCCTATTCTGTCTAAAGCCATTCCGTTGGCTGTTGTTGTTGATGCTGATACTGGAAACCGGTCAGGCTGCCGGCAGCATTCTGGTGCCGTATGCGATTAAAGCCTTGATGGACGCGGTCGCCAGTCAGCCCATGCCGGTTAGCGATTGGCTGGAGACTTTCAAGCAACCCTTGCTGCTACTTGCCGGCTTGAATCTGGCCGAGATTATTTTCAGCCGCAGCAGCGGCGCGGTGCTGATCATCATGGGCCCGCGCTTGCGGCAGGGCACGGCGCGGTCCTTGTTTGCCTATCTGCAAAACCACGCGCCGCGCTATTTTGGCAATCATTTTGCCGGCGCGCTGGCGCATCGCATCAGCGAAACCGCGATGAGCGTCAATCACACCACCTGGTCCATCATCTGCGATTTCTGGCCGATAGCCGTGACATTCACGGTGTCGGTGACGCTATTGCTGGGGGTGCATCAAGGCCTGGGTTTATTCGTCGCTGCCTGGGTGTTGATGTATGTTTTGATCTCCTATTGGCTGGCGACCCGCTGCCAACCCTACGCGCAGGATTTTGCGGCCACCCGCAGTATGGTCAACGGCAAGATCGTCGATGCTGTCACTAATATTCTAAACGCCAAGCTATTCGCCCGCTTGCAGCATGAACGCACATATCTGGATAGCTTTCTGGACACCGAACTAAAAAGCGCCCGCCGCACCTTTTGGTATATGGAGCGGGTACGCTGGTTTCAATTTACCGCCGCTGCCATCCTGAAAATCGGCACCATCGGCTATGCCTTGCAACTGTGGCAAGCCGGGGAAATCAGCGTCGGCGCCTTTGCCATGAGCACCGGCCTGGCGATTTTGGTGATCGGCGATGCCCGCAACTTGAGTCGGCGTTTTCTGGAGTTTTTCGAGTACGTCGGCAACGTCGCCAACGGCGTGGACACCATCATCCAAAGCCACGAAATCATCGACGTGCCGGACGCCAAACCCTTGCAAATCAACCAAGGCCGCATTGAATTTAAAGACGTCTGCTTTAGTTACGAACCGGGGCGACAAGTATTCGATCATCTGAGTGTGGTGATCGAGCCTGGGCAGCGGGTGGGCTTGGTTGGTTTCTCCGGTTCCGGCAAATCCACCTTTGTGAACTTGATTCTGCGCAACTTCGAACCGCAAGCCGGTCAGATTCTGGTGGATGACCAAGATATTTTACTGGCGACCCAGGATTCCTTGCATGCGCAAATCAGCCTGATTCCGCAAGACCCCAGCCTGTTCCACCGCAGCCTGAAAGAAAACATCGGCTACGGCAAACTGGATGCCGACGAAGCGCAAATCAGCTTTGCCGCCAAACTGGCGCACGCCGAGGAGTTTATCGCGGCAATGCCGGAAGGCTACGAGTCGCTGGTCGGCGAACGCGGTGTGAAACTGTCCGGCGGCCAACGCCAACGCATCGCCATCGCCCGGGTGATGCTGAAAGACGCGCCGATTCTAATTCTGGACGAAGCTACTTCCAGCCTGGACTCAGTCACCGAAAAAACCATTCAGGAAAACCTGGACCGGGTCATGGGCCGCAAAACCGTCATCGCCATCGCCCACCGTCTCTCCACCATCGCCCATTTGGATCGGGTGCTAGTGTTCGATCAAGGCCGGATTGTCGAGGACGGCAGTCATCAGGAATTGTTGGATAAGCAGGGCTTTTATTATCGGCTTTGGACCATGCAGGCGGGTGGGTTTTTGCCGGATGGGGTGGTTTAGTTGATTGAAATTGGAAATCAAAAAGGTGGGCAATGCTGTTCTGCCCACCGATACTGAGCAGTAACGATAATCTCGCGTGTGCACAAAAACCGTGCCCACCCTAAAAGGCTAGCTTTATCTTTTAGCTCTTTTCCACATTCCGAAAAAACCTAACGTAGAAGCAAATAACCAGATGGCTGAGGGCACTGGCACTGCCGAAGCGACGATATTATAGGTGTATCCGCCTCCCCAGTAGTAAGTGCCATTTGGCCGATAGCCGCTTAAGGTTATTTTTCCGTCTTGTATTTGTCCAGATAAAGTCGAACTTGGCCCGCTTTGATAGCCGCTGCAGTATGTGTCGGCTGTTTTAGGGCCTGAGCAGGGAGAATCGCTTCCCGCAAACTGGACAGAATTTGTAAGCTCGCTAAAAAAGCTAGGCAAATTGAATTCTGATGGGAGGCCGTTCGCAATGATCACCGAGTTGCTAATCTGCGCCCAATCGCTAGGGTTACTCCAAGAAAAATGATTGAAATTTAAAGTGAATTTTCCCGATACATTATAAGTTACCGAGGGAGAGAAGCCTCCCGAGCCATTTGAATCAACGCTTATTGTGCCGGGATTGTAAGTTACGGTACTTTGTGTGGCATCGATAATATAGCTTTGGCTGGTCAGATAATCAGAAGTATCGGCAATAGATGCCGCCGCGTTGTCCATACCTGCAAACAAGATGCTAACAACAGCAATGTAACGTAAAAACATAACTCCAATAAATTTCATAAGATCATCCCAATTGATGTTTTTTAAATAAAGTGAAAAATACAATATTGTTAGCGCCTAAGATAGGTGGCATTAGAGTCTCATACGGAACATTTTAAGTCAATGCTTGGTCAGCAAGTAGCGAGTAGCCTCGATGCAATCGAGGTTTCGAAAGCCAATATCCGTCAATTGCCGACATGTGTTTGGTGGTCGGTAAGCCGCCTCCCTCGATTCCGCTAACGCTGCATCGAGGCTACAATCGCCGAACTTCAATCGACGTTAGGAATGGAGATGGTGGCGTATCGGCGCAATTTTTGACTGGCTCCCACGCTCTGGCTTGGGAGCCTTGGTCTTGGAAGCTATTGCTTCCAGTCGAGTCGGGAAGCGGAGCTTCCGAGATAGAGTTCCCAAGCGAGTAGCCTCGATGGAATCGAGGTTTCGAAGGCCAATATCCTTCGATTGCCGATATGTGTATGGTGGTCGGTAAGCCGACGCCCTCGATTCCGCTGACGCTGCATCGAGGCTTGATGGCCTGACTTCAATCGACGTAAGGAATGGAGATGGTGGCGTATCGGCGCAATTTTTGACTGGCTCCCAAGCTCTGGCTTGGGAGCCTTGGTCTTGGAAGCTATTGCTTCCAGTAGAGTCGGGAAGCGGAGCTTCCGAGATAGAGTTCCCAAGCAGGAGCTTGGGAACCAGGTAATCGATCAAATCGCTGTTGACTCAGGCGTTGACTGGCCAGGGTATCGGTGTCGGCAAACGTCATGACGGCAGTGTATCTATCTGGCAACGGCGTTATTGGGAACATACCATTCGCGACGAACAGGATTCATCTGCATGTACAGATAGTTGGACAAACAAAAACCAGATTCCTTATTTCGCATATGTCGATACGTCTAGCAACTCCTGCCGATGCCAGCGCAATTGGTCAAATTCGCGTGGATGCTTGGCGAGCCGCTTATCAGCCCTTCATGCCGCAGGAGTATTTGGAAGCTTTAGATCCTTCAGCAAATCTGGATTTGCTAGCAGAACGGCTAAGTAAGCCAACAAAGGAATTCATGGTGTTCGTCGCCGAGGACGAAGGCAATACGCTTGGGTTTTCAATTATCGGCGCGCCGCGTTATCCGACACAGGAACTGACTATTGAACTTTGGGCGCTTAATGTATCGCCTGCTTATTGGCGTCAGGGGTTTGGGAAAAAGTCGGGGAGTCGCTATTTTTGCCGAAAGATTTTTTCGAGCTTCCCAGCAGGAAAAAATCGGCAAAAACTACGCGACCGCTTATGCCTGCGGCGCCCCGATTCGTCCGCGTCACCTCGTTCCGACCCAACAAGGGGTCGAAACTTAGGCTCTCGCATGACTTAACGCCGTGTCGCGATGCCTTGCAGGTTTTCTCCGCTTCGCTGCGAAAACCCGCCCGGCGCTACGGCTATCGGGGACTAAAAATCTTCACTTCGCTAACGCTCCGTTTCCAAGATTTTCAGCGCTAGTGGATCATTCGGTTGCCGAATCATCCTGTTTGGGTTTTTCCCGTATCGAACTTTGGTGCATCAAAGGTAATTCGCCAGCCGAAGCTACCTATACTGGTTGCGGATTTACTTGCACCGCCAAAGAGCGCACATCCTCTGCGTTCACCGGACATCCATTAAGTGAAGCGCTTTACGCAAAGACGCTTTAACGTCGGTTGTAAGCGGTGCGGTTTGTGAGATCACCGCACCATATACGCCCTTAAGCTGGGTAAATCTTTGTCGTCGGGTTATGCCTCAGCTGGTGCATTCAAACCCTTGATAATATCCAACACCGCCTGCGCATGTCCTTCATGGTTAACGCCATACATGGCTTCGATCAGCTTGCCGTCTTTGCCGATGATGAAAGTCGAGCGCACAATTTTCCATTTTTTCACGCCTTCTTTTTCCACTTCCTGCCAAACGCCGTAAGCTTCGCAGAGGTCGCCGGAGGTATCGGCCAGCAGTTGTACGTTCAGGCCGTACTTGGCGATGAAGTCGCGGTGGCTTTGGCAATCGTCTTTGCTGACGCCGATGATCACGGTGTCTTGGGCGTCGAATTCGCCGGCTAGCGCGGTGAAGTCGTTGGCTTCGATGGTGCAACCGGGGGTGTCGTCTTTGGGGTAGAAGTACAACACCACATTTTTTTCATCTTTGTAATCGGAAAGATAAATCAATTTATTGTCTTGATTGGCGGATCTAAAAAAAGGCGCTTCTTGGTTTTTTTCTAATTGTGACATGCGGTTCTCCTCTTGATTTCGGCCGGATAAGCTCCGGTGCTTGGGCTGTCGGCGGCGTTTTGCGGCGCCAGGTTTTCACGACGCTGGGTCGTTGAAACTGCGAGACTCATTTGCGTAAAAGCCGAATGCGACGATTATGTACCAACTGTTTAGCCGGCTTCTACCACAAAAGCGGTGGGATAAAGGTGAGTCGATGGGGGCTCAATATGTTGGACGGTTCCTTAAAAAGCCTAATCCTGTCGTTCCCGCGAATGCGGGAATCCAGAACAATCAAAAGACTGGATCCCCGCATTCGCGAGGATGACGGGTGTTCTAGGGGCTCTTGAGCGAATGCTTCGATGGGGAGAGGACACTGGCTTTACTCTCAAGCCCATTGTTCGTCCACTTGCCCATCATGTCCGCAAAATACTGCACGGGTCAGGCCGCAAAATATCCCGTGTTCGACAATGCCCGGAATTGCATTCAGCTGATCGTTCAGGGTGTTGCCGTCCAGAGTCGATTCGAAGGCCACGTCCAGCACCAGACTGCCGTGCGAGGTAACCACCAGGCCGTCCTGATTCGCGGTTTGCCGCAATGCGCCATGGCCACCAATCTTCGCGACGCTTTGCTGCACCAGCCGCCAGGCAAACGGACTAACTTCTATGGGAATCGGGAAATTCTCGCCTACGCGTTTGACTTTCTTGCTGGCATCGATCAGCACAAGAAACGAGTCGGCGGCCTTGGCCAATAACTTCTCGCGGACCAGATCGTAACCGCGGCCTTTCAGCAAAGTCAGGTCGGGAGTCACTTCGTCGGCGCCATCGACATATAAATCCAGACCGTCGATATGTTCTATGCCAAGTAGGGGCAAGCCCAGTTGTTTGGCCTTAATAGCGCTGACGACCGAACTGGAAACCACCTTGAACTTAAGGCCCTCCTCATTTTGCCGACGTGCGAGTGCTTCTATGAAAAAATTGGCCGTCGAACCGGTACCCAGTCCCACTATCATGTCCGCCTTGACTTGCTGCGCCGCGTGTTCGGCAACCCGTTGTTTGTCGTTCATGATCTGATCCTGTTGAGTTGTATAGAAAATTGCCCTTACAAACTGGCTTACTCTTCCAGCTTGAGAACCCGCGCTTCCAGCGCTTTAAATTTTTGCATCAGTTCCGGCAATTTGGCCAGCGCTGCCAACTCCTTCCAAGCCACTTTGCGGTCTTTGGCTGGGCTGCCGAACACTTGCGCACCGGGATCGATGTCGCCGGAGATGCCGCTACGGGCCATCACCACCGCGCGCGCGCCGATCTTGACATGGTCGGCCACGCCGGTGCTGCCGGCCAGAATCGCGCCGTCTTCGATGATGCAGGAGCCGGAAATACCGGACTGGCCGCATATAATCACGTTGCGGCCAACGATATTGTTGTGACCCAATTGCACCAGATTGTCGATCTTGCTGCCCCAACCAATCTTGGTCGCGCCCAGTGCGCCGCGGTCGATGCAGGTGTTGGCGCCGATTTCGACATTGTCGGCAATTTCCACGTAGCCGACGTGCGGTACTTTGACGTGCTGATTGTCCCGGAATTTATAGCCAAAGCCGTCGGCACCGATGACTGCGCCGGCATGAATGATCACGTTATTGCCGATGATGCTGTGGTCGTAAATCACCGCGTTAGGATGGATATGGCAGTGTTTGCCGATCATTACATGATTGCCGATACGGGCGCCGGCTTCGATGGTGCTGCTGTCGCCGATGCTGCTTTGTTGACCAACCGTGGCGAACGGGCCAACGTGTACGTCATAACCCAGTGTGGAGGTGTCGGCCAAAACCGCATGTTCGGACACCTGGCGTTTAAACACCGGTTCCGGATGTAGCAACTTAACCGCATTTAAAAAGCTGATCTCCGGGTCTTTACAGACTAGCAATGTCAGGTTTTCCGGGATTTCGCCGTCTACCAGTTGCTCGGCGATAAAACAGGCCGAAGCCTTGGAGTCTTTTAGATATTTTTTGTATTTACCGTCGCTGAGGACGGTGACTTGATGGGGAAGGGCGGACATGATGTCCGCCGCAGAATTAATAAAGGTTGTCGAGTCGCCGCCCTGGGCGGTGGCGTCGCAACGCTGGGCAAGGTCCGTAATGAGCATGTCCTATCCTATTTCCAAATGCCAATAATATGAGTGAAGTCGTCGGTCCAGGGTTGCAGACCAAACGTCAGCGGCAGTTTCTGCCAATGCCCGAGCCGGCTTTGCTGCAAGCGTTGCAGGCGCTCGGGCTGTTTTGCGATCACCACCCAGTCGGTGGCGATGACTAGAGGGACATCGGTTTCCGGTTTAAATTCCTGCAACAAGGCCGCCAGATGCAATTGATTGACATGGTCGGCCATGACTTTTTTCAAGGCCAGATGGCGGTTGGTGATATGAAAAGCCAGTAAACCGTTGTCTTTCAGCTTGCTAAAGTATAGCTGCAAAGCCTCGCGCGTCAGCAGATGCGTGGGTACCGCGTCGGAGCTGAAGGCGTCCATAATCAATAAATCGAAGCTGCCATCGGCTTCCTTCAGCAGCGATTGCCGGGCGTCGCCGACGATCATTTCCGCCTGCTTGTTGCAGCGGCTTAGATAGGTAAACCAGGCCGGGTTTTGCGCCACTTCCACTACCAGCGGGTCGATTTCATAGAATTTCCAAAGTTGGCCTTCCTTGTTATAGCAGGCCAGTGCACCGGCGCCCAAACCCACCGCGCCGATGTGCCAATGCCGATTTTCGCCGTCAAACTCCGCAAACACTTGGCCGATGGGGCCGGGGCGGCTGTAATAGGTTAACGGCGTGGTGACGTTGGCGGCGGTCAAGCGTTGCGCACCGTGTTTGGTGGTGCCGTGATATAACTCGCGGACGGTTTCCGGCCGTTGGTTTTCATCGGGGATGACGGTATCGCGCACCGACATCACGCCAAAAAAGCTGCGTTCCTGGTAAATGGTGTTGGAAGCCATACTATGCAAGCCCAGCGTGAACAACAAAATCACCCCCGTCAACGCGCCCAAACCGATGGGGCTATGCCGTAGCGAATAACTCAAGCCGGCCAACAGAATCAGCGCGCCGCCGATTAAGTCCAGGTAATCGAACAGCTGCTCGGTAGTGAAATAAACCGTCAGGCCGATGATTAATAACAACACCGGAAAAATCGGCTGCAAAAACCATTTGCCCTCGAAAAAGCCGGGACGCAGCAGCAAGGCGGCGACGATCATGATGGGATACTCGTACACCGCATTAAAGATAAACGGCGCGACGAAGGTATTGAACAAACCGCCCAGCATGCCGGCAAACGACATCACCAGATAAAAGCGAGTCAGATATTGCGGATGCGGGCGGCTTTTAGCCAGTTCGCCGTGGCAAACCATCACCGCCAGGAAGAAGGCCAGCAAGTGCAGAATCAAGTCCAACCAATAGGGCAGGGTGGCGGGATTGATGAAGGAATAAGCGATGAATACCGTCAATACTGCCGGTTGTGCAGCCAGCATCCAAGGCCGGATGCGCTCGGCCCAGGTGCTGAACACCAGGATGAAGGTCAGCAAATACAAGGTCAGTGGCACGATCCACAGCAAGGGTACGGCGGCGATATCGGTGCTAATGAACTGCGTCAAGCCCAGTAGCAAGCTGGACGGTACGAAAGCCAGCGCCAGCCAGCGCAGTTGTTGCAGCGTCGACGGCGGTTCGATGCCGGCATCGCTTAATACTTCGTCGTCTGCGTTATCGGCTTGGCTGCGCCAGAAGCTGACTGCGCAAACGACAATCAACGCGCACAAGCCAATATAGCCGCCGCTCCAAATCAGTCTTTGATTGGCCAAACCCAGGTTAGGCTCGATCAGGAATGGATAGCTCAACAAAGCCAGCAAACTGCCGGCGTTGCTGGCGGCATATAAATAGTAAGGATCGTCGCTACTATGATGACCGCTATGCGAAAACCATTTTTGCAACAGCGGCGCGGTGGTGGAGACCACGAAAAAGGGCAGGCCGATTGCCAGGAATAAGGTCCAGACCAGCCACAAAGTCGGGTCGCCGTCGGTCGGCGGTGCGGAATCCGGCGGCAGCGCTACCGGCAGCGCAATCACGCTGAAAACCAGCAAAGCGGTATGAATCTGAATCTGCCTTTGACTGCCCAGCCGCGAACTCAACCAATGCGCATATAAGTAGCCCAGAAACAGCAGCGTTTGGTAAAACACCATGCAGGTGTTCCACACCGCCGGCGTGCCGCCTAACAGCGGCAGCAACAGCTTGCCGAACATCGGCTGCAACACGAACATCAGCGTGGCGCTGATAAACAGGGTGGCGGCGAATAAAATAACGGGAGAAATCAAAGCTTTGGCGGTGGGTTGCGGAGTGTTATTCATTGTAATTATGCGGGTTCCGTGCGTGTCCTGGCCCAATGATAAAGCATTTGGCTTTTAAAGTGGTTTTGGATGAGGGTGTGCGGGTGCGGTATCTGGCATTAGACCTGCTGGTGCGTCGGAGAGATTAGCGCTTTTTCTGTCAAATCGGAAAGGGATGTCTATGCTTTTATCTCAGCGTTTTAGATGCGATGTGGTTATCGATCCTTATGTTTCTGAGCGACTGTAGTTTTTTGACTCATTTGTTCGGTCTAAATTGTCATATAACATTGGAAGCTGAAAGATAGTCAATAACTATAAAACCGTTTATTAAGATTTATGGAAGACTAAAAATGACCTTGGAATTTAAACTTCAGGCTTGGCCAATTGTTCTGAATACCCTAAAAATAGCTTGGATAACTAAGAAAGCATTCTTCAATGTAATTTCGCTGCCAACTTTTATTTTATTAGTTTATTCTGCATTGATATTTAAGTACGCTAATAATATTGGATTTCCATTGGCTTTGTTGTCTATGGGTGTACTTGGTATTGGTTTGTCCTGGCTTGCAATAATATGTCATCGTCTGGTTCTTGTAAGTGATTTTAAGGTATATAACAACTTTGACTTCAGAATGGGTGTGCGATCGGCTAAGTTTTTAGGGATGCTTTTTCAGGTATTTATAGTCGTGAGTCTTGTCGAAGCAATTGTTTTTATGAGTACGTTGTTTATGTTTAACAGGAACTTGCCCTCGATTGGCCTGGAGGATGTAAAGTTTTGGATAAAACTATTTTCTCATGTTGTAGGCGGATATATAACTGCAAGGCTAAGCTTGGTGTTTCCCGCTATCGCAATCGACAAAAAAGTGAGTTTAAAATGGTCTTGGGTTATTACCCGCGGTAATGGTTTTAACATGTTTGCCATAGTCTGTTTGTTTCCGCTATTTTTTAATTTTATTATTACAATGCTTTGGCGTGAAAACGCTACTGACATTGAAAATGCCGTGTTATCAATTGCAATGTTTTTTGTTACGGCCATTGAGGTTATCGCTCTTTCACTTGCTTTCAAGGAATTTGAGAGCTTTTATAGTCAGTAGGATGCGGTAAATAATGTGCACCGCATCGTTCGCGATTGGTGCGGTTAGTAAATCCACCACACCCTTGTTCTGATTGGGAATCACAAATATGAATTATCGCGTGCTTTCTTTTATAGCTCTTCTAACGGCATTTCCTTTGGTGTGTTTCGCGAAGAAACCACTCGCTGAAGTCGAGATCACTAGCCGCGTCGTTCAGTCCGCAAAGAAATATATCGACTCCATTGCATGTGACGCAGTTACAACAACTAAGCACGTTGCGGCCCTTAGTCCATTTAAAACTGTCGAGGACCAAGACAGCGCGAAATATGCTGTTCTATGGTCTGGAGATATTGGTTGCCTCGGTGGCTCAGGTTCAATTCAAAACTATGTTGCATTGGTAACAATTAGTCCTAACGGACGTTTTCTTGTGGATTCGACAAAATCTTCGCCTGCTGTTCAGTTTGGCGGCTTTCCTTCAAGAAATTTCCCAAAACTTGTCGGAAATACGGACAACAGTATCGTTCTCGAGGGATTAGACGATGACCCGGAAGGAATAGAGGGTAAATGTTGTCCTTCGCTACCGGTACGCGTAACTGTTAGCATTGACGCGAACGGGAACTGGGTGATTGTGGATAGGAAGGTGTTACCTAGGAATGTAAATGCTAACCGTATTCCGCGCCGTTAGTTTAGAGCGCTAAGATTAATCTGTTCAATCTCAATCGTCTCAAAATCAAACTAAAAAACATGACTACCAACCCCATCCAAACCATCGCCCAACAAAGTCGCGCTGCATCTCGCCAACTAGCATCAGCCTCTGAATCGACGCGTAATCTGGCGTTGGCGAAAATGGCCGAGGCGCTGGAGTCGGTCAGGCAACAGGTGTTGGACGTCAACGCCCAGGAAATCGTCAAAGCTCGCGACGAAGGGCAAACGGACGCGATGGTCAAGCGGCTGACGATAGACGACAAAACCTTTAATTACATGTTGTCGCGCTTGAAAAAAGTCGCGCAATTGCCGGACCCGTTGAATCGGATATTGACCGGCCATACCAATCCGGCCGGACTGCGGGTGTACAAAAAATCGGTGCCGCTCGGCGTGATCGGCATTATTTACGAGTCGCGCCCCAACGTCACCACCGATGCCGCCGGAGTGTGCATCAAAAGTGGCAATGCGGTGATCTTGCGTGGTGGCTCGGAAGCGCTGAAAACCAATACGATACTCACCGATGCGATGATTGCCGGCGCGGTCGCCGCTGGTCTGCCGGAAAATGCAATCCAAATCATCCGCACGCCCGGCCACGAGGCGGTCGGCGAACTGTTGAAAATGGACGAATACATCGACGTGTTGATTCCGCGCGGCGGTAAAGGCTTGATCAAACGCATCGCCGAAGGCACGCGGATTCCGGTCATCAAGCATTACGACGGCATTTGCCACCTGTATCTCGCCGCCGATGCCGACCCGGAACAAGCCGTTGCCTTGGCCGTGAATTCCAAATGCCAAAGCGTGCAGGTTTGTAACGCGCTGGAAACATTGCTGGTGGACAGCGCATGCGCCGGACAGCTGTTGCCGCTGTTGCAAACGGCATTTACCGAAAACCGCATTGAACTGCGCGGTTGCGAACAAACCCAAAAATTATTGCCCGCCGTAGTTCTAGCCACCGAAGAAGATTGGCATACCGAATACCTGGCGCCTATTCTGTCGGTGAAGATCGTGGACGGCATTCAACAAGGCATAGACCACATCAACCGCTACGGTTCCGGCCACACAGACGGCATTGTCACGCAAAGCTTGAGCCTGGCCCGGCAGTTTGAAGAACAGGTGGATTCCGCGTCGGTGATGATTAACGCCTCGACCCGTTTGTCGGGCGGCGGTGACTACGGTTTGGGCTCGGTGGTGGGTATCAGCACCGACAAACTCCATGTGCGCGGCCCGGTCGGACCGGATGAGCTCACCACCTACAAGTGGGTGGCGTATGGGGATGGACATTTGCGTGGCTAGGTAGCAAAGCTAGAGCGCTATCACCAATGTAAATACACGAAATGCCGATTATTTTTCTATCCTCAAACCAATACCCATGTGATCGGTAACAGCGGCTGAATATCTGCCGCCGCCGGTTACCGGCGTCGATTGCGAGAGGTAGATCACTTCCGCCAGTTTTAGACTGGTCGTGTTATAAACGGCGACATCATATTTTTTGGACGCCGTGCTATTGGTCCCGTCAAAACTGCGTTGATGAGAGTCGAACGGGTTTATGCTATCGCCAGGATGGGCGTCGCTAAATTTGATGCCCAACGCTCGACTAAGCACCCTGGCAGTAAAATCGTTAGTCGGCTGATTCGTATCGCCCATCACCACGTCAATCGGACCCAGTCCGACTTGAATCACCATGCTATTAATTTTCTGGTAATAGCTCATCAGGCTATCTTCGCTTTTGGCGATTGAATTGGGCACGTGTACGAATACCACGATGATGTTGTGACAGGCCACCGCCAACCAGCCGTCACCTTCGCCCAAAAACTTATTGGCCGTACCGTTGGTAGAATGGACGCTGAAGCAATTGCAAGCCTTGGCAGGCGAGGACGTATGAATCAATTGCCCGGCGTTGCTTTGCATGGATGTCCAGTCCGAATGGCTGCTATCCAGTTCGCCACACACCAGTAAATCGACGCCGCCGAAGGCGCGTATCAGGTTTTGGTAAATTTGCCGGACCTTATTGGCAACCATACTCGAGAAACTGTCGTTGCTGTGCTGGCCTTTATCCATGTATCCGGACGACGCTGTCGAACGCAGTTCGGCCGGACCTTGCACTGGAATGTCCGGCGAAATATCGGGAGCGGTGGGCAGAACCAGATTCCAAGGGGCCGAATTCTGAGCCAATTGGTCATGCGTCATTCTCGTAAAATGCTGAGAATTGGATGCGCTGATACCGTGGTCCGTGCTGGAATTGGAGTTAAGGGATTGGTACGCAATAATCGGCATGTTTAGGTCCTCAAATCCAGTGAGATATTGTGTGGAAGTAACGGGGATATCACACAGAGATATGTCAATGAGGATATTGTCCGCCGATGGTAGCAGTTTGTCCGGTGGCTCTCAATAGCCTGACTAGCGGCTCCGCTAATCAGGTAATTCAATATTTATAGTATGACTGGCGCCGAAACTGTTAATTTGCGATAGTCGCGCGTCATAACTAATTAGTTTTCGCCTCTACTAATATTATGCTGATGCTCAATAGATTCGGTTAAGTTATAGCCATTGTCATTAAATAAGTCGCCGGTAAAAAACAAGCGCATATCAATAATCCAGCCAATTTTTCTTTGCTTGTTATTTTCGACAATAATAGTTGCCAGCTTTTGGTTGTTATCAATAACTTGGGTCACAATTGTCTTTGGATAGTCAGGGTCTTCTTTTAGAGCCCCGGATACTATGCGCTGAGCGGATTCTATGCTCAGTATCTGGGTTGTATTAGGTGTAGCCGTGTTTTTATCGTTTATTAACGATTGCGCCTTAAAATAACCAATATCATAAGCAAATTTAAAAATCAGGCTAATTGCAATTGCCACGCCCCACACGGACAGGCCAATTTTTAATCGTCTTCTAACACGGGGGCTGGATAGTCTTTGGAGAAAAACTCTAAATTTCATTTTGTTGAGGTTATATGGCCTTATTTTTGGATATTAATGATTGCAGTTGTTTATAAATAAAAATTCAAGTCATCGGTTATTTTGGCAGTTGCACAAAGCCCTGTTAGTCTAATGGAAAGAACGGATTGAAGCACACCTCCCAAAGGAAACCGTCGGGGTCGGCAAAATAGCCTCTGAAGCCACCCCAAGCGGCTTTTTCGCCGGAACGAACCAGCTTGCCACCGGCGGAAACCGCTTCTAACAATGTTGTCTCAACGTCCTGTTCCGACGGCACATTGTGAGCCAGGGAAAACCCTGGAAATCCTGATCCCTCCGGCGATACATTCGCATCGTCCGCCAGCGCTTCGCGGCCGAATAGGGCAAAGGCGATGCTCCCGACCTGAAAAAATGCTACTTCCTCTTGACTGCCGGACGATTCTTGCCAGCCCAGCGCCTGATAGAAACGCCGGCTTCGTTCCAGGTCGGCTACGCCTAGTGTGACAAAACTAATGGTCTGTTTCATGACATTCCTTGTTAGGTAAAGATAGCCATATTCGCGGCTCGCACAGAGCCGATTGGCAAATAGAATCAGCGCTGACTATAAGCTTAACTAATTGGTTCCACTCTGCCAACAACCGGCCGATCCGGTTTTAACGTGATACTGAATGCTTCTTTTACGGAAATATCGGTTTCGAAGCTGAATTCTCTGAAAAAACTGGCGATAACCAGCAACATTTCCAACTCGGCGAAATGTTTGCCTATGCAATTATGTACACCGCCACCGAAGGGAAAAAAAGCGAATTTGTGTCGTTCCGGCGTCGCGGTTTCCAGGAATCTATTCGGATTAAACTCTTCCGGTTTATCCCAAAGCCCGGGGTGATGGTGAGTGGAGTGCATGCTTAGTAAAACCGTAGTCCCTTTGGGAATGCCATAGTCGCCGAGCTCGATGTCCTGCACGGTTTGCGTCGATAGCGCCGAAGTCGGCGGGTAAAGGCGCAAGGTTTCGCTTAGCGCAGCCTTGGTATAGCTCAGTTGGCTCAGGTGGGACGCGCATAGCGGCTCTTCGGGCAACTGGCGGATTTCCGCGGCAATCTTGTTGCGCACATCGGCATGCTTGCCGGTTAAATAAAAAAACCACAACAAGGTGTTGATCGTGGTTTCCTGGCCGGCAAAGAACAGATTAACGGCTTCGTCTTGCAGTAGTTCGTCAGGCATTGTGTAGCCGGTACTTCTGTCGCTAGACTGAATCAACAGCGATATCAGGTCTTGCCCCGGATTGTGCTGTTTTTCCGCAATTTCCTGACCAATAAAGGCTTTCAGATAATCGACCGCGGCGTGATAGCGCTTGGATTTCAACGGAATAAAGCGCTTCAAGCGGCTGCCAAAAATGATTTCGCTACCTAACTGTACCGGCAACTCCTGGCAGATTACTTCGATAACCTTGATCAGTTCAGCGCTATTGCTAATGCTGTCCACCGATTTACCGAGCAGGATGCGGATAAAAATTCGCTGAATCAGATTTTTCATCGCCAAAGTCAAATTGACTTGGCCAGCTGCCGCTTTTTTCAAGTTGCCCGCCACGGTGGTGGCTTCCTCGATCATAATCAACTCGTAATGCTTAACCGCCTCTTTGGTAAACAAGGGCTGCATCAAGCGGCGCTGCTTGCTCCACACTTCGTTCTGGCTGTTAACCAAACCGTTGCCGAACAGTACTTGCTTGGCCTCGTAAAGAAAATCCCGGTTCAACAAGCCTTTGCCTTCCAGGTTAAAAATTTGTTCGATGTGTTCAGGGCTGCGGACGAACAGTATTTTTCTACCGAAAAGCCGTCCCAGCACCAGATCCCCGTACTGATTGTGGATCCAGGCCAAGGTCGCCAACGGCCGCCAGATCAATTGCATCATCGGCAGAAATACCGAATGTTCGGCTAAGGATTTTTCCGCTTGGTTTAGTGGTGTTGGGTTTTCCATTGTTTGATAACCAGTAGGTGTTTTTTGG
This sequence comes from Methylomonas sp. MK1, assembly GCF_000365425.1. NCBI lineage: Bacteria > Pseudomonadati > Pseudomonadota > Gammaproteobacteria > Methylococcales > Methylococcaceae > Methylomonas > Methylomonas sp. MK1. The sequence continues at coordinate 653,166 of NZ_AQOV01000002.1, forward strand.
TCTTATCTTATAGATTTTCGGCTAATTCGACTTTGTCAGAATACTTAATCTACATTTCTCAGTCCGTCGTTTCGGCAGGGATTGCCGAAATCCAGACTCCATGGACAGATCGAAGCTTACCGTCAATCGCACTGGATACCCGTTCTTGTAGCCTGTGGTTATCCCAGCGGATATGACGAGCGTTTTTATAATCTGACAAACTAGAATCAACTTCTCAAATAAAGAAAGCTGGACTAGGCTGTTAGGGAAAAATCATCAGGGATAGAGATTTAAGCCATGCAGCACATCGACAAAATTTTCAAACTTCACAACCTGCTGAAACACCGGCGCACACCAATATCTGGAAAGGAACTCGATAAACAATTGGGATGCTCAAAATCCACTAGGCAGCGCTTGTTGGATGACCTGCGCTACCATTTAAACGCGCCGATTTTATGCGATCGTTCGGCCGGCGGTTATTACTACGATCGTGAAGATCCAGGTTACCCGTTCGAACTGCCCGGCATATGGCTAACCGCCGAAGAGCTACAAGCCCTGATCGCTTGCCAACACCTGCTCGGTAATCTGGCGCCGGGATTATTGCAAAATGAAATCGGCCAGCTGCGCGACCATCTGGAAAAATTATTGAACCGCTTGCCGGGCGTGAAATCTCCACAACTCAACCGCATCAAAATACTCAGCCAAGCCTATCGCAGCCGCAATGACGAGCTGTTTCTAACCCTGGTCCAATCCCTCTTCAATCAGCAACAATTGCAGATCCAATACCACGCCCGCAGCGACGACCAATACAGCGAGCGCCAGGTGTCGCCGCAAAATCTAGTGCTGTACAAGGACAACTGGTATCTGGATGCCTATTGCCATCAGCGCAACCAGCCGCGTACCTTTGCCTTGGACCGGATCAAGTCCGCAACCGTCAGCGGCCAACCGGCTTACTTATTGGAGCCGGACACCCTTCAACAACATTTCGGCTCGTCTTACGGCATCTTCGCCGGCACGCCCGAGCATACCGCCATCCTAAGTTTCTCTGCCCAGGCCGGCCGCTGGGTGGCCGATGAATGTTGGCACAGCCAGCAGCAAAGCCAGTGGCTGGACGATGGCCGTTACCAACTGAGTATTCCCTTCAACCGTCATGAAGAATTGTTGATGGATATTTTGAAGTACGGCGCGGAGGTGGAAGTGGTGGCGCCTGAGTTTTTGCGGGAGTTGGTCAGGCAGCAGGCCGAGCAACTATTGACGTTATATCACCAAAGTATACCCAAGATGTAGGGTGGATAAGGCAACAGCCTCATCCGCCAAGCGGCCGGGGGCTTAGGCGTGTTTGAACGTCTTACGAGATGATGATCAGCCGCTTTTGAACAAAAAAAATCTCGGTAGCGGATTTTGACACCGAGACGTTGTAAGTTAGATGACAGAGTTCATTCACCAGACAAGGTACGTTATGGCTATTGACAAAAAATTCGAAGCCTATTTTCAAGAAATTACCGGATTTCCGATGTTGTGCTGGCAAAGGCGGTTGTTTGGGCTACTGATCAATAACCAGTTGCCGGAAGTGCTGGATTTGCCAACGGGCTTGGGCAAAACCTCGGTAATGGTGTTGTGGCTGCTCGCCCGAGCGTTGAATCCAACGTTGCCCAAACGGCTTGTTTATGTGGTGGATCGCCGCGTGGTGGTCGACCAAGCCACACAAGTTGCCGAAGATGTGCGAACAAAACTGGTACGACTGCCGGAACTGAAAGCTTTACTCGACTTGGCTGAAATGGATTCTTTAGTCGTATCTACTTTGCGCGGGCAATTCGTCGATAACCGCCAATGGTTGGCCGACCCTACCAAGCCCGCCATCGTAATTGGCACCATTGACATGATGGGTTCGCGTTTGTTGTTTGAAGGCTATGGCGTATCGCGCAATATGCGCCGTTATCATGCGGGCTTTTTAGGTGCGGATAGCTTGTGTGTGTTGGACGAAGCGCATCTCTGTTTACCGTTTGAAGCCTTGTTACAAACCGTTGCCACCCATCAATCATTGCAGCCGATTGAAGCGAAAAGGTCGCTGATACCGTCGTTTAAGTGTCTGTCGCTATCGGCCACCGGCAAACCAACCAATAAGCAGGCGTTTGGTCTCGAAGATGAAGATTTGCAGGATGCTGTGGTTGTCAAACGGCTAAACGCGGAAAAGCAATTAACGCTCGAAATCAAAAATGAAGGCGATTCAGTCAGCGAGTTGTTGAGCGAACGGGCCTGGGACCTAAAAGACAGCGGTAAGCGTATTTTGATTTTCTGCACCAAGCGGGAAGATGCCAAAAAAATCAAGGACGATTTGGATAAACGCATGAAGCAAGACAAGGTGAATTACCCCGTCAACTTGCTTACTGGCGGTCGTCGGGTTCAAGAACGGCAAGAACTCGCGGCATGGCTTAAAAACTATGGCTTTTTAGCGGGTGCTTCGACCAATCCGGAAACGCCAGCTTTTTTAATCGCGACGTCAGCCGGTGAAGTTGGTATTGATTTGGATGCCGATCATATGGCGTGCGACTTGGTGACTTATGAACGCATGGTGCAGCGTTTTGGTCGGGTCAATAGGCGTGGTGAAAAGCAGGCCCGGATCAAGGTGATTGCCATTCCACCCAAATCACCTACCACTAAACAGCCCGCGCCTCTAGAGTTGGCCGAGCCTCAATCGCCTGTTTCGCCACTAGAAAATGCGGATAAAGCAACGCTTAAACAGTACAGGGAAAATCAAAAAACTTACGAAAAGGCGCATAAAGAATATCTAAAAGCGCAAGAAGAACATGCCCAATCATTAGCCAGTTATCGACAATCTGCAAAAGAGATTATCAATTATCAAGCCCAGCTTGAGGTAGTAAGGCAGCTAGAAGGTGATGCTAGCCCTGGTGCGATAGTGGCCTTAAAGAAAAAAATTCCAGCGCAACGGATAGAGGCTGCTAAATCTGAGGAGCCTTTGCGCCCGGCGTTGACTCGCGCGGTGGCCGATGCTTGGTCAATGACCTCTTTGGAACTACATACAGCCAGACCGGAAATTGAACCTTGGTTACGCGGTTGGTTGCCTAATAAAGAGCCTGAAACCACACTGGCATGGCGCGAATATTTACCTTGGCGCGATGGCGAAGAAAGCCCCAATAGCACTGAAGTTGAAGCGTTTTTTGACAACGCGCCCATTCATTTGAGCGAAACACTGGAAGTCCCGGTTTATCAATCGGTCGGCACACTGGTTAAACGCCTGAAAAGTGTGTTTAAAGGCCAAGAGTTACCGCAGAAGCCAGCGTTATTGGTGCTTAATCAGTCAGGCAAGTTGGTAAAAGGCGGCGCTTTGACCGCCCGGCAGTTAGCAGAGAAAGAAACCAAGGATTTACAGAAATTGTTTGCCTATGGGCAAGTCGTGATTGCCCGCTGGCTGGGCGGACTTAGCACGGCTGGACTATTGGATGATAGTTCGGAAGGAACAGCATTAGTGACCCTCGACCATCAATGGAACCCGGATAGCTTGCGGGAAACCGTCGGCTACCGGATTCAATGTGTACAACAGGCCGAGCAGAATGAAACCGGCTGGCATACGGTGCACCGCTTCAATGCCTCGCTCAACGAGCAAGACGAATCGGCTAATGTCTGGTTGATTCAAGTCTATCGGGGTGAAAAATCGCCGCAACAAGGCGATCCCGCCATTACACCGTTTAATCAAAGTCTAAAGTCGCATTTGCATTGGGCAGGCGAAGAAATGGCAAAAATTGCCGCGCAATTGGCCTTGCCTGCTGACTATGCCCATATGCTGGTAGTCGCGATCAAAGCTCATGATTTAGGCAAAAACCGGCTGTTGTGGCAAACCGCAATGAACGCACCGCAAATAGGCCGACCGTACGCCAAAACCAAAGGCGGTGGCAATCCGAAATCATTAGCAGGTTACCGGCATGAATTCGGCTCATTGGCTGATATTGCCGACAACGCGGAACTCAATGCCTTACCCGCTGAGCTAAATGACTTGGCACTGCACCTGATTGCTTCCCATCATGGCTACGCCTGTCCGGTGATTGCCCCGATTGATCCCAACGCGCCGCCATCGATATTGGGTGAACGCGCACAACAAGCCGCCTTACGTTTTGCCCGATTGCAACGGCAATGGGGGCCGTGGGGCTTGGCGTGGTGGGAAGCGGTATTCCGCGCGGCCGATCATCGCGCCTCGCAAATCAGCGACGAATTAACAGAAACGGAGGGCAAGGCATGAGTATTCACTCAATTCCGGTAGATTTGAATAATCCCGGTCAAGTGTTGGCGTGTATGGGGATAATGGAAGTTATTGATGTTTTATATGGTGATGTCGAAGGTCGATTTAATTGGGCTAATCAATCAGTTTTTGAAATAAGATCGAACTCAATTAACCCGATTAAAGAGGTCGTTGATTTTGTTTTGGATTGCTCGATAAAAGCCATTTCACCGATTGACATCATAAAGGATAAGTTTGGAATAGATACGGCATTTGAAACTAATATTTCACCTTCCATCGAATTAAAGTCTAGTGTTTTGCCTATTTCGTTAGAGGGATTCAAAGGCAAAATAATTTTAATAACGCATTGGGGCGAATCTGGAGATGCTGGTTTGGATAATTTGAAGTTCTGGGGTGGAGCCGCAGGGTATTCAGCGGCTGCAAGGATGCGAGACTTGCAGAATTCATTGGCTTCGGTGCCAGAATACGAACGCTCCAGTTTTTATGAAGATCCTTTTGCCGTATCAGCTAGGTTGTCAAACGGTTTCCGTTTGGAAATGCGAAGAGATTATAGCGCTATTGATTTAGGCTTTAGTCCAAACGACCATAAGGATATTGACGTTATTGGATACCCTTTGGTGGAGTTGCTGGCAGCAATTGGTTTGGAAAATTCGAGGCCTTTGCGAATAAATCGTTTTGAATATAAATACGGAGTTTGGAAGGATTTTTTGCCACCAATTTTAGCTAGGGCGATATTAGGTGATGAAAATATGGTGTTTGCGGCGCGAAATTTTACAATGAAGTTAGCGACTGTAAATAAAGGTGGTGATAGAGCTATTTTGTTTTCACGTGAAGGATAATAGTTATGAATATTGAAAAATTGAGTTTAGATATAATAAATAGTTGGTCTGACAACCCCAAAGGCCCGGTGGCACTGATATTAAAACAAACCTTGTTACCGGTGGATGGCGAAGGCGGGGTTATTTTTCCGCCAACTTATGCGGACATTGGCTACTCGATTGATACGCTTTCGGATGGTCGCAAAGTTGCGCAAATCGACTCGGTGCCATCGCAAGCCAATCGTAGCGAACCGGTCTTTTTGGAGAATGAATACAAGGATTTAGTGCCGCAAATTGAAATCAACCTGGGTAACAAAGACGACCCTGAGCGCAAGGTTTCGATACTTGAATTGGCGCATCGGGCGGGTGACGCCGTAGTGCGCTCTTCTGACGAATTAGCGGCAGAAGTGGATGCTGCATTTAAGGAGCTTTCGAGAACGCACAATGCTGTGCCATTGGCAAAACTGGCTCCAACGTCTTTGGTTTTTGGTGCGTGGGATTCTCGGGGGACTCAAGTTAAGCGTCCGCGTTTGATACGCTCGATTATTCGAGCAGAAGATGTAGAAGTTTTAAGTACAGCAGCCCAGTACAACAGTGTGTGGAAACTGTTAGATGACGATCAAAAAAAGGCTTTAACCGACGAAGCGAAAAAGCAAAAGATCAAGTTATCGGTTAAGGGGTTCAAAGATGTCCCAGCACCTAAAGGTTTGGGCGGCATCATCGCCCGTGGCCCCATTACCCGCCAAGTCACTATCAACCTGATTGCCTTGCAAACCATACGGGGCGGCAGTGAAGAATCCACCCAAAAACTGAAACGTTATTTACTGGGTTTGGCACTGGTTGCTGCCACCGCCGAAACCGAACTGTACTTGCGCGAAGGTTGTTTGTTGCGCTGTGCCGATGAAGCCGACGTTTGGGAAGCTGTGGCTAGACGCGGAGCTTCGCAGTATTTTAGTTTGTCGGCAGAACAGGAATTGGCCTTGATTAAAGACTACGCCAAACAAGCTGCGGCAAGCTTTGGTGTAAAGCAACCGGAAAAAACCTATCAGTTCAACATCAAAAAAGCCAAAGAGCTGCTTGCCAAAAAAGAAGAAGCGGACAGCGATGCCGAGGGTTAAACCATGAACCAACAGGCGCTTGTCATATCCGTTCGACTACTTGATGACCGTTATCATGGCAACGGTTCCTGGCCGCCATCACCGTTTCGCCTGTACCAGGCGTTGATGGCGGCGGCCTATACCGGGCGCACGGCTCCGAATGAAGAAGTCGCGGCCTTGCGCTGGCTGGAACAATTACCGCCGCCGATTGTGTTAAGCCCAACGCATACGCTCGCAACATTGACAACTTACTATGTGCCGCGGAATGGTGCCGATGCACAAAACGGCGATTTAGCCGCTGCCGCTAAAAAGCGTGACGCCAAGCTGGCCAAACCTTGGTTATTCAATGGGCAAAATCCGCTGCATTACGTCTGGTTCTTTGCCGAACAACGCGCCGAAGCAGACACCCTGATTCAACTCAGCGAACGTGTGTATCAGCTTGGTCGTGGCGTGGATATGGCGTTTGCCTGGGCGGAGCTGTTAGCGCCTGCTGAAGCTCAGCAAATCATCGATCAACACGCCGGGCCTGTGTTTCGACCTACGCCGCAAGGATTCGGTAATACACTGGATTGCCCCAGTCCAAACCAGTCGTTTGACTCGTTGGTTACCCGCTATCAAGGCCAATTGAAACGCCTGCGTAACGGCGAATTCCATAAGCCGCCGCTGCCGGTATTTAAAACCATTGGCTACAACTGCCCCTCGTCATTGTTGTTGTTTGAAATCCAGAACGCCAACGGGGAGTTACGGGCTCAGCCGTTTACTGCAATTGCCCAACTGACTCATAGTTTGCTGGGAAAAGCCAAAGACCGGTTGAAACCGCATTTTCCAGAGTATGCGGAACGCTATTTAGCGGGCGTAAAGGCTAATCAAGCCGACAAAGCCTTACGAATTCGGGTTATCCCGCTACCGTCGATTGGACACGAACACACTCAAGCCGATATTCGCCGAGTGTTGATTGAGGTACCTAGCGATTGTCCGCTGCAATTGGCTGATGTGGAATGGGCCTTTTCCGGTTTGCCGCTGGAAGTCGATTTGGAAACCGGTGAGATTGGCGGCATGCTGGTTAAAGCCACCGATACCAAGATGCTCGATCACTATGGCGTGAACAAGCAAGCCGCCGCAAGTATTTGGCGAACCCTAACGCCGGTTGCGTTGCCGATTGAGCGTATCGATCAGGCTAAAACGGGCGCTGAACATGTCTTGAAACAAAACCAGCTTCATCATGCAGCCCGGCAAGCGTTGCGACATAGCGGCGTTAACGCACCGGTAAGCATCCGCAGAATTCAGCGCGAACCCTTCACCTCTAATGGAACGCTGGCTGAACGCTTTGCGTTTCAGCGTTTTGATCGTACCCGGCTCTATCATCTGGAACTTGAGTTTACTGATGCCATCAGCGGGCCTATTGTGATTGGCGATGGCCGCTATCAAGGTTTGGGGTTGATGAACCCCGTACAACAAACAAACTCGGATGTTTTTCGTTTTTGGCTTCATCACGACAATCGTCCAGCGGTTAAAGATCGAAAAGCTTTTTTAGACGCTGTGCGCAATGCTTTGATGAGTTTAGCGCGGCAAACGCTCAACAAGCCGGGGCGACTGTTTTCAGGGCACGAGGAGGATGGGTCAGTAGCTCGTTCCGGCAAACATGAGCATGTTTTTTTGGCTGCCGATGATAGAGATGGCGATGGTTTTCTGGATGAGTTATTGGTTGTTGCGCCTTGGGCCGCAGATCGAAGTTTGTCCGCATTTGAGGCCAGTAAGAAGTCATTTCAGCAAGTCGTCAAAAAGCTTGAGTTGCTGCGGGCAGGTGCATTGGGCCTATTTGGTTTTGATTTGTTGGCCTGTGATATTGAAAATGCCGACAAACTATTAGGCTATTCCAAGTATTGGAAGACATTGTCATCTTACCAACCCACACGTTTTCCTAAATCGCTGGATGAGGCTAGTGACGTTATTCGGCAGGATGTATTGACTGAATGCCTGCGCCGGCACTTACCTAAACCCCTGGTTGAAATCCTGAAAATAAAACAAGGGGCAAAAGGCGTGTTTAGAGCAGATATTTGTTTGAGCTTTTCGGTAGCCGTTTGCGGTCCATTAATTTTGGGACGCGACAGTCACCAAGGCGGCGGCTTGTTTGGGATAGATCAAGGACATAGCAATTAGTCGTCAGTTACGCCGTGCAGAACTTACCACAACCCCAAAACCCCCCTCAAACTCTTCTCCACCGCCGCCATTTCCTCGGCGGTGACGGTGGCGAGTGGGCCTTCGCCGAAGCGGGAGCGGTCAAGGGCGCGGACGTGTTCGATCATCACGTAGCTGAGGTCTTTCAGTTGGCCGCGCGGAGTAACAAGAATTCGCATGGGTGCCAGGATAGGCCTAAACTGGCTGGTCAACGGCGCTACCAAAATGGTGGGCAAGCCGCTGGCTATCATCGCGTCGTCCTGCAAAATCAATACCGGTCTGGTCTTGCCAATCTCGCCGCCTTTGTTGGGGTTAAGATTGGCGGTCCACACTTCGCCGCGTCGCATCATTCCCACCATTTTTCATCGGGGTCTATGCCGGCGGCGCGTTCCTCGGCAATCAAGCGGTCGAGACCATCGTCCACCGCGTCGAAATCTGCGGCAATTTGTAGCGCTTCCGCTCTGGCTTGCGGATCGTTGGCCAAGGCGCGTGCCGCTTCCACCATTTCCGCCATAAACCGCTCGCGCTCGCGGCGGGCCAGGTATTCGGTAATCGCCAGCCGGGCGATTTCCGATTGGCTTTTACCTTCCAGCTGGGCTTCGGCTTTGAGATTGGCTTCCACATCGTCGGGTAGACGTAGGCTGATGGCTGGCATGGCAGACTCCTTCAAAAGTCAAAATGACAGACAAATTGTATGACAAAACGTATAACAAACCAGGCTTTTTAATATGTGCGATGCAACGACAATCGACTGGCCCGAAGAAACGCCTGTGCCTTTAGATCATCCGGAGATTCCGCCGTTAATCCTCGAAGCCGTTTTACAGTATTGGCAACCGGGGTATGTTTTGCATCGAATGGTGACCAAGCAAGGCCTGGAGTGGTGGCTGCTCGATACCGAAGGCGGGTTGATCGAAGCGTTTTGGCTTGACTAAATTTTAAGAGCAATCGAGCGAATCATGGCCGACGACCAAGTACCCATCCAGCTAGAGCTACCGCTGCCGTTTCCGGAATTGTCCGGCGATATGCCCTTATTACCGGCGCGGATGATCAACGAATACCAGTACTGCCCGCGTCTGGCCTATCTGGAATGGGTGCAGGGCGAGTGGGCGGCGTCGGCGGATACGGTAGAAGGCGACCACGCCCATCGCCGGGTGGACAAGCCGTCCAAAAACTTCCCTGAAGCGGACGAGCTGGAGGAAACCGACAAGCTGCATGGCCGTTCGATCACGCTATCGTCCAACCGTTTGGGTTTGATCGCCAAGCTGGATTTGATCGAGGCCGAGGATGGCATCGTCACGCCCATCGATTACAAACGCGGCAAACGTCCGCATGTGGCGCGCGGCGCTTACGATCCGGAACGTGTGCAGCTTTGCGTGCAGGGCATGGTGTTGCAGGAACACGGTTATGTCTGCGAGGAGGGCGCCTTGTATTTTGTGCAAAGCCGCGAGCGGGTGCGGGTAGTCTTCGACGAAGAACTGAAACAGCTCACTGCCAACGCCATCAGCGGCTTGCGCTTGATTGCCGCCGGCGGACATATTCCGGAACCGTTGCTGGACAGCCCCAAATGTTCCGGTTGCTCGCTGGTTGGTATTTGTCTGCCGGACGAAGTCAATTATCTGCACAACGCCGCCATCGAGCCCCGGCCGTTGGCGGTGATGCGCGACGAAGCGCTGCCGGTTTACGTGCAGGCCTGGAAGGCCAAGATCGGCAAGAAGGGCGAGGAACTGGAAATCAGCATCGACGACGACAAAGTGCAAACCGCGCGACTGGTGGACACCTCGCAAGTGGTGGTAATGGGCAATGTCTACATCACCACGCCGTGTTTACAGGATTTGATGAAGCGCGAGATTCCGGTCAGTTGGCACAGTTACGGCGGTTGGTTTGTCGGCCATACCATCGGCACCGGCCACAAGAATGTCGAGTTGCGCACCGCCCAATACAAAGCCAGTTTCGACGACAAAACCTGTCTGGCGATTGCCCGGAATCTGGTGCGCGCCAAAATCCAAAATTGCCGGACCCAGGCGCGGCGCAATTGGCGCTCCGACGATCCGGTGGAATTGTTGTTGGAACCGTTAAAATCCCTGGCCGACAAATCGCAACGGGCCGTGGACCTGCCGCAATTGCTGGGTATAGAAGGCGCGGCAGCTGCTTTATATTTTGGCGCGTTCGATAAATTGCTCAAAAAGCCGGACGACAGCAAACAGATGAGTTTCGATTTTAATACCCGCAACCGGCGGCCGCCGACCGATCCGGTCAATGCCTTGCTGTCGTTTGCTTATGCGATGCTGGTACGCACCTGGACCATGAATTTAAGCGCGGTCGGTTTGGACCCGTATCGCGGCTTTTATCACCAGCCGCGTTACGGCCGCCCGGCGTTGGCGCTGGATTTGATGGAACCGTTTCGGCCCATCATCGCCGATTCCACGGTATTGCAGGTGATCAATAACGGCGAAGTGCGGCCGACCGACTTTATCTGTGCCGCCGGCAGCGTGGCTTTGAACGAAGACGGCCGCAAGCGTTTCATAGCGGCATTCGAGCGGCGCTTAAGCCAAGAGGTTACCCATCCCATCTTTGGTTACAAGGCCGATTACCGGCGTTTGTTCGAGATCCAGGCGCGCTTGTTCGGTCGCTATCTGCTCGGCGAATTGCCGGAATATCCCAACTTCACCACTCGCTGATGGCTGCCTACGAACATCTGTATATCGTGACTTACGACATCAGCGATACCAAACGCTGGCGGCGGGTATTCCGGTTGATGAAAGGCTACGGCGATTGGCTGCAACTCTCGGTGTTTCAATGCCGGCTGAGCCGTAAGCGCCATGCGGAATTAATCGCGCTGTTGGACGGCATCATCCATCATAGCGACGACCATATCCTGATTATCAACGTCGGGCCGGCGGAAACGGTGAAGCCGTCGGTGGTCAGTTTGGGTAAGGATTTTGATGTGGTCGAACGGCAACCGGTGATCGTCTGATGCGGATGTTGTTCCGCCGCCGCTTAGCGAGCGCTGTAGTGGCGCGCAAAACCCGGTCAGCGTTCGCGTCGGGTAAGCTCTTTAAAAATCAGGATGTTATAAAAAACGTTAGGTTGGCAGCGTGCTTTTTGGGTACGCTTAGCACGCGTTGCGATACAGCTCTCGCAAACAGCCCGCGCAGGCCAGGCCCATCAAGGCCTCCAGCGCGCGCTGCATTCCCCGGCTACACGCCGGGGCCTCATTGAAGCCCATTGCTCGGTTTCCGTAAACATGTTTGTTTGTGGAGCATTCCCCGGCTACACGCCGGGGCCTCATTGAAGCACGTATATCATCGTCAATGTCCACCTTGTTCATCACGCATTCCCCGGCTACACGCCGGGGCCTCATTGAAGCGATAGTTGCTGCGGGCGGTTACGGCGAGCTGGCTAAAGCATTCCCCGGCTACACGCCGGGGCCTCATTGAAGCTCTGCGCTGGGTTGAAGAGGGCTGGCTAGAAGCCACGGCATTCCCCGGCTACACGCCGGGGCCTCATTGAAGCACCCTTGATCGAAGAAGCCGGGCGCTCTGGCAATCGCATTCCCCGGCTACACGCCGGGGCCTCATTGAAGCTGCAAGAAGTTGTTCCTCACGTATATGTGATAACTCGCATTCCCCGGCTACACGCCGGGGCCTCATTGAAGCGAACGTTGGGGAAAACAACCGTTTAAGCTTTGACTCGGCATTCCCCGGCTACACGCCGGGGCCTCATTGAAGCTAGTGCGTAAACGCGGAGGCTAGGCCATGGACGATAGCATTCCCCGGCTACACGCCGGGGCCTCATTGAAGCCGACACCCCCGGAGGGCTTATCATCCGCCGTCAACATGCATTCCCCGGCTACACGCCGGGGCCTCATTGAAGCCTTGCATCTGGACAAGATTAGGTTTGGAAAAGGGGTTGCATTCCCCGGCTACACGCCGGGGCCTCATTGAAGCAAATCGAATCGGTTAAGGATGGGAAATATTACACCGCATTCCCCGGCTACACGCCGGGGCCTCATTGAAGCTTGTTGAAAAACTGCGTTTGAACAAAGCTACCGTGCTGCATTCCCCGGCTACACGCCGGGGCCTCATTGAAGCAGGTTGATGCAGTATTGTAGCGGCAAGATGGTTCATGCATTCCCCGGCTACACGCCGGGGCCTCATTGAAGCGTTACTGCTTTGTCAGTCGTCTACGTCGGCATGATCACCGCATTCCCCGGCTACACGCCGGGGCCTCATTGAAGCATGTTAGAGTTTGGCTAGCGGTAGGAGTTGTACCAGCATTCCCCGGCTACACGCCGGGGCCTCATTGAAGCACGCGCCTTCGGATTTTCCCAGCCGTAGCGCTGGGCTGCATTCCCCGGCTACACGCCGGGGCCTCATTGAAGCGTCGTCGTATCCCGTTTGGATAGGACGGCCAAAGTTGCATTCCCCGGCTACACGCCGGGGCCTCATTGAAGCAGGTAATGCAGCATGGCGGTCTCCTCAAGATTCGCGTGCATTCCCCGGCTACACGCCGGGGCCTCATTGAAGCCCGCTTGATATTCAAGCTTTAAGAATGTCTCGGTAGGCATTCCCCGGCTACACGCCGGGGCCTCATTGAAGCAAACGGCTTAGCGTCGTTTCGGCTCACATAGCCGGCGCATTCCCCGGCTACACGCCGGGGCCTCATTGAAGCCGCCAGCAGCATGATGTACTGTTCCAGGCTGAGATTCGCATTCCCCGGCTACACGCCGGGGCCTCATTGAAGCTGGACAATTTCGAGCATTGCTCGGAGGAGGATAAGGCATTCCCCGGCTACACGCCGGGGCCTCATTGAAGCATTCATTTGTTTGGTGAGCGCCATATGCTCCTGGGGTGCATTCCCCGGCTACACGCCGGGGCCTCATTGAAGCGACACATGGCCCAATTAAACAACATCCGCACCGTGTCGCATTCCCCGGCTACACGCCGGGGCCTCATTGAAGCTAATGCATACCCAGCCGCAGCGACGCCTGCACCCAGCATTCCCCGGCTACACGCCGGGGCCTCATTGAAGCCACTAGTTCGAACAACGTCGCTTGATCGGTGATGTAGGCATTCCCCGGCTACACGCCGGGGCCTCATTGAAGCACGACTTGGGCCCGGACTTGGCCCCCGACTTGGCCCGCATTCCCCGGCTACACGCCGGGGCCTCATTGAAGCGACGTGATTCAATTCGAGCAGTAGGCCGTTTGGCAGCATTCCCCGGCTACACGCCGGGGCCTCATTGAAGCAACTTGGCCGGATTCAATAGCTGCGATGGCTTCGGCGCATTCCCCGGCTACACGCCGGGGCCTCATTGAAGCAACGCGTGCGTCGTTGCTGTTGAGGCCGCGCGGGAGGCATTCCCCGGCTACACGCCGGGGCCTCATTGAAGCGTACATGGTAGCTGCGATTCGATGTTGTAATGCGCAGCATTCCCCGGCTACACGCCGGGGCCTCATTGAAGCGCTCGTAATGTTCAGATTGCCGCCGAACGCCGCGCTATGCATTCCCCGGCTACACGCCGGGGCCTCATTGAAGCAAGTACACACCGGCGGGCGGTGGGCGCGGCAACCGGCATTCCCCGGCTACACGCCGGGGCCTCATTGAAGCGAGTATTTCGGTGTGCAAAAAATACTGATACTGCACGCATTCCCCGGCTACACGCCGGGGCCTCATTGAAGCCTGAAAGCCGCGGTCGTGATTATTGCGTATTTCAAAGAGGCATTCCCCGGCTACACGCCGGGGCCTCATTGAAGCAATTAATTGGCACATCATTCTCTACAAGACAACATTGCATTCCCCGGCTACACGCCGGGGCCTCATTGAAGCATAGGAAAACTTTTATGAAAAGCACAGTCGTTGCGAAGCATTCCCCGGCTACACGCCGGGGCCTCATTGAAGCGGGCTACGCCGATAAAAACCCGCGTGAGCGGCTACGCGCATTCCCCGGCTACACGCCGGGGCCTCATTGAAGCGACATAGGTCAGCGCCTGCTCAATCCTGGCGCGTTGCATTCCCCGGCTACACGCCGGGGCCTCATTGAAGCTTAAGTACGCTGGACATTTCCAACAACGTTGATGTGCATTCCCCGGCTACACGCCGGGGCCTCATTGAAGCGAAAGGGTGGGGGCCGCTCGCCGTCGTATCGATCGCGCATTCCCCGGCTACACGCCGGGGCCTCATTGAAGCCCTTAACAGCGCCGTGTGATTTTTTAGAGCTATCGGTGCATTCCCCGGCTACACGCCGGGGCCTCATTGAAGCATGTGCGTGCTACCTGCCTCGCTGATACGCATTGCGCATTCCCCGGCTACACGCCGGGGCCTCATTGAAGCCTGTACGGCGTAGAGTTTGCTGGAGGCGTGATAATTGGCATTCCCCGGCTACACGCCGGGGCCTCATTGAAGCGTGGGATCGTCGAAAATTTGCGCGGCTGAGCAAAAGCATTCCCCGGCTACACGCCGGGGCCTCATTGAAGCGCGCCGAAATGCTCGCCGCCTTCCGTGCCTGGCTGGCATTCCCCGGCTACACGCCGGGGCCTCATTGAAGCAACTGATTGGCTGGCTGTCGCACTGGCTTTATTACCGCATTCCCCGGCTACACGCCGGGGCCTCATTGAAGCCGGGTGTCGTTTGATATAGGCGGCAACAGTTTGAAGCATTCCCCGGCTACACGCCGGGGCCTCATTGAAGCAGCCAGGAGAACAGCAAACCGCTTACCGATAACGTGGCATTCCCCGGCTACACGCCGGGGCCTCATTGAAGCGTCTTTGTGAAACACTCTGGTAGTCCGTCTCAACAACGCATTCCCCGGCTACACGCCGGGGCCTCATTGAAGCAAATCCTCGGTTTGCGTCTTCGCCAGGTCACCTATGTGCATTCCCCGGCTACACGCCGGGGCCTCATTGAAGCTTAATTTTTGATTGTTTGAAAGCGTCGATATTGTCGCATTCCCCGGCTACACGCCGGGGCCTCATTGAAGCAAGGCTTGTTGAGCGGCATGTTCGGCTTTAGTGGCGCATTCCCCGGCTACACGCCGGGGCCTCATTGAAGCAATGCTGACGCTGCCGTCTGGCTGATCGTCTAGGCTGCATTCCCCGGCTACACGCCGGGGCCTCATTGAAGCGCCGATGATTGCGCCGCGCTTGGGATCGAGTTACCCGCATTCCCCGGCTACACGCCGGGGCCTCATTGAAGCTGAGCGGCGCGGCTGGTGGGCCGATCCGGAAGCGGGGCATTCCCCGGCTACACGCCGGGGCCTCATTGAAGCTTGGCAATGGCTTTTTCCGCCAAATCCTTGATCGGCGCATTCCCCGGCTACACGCCGGGGCCTCATTGAAGCATTGGAGTAACGCCAGAGCTTGCCGCGTAGTTCAGGCATTCCCCGGCTACACGCCGGGGCCTCATTGAAGCGCGAGTTGGATATGTTGAATAGCACGGTTGAGGCGGTGCATTCCCCGGCTACACGCCGGGGCCTCATTGAAGCACTTGCAACCTGGGCGGCAAGCTCGATCGGCAGGCCGGGCATTCCCCGGCTACACGCCGGGGCCTCATTGAAGCTTTCGGTCTGTGTGCGCATTGATAGCCCCTCAATGATGCATTCCCCGGCTACACGCCGGGGCCTCATTGAAGCTGGGATCGTTTCGGTGCCGCGATACTTATTTCGGTGGCATTCCCCGTCCTCACCGGGGCCTCGTTAAAGCGACTGGGTTGGCGCGGATTTATCCGCTATCGCCCAGGTAGGGCTTAGCAGCCCAGGCGGCTTTATTAACCCGGCCCTTAAATACCGCTCCCCTTGAGTCTATCGAAAGGCACAACAGCTTGGGCTTCGACGAGCTCCGCCCGAACGGGATACCGGTGATAAATAGGGCCGGATTAATGAGTGTTATCCATCAACCATCTGCCTGCTGTCGGAATTTAATTCCTCATAAAAAGTGGCTAAACCTTACGCTGTTTTGGCTAGCTGCTATTTTTACCTGTATTGGATTTAGAGAATCCAAGCGTGGGTTATTCCTTAGCTAATGGATCATGGGGCGACGGTACGTCGTTCAAGTTCCCTAAATCGCGAAGTCACTATTACCGACCTTCCCGTTATGAATGAAATCCTAAAGTTTCTGACCGACAATAATTTTATGCCGCATGGCTATTGCCTGAGTTGGTCGCCGGGTTTGTTGTGGACCTTCGTGATTAGCGATGGCTTGATATTTTTGTCCTACTTTTTGCTGCCGGTTGCCTTGGGTTATTTCGCGCGGCATAGGCAGGATTTTCCGTATGTCCGGGTGTTATGGTTGTTTGTGGTGTTCATTCTGGCCTGCGGTACGACTCATCTGATGGATGTCGTGGTGATTTGGGAACCACTTTACGGACTAGATGCTTTTGCCAAAGTGGTGACGGCGATAGTCTCGGTGGTGACGGTGGCGGTGCTGATACCGCTGATTCCCAAAGCGCTGCAATTGCCCAGTCCTGCGCAGTTACGCGAGGCCAACCAACGTTTGCAACTGGAAGTTGCCGAACGTGAACGGGTCGAACAGGCTTTGAAAGCGGCGAACGTGTTACTTGAGCAGGGTTTGGTGGCAGAACGCACTCAGTTGGCGGCACTAGTAAATTCTTCCGACGATGCGATTATCGGCAAAAATCTGGAGGGTATCGTCACCAGTTGGAATGCTGCGGCCGAACGTATCTTCGGTTACAGTGCCGCTGAGATTGTCGGCCAGCCGATTACGCTGCTGTTTCCAGCCGAACTACTGGCCACCGAAGCCGAGTTGCTACAGCGGATTGTGAACGGCGAGCGGATAAGCAACTACGAAACCCAAAGGTTGCGTAAGGACGGCAGCCGGATCGACGTCGCCGCGACGGTTTCGGCGATTAAGGACAGCGACGGCAAGGTCATCGGCGCGTCGAAGATAGTGCGCGACATCACGGAGCGCAAGCGTATCAAGGCCGCGTTACGGGAAAGCGAGGCTAATTTCCGCAGGTTGTTCGATGTGGCGCCGGTGCCGATGGCATTGGTCGCCGCCGACGGTAGCATGTTGGCTTTGAACCAGTCTATCGCTCGCTCCTTTGGTTACACCTTGTCCGATATCCCAACCGTCGAAGATTGGTGGCGCAAGGCGTATCCCGATCCGGTTTACCGGCAATCGGTTTTCGACAGCTGGCAGAATTTGCAGCGGCGCGCGGCAGAGCAGCAGGCCCCAATCGAGTCCCTCGAATATCAGGTGACCTGTAAAAACGGCGAAGTGCGCACCGCGATCATCTCCGGCATTACGATGGGCGACAATTTATTGGCATCGCTGGTGGACATCACCGAACGTAAGCGTGCGGAAGAGACGCTACGCAAATTATCTCTGGTGGTCGAGCAAAGTCCTGAGAGCATCGTTATCACCGATCTGGACGCGCGCATCGAATACGTCAACGAAGCGGTGATCCAAACTACCGGCTATTCGCGCGCGGAGCTGTTGGGCCAAAAAGCCAGTCTTTTGAAATCGGGCAAGACCAAGCCCGAGTATTTCGTGGAGCTTTGGGATAATTTGACTAACGGCCGGTCCTGGCAGGGTGAATTTATCAATAAGCGCAAGGATGGCCGCGAGTTTGTGGAGTCGGCTATCGTGGCGCCGATTCGCCAGCAAGACGGGCGGATTAGTCATTACATGGCGATCAAGGACGACATCACCGAGAAGAAACAGATGCTTCAAGAGTTGGAGAACTATCGCGAACATCTGGAAGAATTGGTCGTTGAACGCACCGAACAGTTGGCCGATGCGATGCAAGCGGCGGAAGTGGCCAATGTATCGAAAAGTGCATTTCTGGCGAATATGAGCCACGAAATCCGCACGCCGATGAACGCCATTATCGGTTTGACGCATTTGCTGCAAAATACCACGCTGGATGCCAAGCAGCGTGAGCAGCTGGCCAAGATTTCCGTCGCTGCCCAGCATTTACTGGGCATCATCAACGACATTCTGGATTTCTCCAAGATCGAAGCCGGCAAATTGGTTTTGGACATCGGCGATTTCGATCTTGACCAGGTTTTTAAAAATTTGAACGACCTGATTTGCGACCGCGCCGCCGAAAAAGGTTTGGAGGTGATAAACCGCATAGACCCGGCGCTACCGGCGGTGTTGCGGGGCGATGCGCTACGGCTGGGGCAAATTTTGCTTAATTTTGCCAGTAATGCCGTCAAGTTTACCGATGCTGGGCACATCGTGTTTCGGGCTAAATTGATAGCCAAAAATCCGGCGGGGATTGTGGCACGATTCGAAATCAGCGACACCGGCATCGGTATGAATGCCGAGCAATGCAGCCGGTTATTTCAAGCCTTCGAGCAGGCGGATTCCACCACGTCGCGCCGCTTTGGCGGCACAGGTTTGGGGTTAGCTATCAGCAAACGCCTGATCGAAATGATGGGCGGCACGGTGGGAGTGGCGAGTGAGTTGGGACGCGGCAGTACGTTTTGGTTGGAGTTGCCTTTCGAGTATGCCGTGGGTTCCTCGCAGCAACTACCTAAGCCGGATATTCGTAAAGGTTTAAAAGTATTGGTGGTAGACGATGTGGCCGAGGCCCGCGAAGCCATCGCCCACATGCTGACTCGGTTCGAAGCGCGGGTGAGCGTGGCCGATTCCGGCTTGGCGGCCGTGCAAAATGTTGTCGATGCCCAGCAAACCGATTCACCATTCGATCTGGTATTGATGGACTGGATGATGCCGGGGATGGACGGCATTCAAACCGCGCACCGGATGGGCGAACTGTTTGGCGAGTCCTTACCGAAAATTGTCCTGGTGACTGCCTATAGTTACGACGGTAGCGCCGAGGAGTTGCGCAGCGCCGGGATTGTTGGGCATCTCGCCAAACCGGTGACGCTGTCAGCCTTACACGATACGATTGCCGGCGTACTGTCGGGATGGCGGCAAAAAACGTCTGCTGATACGCGGCGTCCCGACCTATCCAGCCTGAAAGGCCGGCGGGTGTTGTTGGCCGAAGACAATCTGATCAATCAGGAAGTGGCTTTGGAGTTGTTGCAAGAGGCCGGTTTAGTGGTCGATTTGGCTGAAAATGGCCGCATCGCTTGCGATATGGCCGCTAAACAGCTTTACGACCTAATTCTGCTGGACGTGCAAATGCCGGAGATGGATGGCATCGCCGCCAGTTTGGTGATTCGGCGCATGCCGGGGCGGGAAAAGACGCCGATATTGGCCATGACCGCCAATGCGTTCGACGAAGATAGACGCGCTTGCCTGAGCGCCGGGATGAATGACCATATTCCCAAACCGGTCAATCCTGAGGTGCTGTACGACGTGATGTTACGCTGGATGCCGCCTTTGCCGCCCGCACAATCGGCCCAAGTTCATAAAACCTCGGATGAGCAAAACGACGGCAACGCGGCCCTGCACGAGCGCTTGGCGAATATCCCGGGCCTGGATTTACAGGCCGGTTTGCACAATCTACAAAACAAGCTGCCGTTTTATTTGCGCCAGTTACGCCATTTCGCGCAGCGGCATGCGGCCGAAGCCGACAATATCCGGCAGTTATTGGCGGTGGGCGATTGGGAATCCGCACAAAGAGCCGCGCATTCCCTTAAAAGCAGTGCCGCAACTTTGGGAATAACCCACATCCGGCAGACCGCCGAAGGCATCGAAATGGCCTTAAAACAGCAAGCAGCCGCTGCGGCCGATTCCTTGCAGCGTCCGCTCAAACAATTGACTGAGCAACTCGCCTTGTTTATTAAGCAGATTCTCGATGTGTTGCCGGCTGAACGCGCGCTTCAAGAGATTTCGCCGTCCACCTATTCCGAGGAAGCTCTGCGTGCGGTGGTCGAAGGCCTTCGGATATTACTGGAGGAGGGCAATATTCAATCCCAAATTTATGTACAAAACCACCGGGAGCAACTACGGCAAGCTTTCGGCCACGAGGGTGTCGCGTCTTTGATGCGGCATGTCGAGGTGTTTGCTTTCGATCAAGCCTTGGACGTTTTGCAGCGCGATCCGCACCTTTAGCCGGCTCAGACGGGTTTACCCATTTTTACAATTTACCAGCGCCGATTGATACCTCTGTCGGCGATAATGCCGCTCTCGATCACCTGTCGCCGATTTTTTGCCGGAGTTGCAAAGTCATGTCCCAAGCTTATAAATTTTTTATTTCCCAGGCCTTGAAATATTGCCGCTCCCGCGCAGGGGGGAGCCCCGCGGCTATGCTGGAGTCCGGCCTGCGCGGGAATGACGAGTCTAGGGAATTTGAGAGCAGGATGAATAGGTCACGCCGTTTGATTTTTTGTTGCTCGCTTCTGCTGTTTGTCGCCTGTTCCTCCAGACCGCCGCTGCCCAGCCAGGAAGATCAGCAGGAAAAGTTGAGCGAGGTATTGGGCAATGGCGGCTACAAAACCGCACGGAATTTTGCGGTTGATGCTACGCACGATATCTGGATTTATCAGCAAACGGAACTGGAAGTGGAACTGGTCGGGCCGAGTACGCCAGGAAGCTACCCGTTGATTATTTATCTGCCCAGCTTGGGCGAAGATGCGAAAGCCGGGCGTTTGTGGCGGGAAACCTGGGCCAAGGCCGGCTATCTGGTGTTTAGCATGCAGCCAGTGTCGGTTAGCCAAGCCTTGAAGGCCCTGGAGGCGGAACGGCGTTTCGATGACCCGGAGGAGATGCCGGACGACGAAAATGCGGAGCTGGCTGATGAAAACATGGAGTTGCGACCGGAGCCGGCTGGCGGCGGTTGGTTTGGTGACAAGCCGCGTCGGCAATCGCGAACGGCTCGGGAAAGCGAATTGCGTTACGTCGGCCATCAATACTTTGGTGTGGAGAATTTGAAGACTCGCTTGGCGCAACTATTTTGGGCCTATGCGCAGCTGCAAACTCGCGCCGGCTTACGGCAACCCTTGTATGCGTCCGCCGACTTCAGCAAGGTGATACTGGCTGGCTACGATCTGGGGGCGCAAACCGTGACGGCGGCTTTGGGCGAAAATTTCGGCAGCGGTTTGCCGCGCGCGGACCAACTCAAGCCGGTTGCGGCGATGGTGTTAAGCCCCTCGGTCGATTTGGCGGAAGGCAATGTGCGTAGCCGGTTTCAAGCTTTGCGTCTGCCGATGCTGACGATTACCGGCAGCGAAGATAACGATCCTTACGCGATCAGTTCCGCCGCCGTGCGCACGGCGGTTTGGGAACAGGCTCCAGCCGGCGGCAAATATCTGCTGTTATTGCGCGGCGCCGGGCATCGCTTGCTGGCGGGCAATGAGCTGGGCGGACGGTTTGGCTTGAGCGGGGTGAGGCGCGGGGAATTCGGTATGGGTGGTATGGATTCGGGTGGCGGTCCCGGTGGGCATGGCGGTGGTGGGCGGCGCGGCTCCGGTGGGAGCAGCCCCAATTTGGCATTGTTCGGTAAGCCGGAACGCCAGGACCCCAACCTAGGCTATAAACAGGTCGCGGCTATCGCTAGTGTGTCCAGTGCTTTTCTGGATATGGTGATCAAAAAAGACGAGTTTGCTCAGGCTTGGCTAAATGAAAAAGCCGGTAAATGGCTGGAGAGGTCGGGTACTTTACAAACGCGATAGAGCGTTTCCCGGCGTTAACTTAAGCTTTACCTATTGCGCGGCAAATTTCTGCACATCCGCCTCCCTCGCTCGGCGAGGGAATCAAAAAGCCGAAATGTGAAGTGCGATGAATATATTTAGCTGTTTATCAAATACCGCCGCTCCGGCCTTTGCCGGAATAATTAATTCACGGAGTTTAAGGGCCGGGTCAATAGGGCGAATTTTTGCATCGAAATGTTGGGCTATGTCGAGGCCGGCAAGCCCAACATTCGTCAAGCGATTATCAGACCGAAGCTTCGCGGCGGCGACCCAGCCAAAACAGCCCGGAGAAGCCGGATAAAGCCAACCAAATGGCCGGCGGTAGCGGCACCTGGGAGATGCTGACGTTGTCCACCCCAAAATTGAAAGGGCCGACGTTATCGGTTTCGGCAAAACGCAGGCGTAAGGTCTCGCCTTGATGCGCTTGTAGCAAGGTAGTGATGTCGATCAAGAAGGCGGTGTAGCCGGATTCAAGAGGATCGTCGGTATTGGTTTGAAATAGGTTCTGTAAAACAGTGGTACTAAACGGATCGACCGTGGTGCTCAAAATGTCGACGCGCGCTTGCTGGTTGAGATTAGTCGAGCCTGGCGTGCCGGTTGTTGCCCAATCCAGATGTCCCGGATTGTAATAGTTGTCAGCGGCGTTATTCAGATACAAAGAAAACGCCAGGCTGGTAATGCCCACGCCGGTCGGCACCACAAAGTCCTGATACAAGACATGGCTGCCGCCGGCTTGGGCGTCGGTCATTGCCGCAAAACTACCTTCCACGGGTGCTGCTACCGAAAAACCGTTTTCCGGGCTGCTGGTCCCGCTTTGCTGAAAAAAACTACCTTCGCTACCGAGTTGATCGGCGCGGGTCCAGTTATTAAAACCCGACTCGAAACCGCCGTTTACTAGCAAATTGGCCTGACTCGGCATGGAAAAGCTGCCGATCAATATCCCCAAGCATGCCACTGACTTTAAGTTGCTGAATGTGTTCATCACATGTTACTCCTGTTAGGTTTAAGGCTTACGGCTGATGCGGTAAATACTGCCGTCGGTTATGGATACAACGTACAAATTGCCGTCCGGGCCTTGCTCTATATCGGTGGTGGTGCCGAAGCCGCTGCCGATTTTTAAGGTTTCGCTTTCTGTGCCGTCGAATTTTTGCGCACGAAACAGATTGTCGGCGACTTTATCCGCCAAGCGCGGGTCGGCGCTGACATCGACATGCAATCTATCGGCCGTGAGCTTGATACGGTACAAGCTGCCGCCATTCGCACCCACTTGCGCGAAGCCTCTGGAAGAACCCATCCATAGCGTGCCGTTGTACTCAGCCCCGAGCGTATCGCCATCGACAAAAGCCGTGCCGGCCGGGCCAATCTCGTATTTCCAGCTCAGTTCGGGGTCGACATAGGTTGAGCCTGGCAGCGAGAACAGCCGCGCTTTGCCGAGCGCCGAGGTATAGGCAATGCGGGTTGGTGGGTAACGCACCTGCTGCATGGCGTTATTGAATTGGGTAGTTTCTATTGCCTTGAATTGCGCGATCCGGCTGGCGGGACCGGCAAACTGGATCCAGCCGCCATTCATGCCGGGAATCACGCGATTCAATTCGCTGAAGGCGTCGTCGGCATTTTCGGTTTCCCATAAATTACCTTTAACAGGATCAAACGCCATGCCAAATCCGTTGCGGTGACCGTAGGAATAAATCTTCTGGATATTGGCGCCAACTTCGCCGCCGATCCCCGCGCCGGCCGCGAAAAACGGATTATCTACCGGCGCATTGCCATTGGTATTGATGCGTAAAATCACGCCGGATAAGTGCTCGTCGTCCGGCTCCGGACCGCTATAGGTATCGTCTACTAACGGTGCTTTCAGGAATGGGCCGTTAGCAAGGTTCTGCATCCAGCCCCGGCGTCCCAGGTCCCCCGTGTAGACATACAGATGGTCGTCCGGGCCGAATTTGATTACCCCGCCGTTATGATTGCCTTGCGGATTGGCGTTGGCGCTGGGCGGTTGTCCGGCGACCTGGATGTTGTCAGTTTGCAGCGCGCGCAGCTTCAATATGTTTTGGTCGAATACCAAGCGTCCGCCGCCTGTAGGGTCCCAGCGAAAGCGGTCGATGCGGTTTCCCGAAAGCGGTACGTCCAAAACCGCCGTGGAATCAGCCCCAGTGGTGCTTTCGGTCCAGCGGATAAAGACTTCAGGTACTGCGGGAAATTGCGGATGCAAAACCATGCTTAACAGGCCGCGTTCGGAATTTGAATTGACCGCTAAGTCCAATACCGGTGTCGCTTGCACGGTTCCATTGATCACTCGCTTGATTTGCCCGGAGGCTTTTTCCAGCACCAGCATATCGTTGGCCGCCAAGAACACCACGCCAATCGGCTGACTGAGTCCGCTGACCGCCACACCGACCTGTAAATTAGGGTCCAGAACGGTGGCCGGAATCGAGTCGGCGTTGACTGGGCCGGCTAGAGCTGCGGCAATACTGATGGCCGTTGCCAAGGTCTTGAAAGGTAGGGTGTTGCGCTGTCGGGAGATAGATTGATGCGCGATGTTGCCGGGGAGTTGCAGCGATATTATTCGGTTCATAAGTATTGCCCTCGGGAAAGAAGAAGGAATGTGAAACCAATGCGAAGCGGATTGGCAAAACTTGGTTTATGCCTTAGCCAACGCTGTTTGTCGGCTTACCTAACTGAAAAGCGTTAGTTTTTTACCCTGATCAACCCATTTGACAACGAAACGGCACTAGCTTTCACATTGGGTGAGTTCCGGTTTGTAGCACAAAGGTTCAATGGCGAAATATAAAAACTTACCGTGTCGGCAAGCCGCTTCAGTTGAATGCCCCGCGCCTTCTGGAAATTGTCATATCGGCATGCCTTGGGGGCAGAAGGGGAATGCCGAAATCCCGATTACGGGGCTAATGAGTTAGGTCCTGGCCAACCACTGGTCGCGTAACCTCTGTCGATGAATATACAGCCACTGGATGGCGAGGATGGGAATGCCGGATTCGATTTTGTCGTCTTCCAGCATTTGAAATACCTCGTCGAATTTCACCGCAGTGACGCGGATGTCTTCATCCTCTTCTTCCAAGCCATGAATGCCGCCGACCTGGCTGCTGTCAACTCGGCCGCAGAATAAGGTAATCCACTCCGACGAGCCGCCTGGCGTGGTGAAGAACTGTTTTATTTCGATGAGTTCTTCTATCTCGCAGCCGGCTTCTTCGCGGGCTTCGCGATAAGCGACTTCTTCCGCGGTTTCACCTTCTTCAATGGCGCCGGCCACAATTTCCAGCTGCCACGCCCGTTCCGGTTGCAGGACCGCGCCGACGCGGAACTGTTCTATCAACACCACTTCGTCGCGGTTCGGATCATACAGCAGTACGGCCACGCAATTGCCGCGGCGGAACAATTCCCGCTTCAAAGGGGGACTCCAACCGCCGTTGAAAAGCGTGTGTTTCAGGGTGTATTGCTCCAGCCGGAAAAAGCCTTCATAAACAACCTGCGTATCCAGTATTTGAAATTGTTTGTCGTTCATCGGCCGTAGGTTACCCGGTAGATGACGCCCAAGCTGTCGTCGCTGATCAACAAGCTGCCGTCCGGCATTTGAATAATGTCGTTCGGCCGCCCTAGTACCTGACCTTCCGCTGTCAGCCAACCGCTGATGAAGGGTAGTTCGTTATAGGCTTGGCCTTCGCGGAATTTGACCACATTCACCTGGTAACCTTGCGGTACGGTGCGATTCCAAGAGCCATGTTGGGCGACGAACAACTGCCGGAAATAAGTGTCCGGAAATTGTTTGCCGGTATAAAAACGCATGCCGAGCGGGGCAATGTGGGCTTTATATTTCCAGGCCGGGGCCTTGAATTTATAGCATTGCTTGTCGCCTATATATTCCGGGTCTGGAATGGTCCCGGCATGGCAATACGGGAAGCCGAAATGCTCGCCTTTTTGGTTCCATTCGTTCAGTTCGTCCGGCGGCATGTCGTCACCCAGATAGTCGCGGCCGTTGTCATTGAAAAACAGATGGCCGCTGCGGGTTTCCCAATCGAACCCCACCGTGTTACGGATGCCGCGCGCTAGGATTTCCATATCGCTACCATCCGGGTCCAGGCGAATTAGCGAGCCGTAAATCGGTTTGTCCGGGTCGCAGACGTTACAAGGCGCGCCGACGGCGGTGTATAACTTGCCGTCGGGTCCGAAGCGCAGATATTTCCAGCCATGGTGGCGGTCGGAGGGAAACTGGTCGAATACCGTGACCGCTTTGGGCGGGCTGGCCAAGCGCTGACCAACCTCGTCGAAACGAATGATGCGGTGAATTTCCGCGACATACAACGTGCCGTCTTTGTAAGCCACGCCATTGGGTAGATTGAGCTGTTGAATGATCAGATATTTTTGTTCGGCAACACCGTCGCCATCCTTATCCTGTACCGCATAGACGCTGCCTTGGCGGGAGCCGACATAGACCACGCCATTGTCGCCCAGCGCCATTTGCCGGGCATTGGGAACGTCGTCGGCAAATATTCTGATATTAAAACCCGGCGGCAGACGTAATTGTTTTAGCACGGCTTCTTGTTCGGGGGTGGCTGCCAAGCAAACCGGTACAGCGGCAAACAGCATCAACAGCGACTTTATAATTTTCATTTTTATGTCCCTCAAGTAAACTTTGGCAGATGTTAACACTCTATAGTCTTGAATTTAATCTTTCGGCTCCCCAGATTAAACCCACTTTATAACAACACAGGAAAGTTACGCCATGATGAGAATATTGCTGTTTTTGGCCACCAACGTGGCCATCATGATTGCGATCAGCATCATATTTAGTATATTTGGCTTGCAAGGCGCACTGGATGCTCAAGGCGTCAACTTGAACATCGAAGGCTTGCTGGCTATGTCGGCGGTCATCGGTATGACCGGTTCGGTGATTTCATTGTTCATGTCCAAATGGTCGGCTAAAAGCTCAATGGGTGTGCATGTCATCGAGCAGCCGCAAAACCAAACCGAACAATGGTTAATCAGCGTGGTCGAGCGCCAAGCCCGGCAAGCCGGAATCGGTATGCCGGAAGTGGGTATCTTCGATGCTCCGGAAGCCAACGCCTTTGCCACCGGCGCCAACCGTAACAATGCTTTGGTGGCGGTTAGTACCGGTTTGCTGCGCAGCATGAGTGCCGATGAAGTGGAAGCGGTGGTCGGCCACGAGATTAGCCATGTCGCGAACGGCGATATGGTGACGATGGCCTTGATGCAGGGCGTGGTTAACACCTTCGTTTATTTCTTCGCCACCATCATCGGTTACGTGGTGGACCGAGTCGTATTTAAAACCGAACGCGGTTACGGTCCAGCGTATTACGTGACGCAAATGGTCGCGCAAATCGCCTTGTCGATTTTGGCTTCGATGCTGGTGATGTGGTTCTCGCGTTACCGGGAATTCCGCGCCGATGCTGGCGGTGCCAATTTGGCTGGCCGGCAAAAAATGATAGGTGCATTGCGCGCGTTACAGCGTTCGCATGAGCCTGCCGAACTGCCCGGCGAACTGGCTGCATTCGGTATCAATGGCGGCGGCGTACAACGCTTGTTTATGAGCCACCCGCCTTTGGAAGAACGCATCGCCGCTTTGCAAAACGCCCGTTAGGACGCTCCCCTGCCGCGCCGGATCAACCGGCGCGGCTTTTTTATGGCCAATCAATTTATCCGCTTCAAACTTGATTTAAATTACGACCAATACCTGGCCGTTTATCAAGGCATTGCCAAGACTGTCGTTACGATTGCCGATGACGGCCGGCGTATCGTATTTCCCGCGGGCAACATTCAGCGTTATCTCACCAAAACCGGCATTCAGGGCCATTTTGAAATGGAACTGGCTGCCGGGAATAAATTTGTCGGCATCAAAAAATTGACTTAAACGTTCGGAAAGCTACAAGCCTTTGAATTAAAAAAGGAATTTTATGTCTTGATCGACCTACAACTCGCAGACGTGTTTTAGATAAATAATTTAGATGCGAGTTGAATCCAAACTGCTTAATATTCTAGCGTTCGAAATACTGGGCTTAGAGTAAGCTCCACAACTGTAAAATAAAACAAGATGGTTAGGAGGCAGTTATGAGTGAGAAACAATTGGCTGAAGAAATTATCCCGCCCAACGAATCCCAAGTGATAGAAGACCTAACGGCGCAGCTAAAAGCCAAAATTATCCAGGACAATCCCACCGGCATCATGCGTCGAGACGCACATCCCAAAATGCACGGTTTGGTCAAGGCTGAGTTTATTGTCGAGGCGGATTTGCCGGAAGAACTGAAAATTGGTCTTTTTAAAGAGCCAAAAACTTATCAAGCCTGGATCCGTTTTTCCAACGCCAGTGGCACGATCAATCCTGACCATGACAATGATATTCGCGGCATGGCCATTAAATTGATGGGCGTGCCCGGCGAGAAACTTCTGGACGCGGAAAAGCACGCGCAAACTCATGACTTGCTGTTGATCAGTGCCAGCCGCTTTGTGACCAAAGATGTTGAAGAGTTTGATGCCCTGGTCAAGGCGCTGACCGGCAGCGTATTGGCAAAAATCGTATTTTTCTTGAGTCATTGGCGGGTGGTATTCAACTTGTTGCGCAGCATGCACAAGTTCGCCAATCCGTTGCAGATTCGCTATTTCAGCGCCACGCCTTATTTGTTGGGTAGCCGGGCTGTCAAATATTCAGCCATTCCGCATGTCGCAGCTCCCGATAGCATTCCGAGCAAGCCGGCGGCCGATTATTTGCGTTTGGCAATGGTTAGACAGTTACAGTCTGGCGATGCGGTGTTTGACTTTGCCGTGCAACTGCAGACCGATCCCGAAGCGATGCCGATTGAAGATCCCGGCGTCGAATGGCTGGAAACGCTTTCGCCATTTCGTAAAGTGGCGACGATCAGGATTTTTCAACAGGCGTTCGACACTGAGGCGCAGAACACGTTTGGCGAGCATTTGTCCTTCACCCCCTGGCATGCCTTGCCGGAACACCGGCCGCTGGGCGGCGTCAATCGGGCGCGTAGAGTGGTTTACAACGCCATTTCTGCGTTTCGGCATGAGCGTAATAACGTGCCCAGAACCGAGCCGAATAGTTGGGATATTTAACTTTAAAGTGTCGCCAACTCAGGCGGTTCTGTCGGTACCTTAAACATCTTAAATTGACGGCGACTTAACAGCATTCTGACAAGCCAGCGTTTCAAATGCTGGTAGCGGTAGGCATGGAGGTTGGGCTAAGGCACGAAGCCCAACATGAGATGCGTAAAATCCTCCCGCAAATCATCGACAACGCTAGATTAAAAATTACCGATGTTTTGAAGGTCATCCATTTTGGGGTTCGTTGCCTCACCAAAACCTAAGGCCCTGGATCTCAGTTACGACCAATATTTACCTGTCTATAAAGGCATCGCCAAAACCGTGGTGACCGTCGCCGACGACGGTCGGCGCGTCGTATTTCCGGCTGGCAACATTCAACGTTATCTGACTATAGATACGGCCCTATGAAGGTTGAACTTATGTGATCTAAATTCTGTCCGAGCGGCATGGACAAAGAAGACGCAAGAAAACAAACTCTTGAGCAGTTGCACGAAAGGCGAAAGCAAGTGGTGCGATTGCATAACAAAGGCTACAAAGTCATGAAGATCGCTGAGATGAGACGGGGCTAACCTACCCGACCGTACGAAGCGCGATTGACCTGTATCTAGACGGCGGATGGTCAGCGATTCGGCCTGGGCAGCGCGGTCGAACGCCAGGCGAAGGACGCGTGCTCACGCCCGACCAAGAGAGCAAGATCCAGCGGGCCATCATCGATAAACGCCCAGAGCAGTTGAAAATGGATTTTTGTTTATGGAGCCGAGCGGCGGTGATGCAACTGATTGAGCAGGAATACGGGATCAAACTGCCGGTGCGGACAGTGGGTAAATACCTCAAGCGTTGGGGTTTCACACCACAAAAGCCGATCAAAAAAGCTTACGAACAGCGGCCAGAAGCCGTCACAGCCTGGCTAGATGAACACTACCCTGCTATTGCCGCCCAAGCCAAGGCCGAAGGCGGCGAAATCCACTGCACCCACAGGGCACATAAAGGGCGATGAAACGGCGCTGACCAACACCGATGTCCGAGGCCGGAGTTATGCGCCAGCGGGCCAAACGCCAGTCACCTATGCGCCGGATGGCAAACGGGAAAAATTATCCATGATCGCTACCGTCACCAACTATACCCACAGGGCATAAAAGGAAAAGCCCGCTGGATGATCATTGACGAAGCCTTCAATGCCGATAAATTGATCGAATTTTTGGGAGCCTTGATCAAGGACACCGACAAGAAAGTGTTTTTGATCGTAGACAACCTACGCGTTCACCGTGCCAAACGGGTCAAAGCCTGGTTGGAAGAGCACAAGGATCAGATCGAAATGTTCTATCTCCCCAGTTGCAGCCCCGAGTTAAACCCGGAGGAACGTTTGAATGCTGTAGTGGTCAACTTTTTTCGGACACCAAAATAGGTTGTTGATCTGCCATTTTCATTTCATAGCCGTTGGGCGGCAGGTAGCCCAATGACGAATGCAAGCGCCGACTGTTGTAGAAATTGACGATATAGTCGGTCACGTCTCGGATGGCCTCGGTATGGTTGGCATACTGGCGGTGCCAGACGCGCTCCATTTTAAGATTCAGAAAGAATCGCTCCATTACGGCATTGTCCCAGCAGTTGCCCTTACGACTCATGCTGCCCTGAAAACCATGATGGGCCAGTAACGCCCGATATTCGTGACTGGCGTACTGACTACCCCGGTCGGAATGGACGATCAGGCCCGGCGGCGGTCGGCGCTGGGCGATGGCGATTTGCAAGGCGGTGCAGACCAGTTCTGTCGGCATGTTGGGTGCCATGGCCCAACCGACGATTTTGCGCGAATAAAGATCCAACACCACCGCCAGATACAGCCAACCGCTCAGGGTCCGTATGTAAGTAATGTCCGAGACCCAAGCTCGGTTGGCCTCGGCTTGCTCAAACTGGCGATCCAACACGTTCTCGTACACCGGCAGGTTGTGGTTGCTATCGGTGGTATGCACAAACTTGGGTTTCCAGATCGGCTTGATCTGGAGTTCCTTCATCAGGCTGCGCACCCGATGACGGCCAATCTCGATTCCCTGTTCCGCCAGTTCCTTGCGCAGACGACGACTGCCATAGCATTGACCGGTGGCTTCGAACAGACTGCGCAGTCGAACCCGCGTGCCGCAAAGCGCTTGAGGCTGCCGTGCTCGTCTCTGGGCCGCATACCATCCCGACCGACTGACGCCCAGTAACTGACAACCCTGCTGCACCGTGACGACCTTCTCTGCCGTTAACTGGTGAATCACTTGGTGTTTCATCGCAGTTCCTTGGCAAAGAAGGCCGAAACCTTTTTTAGCAATTCGTTATCCGAACGCAGTTGCCGATTTTCTAATTCCAGCTGCCGAATCCGCTGCTGGTCAGGGGTTAACGGCTTACCTATGCCCGGTTGACCGGATTGCTCGGCCTGCACCTGCTTCAGCCAGCGACGTACCGCAGTCTCGCCCAGCTTCAGCTCCTGACAAACCTGAGGAACCGTGAGTCCCTGTTCATGGATCATTTGTACTACTTGCAGCTTGAACGCCGCATCAAAACTTCGCCTTTCTCGTTTCATTCGTTTCACCTTGAAGGTTGATAGTTTATCAACCTATTCGGGTGTCCGTTTTTATTAGACCACTACATGCCGATTTAAAACAAGTCATTGGTAAAAAAGTCCCCGTCAGAACCAAGGCCAAATTACGCGCTGCCGCCATCGGCCACATGATTCACTTGGCACAATCGCCTGAACGGGTTAAAAGCTTTTTCCAGGACCAGCCAGTGAAATGTGCCGCTTAAAACTTCATGGGGCCGGATCTATAGTTTGGGAATCACCGCTTAAAGGTGTTGAGCTTCTTCCCGTTCCTGCTTTGCTAAACATTTTTACTATCTCTTCAGCTGGGACGGGTTTGCTGAGCAAATATCCTTGAATTTCATCGCAGCCGTAATCAGCCAAAATATCGAATTGGCTTTGGGTTTCTACGCCTTCGGCAATTACCGTCATGTTCATGGAATGGGCAATGTTGATCAACATCTTGACGATTTTTTGGTCGTTCTCGTCATGGCAAATATCGATGATGAACGATCTGTCGATCTTTAAGTTGTCTACCGGCAGGTTTTTCAGGTAGCTCAAAGAGGAATAGCCGGTGCCGAAATCATCAATCGATATTGCAATGCCTCGGCTACTGAGGCGCTTCAACGCCGTCAATGCTGCCTGGAAATTATTCATCAACGTGGTTTCCGTTACTTCCAATTCCAGTTGCCTTGGTGCGATTTGGTATTCTGCGATGATGGCAAGGACTTTTTCAACAAAATCGTCTTGTTTCAACTGTACCGCGGATAAGTTGACGGCAATTTTGCGATTCATAAAGCCCATCTCCTCCCACTGTTTGAGTTGCTGGCATGCCGTTCTGATTACCCATTCGCCCATTGCAACAATTAGGCCTCGTTGTTCGGCAAAGTCGATAAATTCAAAAGGTACAAGTAGTCCTTTGCTGGGATGCCGCCACCGAATCAGGGCTTCTACCCCCACGATAGCTTGGGTGGCGATGTCCATTTTGGGTTGGTAAAACAATTCCCACTCTTGGTTCTGAACGGCTCTGCGCAATTCTTTATCCAAGTGCAGATGCTTGATGGAGAGTGCCTGCATCTGGTTGTCAAAAAATTGAAAGCCGGTTTCAGATGATGCCTTTTTACAGAACGTTTTCGCCGTGATGGCATTGTTGATTAGGTCATCAACCGAGTTTGCATCGGACGGATACACACTGATGCCGATGTGGCCGGTAATATAGATACTGTTGCGGTCAATATCGATTGGATCGGCTAAAGCATCCATCAGACGCTCGACCATCCAGGTAACCGCTTCCTTATTCGACAGTTCCGGAATTAACACCGCGAATACATCGCCGCCGATTCGGGAAAGCGTCAAGCGCGAGATGTCGTCGCTTTTTCTGAAGGTGAGGTTCAAGCGGTCGGCAATTTCTTTTAAAACCTTGTCGCCGACCGTCCGGCCTAGGGTTGCGTTAATCATGCCGAACATACCGATATCGATCACAAATATGGCCGCCAAATGGCTATATCGATGCCCTCTTTCAATGACTTGATTGACCCGGTCGTAAAATAAAACCTGATTCGGCAATCCGGTAAGATTGTCGTAGTGTTTGGAATAATCCAGTTCCGTCGAGATTTGCGAGGCTATTTGTTCAAGTTCATCAACTCTTAGCTGCAATTTGGACACTTCGCTATCATCCTTATCAGCATCTATTTGCGTTGCGAGTGGATTTTTTGCGGCGGGCTGTGCGTCGGATTTAACTTTTTCGGCAAATTCGTTTTGTAGTTGCCAGCGCTCGACGCGGTTCCGGCCCGATTCCTTGGCAACATATAACGCTTCATCGGCAAATTTGTTGAGTTCGCTCGGGTCTTCCGGTTGGTCTAGGATACTGGCGACACCCAAGCTGGCGGTTACCCATGGTCCATTCTCGTAACGGGCGACAGATTCCGATTTGATGCGTAAGCGGATCCGTTCGGCCACCGTAATGGCTTCGTCAACGCTTAAGCCGGGCAGCACGATGCAAAACTCTTCGCCGCCATAGCGGCCAACCAAATCAATTTTGCGGGTGTTGGTGGTTAATATTTCGGCCAGCAATTTGATGATGACGTCACCGGTCGCATGACCGTAGTTATCGTTAACCAGTTTGAAATGGTCGATGTCGACCATAATGCAGGATAGCTCCAAATTGTTTTGCAGTGCATCGGCAAACGCTTTTTCAAACAGTTCGTTAAATGCCCGCCGATTTAAGCAACCGGTCAGAGAGTCTCGAGTCGCTAGGAAGTGCAATTCCTTGTTTTGCTCTTTAACCTGAGCCTGGCTTTCCTCCAAACTGCTGACCATGGTTTGCAATTTGGTATTGCGTTCTTCTATTTCGGTAATGTCATCCAGCGTGATCAACACCCCTTGAGCGGCATCGTTGCCACCAAGAATGGGCGATGCATTGATCACGAATTTAAATGTGCCGTTGCCAGGGCTAAGCAATTTTAGATGCGCGCCAATCGAACTTTTGCCGGTTTTTAAAACAGTTTGCCAGGGCAGGTAGGTGTCGGTAGTCGAATCGTCGGCGCTTTTCCATTTTAATTGCGAGGCCTTTTTCCCCAGCAAAGCAGCCATGGGGCTGGCGATCTTTTTCAGAAAGGCATTATTGGCCAACACAATTTGCTCGTGCTCATCAATAATGATGACGCCCTCGGCCAGCGTATCGAAAGCCGCGTTGACCCTGTCGGGAATCACGGCGCTGGGGTCGAGTACTTTCAAGGTTCTGAGCATGAACGTCAGGTAAATAAAAAAGCCGACAACCAAAAAGAATATCGCCATTTTAAAACTAGGGTGTTCAAGAAAATCCGAAGCCGATTCTCCGGCTATTGGCGCGAATTTAAATTCAATATCGCCCCATTTTTCCGAGTCGCGAAAAATAGGCACCACCAAATGGGTGGAAGTGGATTTTTGGCTATCGTAATCGGCCCATTCCTTAACGTGATCGTTGACTTGAAAAATTAATTGGTCGTTTTGCAAGCGGATTCCGGCGGAACGAATTTCCGGGTTTCTTTTGATCAGGGCATTCAGCATTCGCTCAATGCGGTGTGGGTCTTGATCGGGGGCGATGGTGGAAAATTGAATGGCCAGCGCTTCGCTGACTTGTTTGCGCGACTCCAACATAAATTTGGATTTATCCGGCATGAACCCCAACATTTCCGCCGTAAACAGCAAGCAGATACTGATTAGTGCTAAAGCCAGGCTGATGCGCATTGCCGGCAATAAAAGTCCAACCGTCTTTTTTAGGGTGTCCATGCTCTTAAATGCTGCGATGCCGGAATAGTAAATCCAAACTCAAGCAAACCGTTTCTGATAATCACCGGGTGTCTTCAGATTGGGAAGATACAGAGTCAAGCTCATTAGCTTCATGGTCTTTTGCCGGCCTTGATTTTTTGACTGACCTCATTATGGGCAATGGATCAAAGCGTTTCAGTAACGGCACCGTAGACATAAAGCTGGCCATTAGCGACCCAGCCCGCAAGATCCAGCTGACAAATCCGGCAGTGAGGCCGGCGCTGGTCCCCAGAATGATTTTAATGTTTACCGGATTGGCGTCGGCCACAACCGTAGGGTCGCTCATTTGCTTGCGAATGTTTTCCAATCTGTTCCAAAACTCCATTTCTTCTTGCTCACTTAAAGCAGTCTGGCTATCAATCCTGTATTCTTCGACCAATGGAATTCTGGATTGGAAGTGGTATTTTCGGCTATTTTCGCTGCTGCCTTGTGGTTCACTCTTATTCGAGTCTATCAGTCCGGATAACCGTGGGCTATTTCCATCGTTAATCCATGTGCTGGGTTCTAGGATAAATTGATTGCCTGTTGCCTGATTATCTCGGCC
The DNA here is from genome assembly GCF_000365425.1 of Methylomonas sp. MK1. Lineage (NCBI taxonomy): Bacteria > Pseudomonadati > Pseudomonadota > Gammaproteobacteria > Methylococcales > Methylococcaceae > Methylomonas > Methylomonas sp. MK1. The sequence continues at coordinate 688,546 of NZ_AQOV01000002.1, forward strand.
TGGTTGTCGGGTTAGTTGCTCAATTGGGGTGTTCAAATCGACAACGACCGCAAATTGATCGGTGGAAACGTGGTGACTTGCTGAGATATTCGTTTGAGCGTTGTCTCCCTGATTTTTATCATTTAAACCATTTTTTTGGTTATATGTGATGATGTCGCGCAAAGTATTCGTTGTGTCGTTAGATGCACTATAGTCAATGCTGGCGGCCATTGTGGTAGAGCTGGCGGAACCGTCACTGACGGTGACATCAAAATTCGGTGCGACTTTATTCCCGTCATCGACAAACTGCACCTGGCCGGCGCTTAGCTGAGCGGTCGTAAAGCTGGTGATCGGCGTATTTGCTGCCGACGTCAATTGGAAGTAGCCGCCGGACACACTGCTGACTGTGTAAGTGAAGCTGGTGTTGTCGGGGTCGGTCACACCGAAGTTGGCGGCCGATAGGGTGACGGTCTCGCCTTCGTTAAAGGTCAGGTTGGCGCTGCTGATTACCGGGGCGTCGTTGCTGGCGGTGATACTCAGCGTGCCTGACACCACATTGCTGGTCCCGCCATCACCATCAGTCACATATCCTTGCAAGGTACGCACCAAGCTTGACGGCGCGTCCGAGACATTCTGATAGCTAATGTTACGACCCAAGGCCTGCACAGCGGCCACGCTGGCATTGCTGGTAAAGCTGATGACCAAAGGCGTCGCGCCGTCAGTACCGCCGGTGAAACTGCCGATGACGACGCCGGAGTAGGTGACATCGTTACCCGACAAGCCGATTTGTCCACTGGCCGTACCTTGGTTGCGGATAGACAGACGATCTTCCGCTTGACCGTTAGTGCTAAACTCAATCACCATCTGGCCGTCGTCAAAATTTGTCAAGTCGGCATCGGTTACCGTCGCATTGGGCGCCAATATAACGGCCCCGGCATTTTCCGGATAACTGACATTGCTGGTGGCAAAACTTAACACCGGCGCATCGTTGACCGGATTGATAGTCACGGCGACGGTAGCGGTCTCGGTGGCGCCGCCGGATGTCACGCTATAACTAAAACTGGTGGCGCCGTTACTGTTGGCAGTGGGCGTGAAGGTCAAGGTGCCGTTGGCATTTAGCGTGACGTTGCCGTCGGTGATGGCGACCGTTTGACCGCTACTGATGTTGATGCCGTCGATAGCCGAAATATACCGGCCTGAATTCTCAAAGGTATCGTTAGCCAGCGGGTCGAAGGTGACCGGCGTATCTTCATTCGTTGTCACGCTGTCATTTGCAATGTCCGCGACGGCCGAGATCAAGCCGCTGATAGTGTCGCTATCCGACAAAGCGCCGCCGGAGCCGGAATTGCCATTGTCCGTAGTCACCACAGTGAAAGAAACCGCGCCGTTATCGTTATAGTCAGCAGTGGTGGTAAACACCGGCGCAGTTGCCGCCGACGCAAAATAGGCGTTGATCGACGCTACATCGCCGGAGAGCACCAAGCTATTGGTGCCGCTACCGCTGATCGTGACACCGCCAGCTGATGTTGCCGAAAAAACACCCGCTGCCGTGCTTACCGACAAGGTGCTGGTAACAGTTCCCGAACCGCTATCAACATCGGAGATGACGACCGAGCCGAGCATTTGAATCACCGAGTCTTCCGGCACGCTGGTGCCATCGCCGTAAACGGTATTGACCGGCGCATCGTTCACGGCGGTAATGTTGATCGTGGCGACATCAAAGCCAGTCAGCGCGCCGCCCGAACCGGTGTTGCCTTGGTCGTTAACGCTCAAGGTTAAGGTATCGGTGGCGGGCGGCGTATCGGAATTGATGATATAGCTCAACGATCCGCTGGCATTTCCGGCCAGCAGATCGTTGATTTGGCTGAGGCTGCCGGTCAACGTGATGGAACTGGTGCCGGAGCCGGAAACGGTAACCCCCGTCGTACCCGCATTGGCTGTCAATGTGCCAGATACCACCGAGACAGTCGCTTGCACGTTGGAGCTACCCGCGTCGACATCCGCGATATTTAGCCCGGTGCCGTGCAGGGTTAGGCTGGTTTGTTCGGTAGCGCTATAGCTGGCTGGGGTTATCGTTGCAGTCGGCGCATCGTTGATCGGATTGACTGTAATTACCTGAGTCGCCGTTGCGATCAAACCGCCGCCGGTTCCGGTATTGCCTAAATCATTCAGCGTAAATTCCATACCGCCTGGCCCACTGTAGTTGGGGGCCGGCATGTAATCTATGTTATCCAAAGCGGTGTTAATCGCCGCTAGGGTGCCACGGAACGTCATTGTGGTATCCGCTGCGCCATCGCCAACGGAAAATGTCAATCCGACCAACCCGCCTAAAGTGACTGTGCCGCTAATAGCGGAAATCGTCATCTCCAGATTTGCGGAACCGGCATCAACGTCAGAGATCGTAATGGCATTGCCAATCCAAGCCGAAAAGCGCTTTACCACGTCTTCATCGGTAGTTCTCGCGCTAACGACATTGATTACAGGTGCATCGTTCACCGCATTGATGCTTACGGTGGTGTTACCACTGGTGGTTAGAGCGCCACCACCACCCTGGGCACCGGCATTGACATCACTGAAGGTCCAGTCGATCTGCACGCTGGCCGGCGGCGTGTCGCTCCAGTTCCAATACACGGTGTTGCGCATCAAAGTGTTGACCCGGTCATTGGTCGCGTTGGCGCCAAAAGTAATTTCCATCTGCCCGCCGGTGAAGGTGTAGGTACCGACCTGGACGCCGCCGACATAAACGTCGGCGCCGCTGACCGTGACGGTGATGCCGTCGAACGCCAACGCGTCCTCGGCATTGGCGCCGCCGTGGCGGGCCAGGGTCAATGTCGAACCGTTGAAATTGTTAGTACCGGACAACTCGGCATCGAAAAGCGTCACGTCGGCGTCAAGGACCACCGCCGAACCGTTTTCGATAAAGGTAGGCGCGCCATTCAGGTTAGCGAACACCGGCGCATCATTAACGGCGGTAATGTTGATGGTCAGCGTATTGGCCGTGCTATCCAGGGTTTGTCCGCCGCCATAGCTACTACCATCGTCCACGATACTGAATAAAAAGCTGGTTGCTGCGGTGCTATTGGTAGCCGGTGTGTAGGTCAATTTTCCAGATTGAATGTCCGCGGCACTGTTTGCGTCCAACTCTTGCACGGCAACGCCATTCAAATACAGTGTGCCGGAGGCGGGCAGAGATTCGATCCAGACCTGGCTGAGATTGTTACCGTCGACATCGGTGAACGGAAAATTGGCGGTGGTAAAGGTGTAAGCAGTATCCTCGGTCACCGTAATCGTTTGGTCTTGTCCGACCGGTGCACTGTCCGGTGTTTCCGTGATAACAGCATTGGAAAATTCCGAGGTTTCGTAAAAAGTCGAATAACTGGAATGGGTGCGGGTAGCGGTAACGGTAAGGTACTGGCCAGTCGCTAGGCGGGCATCTGAGAAATTAAATTGAATATTGACGGTTCCTGAACTGCCAACCGCCATGTTAACGGCGTTGAGAAAGGTCGGTCCCTCGCCGCTGGCCGTGGTATCCGAATAAACTTCGATGCGGTAATAGCTGTTAGCCGCCCCATTATAGGTACCGCTCAAGGTTAAATTGGTGCCATTCACAGTCGCGCGGGTTAGCACCATCGTGTTCAACAGACTATTGGGACCGCTATCGACATCGCCCGCGTCGTTGGCTGTAGCGCCATCGTCGCCCAGGTCGATGCCAAGTCGGGTATTGCCGTAAATGCTATTCTCTAAAAAGACGTTGCTGGAGCTAGTACCCACAACCGTTATGCCCACGTCATTGTTGGCGATGATATTGCCTGCACCGGCCGCCGTGCCGCCGATCAAGTTACTGCTGGCGGAATTTTCAATAGCAACCCCTTGAATACCGTTCCCCAACGCTGTCACACCATCCGTGCTAACCCCTATGTAGTTGCCTTGAACGACAGTACCGGTGGTGCCGTTATCGCTGATATAGACGCCGGCCTCGGTATTGCCTGCAATGATGTTGCGTGCCGCCGCCGTGATGCCGCCAATTACGGTGTTGTCGGCACCGCCGATCACTGAAATCCCATCCCAACTGTTTGCCAAACCGGCATTGCCGGATACGTCGGTACCAATATAGTTACCTTGGATGACATTGTTGTCGGCACTTTCGCCGTTGATAAAAACGCCGGAGTAACTGTTACCTGAGAGCAGGTTGCCGGCGCCGCTTGCAGTGCCGCCGACAGTATTTCCAGATGATTCGATGGTGATGCCGGAATTAGCGTTGCCCAAGTCTACAGTACCGGAAATGTCGGTACCGATGTAGTTGCCGGTGATGACGTTACCGGTAGCTGAGCTACCGGTCAGCGTAATGCCAGAGCCGTTGTTACCGGAAATGAAGTTACGTGCAGCGGCGGTTGTGCCGCCGATGGTGTTGTTGGCCGACTGCACGTAAATACCGCCGGCGGCATTGGCTATTGCTGCGGTACCGGCGGCATTGAGACCGATCAGGTTGCCAGCAACCAGCGTGTTGCTGGCGGGTGCTTCCAATTGAATGCCCACCCAGTTGGTGGTACCGCTGATGACATTGCCTTCGCCAGCTATCGTTCCGCCAATGATGTTACCGGCGGCATTGACCCATATGCCCTGATTGGCATTGCCCACGGCATTGGCGCCGGTCACATCGGTGCCAATGTAGTTGCCTTTGATTTGGTTGCCGGTGGCCGAACCGTTGTCGGTACTCAAGCCGATACCGATACCAGTATTACCGGAAATCACGTTGCGATCCGCCACCGAGCTGCCGCCGATGATGTTATTGGCCGAATTCCAAATACCAATACCTGCGGAGTTACCCGCCGCGCCGGTACCGGCGGCGTTAAGACCGATCCAGTTGCCGGCGACGGTATTGCCGTTACTGCCGGAAATCTCAATGCCGGTGCCGGCAAAATTTTGAATCACCAGGCCGCGGATGGTACTGCCGTCGCTGCCGCCGTAGAGTTGGATGCCATTTTGTATGTTCCCTGCGCCGTTTAATACAATGGCAGGTCGACTGCCATTGGCGCTAAAACTATCGTCGCTGGTGGCGTCCAGCACAATTGTGCTGGTTATGGTCAGCGCTGAGGTCAGATTGATGGTATGCACCGACGTGCCGCTGATGCCGAAATAAATATAATTCGGGCCGGCGGTATTGTTGGCAGCGGCAATCGCCTCCCGCAACGAGATGCCGTCGCCGCCGTCGCTGGCAATCAATGCGCTGATCGAACTGGTATTGGCACCTGCGCTGATAGTATCCGAGGTGTTGGTAACGACAATGGCGCCGACATGCACATCCAGGGTGTCGGTGTCCGTTAAAGTACCGCCTGTACCGGCGTTACCTTGATCGCTGGTGGTCATGGTCAATTGAGCCAGGCCACGGTAATTGCTATCGGGGGTAAAGGTCAGACCATTATTCAGTGCGGTATTGATTGCCGCCACTGTGCCGGAATAGCTCATGCTGCCGCTACCATTGGCGCCGCTGACCAAGGTCATGCCCGTGGTACTGGCCAGCGACAAGCTGCCGTGACTGATGCTTAAGGTCAGTTGCACACTGCTGGAGGCCGCATCGACATCGGCAATTTGTAGGGCATCGCCATTGGCGCTGGAGAAGGTTTTGCTGGTATTGATGGCCGTATAGCCATTGGCGGGCAGACTGTTGACTGGGGCGTCATTGATTGCCGTGACCGCGATGCTCCGAGTGGTAATGTTGCTGGCCGTCGTGCCGTCGATAACGCTAAAACTTACGGTACGGCTGGCGGTGGACGGTGCATCGCTGGTGTTTTCATAGGTAATAGAACGCAATGCGGTTTGATATTGGGCGACGGTAGCCGATCCGGATAAGGTCAGTGTGCCGGTGCTTGCATTCCAACTGCCGGTGATGCCGTTTTGGTCAGTGAATGCCAGCACGTCCTGCCCGCTGGCGTAGTTGCCGGAGATTTGCACCGTGGCACCGGCCAGGTTGGCGCTATCGACGTCCGAAAGCACCAGAGTTGAGGTCACCGCCGTCGCGGGACCGTTCTCCGTGTAAGCCAGCGCGGTGCCTTCGATGCCTGAAATGATCGGTGCCTCGTTGACATTCAACAGTTGAATGGTGAAGTTTTCATCGTACGTGGCACCGCCCGCATCCGTAACCCTCACGGTAATGATATGACTGGATGCGGTTTCAAAATCCAGCCTGCTACCATCGGCGACGCTGATGGTGCCGTCGGTTCCTAGGGCAAAGCGTCCGCCGGCACTATCGGTTAGACTGTATGTAGGATTGGCGCTGGCATCAATATCGAATCCCACCACGGTGCCCACTACGGTGCCGTTAGCGGCGTTCTCGGCGACCGTAAATCCAGTGGTTTGCTGATACAGTGCCGCCACGTTGGCAGCGCTCATCACGCCGTTGGCCACAATAAAATTATCGATAGCACCGTCGAACGCCGCGTCGCCAGCCCAATGCGATTTGCCGATGAAGTTATTGCTGCGAACACCAGTCTCCAGCGCCACGCCGGCGGTGGACGCGGCCAAGTTGCCATTGACATACAGGTTCATGTTGCCCGATGCATCAACCGTGGCGGCGAAATGCAACCATGAGCCATTGGTGATGGCATTGGCGGCGGTGGCGCGATAGGTGTACGCGCCATTTTTCTCGATCGTGAAAGTGAGGTTGTTGGTGTTCCATTCCCGACCGACATAGATGTTGCCAATTCCAGTGCTATCGGTTTGCCCGAAATCGAACACGCGCTGCCAATCGCCGGTGCTATCGAATTTGACCGAAGCGGCAAAGGTCATCGCGCCGCCAGTTGTGATCCCAGAAATATCACCATACTGGCCCGATGTCCCGCCGGCCAGATCTAACGCACCGGAGCCATTGGGGCCGGTGGTTTGGCCAGGGTTGCTGTAAAAGGTTATTGGGGCATTGTTGCCGGCATCATCTCGGCCGAGATTGGCAAGATTATTGACGCCATAAACGCCCACCAGATCGGATTTCGCGACACCGTTGATACTGTATAAATCGTTGGGTGCGTCGTTGACTGCCGCGACTGTGATCGCCACCGTATCGGTATCTGTTAATGTCAAATCCTTAGCAAGCGTGGCAATTTCGGCTGTAGTCAGTGCTCGATTGTAAACCCGCGCGTCGTCTATCTTGCCATTAAAGTCGTAAGTGGTGCCGCCGTTACCGTGTTTGCCTATAAAGCTATTGCTTCCCTGGCTGTAAGCAATGGATGTGGTGTAAGCGGTAGAAGCCACGGCAACGCCGTCGATATAAACCGTTTGGGTATGGGCTGCGCTGTCGATGGTGTATGCAACGTGGTGCCAGCCGGTTCCGGCCAATGTCGTAGCCGTCTCGGTAAATCTGAAAGTCCCGCTGTCGACATAACTGCCTTTGATTTTGCCGCCAGCATCTAGGCGGAGTAACACGTTGTCACCCAGCGAAATTACTTCCGCGCCCCCGGTGTCGGCGGACGTCAAGTTTACCCAGGCCGCCAGGGTTACACTGGATGGCTGGCCGTAAAGCCCGGTAGTTTGTACATAACCGTCACCAGCCAAACTCAGCACAGTGCCGCGGGTAGCGTCACTGACCGCTATGCCGTTGATGACCGAGCCCGCGTAACCCGCCGCCGGACTGCTATCGGTACCCAGTGTGCCGGTGTTCTCGAAAGCATAACGGCCCAACAGACCGGTATCGATATCCAAACCCAACAGTACCGAGTCTTTGGTAGTCAATGTCAGTGTCGCGCTGCCGATGTATTCGGCAGTGGGCGTGAAGCTTAAGCCATTGAGTGCGGTGTTGATGGCGCTGGCCGAGCCACGAAGCGTCATCGTGCTATCTGCGGTGCCGTCGCCGGCCAAAAAGGTCAAGCCGGTGGTGCCGGCCAAGGTCAGCGTGCCATTGGTGACCGTCAGAGTGATTTCGTTGTTTGCGCCGCCGGCATCGGCGTCGGCTATCGTAATCGTATTGCCATTGGCCGATGAGAACACTTTGGCGGTGTCCTCATTCGTCGTTTGTGCTGCGGGTACTGTATTCACAGGCGCGATGTTTATACTTGCTTTGACAGATACCGCACCTATCGACCAATCGGCAGCAAGTAACGCTGAACCGCTCATCGTTACTGAGCTCGCGCCTTCCGCCACGGAAGAGCCAGCCTTTGCCGTAGACAATAGGGAAGAGCTGGTCCATTGCGAAGTTTGCCCGGTGCCGGTTGTATCAGCTGAAATAGCTTTCCAATACTGCACGTCGATAACCAAATCGCCAGTCGCACTGGCGACATTCACCGTGCCTGATCCTCCCAACAAACCGGTGGTGCCGGTGTTGCCAGCGTAAGTACCGTAGGGCGTCGATTGGTTAACACCGTTAAAGGTCGATGCACCCGCAGTGGCTTCTGTATTTCCAGTAAATGATATAACGACGTTATCGGTTCCCTCTGTGGGGTTGACCAAAGCCCAGATTTCGACGGCGTGATTGGCTGCTGTGCGTCCGACGCGGGTGAGATCGGCGGCACCGTATTTAACGCTGTTGACCCCAGCGTTGCCGTCATCAATGGCAATCTCGACGAATAGTACCCGGTCGATGCCGGCATTCACCTTATGCGACCATGTCAGCTGGCTGGTGCTGGTACTATCCGTAGATGTCACTGTGCCATTGGCAGTAACCGCCATCAAGCCAGTCCATTCGCTTTGACCCGCCGCGCTGACTACAATTTCGGTTTCGACGTCGCCGCTTTGGTATTCGAGTAACCAGTCGCCACCCAAATCGGCACTACCGGTGGTATCTTCCGACGCCGCGACTTCGGTATTGGTGATGCCGGACAGGTACTCGACAAAACTCTGGCCGAACTGCGTTTCAGCGACATTGCAGCCGTAAAGCAGAATATCGCCGTTGGCGTTGAAGGAATCCCCCCAGGCGCTGATGTCGGTCTGGTTTTGAATCAAGGTGTCAAAGTTGAGCTGGCTATTGCCTAAATCCAGGCTGCCGTCGCTGCCGTGCGAGATAATGTGCACCGCGTCCAGATTGTCGCGCTCGGCCAGAATCTGTGTGATTTGTTGAATGCCGTTAGTGCTGCTGTCCAGCGTAATGATTTCCAGATTGCGGTCTGAAACGTCGCTGCGTTTGATGTCGTTTAATAGCGATTCGTAGCCCAGGACGCGGGTATCGACAAACACGATTTCATTGCGGCTGGTCTCGCTGGCGCTGGTTTGCGTGGGGGGCTGTTGGGTGTCGGCGGGCGGTGTCGCGTTGGCGTAGGTCGCATTGGGGTCCATGAGTTGTTCGGTCAAAAGCCCCTCGATGCCGCCGGAGAACAGCTGTCGAGATTCCAACTCTTCCAGAATCGGTTTGGAGTGGTAGTGCTTGAGATGTGACTTTGAATTCATGGGCGTTGAAATTTGCAGTTTGACCGATGAGCATGGAACGCCGTTGGCACCGGATGCCATAGATGCTGCTAGAGTTTAGCGACTTCGCTTTAATTATTCTGTGATTGCAACAAATAATCCGCAATAGAACACAGATAAGCGTACTCAAAATGTGCAGTGGTTAAGTGTCGGAGGGTGCATGGAAAAAATGGAGAGCTTGTGGCTTTTATTAGCCCCGCCCTTAAATACCATCACCCCTCGAAGAGCAAACCAGCTTGGGTTTCGACGACCTCAGACCGAACGGAATACCGGTAGTTTCCCTACTACAGCTCCGGTTTCCGTTCTATACTTCCGCTTGATTTAAACACTGTCTAATTTGGAGGGACGCCCTTGCTTGATCCTGTCAAGATCAATTCGCAAGCAGATTTGATCGAACACACCTTGCAAGAAATCAAAGGTTTGGTTTCCTTGCCCGAGGTATATCAGAAAGTTAGAAATTTGATCGACGATCCCCATTCGGATATCGAGCACTTTGTCGAAGTTGTGGCCAGCGATCCCAACTTAACCGTCGCCGTGTTAAGAGTTGCCAACAGTGCTTTTTTTGGTTTTCCAGGCAAAATCGACAGCTTGAGTCGGGCGGTCAACATGCTGGGCATAGGGCAGCTACATGACTTGGTGCTGGCTACCTCGGCGATTGCCTCGTTAAAATTGCCCAATGACATCATGCCGCTGAAAACCTTTTGGCGGTTCAGCTTGTTCTCGGCGGTGTTGACCCGGTTGTTGGCAAGCCAGCTAAAAATCCCCAAGAGCGAACGCCTGTTTGTGATTGGTTTGTTATATGAGATAGGGCATCTGGTGCTTTACGCAAAGCACCCTGAGTTGGCGAAACGCGCGATGGAACTTTCCCGGAATAACCAGGAAATGCTGTACATCTCTGAACAAAAACTGTTAGGCATGCATTACGGCGAGATAGGTGCCAAGCTGATGGCGCAGTGGCATTTACCGGCGCATTTTCAAGATATTGTGCATTATCAGCCCACCCCTGACCTTGCCCCGGAACAGGTCAGGGAAACCGCTCTGCTGCATCTGGTGCGGGCTTGTGCCGAAAAATCTATATTCGGGCATATGAGCCCGATCGAGCAGAGCGTATCCAGGGACATTTGGGATATTTTGCAACTCAACCCCGAACAGTTGGACGACACTGTCGAACAAGCTTTAAAAGCCGCGACTGAGATGGAAAAGCTCATGTTCAACTGATCCAGCATGAAAGCCGAACAACGATTCCTTTGCGATTTGGCCGAAAAAATTTCGATGCCCGAGGTGTATCTGAAAATCAGGCTGTTACTGGAAAAGCCGGATGCCAGAATCCGCGATTATGTCGCCGTGCTGCAAACCGATTCGATGCTGACAATTCGCATAATCCGCATGGCCAACAGCAACTTCTTTGGTTTTAATCGCAAAGCCGACGATCTTTACGATGCAATCAGCCTGATAGGCACCATCCAGTTGCATGATTTGCTGTTGAGCAGTCTGTGCATGCGCACGTTTTGCAATATTCCCGGCGCGGTTCTGGACTTGAAAGAGTTCTGGTTGCACGCCATCGAATGCGGCATTGCCTGCCGCACTCTGGCTAAGCTGGCCGGACTGCCCGCTGGACACCGTTTTTTTGCATTGGGCCTGTTACTGGAAATCGGCCACGCGGCGATGTTTGTGAAAGCTCCGGAACAGGCGCTGAACGCATTAATGGCAAGCCGGGAGGAGGGCTTGCCGATTGATGAGCAGGAACGACTGGTGTTTGGTTTTGATTATTGCCAATTGGGTTCGGAGTTGATGCGCTTATGGCATTTACCCGAGGTGTATTCGCACATCATTGGTCACCACCTGCATCCCGAAACTACCGATCCGCATTATCGCAACGAAACCTATCTGATTTACTTGGCTCAGCAAGTGTTTGCCGAACCGGAGCAATTTAATAAAGTGCTCAGCGGTCTAAAGGATAGCCATCAACAATTTGCGGCTATCCCCAGCAATTTGAAAGACCTGGTCAGTCAAGAAATAGCCTCCCATCTCGATGACATATTTCTGATGTTGTGTCCGCAGAATATTGTTCTGAATTCTGCCAACCAGGACGAGGTTTTCCGCCATGAGCATTAGATTTGCCCAACAGTGGCTGGACATTGTCTGCCGGATTGTGCCGCAAACCCAGGCTGCGGTATTGATGGTGAGCGATGCGGATCGCAAAGCACTGCGGCTGTTAGCGAAATGGCCGGAGAACATCGCCGATGCTGCCGAGTTATCCGCTATTTGCAAACTTGTGCTGGAGAAAAATCAACCAAGTTGCGTTCCCAACGTAGTACAGGCCGATCAACGCCATTACGACTTCTTCGGTCTGCCAGTCTTCGACGGTTCGGCGTTATTGGGGGTGATTGTGCTCAAGCTTGAGCATTCGCTCACTGATCGACGAGAGGCAGTTTTTGCCATACTGGAGCAAAGCGTGGAGTGGTGGCGTTTGGCTCAAAGCCGTTTGCAGCAGAACGACAATTTTTACAGCTCCGTAGTGGGTTTGCTGGCGGCTTGTTTCGAGCAAAATAGTTACCGCGAGATTTTGATTAGCCTCGGTACCGAATTGACGCGCATGTTGAATTGCGATCGGGTCGCCATAGGCGAATTCAAGGACAACTACAGCACTGTAGTGGCGATTTCCAATAACGCGCAATTCGATCAGCAGGCCAATCTGTTGCAAAAAATCGCCGATGCCATGGACGAAGCCATCGAACAGGATAGTGTCGTGGTGGTTCCCGATGTCAAATCGGTCGCCATTCAACGTGCCCATCAGGAAATCGTCCGCAAGTACGGCTATGGTTCATTGCTGACCGTGCCTATGCTGCATGGCGGTAAATTTATTGGAGCGGTTACCCTGCTACGCAGTGAAGAACAAGCCTTTGATAAGGAAACCGTTCTGCTTTGCGAACAAGCCCTGGCACTGCTCTCGCCCCACCTGGCCTTAAAAAAACTCGACGAACAAGCATTGACGGTAAAAATCGGCATCAAGCTTAAACAACGGCTAGCCGAACTGTTGGGCGTGAAGCAATTTAAAGTGAAGTTGACGGTTCTGGGTTTGGTGTTGTTTTTGTCGATCTCCGCCCTGTTGCGCGGTGATTTCCGCCTGACGGCAGACGCGGTGTTGGAAGGCAAAATTCAGCGGGTGGTGGCTGCGCCGATAGCCGGTTTTTTGCAATCGGCGGCGGTACGGGCCGGCGATACGGTGCGACAAGGCGAATTGATGGCTAGTCTGGATGACGCGGAACTGCAATTGGAGCTAAACAAACTGGATGGGCAGCTGCAAAAATTCCGCCGCGAGTACCGCGAAGCCCTGTCCGGCGGCGATCTGGTTAAAGTCCGGGTCATCAGCGCGCAAATCGAGCAGGCCGACGCGGAAATGGAGCTGACGCGTCAGCAGTTGCAGAAAATCAATCTGGCCGCGCCCTTCGATGGTGTGGTGATTGAAGGCGATTTGAGTCAGAAACTCGGCTCACCGGTCGAACGCGGCGAAATCCTGTTCAAAATCGCCCCGTTGGAGGGCTACCGTATCATTTTGAAAGTGGATGAAAGTTTGATTTCCTATGTGCAGGTGGGCCAAAAAGGCGAGTTGGTGTTGGCCAGCATGCCCAGCCAGACTTTCCCACTACAGGTGCAAAAGATTACCGCAGTCGCCAAAACCGATAGTGGCAAAAATATCTTCCGCGTCGAAGCCAGTCTGGAAAACGCGCCTGAACTACTAAGACCAGGCATGGAAGGCATAGGCAAAATCGCGGCCGGTCGGGCCAGTTTGCTGTGGATATGGAGCCACGACATGTTGGCTTGGTTGCGTTTGTGGATTTGGTCTTGGTGAAACGGGGGCTAAGGCTGCGTCATGGCTAACGAACTTTTTAGTCCGCATTGGTACCGAGTCGCTAAACTCAAGCCCAGGCTACACAGCCATATCGAGATCCATCGCCACGAGTATCGCGGCCTGATTTGGTACATCCTCGAAGACCCCAATACCGCCCGCCACCAGCGCTTTAACAGCCTGGCCTATCAGTTTATCGGGTTATTGGAAGGCAAGTTAACGGTGCAAGAGATTGCCGATACCCTGAATCGGCAACTGGGTGACTACGCGCCCAGCCAACAAGACCTCATTCAGTTGCTGGGGCAATTGCATCAGGCCGATTTGATCCAAACCGACGCCTTGGTCAACACCGAAGAATTGTTCGAGCGTCAAGCCCGACTGAACAGCGCGAAAAGCAATCAGCGTTTGTTAAATCCACTGTCGTTGAAATTACCGCTGTGGGATCCGGACGAGTTTCTCGGCAAACATGTGTCCAAAGTGGCTGGTTTGTTCAGCATTAAATTCGGCGTGGTCTGGCTGCTGGTCGTCGCAATCGCTTTGCTGCAAGCCGGAGCGAATTGGCCGGAAATCAGCCATCATTTCGAATTGAACGCCTTGGCCCCCTACAATTTTTTGATCATGTTCTTGCTGTATCCCCTGATCAAAATCCTGCATGAATTGGGACATGGCTTTGCGATGAAGGTGAAAGGCGGCGAAGTGCATGAAATGGGCGTCAATTTTTTATTGTTTATACCGGTGCCTTACGTCAATGTCTCAGCCGCCAACCATCTGCGTAACAAATACGACCGGATGTTGATCAGCGCCGCCGGCATTTTGGTCGAAGGCTTTCTGGCCGCGCTCGGCTTATTCTTGTTTTTGAGCACCGAGACCGGCTTTGTCCAGGATATTGGTTTCGACATCCTGCTGACCGGTGGCGTGTCGTCGCTATTTTTTAACGGCAACCCGCTATTGAAGTACGACGGCTATTACATTCTGGCCGATGCTTTGAGTATTCCCAATCTATACCAGCGCTCGACTCAAATCTGGAGCTATTTATTTCAGCGCTATCTGTTTGGTTTGAAACAGGCGGTTTCGCCGGCCTCCGCGCCAGGCGAAACGGCTTGGTTCGTAATCTTTAGTTTGGCGTCGCTGACTTACCGCCTGATGATGTTGTGGTTCGTCTGTATCTATCTGATCGAAAAATTTTTCTCCTTGGGTGTCGTCGTTGCCTTGTTGATGGTGTCATTACAGGTCGTGTTTCCGCTGTATAAAGCCATACGTTTTGTGTTTACCAGCCCCAGTCTAAGTCGGAAAAGAGATAAGGCGCTGCTGACCACGGCAGGGTTGGCCTTGTTTCTCGTTCTGGTTTTCGGTGCTTTGCCGATCCCGAATTACACGCTGGCCGAAGGCGTGGTTTGGCTGCCCGATGAAGCGTTGATCAAGGTCGAGCAAGAGGGCTTTATCGGCGAACTTTTAGTGAGATCCAATCAGTTTGTGAATCGGGGTGATGTATTGCTGGCCATGCACGACGACGCCTTAGAAGCCAAAGCCAAGATCGCACGCGCCAAGGTTGCCGAGTTGCAAAGCCAATATCGGGCGGAGAAAGAGTCGGATTTGGTGAAGGCGGAAATTTTGAAAGAATCGCTGCACGTTGCGGAATCCGAACTGGACCATTTGAACAAAAAAGCGAGTGCTATGATTGTGAGTGCGACGAAATCCGGCTACATTTTGTTGCCGGATGCCGACGATCTGACCGGTAGCTATTTACGCCAGGGTGAGTTGATTGGTTACATTCTGGATGAACAGCCGCCGACGATCCGCATGGTGGTAACGCAAGACAATATTGGCCTGCTGCGGCAAGGTAGCCCGGAAATCAATGTGCGCCTGGTAAGTGATCCATATCGAGACTATCCGGCCCGTATTATCAGGCTGGCGCCGGAAGCGACCAACACGCTACCCAGCCCGGCCCTTGCGACCACCGGCGGTGGCAAGATCCGCGTGAATTCGGAAAACGAACAAGACATGCAAACCCTGCAAAAAATCTTTTTGGTCGATCTGGACTTCTCGCCGCCGAAAAATCTACCGATAGGCATGCGCGCCTATGTGCGGATCAACCATGGCGGCGAATCGATTATGACTCAGCTGTACCGCCGGGTACGCCAGGTGTTTTTGAGGCAGTTCAATGTCTGAGTTGGTGCTGCGTCCTGGGGTACATTTTGGTAGCTACCCGCAAAAGCCGGAAAGTCGACTAAGCGATTTCGAACAAGGCGCGGCGGCATTTTTCGACAAAATCCACAAACGCCTGCATCGCCAGCGGTTCAGCCAGCCTTATATCGTCAGTCGAGTTGAAAAAATTGCCGCCCCTCTAAGCAACTACAACGAGCAACAACTGACCATTGCCATTCTGGATCTGCGGGAAAATCTATACCGGCATGGTCTGAAAGAAGAACTGATGATCAAAGCCTTCGCGCTGATTCGCGAAACCGCCGGTCGAACTTTGAATAAACGGCATTTTGATGTGCAACTGTTTGGCGGCTGGTTAATGATCAACGGCATGCTGGCGGAAATGGAAACCGGCGAAGGTAAGACGTTGACCGCGACGTTGCCGGCCTGCACTGCCGCCTTGGCCGGCATCCCGGTGCATGTGATTACTGCCAACGATTACTTGGCGGCGCGCGATGCCGAGATTTTGAAGCCGCTTTATCTGCGCCTGGGCTTGAAATCCGGCGCGGTAATCGACGGTATGGACCTGGAACAGCGCCGAAAACTCTATCAACAACCCATCGTGCACACGACGAATAAACAGATTGCCTTTGATTATCTGCGCGACCGCATTGAAATGGGTGAAGATGTGGGCTTGTTAAAATTTCAATTCAAGCAGATTCAACGGCAAATAAAACAGCCGAGAAGCAACGCTCTGATCATGCGCGGCTTGTGCTTTGCCATTATTGACGAAGCCGATAGTGTATTGATCGATGAAGCCAAAACGCCACTGATCATCACCCAGACCCGGCCGAATGAGGAGTCTCCGGAAACCTATGGTGATGCTTTGTATCTGGCCTCATCGTTGTTCATCAACGACGACTTTGTCATGGACGCCAAAACTCGCGACGTTGAACTGACGCCGCAAGGCGAAAATACTATTGCGGATATGATTATCGGCTTGGGGCCGAGTTGGAAAAACAAGCGCTGGCGGGAGGCTATGGTCAAGCAGGCGCTAATCGCCGAGTATTGCTTCAAGCGCAACAAACAATACATCCTGAAAGACAACAAGGTCCAAATCATCGATGAGTTTACCGGCCGGGTGATGGAAGATCGCTCCTGGGAACAAGGCTTGCAGCAAATGATAGAAGCGAAGGAAGGTTGCTTGATTTCCGAACAACGCGAACCTCTGGCAAGGATCAGTTATCAGCGCTTTTTCAGTCGCTATCTCAAACTGGCCGGTACCTCGGGCACGGTGCGGGAAGTAGCAACGGAAATGCAGCGCGTTTATGGTTTGCATAGCATAAAAGTGCCGACTCATAGAGTGTCGAAACGGATTTTGCTCAGTGAGCGGATTTATGCCACGCAGGTAGCCAAGCAACGCGTGTTTCTACAACGGGTCAGCGAGTTGCACTCACTAGGCCAGCCGGTATTGATCGGTACCGGTTCGGTCGTCGAATCGCTGGAGGTCAGCGTATGGTTGGAGCAGGCCGGCGTTCCTCACCGGGTATTAAATGCCGAGCAAGATCAACACGAAGCGGAAATTATTGCCCATGCCGGCCAGCTAAATGCCGTTACCGTGGCGACCAATATGGCAGGCCGCGGCACCGATATTGCATTGGGCTTGGGCGTGGCGGAGCTGGGCGGTTTGCATGTGATCGCGTTGAACTGTAACGAGTCTCGGCGCATAGATCGGCAACTATACGGCCGTTGCGCCCGGCAAGGCGATCCGGGTAGCTGCGAAGCGATACTGTCGCTGGAGGATGCGCCGCTGAGTGAGTTTTATTCGTCTGCTATCCTCAAGGCTCTGGCCGGCCTGGCTAAAGATCAGCAAGCTTTGCCGGCGCTGTTGGGAAAACTGATATTACGCTTGCCGCAAACTTACAAAGAGCGGCAACAGCGCAACATCAGAAGGCAATTAAGCAAACAGGACAAGCATTTGTCGCGTATTTTGGCGTTTTCCGGCAAGTTTGAATAAACGCTTTGGCCTTGAATTTACTATTTTGTTAAAAATCAGACCGTTTCAAATCAAGTCAAATTAATCCATTAGTAACTTTTACATGTCCATACGCCACCTTTTTTTTCGCGCACTACTCGGCCCCGGCCTATTCAGTGGCGCCGTGCTCGCCGCCAATCTGGATTGCATGGTCAAGCCGGAAATGTACGTCGAGCTAAGCAGCCCGGTTGCCGGTACCGTCGAAGCGCTGTTGGTCGATAAGGGCGATCACGTTGCCAAAGGCCAGCCGCTTGCCCAATTGGAAGCCTCGGTGGAATGGGCCAAGTTCAACCAGGCCAAGGCCGATGCCGAGACCAATAGCGAGGTACGCAATCAGAAAGTGAAATTGGAGTACGCCACGCGCAACCGCACCCGCTATCGCAGTTTAGCCACGACCAGTGTTATTTCTCAAATCGAGAAAGACAAAGTCGAAACCGAAGTGGTGTTAGCTGGAATCGAGTTAAAAAAGGCAGAGGAACGCAAAAAGTCCGCAATGCTGGCATTGGAAATGGCTAAGGCACAACTGGAGGTTAAAACCATCAAAAGTCCGATAGACGGCATCGTCATCGACCGCTATGCCATGCCCGGCGAGTCGGTCAGTGATCGCGCGATTATGAAACTGGCGCAAGTGAATCCTTTGCGGGTTGAGTTGATCGCGCCGACTGAATACTTTGGCCTGATTCAACCGGGTATGGAAGTGGACGTACGCCCTGAACTGCCGGTCAAAAAAGTCGTGAAAGCCATGGTCACCAAAGTTGACCAATTGATCGATCCGGCCAGCGGTAGCTTTACGGTGCGCATGACCTTACCCAATCCCAGCGACGAACTAATCGGCGGTGTCAACTGTATCGCTACCTTCGATTTTGCCACCCCAGCCGCAACCACGACACCGACTCCACCGCCTTTTGCGCCGCAAAACGCGGCTCCAGCGGGTCCGGTCATAAAGCGTTGATCGATGCTACAACGCTTAACCCGCAATATTGATTCAGCTTGCAAAGAGCCTGTCATAGGGCAGTCTAGGTCAGGCTTCAAAAAATTTGGTCCGAACGCAATGACAGTAATCAATAGGACGGGTCGATAAGCGGAATACCGGCTGATGATTTCCCAGCCAACTCTCTGCCAAAACCATCACGAGAACGGATCAATGCGGGACGCCGGACGATTCGGGTCAGTTGCCCAGGCTATGCTGCGAACCTGTTATAAAACTTATCTCGGAAACTGCGAGGCAGCATGCAACTCGTACAGGGGGCTTAGAATAAAATTGGCCGCTCTCGAGTAGAGTTGTAGCAATTAAATCCGTGAAAAAGAGTAGCCAATGTCATATATGTCAATTAATTCAGGTGCGTCCCAAATTCATAGTGCTGCCGGGGCAAATGTTCCAACAGTCAAAAAGGCCCAGTCAAACAGCCCCACGCAAGCGTTCCAGCAAGCCCAAACGGTTGTTAAAGAAGCCGATCAAAGTACCGAAGGTGGTAAAGGCAGATTTATTGATGTTCGCGCCTGATGCCCGAAAATTTTATGCCGAACTGCCTAAGGTCTGAGAGCAGTCCGGTAAAACGCCAACCAATTATTCGCCCCATCCCGCTGAGAGTTAGATTGGCTATCTCGATACCCGCCAGGTAGTCCCGTTAAAAAGCCTCAGGTCGATATATGCTTGCCTCCGGCAGCAATCCGGGAAACGAGCCTTTGCGGATGTTAAAGAACAGCAGTTCCGGCAGGCTGACGATAATGCCTTTCAAGCCTTTGCGTAAATTGTCCCCGTCATCCCAGGGCCAGCTGAACAAGCCGTATAGGCCCTGGCTGCCGGCTATCGCCAGATTCAAGCCGCCCTGCAATGGCCGAGGCCATAGCTGATCTTGAGTGAAGAATAAAAACGCCGCGTCGTCCCCGTTCCATTTATAAATCCTCGAACTTAGGGTATTGGATTCCTGTAAATCCACCTGCCATTGCGGCATCTGCCGGTAACGCAGTTGACGCTGCCGTTCTCTGTAGGGCTGGCGCTGGAAGCTGGTGCTGAGTCGATATGCGCTCCCTATCTGGTCATAGGCGACAAACGGAATCATGTTCAAGCCGTCTTCGTCAACGTAACCGCCCAGCAGTCGCTGCGACGCCTGGCTTCTACTTTCCTCGGCTGTCGTCGACATGTCAGAAATCGTCTGGTTGATGAGCCGAAATATTTCCGTGACGCAATTACGGCTAAGCAGGTTATAGCCATACAAGGACTGCAATTGGTTTTGATATGTTTCGATTTGCTGCGTGACGATGTTTTGGACATCTGCCAGTTCGCTTGTTGGCAGCGGTAAACCAACCAATTCCGCCGTTGCCGGTCGCGACGGCGTGGTTGTCAATGGCAACAGCTTCAAAGACTGCTGGTCATGGCGCGGCTTATGCAATTGCATTAGCGCTGTCGCGCTTAGCTCAAGTTCCGAGTAAGCAAGTTCATCCAACGCTATGGGGCTGTCCAGTTGTTTGGACGTCGCTGCAAACAGCTCTTGACTGTATTGCAGCGCTGCCGGCAAGTTGTCTTCGTCGATAACAGTGGCTTGTGGGTCGTCATTTTCCGCGCGGCTGCGGTCCAGCACGCTTAGATAGCCTGATGCGATGGCATGGTCCAGCGCATGTAAACGGGCCATACCCACCAGCATCGGATAGCCCCAGTCGCTGCGTTGGCTCTGCATCAGTCTAATTAAATCGGCAAACAAACGTTGTCGAAAATCTTGCAGCTTGGCACGTTGCGTTGTGTTGAGTCTGCATGCCGCCTCGGGGATTTGTAACAAACTTTCGCTACGCGGCGATAGCCTGGCTTGCAGTACATCCAGTGCAGCCAGATTCAGCAACTGATTGCGGTAGCGTTCGGCAAACGAACTGTTCGTGGCGATAAAGTGTGTATCGGTTGGTTCACTAATTGTGGGGTCAACCGCCACGTCCGGTTTCAGGGCTTGTAAGGTTTGCCAAGCTTGTTGGCGTTTGGCCACCAAAAAATCTTCGCCATACTCGTTAACGATTGCCTCGTGCAATTGTTGTAGTGCGTGGCTGCTGTTGCCTGCTTCGATAGGGAGCGCTTCAGTCGCTCGGTATTGCGTCAAAAAATATCCCAATCCTTTTATCGGTAGAGGCGGCGCAGAGCCAAGATTTTGCAAGCCTGAAACCAGCGCTTGATCGTCGTGCAGAGCTTGTAATAGTGATAATTGCTGGTTTTGAATGAGCAGGCGGCGACTAAAGGTATCCCGTAGTGCTTGAAAAAAATCCTCTGAAACTTCGATGCGGTGACCGTATATGTTACGGTTCTCCTGAAAGCCGTAGGCAAACTCAAAGGCGGCCGCATCGTTGCGATACAAACGCAGCAGGCCAGGTTCGACGTGCTGAAAATGAAAGACTTGTTGGTCGAATTTAATCGCGGTATGGCCGCCGCTGGCGCTGCCTTCGTTGGCGTCTATGTACAGGAATTCGAAGTGATGACTATCTTCCGCTTCCGCAACCGTTACCCAAAGTAAACAGCCCAGTGCCAGCGCCCACTTTGCGAATTTCAAGCCAGCAACTGGCATGACCAAGTGGGCGACTGACTGCGGGATTATTTTTTCAATCCTTCTTCAATAGCTTGTTTCTTCCACGGTTCGTTATCGCTCAAACTTTCGGTAAACGCCGAAATTTGCGGTTTGCCGAGCTTGGCTTTGGCAAGTCCGCGGCCGATACCTACGTAAGTATTCCGGTCGGTTTCCCAGTTGGTGATCTCATGACTTTCGGCCAGTTCGCTGAGATGTCCGCGAAAACTGTCCAGCGTGCCGCTGCTGGATACCACGAAGGTAGCGGTATAGTCGGCTACATCTGTCTCGTATTTTTCGTGTTTGTTGCGCGAGGAGTCGGAACTGGAGGTAAAAGGGCTGGAGGCACTTTTGAAGATGCCGCCGGAACTGTCGGACAAGCTACCTATGCTGTCGGACGAGCTCTCGGAGCTGGTGGAAAACGAGCAGCCACTGATTAGCGCTGTTCCCAGAACGACAGTAGTTGCCAAGGTAAAGGTTCTGCATGAAGTCATAGGCTTTCGGTGAGGTATTTGTCTTTAAAATTAGTAGTTTTACCGGTTATTCGTAGAGACGCAAGATTTTGCGTCTCTAAAGTGTTTCGTTGGCGGTAGTAGAGCTATTTGCCAACCCCCGCCGCCTGTAAATCCGCATGGTAAGAAGATCTTACCAAGGGCGCGCTGGCGACTTGTTGAAAGCCCAGTTCGCGGGCAATTTCGGCATAGCGCTGGAATTGGTCGGGATGGATGTATTCCTGTACCGCCAGATGGTCTTTGCTGGGCTGTAAATACTGGCCCAAGGTCAGCATGCTGACCCCGTGGGCCAGTAAATCTTTCATTACCTCGACAACTTCCGCTTCGGTTTCGCCTATGCCCAGCATCAAGCCGGATTTAGTCGGTACGTCAGGCAGACGCTGGCCGTGTTGTTGCAGCAGTTTTAGCGAGACGTGGTAATCGGCGCCGGGACGGGCTTGCAGATACAGGCGCGGCACGGTTTCCAGGTTGTGATTGAATACATCGCATGGCTGTTGTTGCAGAATATCCAGCGCTGTATCCATCCGGCCGCGAAAATCCGGCACCAATACTTCGATGGTGGTGTTAGGCGACTGGCTGCGCACCGCGGCGATGCAGGCGGCGAAATGGCTGGCGCCGCCGTCGCGCAAATCGTCGCGGTTTACCGAGGTGATGACTACGTATTTTAAGGCCATCGCGGCGATGGTCGCGGCCAGATTGGCCGGTTCTTCCGCATCCAAAGGTTGCGGTTTGCCGTGGGCGACATCGCAGAACGGGCAGCGGCGCGTGCATAAATCGCCCATGATCATGAAGGTGGCGGTGCCGTGGCTGAAACATTCGCTCAAGTTGGGGCAGGCGGCCTCTTCGCAGACGGTGTGCAGGCGGTTTTCGCGCAGGGATTGTTTGATGCGGTTGACTTGGTCGCCGGTCGGTAGTTTGATGCGGATCCAGTCCGGTTTGCGCAAAATTTGCTCGGGCTTTTCCACCTTCACCGGAATCCGCGACAACTTGTCGGCATTGCGTTGATGAGTTTCTGGTGTGGAGCGGGAAGGGGCGTTGAGGGTCATATTGCCACCGGGCACTTAAGTTCGTTTTTGAGTCTCCGCAAGCCTGGCATTATTGGCGAGGCTTGTTGAGTTTGTTTGTCTTACATTTCTATCGCTTGCAGCAATTGATGCACAACCGGCACGGCTAGTTCCTGAGTGTTTATTTTAACGCCTAAATCGGCCAATTGCGTCACTTGCAAGCCGGCGTATCCGCAGGGATTGATGTCTGCAAACGGCGCCAAATCCATATCGTTATTGACGCTAAGGCCATGGTAACAGCAACCGTGTTTGATACGCAGTCCCAGCGAGGCAATTTTGCGCTCGTTGACGTAGACGCCCGGTGCCTTGGGTTGTGCCTGGGCGGAGATACCGTATTGCCGCAGGGTATTGATCACCGCGTTTTCCAGAATGGTGACCATCTGCCGTGGCCCCTTGCCGAGTCGGCGTAAGTCGGCCAGCAGGTAAATGACCAACTGGCCGGGGCCGTGATAGGTCACTTGGCCGCCGCGGTCGCTCTCGACGATTTCGATAGCGTTGGCTTTTAGTAAATGTTCGCGCTTGCCGTTTAAACCCAGGGTGTAAACCGGCGGATGCTCGACGATCCAGATTTGGTCTGCCGTGTCACCATCGCGTTCCGCGGTGAACTGCTGCATGTCTCGCCAGACGCCGAGATAGTCTTGTCGCCCCAGATCGCGCAGGACGGTCGTCGCCTTACTTGGCATTAGTCCGGTTTACAAAGCCATCAGCACATCTGGGCAGGCTGTCAAGCCCAGGTAGATTGCGTCCAGTTGTTCGCGGCTATGGGCTTCGATCATTACCGTCACCGCCAGGTAATTGCCGCCTTTGCTGGGGCGGGTGGTGACCGCGCCTTCCAGGATGTCCGGGACATGGCGGCGGACGATTTCCACGACGATAGCGTCGAAATCGTCGCGATGCTTGCCCATCACCTTGATAGGGAACTGGCAGGGAAATTCCAGTAAGCTTTCGGTTTCGCTCATGACAATGATTTTTTGTAAGCTTGCAGTAAGTCGTCCATGCGTTTCCAGACCGGGCCGGGCTTGCCGTCACCGACTTGCTCACCATCCAGTTCTATCACCGGCACGATCTCGCGGGTAGAACTGGCGACCCAGATTTCGCTGGCGTTGTGCAGCGCTTCCAGCGCGATGATGTCTTCCTGATAAGGGATGTTATGCGCGGCTGCCAGTTCCAGAATTACGTCGCGGGTAATGCCGGGCAGGATTTCATGGCTTTTGGGCGGTGTGATCAATTCGCCATCCAATACCGCAAACAGATTGCTGGCTGCGCCTTCGACGACGTAACCGTTGCGTACCAGTATCGCTTCCGCGCAGCCTTGATCCAGCGCTTCCTGTCTGAGCAGAATGTTGCCCAGCAAAGTGATGGCTTTGATGTTGCAGAGCTGCCAGCGGGTGTCGTCCAGCGTAATCGCCTTGATGCCGTCGACCCGGCCGGCGAAAGGCTTGATGTCCGCACTCATCGCAAATATCGTCGGTACGACTTGCTCGGGAAAGCCGTGATCGCGCTTCGGCGCATAGCCGCGGGTGACTTGCAGGTAAATGTATTGATCCCTGTCATCCGCCAGCAGCGGCCGGAAAATCGCTTCCCAATCCGCGACGCTGTGCGGCAGCGGCAAACGGATGCCGTCCAGGCTATTGTTGAGCCGGGTAATATGGTCTTCCAGTCTGAACAGCCGGCCCTTATAAGCCGGAATCACTTCGTAGACGCCGTCGCCGAATAGAAAGCCGCGGTCCAGCACCGACACCTTGGCGTCGGCTAGCGGTAGATAAGCGCCGTTCAGATAGACTTGCTCGGTCATTCTTTCTCCAACAGGCCGATAGCGGCATCGTACAGGCGGCGGAAAATGCCGCCTTCGGCGACCGCATCCAAGGCCACCAGCGGTTTGCTGAGTATGGATTCGCCCGCCAGAGAGATGTTCAGGTTGCCGACCGTGTCGCCCTTATTCAACGGGGCGAACACGCCTTTGTCTATCTGGGTTTCGGCTTTCAATTCATTAAAGTGTTTGCGCGGGGCAGTGACATACAGGTCTTCCGGTAAACCGACCGGGACTTTGGACGTGACACCTTTTCTGACCCGAGCTTCGCCCAGCGGTTTATTGCCTTCGTAAAGGCGATGAGTTTCGAAGAAGCGGAAACCGTAATTTAACAAGGACTGGCTCTCGTTGGAACGAGCCCCGGCGCTGGCGGTACCCATGACCACCGAAATCAGCCGCATGTCTTCGCGTTTGGCCGAAGCCACCATGCAGTAGCCGGCGTCATCGGTAAAACCGGTTTTCAAACCGTCAACCGACGGATCGCGCCACAGCAGCAGGTTGCGGTTTTGCTGGGTGATGCCGTTGTAAGTAAATTCCTTTTGCTTGTCCCAGCGATAGTATTCCGGGAACTCTTTAATCACCGCTCGGGCTAAGGTAGCCAGATCATGCGCCGAACTGTAGTGATTGGGGCTGGGCAGGCCGGTGGCATTTTCGAAGTTGCTGTTGGTCATGCCCAGACGGCCGGCCTGTTCGTTCATCATCGTCGCGAAGGTTTGTTCGCTACCGGCGACGTGTTCGGCCAAGGCTACGCTGGCATCGTTGCCGGATTGAATGATCATGCCTTGCAGCAAGTCTTCCACCCCAACTTGTTTGTTAACTTCCACAAACATCTTCGAGCCGCCGGTTTCCCAAGCGTTCTGGCTAATGGTGACTTTTTCGTCCAGCGTCAAGTGACCGGCTTTCAGCTCGCGGAACACCACGTAGGCCGTCATGATTTTGGTCAAGCTGGCAGGGGATACGCGCTTATCGGCATCCTTTTCGGCCAATACCCGGCCGCTGTCGAAGTCCAACAGGAAGAAGCTGGAGGCCGCGACGCTAGGGGCGGCAGGGGTAAAAATCGGGCTGGCGGCTTGCAGCGAGAAGGCGGTTAACAATAACAGCAGCCCGCTAAACAGGCTGATTGTCGTACGGAAAGGTTGGCTCATGGTCGCAATTCAAAAAAGTCATTCTGGAAGCGGTCATTGTAACACCGAGAGCCGCTGCTTAGAAAAACCCTCGTATTGTGCTAAGCGGCTTGAGCCAAAAGCCGGAGATTGTTGCAACTGTTTGGATTAGTTGGCAAGTTGGCTCACGCACCCGCATTGCAGATTTTGAATTTGCAAGCGCAATCCTGCAAGGCCATGCAAGCAGTTTGCTCGATGGGTCTATCCAATAAAGTGGACATCAGCGCGCGATCGAATTCGCACAACTCCGGATGTTGCTGGGCCAGATCGTGATAAACGCAATTAACGGCTTTAATGGTCGGCTGCACTTGTTCGGTGTCCATTTCGGCGTGATAACCCAGCGATTGCATTAATTCCACCAGCGCGCTTTGCTTTTGTGCCGGGTCTTTGCCGCTGAATTGCGGGGCCAGCGACTGCGCCAGATTAACGCCCATACGCCACAGCATTTGCCGCAAAGCGGTTTCGCCCAGTTCGGCTTTCAACTCACCCAACAACAAGTTGCAGAACCAGGGATATTGCTTGGGCAGGCGGTTACGGCCTTGTTCGGTCAGCGTGTAATTGCGCGAAGGCCGGCCGCCGGTGCTGTTCAAGGCCGCTTCTGCAACCAATTGGTCTTTTTCCAAACCGGTGAGATGTTGTTTGACCGCGTTTCTGGAGATTTCCAATTGCGCGGCCAGCTCGTCGATACTCATACCGGCCGCGCTGGACAGCAGTAATTTTAAGATTTGTTCCTGGCGTGAGCCGGTGAGTTTGACCATGTGAATGTGG
Source organism: Methylomonas sp. MK1 (assembly GCF_000365425.1). Classification (NCBI taxonomy): domain Bacteria; kingdom Pseudomonadati; phylum Pseudomonadota; class Gammaproteobacteria; order Methylococcales; family Methylococcaceae; genus Methylomonas; species Methylomonas sp. MK1. Next base: position 714,798 of record NZ_AQOV01000002.1, read on the forward strand.
GGCGGTCGGAAATAAGGGATGCGGCATTCTACGCCGGATCAACTGGCAGGCAAAGCACTACAAGCCTATTTTTGCCATATAAATAACTTTTATAATAAAAATATTGCAAAAGTATTTTTTTTCGCTTACTCTGCGCTCGGCTTTGAACAGCCGCATTTTTAATTTGCAACCAAGGGCAGACCATCATGAGCGAAACCACGGCAACTCTTTACGAACAACTCGGCGGCGAAGCGGCCGTTAATGCAGCCGTCGATATTTTTTATCGCAAAGTCTTGAGCGATCACCGCATCAACCGCTTTTTCGATAACACCGATATGGACAAACAGGCAGCCAAACAAAAATCCTTTTTAACCATGGCCTTTGGCGGTCCCAATAACTATTCCGGCGCCGATATGCGTCAGGCCCATGCGCATCTGGTAAAAAAACTGGGTTTGGACGATTCGCATTTTGACGCGGTGGTCGAGGATCTGGCGGCTACCTTACAAGAGCTGAACGTGCCGCAAGAGCTGATCAATCAAGTCGCGGCTATTGCCGAAAGCACGCGTAACGACGTGTTGGACCGCTAGGCGCTGGAGTAGGGGATGAGCTTGTATAAACTCAGCGTGAACGACCGCGACATTATTTGCGAGTCTGGTGAAACCGTGCTGGACGCGTGTCTGCGCGAAAACATCGACATCCCCTATGGTTGTCGGCAGGGCGCCTGTCAGAGCTGTATGGTGCGCAGCTTGCAGGGCCCGCCACCGTCGGCGGCGCAAGACGGTTTAAAAGAAGTATTGCGCCATCAACACTATTTCCTGGCCTGTCTGTGTTATCCGCAGCAGGATATGGCGATCAGCATTAGTCCGCCGGCCGAGTTTTTTACCGAGGCCACGGTGATTGAAAAAAGTCTGTTGAATGCGGAAACGTTGCAACTTACTTTGCAGTGCCAGGAAACCATGGATTATTACGCCGGCCAGTTTGTGAATCTGAAACGCGCCGACGGTTTGACCCGCAGTTATTCGATCGCCAACAATCGGTTGCACGCCAACAAGCTCAGCTTTCATATCCGCCGCTTGGCCGGCGGTCGCTTCAGCGAATGGGCGCACCAGGAACTGAATGTCGGCGACAAGTTAGAGGTTTCTGATCCGCAAGGACTGTGCTACTACCTGCCCACGAGCCAAGAGAATAATCTGTTACTGATCGGCACCGGTAGCGGCTTGGCGCCCTTGGCCGGGATTGTCAGCGAAGCTTTGCATCACGGTCATAAGGGGGCGATCCATCTGTTTCATGGCAGCCGCGAGATGGACGGTTTGTATTGGCTGGAGGAAATGCAGGATCTCGCTAGCCAGTACCCTAATTTTCACTACACGCCGTGCATATCGCGCGGCGACGCGCCGGAGGGCGTGGCTAGGGGGCGGGCCAACGATGTGGCGATGACCCTGTTGCCCAGTCTGAAAGGTTGGCGCCTATATTTATGCGGCCATCCAGACATGGTGCATCAAACCAAGCGCCAGGCGTTTTTGCATGGCGCGGCTTTGCAGGATATCCATGCCGATGCGTTTCATGTGGCGTCGGCAACCTTGGATTGATCGGGCAGCGCATAAACCTTTTGCCGCTCCAGAGCCGCTAAGGTGCGGATCTGCGCCAGCACCTGCTGCAAAACCGGCGCATCGTTATCGCGCTGCGACACCATATACGCCGGTAATTTGAATTGCGGGCTGTCGGCGACCGGAAACAGTTTGCCGGCTTGCAGCAGTGGTTCGGCCAGGCGCACCGGCAGGAAGCTCGATCCACGGCCTTGTGCCAGAATCAGCTGTACCGCCATCCAGCCGATATTGACCACCTGGGCCGGCCGTTCCAGATTGGGGTAGCTATTGCTGTGCTGGGCGTAAAACCCGGGTGCCCAATCGACATAAATGTAATCGTCGTTTGGCCAGGGCTGTTTGGGATCGGTGGTCAACAGCACCAATGTTTCGTCGAACAAATGTTCGATTTGCAGGCCAGGGCTGTGCTGGGGGGTGTACATCAAGCCGATGTCCAATGCGCCTTCCACCAAACTGCGCATCAAGTCTTCTTCAAAACCGATATCGCTGCGGATGGAAATATCCGGCATAGCCTGTCTTATCGCGCCTATCCATTCCGGCAACAAGGTTTCGCACAAGGCAATCCGCGCCCCAATGCTGATGCTGCCGCGAAACCGGCTGGGCAGGCCAATGTCGTGCCGGGCTTGTTCCAGTGTTAATAGTAAGGATTTGGCATGCCGCAAAAAACGCCGGCCCGGCAAGGTCAAGGTGGCGCCGGAGCGATTACGGACAAACAACGTGACGCCCAAATAGGCTTCCAGGCGCTGGATCCGGGTGCTGACGGTGGATTGCGTCACGTACAAGCGATTGGCGGCTTCCAAAAAACTGCCGTTAGCTGCGACGCTTAAAAAGGTTCTGATTTGATCGATGTCCATGGTTTTAATATTGCATTTGTCGATATTAAAGTCCAATAAATATCGCTTGTCTTATATCAAAACGGTTTTTATAGTGCCAGCTTAGTAATGTATCGATTCGATGGCATTCACTGGCGCGGAGGAACTCATGAAAACGTCAAAATGTTCGTTTACCTGGCTATTTGCCGACCACAAAAAAGTCCTGATGGGATTGGCTTTGCCATGGCTGTTGGTGGCATGTACGGCGCCGAGTATTAAGCCGGCCGCGTCACAAATCGACCGATTGCACAGTTTTTTGATTGTGCCGGTGCAAGCGCCGCCACTGGAAGTGATACCCGATTTGATCGAGCGGCGCGATCCGGCTTATCGACATTTCGAAAACATGGCCTTGGGTTTTGCACTGCCCACGGAGCTTTATCAAATCCCTGGCGGCATCCAAATTGCGGGCATGGTCAGCGACACTCATACGGCGGATGTGGATTCGATGACCAAGGCAGCGCCAACAGCCGCGGGCGGTTCGGCGAGTGCCGATTTGCTTTGGACACCGGCCAAGGCCGCTGCGCAGAAATTGCGCGGTTTACTGTCTGCGGAAAATCGCAAAGGGGAATTGAGCCGCGAGTATTACCCGTTGCCAACGGTGGGCGACGCCAGTTTGCAACATTGGCATCAGGCGATTCAGGCCTGGTACGGTCAGAACACCACGCCAGTCGATTATGTGGCGATGGGCCGCTACGATGCGGTGATAGAGGTGGGTATCGGCCTGTATCGAATCTTCGAGGGACAAACGTCTTTGCAGCTAATGATCAAGCTCATCGATCCGGTGTCGCGCAACGTTATCGCCCGCACGCTTTCGGAGAGTTTTAAGGTTGACGAACAGGCGCTCGCCTCCCTGGATAACGATGGCGCAGCGTTTAAGCAATTGATTGGCGATATGGCGGTCCCGCTGTTGCGGCAAAGTTTGGGCGACATCGGTCTGCGCATGCCGTCTCAAGCCGATGAATCTTAGCGTGCTGACTGGGCCAATAAGCGGATGAGTGTGGTCTATCAAAAACGCCTGCGCGGCTGGCGTTTTACGCTATTTAATCTGTGTCTGGGTTTCGGGCATGCGCTGGTGATCCTCAATGCCGGCGCTTATATCGCCATGCTGCCCAGAGTAGCCGGCGGCTTGGGCGTGCCGCCCAGTTTTGCGACCTGGACCCAGACGGACTACATGATAGCGCTGGCGCTGGCGTTTCCGGTGGGCGGCTGGTTGGCGCGGCGCTTCGGCGAATACCGGCCCTTCGTCGCGGCCTTCATGGCTTTTACCGTGGCTTCTTTCATCTGCGCCTATTGCACTGGTTTTTATAGCTATCTGGCCGGGCGCATTGTGCTGGGATTTGCCGGCGGTTTGACGCTGCCCTTGGGGCAGGCCTTGTTGCTCAAGGAATATCCCGATAAACGTAAATCGCTCGGCATCGGCGTCTGGAGCATATTCACGTTGACGCCGTTCACCTTCGGCCCGCCCCTGGGCGGCTGGATAGCGGATAATCTGGGTTGGCGCTGGCTGTTTTGGCTCAACATCCCAGCGGCATTGGCGATTGCCGGCATCGTCGGCGCGCTGCTATATCGGCGCGGTCACCGGCGGTCCTGGCAGCGCTTCGATAGCGTCGGATTTCTGTTGTTGGTGATGCTGGTGTTTGCCTTGCAGACGCTGTTGAATCAAGGCAACGATTGGGACTGGACCCATTCGGCCTATATCAATGGCTTAATCGCGTTGATAGGCGCCACGCTGATTTACTGGGTAGTGTGGGAATTGAACGTGCGCCGGCCATTTCTGGATATTCGCCTATTCGCCCAGCGCAATTTCGCCATCGGCGTATTCATTTTATTTACCGGTTTTCTGTGTTTTCAAGGCTTGCTGTCTTTGTTAATTGTACAGTTACAACTGGCTTTCGGTTACTCGTCCTGGGAAGCCGGTTTGGTATTTCTGCCGATGGCCATCTTGGCCAAACCGATGGCCAGCGTCTTTCACGAGATCGTCAAACGCTGCGATGCTCGGCTGTTAGCGAGCGCGAATTTGCTGGGGTTTGCCGCCACCTATTTCTGGTTGAGCCGCTTCGACGATCCGGACGCGTTTGCGCAATTGTTCTGGCCGAAATTACTGGAAGGCGCCTGCCTGGGCAGCTTTTTCGTTCCGATGACCGCTTTACTGCTTCACGGCCTGCCAGCCGAGCGGCAATGGCGGGCGCTGGAACTGGCCAATCTGTTGCGGATAGCCGCCGGGGCGATCGGCATAGCCGTGCAAGGCATCGTGCTGTACCGGCGGGTGCCGCAGCATCTGACGCGCTTTGCCGAAAATCATGGCGCGTTTGAACTGGCTGATCATCCCGCGCTGGCTGCACTGAATTCGTTGGGGTTCGCCGAGACGGCGGCTTTGGCCAAATATGCCAAGCTAGCCGGCCGCGATGCGGTACTGCATGGCATGAACGATGCCTTTTGGTTGGCAGGTTGCCTGTTTGTCGGCATGGCGGCGCTGGTCTGGTTTGCGCACCCGACTCGCACGCCGGTGAAAGTTAGTGTCGAGCAGGCGTTGCGCCGGGAAACTCAGGAATTGCTGGCGGAGGAAGCCTGATGTCTGCCCGCCGACTGATTGCGTTAACCTTGGCGGCGAGCTTTTCAGCAGGCTGCGCCCGGTTCGGCGATGAAGAAACTCCGCGCGCCAGCCTATTACCAATGCCCGAAATGACAAACACCGTCGCTGTCGCCCGCGGTAGTTTCCCAAGCAGCGATGTCTGGCCGGCGCAGGATTGGTGGACGCGCTTCGCCAGCCCGGAATTGCAGCGCTTGATAATGACCGCGCTCGCCGATAATCCGGATTTCAAAGCCACCGCAGCGCGGCTGCGGCAGTCGCAGGCGATGGTCAATGCCCAGGCGGCCGAACTGTACCCGACCATTGACGCCAATGTCAGCTTCTCGGCGCAACGCTTCTCCGCGAACAGCGTGCAAGCCAAACTGGCCGGTGAAAATTTTCGGCAAATGCTGATCAATCCCCTGATCTTGCGGTATCACCTGGACTTTTGGGGGCGCGACGCGGCGGCCTTGCAAGGCGCGGTCGGCCGCTCGCTGGCGGTTGCGGCGGAATTGGCCGATGCGCGGTTATTGTTGGCATCCGCCGTGGCCAAGGCTTATTTCGAGCTGCTGGCGGCCGGCGAAAAACAAGGTATCGCCGAGCGTATCGTCGCCGAGCGTCAGGCGTTGTTGCAATTTGAACAGACGCGTCTGGCGACCGGTTTGGCCGCCGACGCCCCGATATTGCAGGCTCGAATAGCTCTTGCTAACGCCGAGCAAAGTTTGGCTGCGGCACGCGCCGATGTGGAATTAAATAAAAATCTGTTGGCGGCGCTGGCCGGAAAGGGTGCGGATTGGGGGGCCGGCATCGTTATCGAACCAGGTCAGGTTGACCAGGCGTTAACCCTACCGGTGGTTTTGCCTTTGCATTTATTGACGCATCGTCCCGATATTAGCGCGGCACGTTTGCATGCCGAGGCGGCAGCCGAGGAAATCAAGGTGGCCGAGATGGCGTTTTACCCGGATGTCAATTTGGTGGCCTTCACCGGTTTACATAGCGTCAGCTTGAGCGATGTGTTGTTGCAAGGTTCCAGCTTGGCTTATGCGGTCGGGCCGTCAATAGAGTTTCCGATTTTCGAAGGCGGCCGCTTGCGTGCCAATTTGAATTATCAGCAGTCTGCTTATGACGCGGCGGTCGAGCGCTATAACCGCAGCTTGGTGCATGCGGTGCAGGAGGTGGCGGATGCGCTGAGCCGCTGGCGCGAGCTGGATGAGCGCCTGGTGGCCCAGCGGCAAAGCCTGGCCGACGCATTAGCCGCTGACAAGCTGGCCGACAGTTTACGCAGTCATGGCTTGTCTGACCGCGCCGCGCCGAGTCTGGCCAAATTGGAGGTCTACCAACAACAGTTTCGCTTGGCGGCTCTGGTGGGCGAACGCCACAAAGCCGAGATCAATATTATCAAGGCGCTGGGCGGCGGCTACAGCGACACTAAACCTGCAATGCCATGACTGCAAACATGCCAAAAAAAATTCGTCCTCGGGAAATTCTGCGCCAACGCCGGCGCCGCTTGCAAGGCGTCACCTTGATCTTATTGCTGGCCGGATTGGCTTATCTGGGGTATTGGTGGCTGGCGCATCGCGACTGGATCGCCACCGACGACGCCTTCGTGGCCGGGCATTTAATTACGCTGAAAACCCAGACCGACGGCACCGTGGTGGAAGTATTGGCCGAAAACACGCTGTGCGTGGCAAAAGGCCAGCTGCTGGTGCGGCTGGACGGTGTGCATGCCGGCATTGCCTTGCAGCAGACGCAAGCCGAACTGGCGGAGGCGGTGCGGAATATTGTCAGTTTGCGCGCCAAATCCGAGACATTGAAGCAGCGGGTGTTGGTCAAGCAAGCCGTATTGGAACAAGTCAATCACGATTTGGCGCGCTTCAACGCGGCGGCCAAGGACGGCGCGGTTTCCGATCAGCAACTGCAAACCGCGCAGGACAAGGTCCGCGAGCTGGACGCGGCGATTAAAGAAATTCGCGCCGAACAAAGCGGTGTCGATGCGCAATTGCTGGATTCCGGCATCGATAATCATCCCGCCGTGGAAAAAGCCAAGAGCCGCTTGCGCCAGGCTTATCTGGACTATCAGCGGCGCAATCTGGTCGCGCCGGTGTCGGGTTGCGTGGCCAAGCGCAAGGTACAAGTCGGCGATAATCTGAAGGCTGGCGCGCCCTTGCTAGCCATCGTGCCGCTGGACGATGTTTGGATAGAAGCCAACTTCCTGGAAAGCCAGATCGCTGGGGTTAGGCCGGGGCAGAAGGCGGAAATTCGCGTCGCCGCTTATGGTGACGACCGGCTTTATCACGGCCGGGTGCAGGGCATTAACCCTGGCACCGGCAGTATCTTTGCGCTGTTGCCGACCGATAATGCCACCGGTAATTTTATTCATATCGCCGAACGCATGCAGGTACGCATTGCGCTGGATGCCGCGGAACTCAAGGCCAATCCCTTGCAGCCCGGCCTGTCTACATTAACCCGTATCAACATAGAAAAAGCAGAGGGTTCGGGAGCCGCATCCGCGTTTGTGCTGAACGGCGAGGCTTATCGCACCGACGTTTATGATCGAGAGTTGGATGGCGCCGAACAGTTGATAGAACAGATTGAGTTAGCCAATCGGCCGCGCTAAGTGAGTAGTATTCAGGCTGATAGCGATTAATTTCCACAAAATTGCTGCAATAAAATGCCGCTACGTGTATCTTTGCCTTCCGGCAAAAATGGCCGAAACCTGTACATCAAACTGGCGACTGCGATAAGGTGCGCGCCGCTTCTAAAAATTTAAATGACGGATTAACCATGTGTTTTAGCGCCAATATGTCGCTGGGATTGGGCTTAGCAGGCCTGGTCGCAGCGAGTGTGACTTTTCTGGATAAAGACGAAACCTTTTGGGTCAGACTGGCCCGCGCCTATGCCATCTTCCATTTTTCCTTGATGGAGTTCATTCAATTTTTCGCCTATCCGGTGGCGGACCAGTGCGGTTATGGCACCAACCTTTTTTTGAGCGAGCTGTCGTCGGTGCATATTAGCCTGCAAGCGTTTGCGATCATGCCGGCTTTGGCGACCTATTCGTCGGACCCTAAAGCCTTGAAGAAAGCCTTTATTGTCGGCAGCTCTTTGAGTGGCTTGTTTTTGATTTTGACTCGCTTGCCGAACGACTGGCAGCTGTTTGACATAGACCCTAACTTTATCGGCCGGATGAATTCCTGCTTGTTCATGGGCATCTACCACATCGGTTATGCTGTCTCCAGTGCCTTTGGTTTGCTGGTGACCCATGGCTCGCTGTTTGCATTGGCGTTCAGCGCGTTTGTCTGGAAAAACAATTGGCGCATCGGCATCTATCATTGCTTTGGGGCATTGATGACCTTGTTCATGCCGCAATGGTTGTTCGGGGTCAGTACCGGCGAAGCGGCGGCGATGTACTGTTTTTATTCGATTCCGATCACCGCCAGCTTTATGCCGCCATTTAAAAAGTTTTTTTCTGCACAATCCGGCGATTGGTCGGACGGCGTGCCTGCCAGACAACAGTCTTGATGAGTGCAGCAGAGGGGCAAGACATGGCGTTTTTTGTTATTGCCACGCGTCAATAAATCTTTGATAAAACGCGGGGTCAGCGACGGTCGCGCCGCGCTGACCTACCAACGCGGACGCAAAATCCTGCGCCCGTTTTAGTATCACAGGCATAGGCCAATTTTCGGCAATGCCCACTAACAAAACCGCTGCAAACGCGTCACCGGCGCCAACCGTATCGACAATTTCGATGTTACGGTCGGGAGCGATGTCGAACAACTCACCCTCTGAATCTAACGCCATCGCGCCTTGGCTGCCGCGTGTAAGTACCACGCCGCTTAAATGATAAGTCTGCTGCAATAAATGCATCTTGTTGCTTATGCTCTGCTCGCCGGGCAGCAGCAATTCCAACTCTTCATCGTTCAGTTTCAACCAATCCGCGCCGGCTACCCATTCCAAGACCTGATTCGTTTGCCACCAGGGCGCGCGCAGATTGACATCCAGAAACACCGGACCACTCCAGGTTTGTTGCAAATCGAGGCAGGCTTGCCTGGAAACGCTGTTTCGCAAGGCTAGGCTGCCATGATAGAGCAAGCCCTGTTTGCGGAGATGATGGAAAGCCTCTGCATCAATGTAGTCGTAAGCTTGCTGGTCCAGAATCCGGTAGCTGGGCTGCCCATCTGTTATGCTGATCGCTACGCTGCCGGATGGATGATCGGCGTCGATCTGCATCGCGGATCGAGTCATGCCGGCACTTTGCATGGCCGAGAGGATCTCGCGACCGGCATCATCTTCTCCCACACGGCTGATAAACAGGGCAGGCCGGCCCAAAGCTTGCAGATGCCAGGCGACATTAAACGGTGCGCCACCGAGGATCCGGCTGCCGTCCGGAAAGTTGTCGAATAGTACTTCACCGAAGATGGTACAAAAAGCTGTTTGCATCAGTCTGACCTCGCCGCAATTGCTGGTTTAAGGCGGCCACAATAATCAACGCGTGCGGAAATAACAATGGCGTTTGAACTGCTGTGGTCGTTTTCAGGGCGCTTGCCGGAGAGTGTTGCACTGATGTGGTGCGTAATGCGGTTTGGGCGACGTAGCGGCGATTTAACTTTTTGATAAATAGACATTAATAAGATTGGCATGTGGATTGCTGAAGGATGGTCATGAATATAAATACTTTTTTCGATGAAATGCGCACCTCAACCGGTAGCGTCCGGCGCCTGTATCAACCATTCGCGGAGTGGCTGAGCGGTACCGATCATGCCCAGTTGATGCAAAAGTCCCGCGAAGCGGAAATGCTGTTCCGGCGGGTGGGAATTACATTCAACGTCTACGGCGACGAGGCCGGCGCCGAACGGCTGATTCCGTTTGATGTCGTGCCGCGCATTCTGGCTGCCACGGAATGGCGGGTATTGTCGGCCGGCGTGATTCAGCGGGTCACCGCGCTGAATGCGTTTTTGAACGATCTGTATCACGATCAGGAAATCATCAAAGCCGGTATCGTCCCCGCCAGTATTCTGGAAAACGAAATGTATCGGCCGGAAATGCAGGGCGTGGACGTGCCGGGCGGCATTTATGCGCATATCGCCGGCGTCGATATTGTGCGCACCGCCGAGAACGAGTTTTATGTGCTGGAAGACAATCTGCGCACACCGTCCGGGGTTTCCTACATGCTGGAAGACCGCAAGATGATGATGCGTCTGTTCCCGGAACTGTTCCGCCGTTATGCGGTAGCGCCGGTCGAGCATTATCCGCAGGTGTTGCTGAACAATTTACGGGCGGTGGCGCAGCCCGGCGTTTACGATCCGACCGTGGTGCTGCTAACCCCCGGTGCCTACAACAGTGCTTACTTCGAACACGCATTTCTGGCCCAGCAAATGGGTATAGAACTGGTGGAAGGCCAGGATTTATTTTGCAAGGACAATGCGGTGTTCATGCGCACCACGGAAGGCCCAAAGCGCATTGACGTGATTTATCGGCGCATCGACGACGATTTTCTCGATCCGCTGGCGTTTCGCGAAGATTCTATGCTCGGTGTGCCGGGCTTGGTTTCGGTGTATCGCAACGGCGGCGTCACGCTGGCTAACGCGATTGGCACGGGGGTGGCAGACGACAAAGCCACCTATACCTATGTACCCGACATGGTGCGTTTTTACCTGGGTGAGGAGCCTATCCTGTCCAACGTGCCCACGTATAAACTGGAAAATCCTGACGATTTGAAATATGTGTTAGAGCATCTGGAGGAACTAGTGGTCAAGGAAGTACAGGGTTCCGGCGGTTATGGCATGTTGGTGGGTCCAACCTCGTCCAAACAGCAGATCGAGGATTTTCGGGCGCGGATTTTGGCCGAGCCCGACAATTACATCGCTCAGCCTACATTGGCATTGTCGACTTGTCCGACTTTGGTTGAACAAGGGGTGGCACCGCGTCATGTGGACTTGCGACCGTTTGTGTTGTCCGGCAAAACCACCACGCTGGTGCCGGGTGGCTTATGCCGAGTGGCGATGCGGGAAGGTTCGCTGGTGGTCAATTCCTCGCAGGGCGGTGGCACGAAGGACACTTGGGTATTGACTGGAGACGCACCATGCTGAGCCGCACCGCCGATCATCTCTATTGGATGGCGCGTTATATCGAGCGCGCCGAGAACATGGCGCGGGTGCTGGACGTGACCTATCGGATGTCATTGGTAGCGAATAGCGCCTACGACGAAACCGCACGCTGGAAACCCCCGGTGCAGATTGCCGACGATATCGAGGCTTTCGAGAAAAACTACTCCGGTTATACTGCGGCCAATGTAATTCACTTCATGGCTTTGGATGAGCGTAACCCGTCCAGTATTGTCAGCGCCCTTAACTCGGCGCGAGAAAATGCGCGGGCGGTGCGGGTGGCGATGTCTTCGGAGATGTGGGAGACCGTCAACGCCTTGTGGCTGGAACTAAGGCAACGGATTCGCCAGGGTCTGAACGAAGCCGATATTTGCGAATTTTGCGACTGGGTGAAATCCCGCTCGCACCTGTTTCGCGGTGTTACCTTCGGGACCATGCTGCGCGATGACAGTTACAAATTTGTGCGTTTGGGAAGCTTTGTGGAGCGGGCCGACAATACCGCGAGACTTTTAGATGCCAAGTATCAATTGCTGTTGCCGGCTGTTGATGCTCAGGAAGCCCAGGTCGACTATTACGAATGGAGTTCCTTGCTGCGCTCGGTATCGGCATTCGAGGCCTATCAAAAAGTGTTTCGGGACACCATCGAGCCCTGGAAAGTGGCGGAGTTATTGGTGTTACGCGATGACATGCCGCGTTCCTTACATGCATGCTACGATGAGTTGGCGCCTATTCTGGAGCAACTGTGCCGGCAGCGGGGCATGGAATGTCTGCGGTTAGCCGGCGAAAATCATGCGCGGTTGCATTACGGGCGGATGGCCGACATTTTTAGTATCGGCTTGCATGAGTTTTTGCAGGATTTCATTTTGCGCAACAATGCGCTTGGCGGAGAAATTCAGCGGGCTTTTCTAAACGGGCCGGAATAAACAATTGATTGAACCGCATCGGAATTATGTGACTTGCCGACGGTTTAAAGGACATTTTGGCGATTCAGCCTAACGGACAAATAGAGTTAGAGGTAAACGGATGATAAATTCACTGATCCACCCCAAGCAGGGCGACAAGGCCAATTCGCCCTGGTTTGACGAGTTTCTGGTCAAATTGCTGGAAAACCGGGATCGTACCGGTCTGACCGAAATGATCCGCGAAATCGACGCGTTAATGTTGACGGTGGAGCCGGGCTGTTCGGCGGCCTATGTCAGCGAGTTGGCGTTGATGACGCCTTACCACTATCTGGTGACCTTGGAGTCCGAGAGCCATTGGACCCATGTGCTGCGGATTGATATGAATTCGCCGGACCTATTGGTACGGGAAGTGCGTGCACCCGGTCGAGCCGACATCTTTCGCAGTCTGAACGAGGTGTATCCAATCGGCGCCCATAAGCCGAATTCACGCTATATGGGTGAGATTTTTCGGGTCAGCAATTTGCATGAAGTGGTCGAGCAGCAAAAAGCCAGGGAAATCCGCTTCTTCAATCAGGATCAAATCCGCAAATTGGAATTGCCGGGCAATATGGCTATCGTCAAGCCGTCGCCGTATACGCACAATATCGTTGCATACTGGGAGCGGCCGCCGGAGGACATCAGGGTATATGCCTTGGGAAATAGCATCATTCTTGACGACGTGAATCGTGGCTATCTGCAAGCGAAGGAAATTCAGGAAGAATTAGGGCTGGATAAACTCATCCGGCCCATCGATCATTTAGCCACCCGGGTTTACAGTCAGAACCGGGAAGTGGCGATCTTGGAATATTTGACGCTCTCGAGCTATTACTATTGGGGGTCTTACGACATTGCCAATCAGAATTCGTCTACCAACGTTACCAAAAGCATTCATTATCCCGAGGAGCGGATCAGTCCGGCCAAAGTGTTTACCGCTGCCAATCATCCGTATTTTGTTAATCATCTGGTGGGCTTGCCGTCGCCGACCGAAAGTTTCGTGCGTAACTATGGTCCGCGCTTGCACCATGTGGCTTTGGAAGTGGCCGATGGCGAGATCAACGGTTTAGCCAATATCGATTATGTGGTGCAGGCTATCCGGGCTAGGGGCAAGGATTTTCTGCTGGATGTCATCGGTTCGCGCGAGGAAGGTCTAAAACAGATATTTTCCAGCGCTTCCGAGCATTCCTCGTTGATTGTGGAATATGTACAACGTTTCGGGAATTTCGACGGTTTTTTCACCAAGCAGAATGTGGCGGAATTGACGCATGCGGCCGGCGTAGAAGAAAACCTAAGGCTATTGCAGGCTGAAAGCGAAGCAGCCAATGCGGTGTCAGCATGAGTATCAGAGTCGCGATCAATCATAAAACCAGTTACCACTACGATCATCCGGTCCAATTAAGCCCACATGTGTTGCGGCTGCGGCCGGCCTCGCACTCGCGGACGGCGGTCAGTGCGTATTCGCTAACCATCAAACCGGACAAGCACTTCATTAACTGGCAGCAGGATCCGTTCGGTAATTATCTGGCGCGCTTGGTGTTTCCGGAAAAAACCACCGAGTTTTCGATAGAGGTGGATTTGATCGCCGACATGACGGTGATCAACCCATTCGATTTTTTTCTGGAAGAGTATGCCGAACATTATCCGTTTTCCTATCCGGAGCAATTGGCCAAGGAACTGGCGCCGTATCTGGAAATTCGTGAGCATGGCCCTTTACTGAAAGCCTTTCTGGCCGGGTTGAATTGGGACAAGCAAGGTATCGTCGATTTTCTGGTGGGCATCAATCAAGCTGTGAATCAGGTCGTCAATTATGCAATCCGCATGGAACCGGGCGTGCAAAGTTGCGAAGAAACCCTGGAAAAAAAGCTGGGTTCTTGTCGAGATTCCGGCTGGTTGTTGGTACAGGTGTTGCGGCACATGGGTTTGGCCGCGCGCTTTGTATCGGGGTATTTGGTACAGCTGGTAGCGGATGTGAAATCGCTGGACGGCCCATCCGGTACCGATCACGATTTTACCGATCTGCACGCCTGGGCAGAAGTATATATTCCGGGTGCGGGCTGGGTGGGCCTCGACCCGACGTCCGGCTTATTTGCCGGCGAAGGACACATTCCCTTGGCCTGCACCGCCGACTATGTCAGCGCGGCGCCGGTCAGCGGCGGGTTTATCGGCAAGGCCGAGACTACTTTCGGGTTTTCCAATCGCGTCAGCCGCATCCATGAAGATCCGCGCGTTACCAAACCTTATACCGACAGGCAATGGACAGACATCGAACGTCTGGGCGAAAAGGTGGACGCCGAGCTGAAAGCGGGCGATGTACGTCTAACCATGGGCGGCGAGCCGACTTTCGTATCCATCGATAACATGGATGCGCCGGAATGGAACACGGATGCCGACGGCGAGGAAAAACGCAAGTTGGCCGGAAAACTGGTCAGACGTTTGCGTGACAGCTTTGCGCCGGGAGGTTTGTTGTATTTCGGTCAGGGCAAATGGTATCCGGGCGAGCCGTTGCCGCGCTGGCAGTTGGCGTGTTTTTGGCGCAAGGACGGCAAACCGATTTGGAAGAACCCGGCCTTATTGGCGGATGAGACCCGAGATTATGGGTTCGACATCAAGCAGGCTGAAGCTTTTATCCGCGATTTGGTCAAACGACTGGGTGTGGCCGGCGAGTTCATACTGCCGGGTTTCGAAGACCCTCTTTACTATTTATTACAGGAGGGTTTGGTTCCGAAAAACCTCGATCCTTTGCAAGTCGATTTGAAAGACGACTTGGAGCGCCAGCGCTTGGCCAAATTGCTCAGCGCGGATCTCGGCGCGCCGGTCGGTTATGTTTTGCCTTTGCACTGGAGCTATCAGGCCAGCGCTTGGAACAGTAGCGCTTGGGAATTCCGGCGCGGGGAGATGTTCCTGGTGCCGGGCGATTCGGCGATGGGTTTGCGTTTACCTTTGAACAGTTTGCCTTGGGTGCCGTTCGAAAAGCGCGATCACCCCCATGAACGCAGTCTTTACGAACCGGTGGAACCTTTGGGCGATATTGATTCGGAAGTTAGCCGTCGTTACAGTCAAATGGCAAAGCAGGAATTGCATCCGACCGAAATGGACGCGGCCGACGATGAGATGCCGCACGACCCGGAATGGGTGCCGCATACCGCTTTGTCGGTGCAAACCCGTGAAGGCCGCTTATATGTATTTGTGCCGCCTACCACCGAGTTGGAGCATTATCTGGACATCATCGCATCGGTGGAGGCGACTGCTGCGGCACTTAAGATGCCGGTCGTTATAGAAGGTTATCAACCGCCGCACGATTTGCGTTTGACCCGTTTGCCGGTGACGCCCGATCCTGGCGTGATAGAGGTGAATATTCATCCGGCCGCCAGTTGGAAAGAGCTGGTGCATAACACCACCACTTTGTACGAGCTGGCCCGGCTGACACGGCTTGGCACCGAGAAATTCATGCTGGATGGCCGGCATACTGGGACGGGTGGCGGTAATCATGTGACATTGGGTGGCATTACGCCGGCCGATAGTCCGATTTTGCGGCGGCCGGATTTGTTGCGCAGCTTGGTCACCTATTGGCAACATCATCCAGCCTTGTCCTATTTATTTTCCGGCTTGTTTCTCGGTCCAACCAGCCAGGCGCCGCGCGTCGACGAAGCGCGCAATGACAGTCTGTACGAGCTGGAAATTGCTTTTCAACAAATGCCGGAGGGCGAAGTAGCCGCGCCTTGGCTGGTCGATAGGCTGTTCCGCAATTTACTGGTGGATATGACCGGCAATACGCATCGTAGCGAGTTTTGTATCGACAAGCTTTATGCGCCGGGTACCGATGCCGGACGGCTTGGCCTGCTGGAGTTGCGTGCGTTCGAAATGCCGCCGCATGCAAGGATGAGTCTGATGCAAATGTTGTTACTGAGAACCTTGGTGGCCTGGTTTTGGCGCGAGCCATACAAGAAGCCCTTGGTGCGCTGGGGGACGCAATTGCATGACCGGTTTATGTTGCCGCATTTCATTGCCAGCGATATTTACGATGTGGCGCGCGATCTACAAGCCGCGGGGTACGAATTCAAGAGAGAATGGTTCGCGCCGTTTTTGGAATTCCGGTTTCCTAGAATCGGTAGTCTGCGGGTTAACGATCTGCAATTGGATCTGTATCAGGCTATTGAGCCATGGCACGTGTTAGGCGAAGAAATTACCAGCAGCGGCACCGCCCGTTATGTCGACTCTTCGGTGGAACGCTTGCAGGTGTCGCTTAGTGGGGCGATGGGTGAACGCTATGCCTTAACCTGCAATGGTCGCAGGGTGCCGTTAAAGGCCACCGGCAAGCAAGGCGAGCTGGTGGCGGGTATCCGTTATCGGGCTTGGAGCCCGCCGTCGGCCTTGCATCCCTCTATCGGTGTGCAGGCCCCGCTGGTATTCGATTTGGTTGATACCTGGAACGGCCGGTCTATCGGCGGTTGTACGTATCACGTCTCTCATCCGGGCGGCCGCAATTACGATACGCTGCCGGTTAATGCTTACGAAGCTGAAGGACGCAGGGTTAGTCGTTTTTGGCAGCACGGTCATACGCCGACGGACTCCGTGTTGGAATTACCGAGTGAGGAGTTAAATAAAGACTATCCGTTTACACTGGATTTACGCTGGAATGCGAGCTAGACAGAACGAGGAAATTAAAAAATCTAATCAGCGAGTGTCGGTTTTTTTTACAATTTAGCTTGAAATTGACTCGATTTGCTATACCATCCTTACCTGAGGAACGAGACAAAGTGGCTATAGCTATTTGAACTTGTTATGAATATTTGTTTATAGGGTGGGGTGTATCTTGAATCGACAGAAGCAGTCTTTCGATCATTGTTTCGAGGTATTTTTAGCTGATACGCCGGAAAGTAAAAAAATTCATTATCAACTCAGATACCGGGTTTATTGCGATGAAATAGGCTTCGACGATACGGAGCAGTTTCCGGCGCAGCAAGAAATCGACGAATGGGATAAAAGCGCAATTCATTTTTTAGTCAGGCATAAATACACGCAGCAGTGGTTGGGCGGGTTGAGGATGGTCAAGCCCAAAGGTCACGTTTTTCCGTTTCAAGAAAGTAGCATTACGTCTGAACGTATACCTAGCGGCAGATACAAAAATTCCGTCGAAATTTCCAGACTATGCGTTACTAAGGACGCAAGGCGGTTTGCTTTTAGAAACCCGGCTATAGACGCACCTGAAGAAAATCGCAAAATTAGTTTTCTGCACGATTACCGCAACATCAATAGAGACATAATGTGGGGGCTGTATCGGGCGGCGGCAGTTTATTCTCTCCGGCAGGGCATTAAGCATTGGTATATGTTATCCAATCCGGCACTGGCATATAGTGTTAAAAAACAAGGCTTTGATATACAGCAAATAGGCGAAGCCAGTCGTCAGAGTAAGCGTCTGCTTTATTGTTTGAGCACAAAGCAAGTGTTGGAAAATTCCTTATGGTTTGAGGACTACCGACACGATTTCCGCTTATATTCGGATATTACAAATGACGTTTCTGTCGATATGGGTGGGCGCCAGGTAAAGCAAATCGGGGTTATTTCTTATGTATCGAGAATCTGATTTATCCGTTTAAATCCGTTGCGTAAAACCCTCGCCTGGAACTATCTGGTCAGGCCTTCTATGTCATTCCTGGTGTTCATCAGTATGATTACGCAGCAAAGCTTGCAGTCCGTATTTTTCAAATAAACCGTACAAGGTTGGTCTGGTAACGCCCAATAATTTAGCTGCTTCGGATATGTTATTGTCTGCGTAGGTCAGAGCTCGTTTGATGGCGATGGTTTCTGCCGCTTCTCTTACCGACTTTAGATTCAGCGGCATAGACTTGTCGCTATCGGTACCAATTTCCAGCTCTTCGGCGGTGACGAAATTGTTGTCGGATAAAATGACGGCACGTTTGATTTTGTTCTCCATCTCACGAATGTTGCCGGGCCAGTTATAAGCTTCAAGAGCACGAGCTGCGTCGTGGGAAAAATGCTTTTCCTTGGAATTGTTTTCGCGGCAATAGCGTTGTAACAGTACATTGGCTATCGTGATGATATCCCCCTCGCGCTCGCGCAAAGGAGGAATATCAACGACAATCTCACTGAGCCGGTAATATAAGTCCCCCCGGAAATTACCTTGCGCAATAAGATCGGGTAAATGGCGATGTGTTGCACATATGATGCGCACATCCACGGCAATTTCCTTTCTACCCCCTAACCGTTCTATCACGCGTTCCTGGATAAATCGCAGCAATTTTGCTTGTAAGGCAAAAGGTAGGTCGCCGATTTCGTCCAAAAAGAATGTGCCGCCTTGCGCATATTCGATTTTGCCTTTAGTTTGTGCTACCGCGCCGGTGAATGCACCTTTCTCGTAGCCGAATAATTCACTCTCTAACAATGTTTCTGGTATGGCTGCGCAGTTCACCGCTACAAAAGGTTGAGAGGCGCGTGCGCTTAAGCGATGCAAGGCTTTTGCCATTAGCTCCTTACCGGTGCCGCTTTCGCCGATTAATAATACGGTCGCTTGGGTAGGTGCAATTTTTTCAATCATCCGCATGACCGCCTGCATTTGCGGGCTGGTGGCGATCACACCCGTCAGGGGCTTTTGTTGCTGCAATATTTGATAGTCGCGTTCTAGAGCGTCGAGCTGAAACGCTCTTTCTATGATTAGGCCCAAGACGTCCGGGTCTACCGGCTTTTGATAAAAGTCATAAGCGCCTAAGGCTACTGCATGAATAGCATTTGCGCGGTCATCATTGCCGGTTACTACGATTATCTTGGTGGCTGGCGCTAATGCGAGGATTTCCTTGAGAGTGGCGAGTCCTTCAGTGGCGTTGGTGGGGTCGGGTGGTAAACCGAGATCCAAGGTAACTACGCTTGGCGTATATCGTCTAAGTGCTGCTATTGCTTCATCTCTATTGCTTGCAATTACTACTTCGTATTGTTCGAAGGCCCATTTCAGTTGTTTTTGTAAGCCTAGGTCGTCCTCAATAATTAACAGTACTTTAGAAGTGATCATTATTTCCTTGATTTGCGGAAACTCGCTGAGCTAGTGGTAATTGAATGGTGAAAGCAGTGCCTTGGCCTGGATTGCTATCAACCCGGATATTTCCGGACTGCTTTAGAATGTAATCGCGGGCTTCGTAGGCGCCGATACCCATTCCGGCATTGCCTTTTGTCGTATCGAACGGCTTGAATAGGCGTTCAGCAATGAACTGGTGGTCCATGCCTATACCGTTATCGATAATTTTGATGACAGCATAGTCTTGGTTTTTTGTTAATTCAAGCTTAACCCATCCATCGCTTGTCGCTATGGCGTCTTGGGCGTTTTGAACCAAATTAGTCAAGATATTGGTAAGTTTGATTTTGTCGGCCGTCACGAAACACTCGCTGAGTGTGGTTTCCATCTGCAATGGCGGAGTGCCGAGATGCTGTTGCGCGATGTTTTTAACCAATTCCACCAAATTAATGAAGGTATTGGCTGTGGTTGTGTTGGTCTCGCCTTGTTTTAACTGTTCGACTATATGGTGCATTTTTTTGACTACGTTATTTAGCGTGTCTATGGTGTCGTCGAAGAAGTCCGGGTTATGTTTATGTTTTTCCGCGTTTTTTACGATCAGGGAGATCTGGGCCACCAGATTTTTGAGGTCATGTACCAAATATGCTGAAAGGCGGTGATAAGTTTCAAATTGACGATTATTGGCGAGTTCTTCGCTTGTCCGGTTCAGCGCGAGAGCGTTGGCAAGTTGCATTCCCACAGTTTTTAAAAGATCGTGGTCTTCCCAGTCAAGTTTTCTTGGCGCGCGTGCCTGAGTTAACACGACAAAAGCTTCAAGTTTGTTTAGGTGAAATAGCGGCACTATAAGCCACACTTGGCTATCTTCGTAGCACCACGGCGATAGATCTATATCATCGTAAACTTCTGGAGCATGAGCGAGTTCGAAAAAATCGATGACCCATTGCTTGTTAGCTAAATATTGAGGCAGGTCGCCTATGTTGTGGAGATATTCAATTTCTTGTGGAGTGAGTTTGAGGTTTTGTTCTGCGGCTAGAAAAAAATGGCCTTGATCGTTTTTTAACCACAAACCGCCCCCTGCGCTTTCTACTAAGTCCGTCAAAGTGGTTATGATGAATCCTTTCAGTTCCTCAAGCGACTCAAGTTTTGCCAGCGATTTGCTGATCTTGAGCCACTCTTCTCGGTAATCGTAGCTATAGTGAAAAAAGTGCTTACTAAAATACACCTTGGAGATCGCCCGTATTTTTCCGGATGTAAACGGGATAATCAGCAGGAGAATGGCGAGGAAAATAAACAGAGTTTGTGCAGCCTCACCCCATTCGGTATTTGCGCGTTTGATATAAAAACCGGCAAACGACATAAGGATTAAATAGATGCCGCAACCTAGCAGGATCGTTGAGTAAAAAATAGTTTTGCGAGGTGTTGTCAGTTCTGTACTTTGGCTGTTAAGCTTTAGTCGGGTCAATGTGACTGCTAAAAGTGGTGTCATGAGTGCGTTAATTACACCTCGTGACTGCCAGAGCTCGAAGTCTAAGCTGCTGAATAGCAGTGATTTGCTGTAAACGAGCAAATCGAACGCGAATAGCGAGCCAAGGCTTATACACAGAAATTTGAGATTCCACCTTTGCTTCAGGGGGGTGCTGCGGTAAAGCTGCTCAACCAGGATGAGGCCAAATACAGCGGATACAACGTGCGATGCGAAACGAGGATCGACGTTCAGATGTTCTCGGATTAGGGTTAGGTAGCCAGGGAAGATCTCAATACCTAAAACCAGCAAGATAGTTAGGGTAGCGACCACACTAACATTCGACTTAAATATTTGCTTGTGATCGTTGTATATCTGTTTGGACAGCAGTGCACCAAGCTGCAAAAACCAAGATGCATTGCGGAGAGTTTCGTACGGCAGCGTGTCAGCGAAGAAGAAATGGCTGTTTTTTGTGGCGATTATCACGCTTGTGCACCATGCTAACGAGCACAAAACTGCTATTATGAAAGGCAGATGCCAGTTTTTCCTAAAGCAAGCGTATAAAAGTAAAAAACCATAAGCGATTGCTGCGCTCAAGTAGCTGTAATAAATGTAGCTTTGCATTTAGTGTCGATGTTTAAGTGTTTTTATACTACGTTAATTATTATACGACCTTATAAGCAGTAGGTAGGATCATTACTTTGCAAATTCAGGCGGACATGAAAGAATTATTTAGTGACGTACTAACTAATGCGCAATTCTCCGACGGTTCCGGCTGGAAACGATATCGCCTAAATGCGGGTCAGACCATCGTGAAAAAAGGCCAGCAAGGAAACACATTATTTCTCATAGAAGAAGGTGTTGTTAGAGTGTTAGGTGGTGCAGAGCTGGATGGGAATCGGCGCATAAGTCCCGGCCTCTGTGATTTAGAAGCTGGGGCAGTATTTGGAGATGTCTGTTTGTACGAGCCCAGAGAGAGAACGGCCTCTGTTGTTTCGTTGACTGATGTGTGTTTACTTGAAGTTCGTAGTGACATGTTGAGCGTTTACTTGGACGATCATCCGGTGCAGGGTTATTTATTTTTGAAAGGCTTGTTTCAAGCTATGTCTAATCGTTTGGGATTAGCAAATGATCGAATAGAGCATTTACTGGCATGGGGAATTAAAGCACATGACATCGATAAATATTTGTAGTTGGATGATCCTCGTGAAAATGAGAGGGCAAGATGGATGTGGAGCCTAAGTTATCACTGGCAGAAAGTTTTAGCCGTTACTTCAAGGTAGGTCTCGCTGAAAGTGACGCTCAAAAGGAATTTGTTTTTCAAGTAAGATATCGCGTTTATTGTGAAGAGTTTAAATATGAGCCTGTTGAACGTTTTGCTAATCGCCTTGAAGTAGACGAATACGATCAATATTCCCGCCACTGTTTGATTACGCATTTGCAAACTGGTATCCCGGCTGGTTGTGTAAGAATGGTTCCTGCTATCGGAGAGCGACACAATAATCCATTGCCGTTAGAAAAATACTGTGGCGTTAGTTTAGATAGCAAGCTTATAGATAATTTAAAGCTTCAGAGAAATACAGTATGCGAAATATCCAGATTAGCTGTGGATGGGGCGTTTCGTAGACGTACTGGAGAGACTCTAACGCGTTTCGGTGAAATTAACGGCTTACAGTTTTCGCCTCAAGAGCAGAGGACTTTTTCGTCAATAGCAGTTGCTTGTTTTTTTGCTGCCACAGTCCTGACAGAGGTTGATGGGCGTACAAATGTGTTTGCAATGATGGAGCCGTTCTTGCCGCGTTTGATGCATCGGTCAGGTATAGATTTTCAAAGAGTTGGTAAGGATATTGACTATCATGGTATACGTGCACCTTATTTCATTACTACTCAGGCCGTTTTGGGAAATATGCATCCCGATTTGTTAGAGTTATATTCCTGGATAAAAGAAAATATTGTTAGTTAATATGACGGGATCGAATGTAATTGTATATTTCTCGGCGATTAATAGGTAGCCAGATAAAATATTGGGGTTTTGGTAATAGGATGAAAAAAAAAATAATCAGTTCCGTAGTTCTCGCATGTTCATTTTTATTGCAAACAGCGGCATGTTCCTCGCCGGAGGAGGCTGCTCAGAGTCATTTGCAAAAAGGTAAGGAGTTTTTTGAAAAAGGGGAGTTTGATAAGGCCTTGCTGGAGTTGAAGACATCCAGCCAAAGCAGCGATAAGTTTGGTGAGACCTATTTCTATATGGCCTTATTGGACGAAAAAAATAATAATTTCAAGTCTATGCGGCAAAACCTAATTAGGGCCTTAGAATTAGAGCCAAGTTTGACTTCCGCAAAAATAAAACTGGGTAAGCTCGATATCGTTTTCGGAGATTTGGAGAAAGCATTGGAGCAAGCTGAGTCAGTTTTGGCAAGTGATTCAAGCAATACTGACGCAAAATTGATCAAGGCATCAGTTTATATTAAGCAGTTGAAAAAAGATCAAGCAGCGGAAATAGTTGATTTTGTTTTGAAGGACAGCCCGGATAATGTTGAGGCTTTGTCGTTGCAGGCGGCTTTATTTGCTGAAAAAAATGAAATAGATCAAGCCTTGGTATTGGTAAATAAAGCCTTGGAAAAACAGCCTAAAAACCTTCCTTTGCGTTTATTTAAAATCAAACTCGATGCAGGGCTGAATAATATAGATAGTGTGATAAATGGGTATGAGGAGCTCATTCAGTTATACCCGGATGCTAGTAACTTTAAATTAAGTTTGGCTTCCATTTACTCGATGACTGATAAGCTTGAGGAGGCGGAGAGGCTATTAAGGGAAATGGTTGAAAAATCAAATGATAAAAGCGAACCTGAAATCGTGTTGATCGAATTCCTAAATGCTCGTGCTAAAGATCGGGTTATTCCAGAGTACAAGGCTATGCTTAACCGTCATCAAGGGCAACCTAAGGTGTTGTTAGAGCTATCAAAATGGATGGTTGCGTCAGGGTATGCTGAGACTGGTAAAGAAGGATTGGAACAAGTTGTTCAGCTAGAGAAGAATAACGAAGCAGGCTTGTCAGCTAAAGTCATTCTTGCGGAAATTGCGCTAACGGAAAAGCAGTTTAGTGCTGTAGAAAGCTCTTTGAGAGATGTTCTTAGTGTTAATCCAGAATTGATTCAGGCAAATTTGCTTAAAGGCCGCTTTTTGCTGGCTCAAAATAAAACCGATGAAGCCATTGAGTTTCTTAATAAGCTTATATGGAACAAAATTAATGTAGACGATGTTTATTCCTTGTTAGGTGATGCCTATTTAATAAAACAAGATCGGAAACAGGCTGAGAAAAGTTATAAGCAGGCGTTAGAAGTTAATCCAGCCAATTTGGTAGCCTTTTCTCGTGTGTATGGTAACTACATACAGGCTGGGCAAAATGATAATGCTAGACAATATCTTGAAAAGGCGTTATCGATAAAACAAAACGACGTTTTACTGCTTACTAGTAAGGCTGAGTTGGATATTTTGGAGAAAAAGTGGGATAGTGCCCAAGAGGCTATTCAGCGGCTAGCGCTTTTTTCTAAAGATAAGGCTATGCCTATATATCTTCAAGCCAATGTTTTGCAGGGTAAAGGTAAGTATGCTGAGGCAATTAGCTTGTATGATAAGCTGATACAACAGTATCCTAATCATCTAAATTCATTGATTAATTTAGTTAGATCTTATGAGGCTCTTGGGCAAAGAGATATGGCTGTTGCTTATTTAGAAAAGCACCATGTGAAATATCCTGATCAATTAAGCGCTGTAGGTGTCTTGAGTGATATATATATCGCAAATAATGATTTTTTAAAAACCAAAAAGCTGTTGACGGATCAGATTAAACACACTCCAAAGGCAGTATCGATTTATCTCGCTCTTGCAAGGGTTGAGGCAATGATGAATAAAAATATTTCTTCAGCTAAAGATGTGTATTTGCGAGGATTGGAAGTCAATCCAGATGATCCTCAGTTAGCTATGGCTCTGGCGGCTTTGTATGAGCAATTAAACGAAAAGGAAAATGCAATCAGGGCGTATAAATCAGTACTCGATAAGAATCCGGGCAATAACTTAGCTATTAACAATTTAGCGTCATTATTGGTGGAGTCAAACAGTCGCGACGAGATTGGTCAAGGTATGGAGTTAGCAAAAGTATTTAAAGATTCCGATAACTCCTATTTTCAAGACACATACGCTTGGGCATTAATTAAAGCAGGTAGTAATGAGGAGGGTCTTAAGTTATTACAGTCCTTGATTTTAAAAGAACCTAAACTGCCTGAGTTTAGATATCACTTAGGAGTTGCGCACATGAATGTTGGTAATAAAGCGACTGCGATAAGTGAGCTTAAACAAGCTATTAGTTTGTCTGAAAAGCAAAAGCGAAATTTTTCCGGTAAAGATAACGCAAAAAAGATACTTGAAGAAATAGACAATTGAGCAGGTAATTGGGTAACTATTTAGATTATGATTATGCCGATATTTAAAAAAAAGTTGTTGTATTGTTTGATAGCACTTGTCCTTGTTTCTAGTTTTGGTGGGTGTTCCCAACCTCTGCTTGAGGATGTGCAACAGACTGCTGACTATACTTATCAGATAGGGCCCGGGGATAGTGTCAATATTTTTGTTTGGGGTAATCCAGAGTTATCTACCTCAGCACCTGTTCGTCCGGATGGAAAGATAACCGTTCCTCTAGTAGAAGAATTGTTGGCTAGTGGTAAAACGCCATTTGAACTTGCTCGGGACATTGAGAAGGTGCTTTCGACCTATATCAAGAGTCCGCAGGTGGTTGTTATGGTAAGCGGATTCAAAGGGATTAGCACTCAGCAAATCAGGGTTATTGGGAGAATTGGTGGCGGTGGCGGTGGCGGTGGCGGTGGCGGTGGCGGTGGCGTAGGACGTTACCAGGGTAAGTCCATTCCATACGAGAGGGGAATGACGTTATTGGATGTTATTATTCAAATTGGTCTGAACCAATATGCTGATGGCAATAGAGCCAGTGTTATCAGGGACGTGAATGGAGAATTAAAGCCGTTTGGTGTAAGGATTGACGACCTGATTGATGATACAGATTTGTCAGCTAATGTCTTGATGATGCCTGGGGACATTTTAATTATTCCCGATGCGTATTTTTAGGTGGTTTGACTTTTTCTGTAGGTAGTATCCCCATTAATTTTAGATTGAAAAAAACGGCTAGTTAATATGCAGCAAGATCTTTCCGAAGTTTATTTTTATTTGAAAGGTACTTTAAAGTACAAGCGCCTTGCCATCGTTTTCGCTTTGGTTGTCTGTTCAGCTGCTTGGGCGTACATTTTTATGATGCCCGATAAATTTGAATCTAAAGCTAAAGTTCATATTGATTCAGCTACAGTGATTAGACCTCTCATGAGAGGCATGGTTGTAGAGCCTGATATATCTGCGCTGATCAGAATAATTCAGCAGCTAATGTTTACGAGACCCAATCTGGAAAAAATTATTTCGCTATCCCAGCTAAGTAGATCGCAGGATAGCTCAGGATCTGCTACCGAATTGATCGAGAATCTCAAGAAAGACATAACAATTGCAGGAGGCAGAGGAGATATATTTGATATTGCTTATACTTCCCAAGATCCTGAGGTTGCGAAGAGTGTGGTTCAGGCTGTTCTTACTGTATTTTCAGAACAAACTGAGGGGAAGGCATTGGCCGACGCGAGTGATGCGCAGCGTTTCATCGAACAGCAGATACGAGAATACGAGATTAGGCTGCAAGATGCTGAAAAAGCAAAAGAAGAATTCAAGCGCGCAAACATAGATTTACTCAACGGCTCTGATCAATTTCAGAGTTTGCAGAAAATGAAGGAACAGTATCTAGATGCCAACACGGCTCTAGATCAAGCTATTTCTCGACGAAATGTATTAGCGGAGCAGGTTGCTGAAATCCAAGAGTCTGAAGAAGACTGGGGTCTACCGACATCCACTCAGGAAGTATCCGCAGATAATGCAAGGATAGAATCTCTGAAAGATAAGCGCACTGAATTGTTGCTGAAATATACCGAACGCCATCCAGAAATAGTTGAAATTGATAAGTTGATTGAGACGCTGAAAACTCAAGAGAATCAAACTAAGACGAGTCAGACACAAGCAAGCGGAGATATACAGGAAGGTCTTTCCGAAAGTATTGGTGCACAGAAAATGGCGAATCCCTATGTTCAGGCGTTAAAAATGGGTTTTGACAATGCTCAGGCTGAAGTTGCTTCTAGTCAAACTTTAGTTGAATCAATTCGAAACAGGATAGCAAAACTTGAAGAAGGCTTGAATGAAAGATTGACCATAGAAACGGAAATGAAAAATCTTAACCGGGACTATGAAACGATAAGTGGCAAGTACGCTGAGTTATTGGATCGGCGTGAACAGGCTCACATTACCGAACGCGTTGACGACCAGACATCTCGTTTGAAATTCAAAATTGCTGACCCCCCTAGTAAGCCCAACAAACCTAGTTCCCCTAATAGAAAATTATTTTACTCTTTCGCACTTTTGGTTGGGGTGATTTTAGGATTCGGTGTCGCGTTTTTGGTTTATTTTATACGACCAGTGTTCATGTCAACGAGACAAGTAAGGGTTGTGACCGGGCTACCATCCTTAGGTAGTGTGTCTCTTACTTCACAGGGCATAAGTCAGACCAATAATATTGACTGGTTACTTATTTCGACTTTTGTAATACTGCTAAGTGGCTATATCGGTATCATGATATTTGAGATACTAAAGTAAAGTGGTATTAAACAGGTAAATATATGAGCATTATAGAGAATGCGCTGAAAAAGGCAGGGAGCCAAGGATTAGTTGTGGAAAATAATAGTCAAGAGTCGGCTATCACAAGTAAACCTGATAGGGGTGTCAGCGAAAGCAATTTAGAATCGGTTGGGTTGCGAGAATCTTCCCGCGCATTTTCGCCCGAGCAACAAGTTGTTGTTGATTGGGTTGGTTTGGCTGAAAATGGTTTTATAGATAATAATAATGCAAAGTCTCAGCTAGCTGAAGAGTTTAGGGTTATTAAGAGACCTTTGGTAAACAATATACAGGGCGCGGAAAATAATGGTATTAATCGTTCTAATTTAATTCTTATTTGCAGCAGTTTGCCTGGGGAAGGTAAAACATTCGTTTCAATTAACTTGGCTTTGAGCATCGCTAACGAAAGAGATAAAAAAGTTTTGCTTATAGATGCGGATGTAGAAAAGCCAAGTATATCAAAACAATTGGGGGTTAATAGCCCTCGCGGCTTAATAGAGTATCTAGAAGATGATAAGGTCACTTTTTCGGATATCTTACTAAAAACAGATCTTCCAAATCTTAGTTTAATTACGGCGGGTAAAAGACATAAATACTCGACAGAGTTGTTGTCAAGTCAACGGATGTATTTGTTTGCGGAAGAAGTGAGTCGGCGATACAAAGACCGAATTGTGATTTTTGATTCGCCTCCGTTGTTAGTTGCTACTCAGGCCCAGATACTTGCGGAACTTGTGGGTCAAGTAGTGCTGGTGATCGCGGCGGAAGTAACCCCTCAGAGCGTGGTTAATGAGTCGGTTGCGAAGCTTAGTAATTGCGATGTTGTTATGACCCTTCTGAACAAAACAAGAAAAGAGATAGATATATACGGCCACAATTATAGCTATGGGAAATATGGGCATCTGTGACGGTAATCGTCTTTCCGGTTTATCTCTAGCCACCTTGCTTTCTGGTTTAAGTGTAGGCATGGTTTTACATTCTAGCGCTGCAAAGGCGCTTGATTGGAGATTTAGTCCAAGTTTATCGGCGAGTGAAATATTTTCTGATAATTTGACGCTTTCTGAAAATAACAAAAAAAGTGGCTTTGTAACTGAGATTAGTCCTGGAGTTTCGTTGTATGGGGATTCTCCTTGGAGTAATTTCAATTTAAATTATCGTATGCAAGGTCTCTATAATGCGGGTGGTAGAGATGCTATAGATATAAATCATCAGCTTAATATGAATTCTTTGTATCAAGCCGTTCGTAACACTCTATTTTTGGAAACTGCAAGTTCAATAAGCCAGCAAAATATTAGTAATTCTTTTGTTACCACTGATAATATTTCTGGAAGTGGCGGGCGAACTGAAATTAAGACTTTTAGCATTTCGCCGTACTGGACTCCTAGATTTGGTCGGTTTGCAACGGGTTTAGCTAAAGTTGGTTATAGTAATTCATCATTCGGGGATTTAAATGGGTCATCAGAGACGCAGCAGCGGTTGTCGACTCCTATATCTGATTCTGGCACCTTTACTCGACAGGCTAGATTGTCCAGCGGCAGTTACTTTAATAGAGTTAACTGGGGATTGAACTATTCGTCCCAAGAGCAAAGTAGGGCTGCCGGACAAGATGTTCGATTTGAACAATACCAAGGTAATGCCCGATATTATATCAATAATAAATTCAACCTTTTTGGACAGGCAGGGTTTGAAAATAACGATTTTCAAACCTCGACGAACAGCATAAGTAACGGTTTTTTTTATACGGTTGGCGGGCAATGGACGCCAAGCAAGTGGTACTCACTTGAGGTTGGTATCGGTAATAACAAGCATGCTACGTTGCAATTTAATCCATCGGAAAATCTTAGTTCGACCATTACGTATCGTAATAAAGATGTTGGGTTAAACACTGGCGATTCTTGGGATGCAAATTTTAACTATCGAGCTAAGCAGCTGACTATTGGATTTAATTATTCCCAAGAGACAACGACGCTGCAACAATTGTTCGCCGAGCAGGGTTTTTTCCTTCGGGATGCTTCGGGCAGTTTAACTCAGGTGGTAAATACTCAAGATTTAGTTTCACGGGGAATTCTAACCCCTGGTCCGACTGATCCTGTTACCGGACGATCATCGTTGATTCCAGGCCCCAATTTTAACAATACCCAGCTAGTTTTGAATCCGTTTGATTTGGTAAATGACGTGATTATTAGAAAGCGTGGAAACCTTTCTTTTTCCTACCAAACCGGTAAGAGCAGTTATACCGCTTCGGTATTTAATGAACGTAGAACATACGAAGCTCGTTCAGGAGAGGATATGTCATACGGCGTTACGGGCAGTTGGCAATGGCAGTTTACTCCGAGAATGGACCTTTATCTACGTCCTTCTTGGCAACATACGGATGGCGAATTGTCCAGTAATTCTCGATATGATGTTGCTTTGGGAGTAAGCCGGGGAGTTCCGATTAATCTGGGACGACCCTTATTAATGGATACCAGGCTCGAGTTTCGGCATATCAATCAAATATCTGATTCCTCTCAATTTGATGGTTATGTTGAGAACCGGGCGACAGCTAATTTTAACGTACGATTCTAAACAGAAAATACATGTACGACGGATTTTATAATCTCACCCAAAAGCCTTTTCAGCTTAGCGCTGATCCAGATTTTTTTTTCCAAAGCTCTGTACATAAACGTGCTTTAGCTTATATGCATTACGGCTTGACGCAGGGTGAGGGCTTTGTTCTCGTTATAGGCTCGCCTGGCACGGGTAAAACTATGCTGGTAAAGAGTTTGATAAAAAATTTGAACAAAGAGAAGTTGTTAATTGGGGTGATGATGACTTCTCAAGTGGGTCCCGAAGACACCTTGAGGATGGCGGCATCGACATTTGGTTTTTCATTTTCTCTGACGGATAAGGCCAGTTTATTATCTGGGTTTGAAAAGTTTATCGCTGAAAAAGCCAGAGAAGGAAGGCGATTGCTTTTAATCGTCGATGAAGCTCAGAATTTGCCAAAACAATCCTTGGAAGAATTGCGTATGCTTACCAATTTGGATGTTAATGGCAATCCTGTTTTTCAGGTGTTTTTGATTGGGCAACCCGAATTGAAACGCACCATTTACTCTGCGGATATGGAGCAGCTAAAGCAGCGCATTGTCTCTACATTTCAGCTTGATCCGTTGGATTTGGAAGAGACCAAAGAATATATACTTTTTAGGTTGCAAACCGCCGGTTGGTCTGGGACTCCTGAGTTTACGCCAAGTGTTTTTGAGGCTATTCACGAGTTTAGTGGAGGTATTCCTAGACGCATTAATTCCTTGTGTGACCGTCTGCTGTTGTTCGGTTATTTGGAAGAGTTGAAGCTGCTGGATGAGCAGGCAGTGACTAAAGTTATCGTCGAGGTTAAGGAAGAAATGTTGCTCGAGGTTGCTGACGAGGAGTATGAGAGTTCCATGTCGCCGTTACATCGTTTCAGTGGTGCTGATTCAGAATCTCTCGAGCATCGGATTGCCAGACTCGAAGATGTTGTCACCAATCTTCGAAACAGTCTGAATAAAGAAAAAGCGCTGCTTAGAAAAGCTATTCTGCTGCAATTGGATATGGATGCAGTTTACAGCGATACAACAACCTCCCTGGATTAACAAAAATGTTCCCTAAAGTCTTGGTTTGCGTGGTTGGCGCGCGACCTAATTTCATGAAAATGGCGCCAATTATTAGGCAGTTGCAATCTGTTCGGCATTTGATCACTCCTTATCTGGTGCATACCGGTCAGCATTACGACCAAGCCATGAAAGATACTTTTTTCCAACAGCTCGGTATTCCGGAGCCGGACAAAGATTTGGGTGTTGGATCCGGCAGTCATGCAGTGCAGACTGCAAATGTCATGTTGCGCTTTGAGCCGGTTTTGGATGAGGTTAAACCTTTTGCCGTGTTGGTAGTGGGTGATGTCAATTCGACAATCGCCTGCGGTTTGGTCGCAGTGAAAAAAAACATTCCATTGATTCATGTTGAAGCCGGTTTGAGAAGTTATGATCGGCAAATGCCTGAAGAGATTAACCGGATTTTGACTGATCAACTTTCTGACCTGCTATTCACCACGGAGCGCGCGGCGGCGGACAATTTGATTAAAGAAGGTATTGCCGAACAGCGGATATGCTTTACCGGGAATGTGATGATCGACACGCTTCTGGCTAACTGCCAACAAGCCTCCTCTTTGGCGGAAACATTGCAGCGATACGGTTCTAGGCAGATTGTTTCGGAAAAAGCCTATGCCTTGTTAACACTGCACAGACCATCCAACGTTGACGACCCCGAAACACTGGCGCGCTTGGTTCGGGTGGTAGGGGATATCAGTGAAAAACTCCCGGTGATATTTCCGGTCCACCCACGTACACAGCAAAAAATTGTGGAAGCGGGTTTGCTGCAAATATTGCCGCAACAGAGGGTGATTATGTTGCCTCCGGTGGCATATTTGGAAATGCTCGGTTTGATGCAATCCGCCCAATTGGTTTTGACTGACTCCGGTGGTTTACAGGAAGAAACCACCGCATTGGGTGTACCTTGTGTGACTTTGCGGGAAAATACCGAAAGGCCGATCACGATCACCGAGGGTACTAATACTATTGTGGGAACTGATCGGGCTAAAATCATGCAATGCGTTGATGATATTTTGCTCACGGGTGGTAAAAGTGGCCGAGTCCCGGAATATTGGGATGGTAAAGCCGCTGGTCGCATCGTCGATGAAATTGTGCGTCGTTATGAGTTGGCAGGGTAAGGCTATATGAATTTGCCTGTACGGGTTAATGCCATGACGGTCGATGTCGAGGATTATTTTCAGGTCTCGGCTTTTGAGGCGAATATTCAGCGTAGTCAGTGGGATGCTCTGCCGCACCGGGTAGAACAGAATACCCAGAGGATTTTGGATTTGTTTGCGCAACATCAGGTAAAAGCCACTTTTTTTACCTTGGGCTGGGTGGCTGAGCGTTATCCGCAATTGGTGCGCCGGATTGTCGATGAAGGGCACGAACTTGCTTCCCACGGTTATCAGCACACTCGGGTAACCGAACAAACACCGGAGCAGTTCAGGCAAGACCTTAGAATTAGCCGGCAGATTCTGGAAGATATTGGCGGCCAGTCCGTTGTGGGTTATCGGGCGGCAAGTTATTCGATAGGTGCCAAAAATCTCTGGGCGTTGGAAGTGCTGGAAGACGAAGGCTTTCAATACAGTTCCAGCATTTACCCGGTAAAGCATGACTTATACGGCATGCCAGGAGCTCCTCGATTCGCTTACAGGCCGGATAACGCGCCCAAACTGCTGGAAATACCAATTACTACGTTGAAAATACTGGATCGCAATATCCCCTGCGGCGGCGGCGGGTTTTTTAGATTATATCCGTATCAGTTTTCAAAATGGGCTTACCGTCACCTCAACAATCACGAAAACCAGTCTGGAATTTTTTATTTTCACCCTTGGGAAATAGATCCCGAACAGCCGCGGCAGCATGATTTGTCGTTCAAGACCCGTTTCAGACATTATTTGAATCTCGATAGAATGCAAAATCGCCTTAACAGCTTACTGACCGATTTTGCTTGGGATACCATGCAGAGCGTGTTTCTAAGCAAACAAACAGACAAATCATCATAGTCAGTCATGATCAAATTACTTGAGCCAGCCCAAAGAGAGCGTTGGGATCACTATGTCATGGCTGCGGTCGATGGCAGCTTTTTTCATTTATCAGCATGGCAGCAGGTAATTAAACAAGCCTTCGGCCACGATACTTACTATTTCTACGCAGAACAAGATGGTGAAATCACCGGTATTTTACCCTTGACCCATGTCAATAGCTTGTTATTCGGCAATTCTCTGGTTTCAAACGCGTTTTGTGTATACGGCGGAATTGTTGCCAGTAACGATGAGGCTTTTGCAGCCTTGCAAACCAAAGCCCAAGAACTGGCCAGAGAATTGGGCGTGGATAGTCTGGAAATGAGAAATCGACAACAGAAGCATCCTGATTGGCCGCACAAGGAACTCTACGTCACGTTTAGAAAAGAACTCGATCCAGATGTCGAAAAAAATCTAAATGCGATCCCACGTAAGCAGCGGGCGATGGTGCGGGCGGGCATCAAAGCCGGTCTTACAAGTGTCATAGACGACAATGTCGAACGTTTATATCGCGCCTATTCTGAAAGTGTCAGGAACCTTGGCACCCCGGTATTTCCGAAAAAATATTTTCAAATTTTGCAGGATGTATTCGGCGAGAGTTGCGAGGTGTTAACGATAGAGCACGAAGGTCAGCTGGTCGCCAGTGTGATGAGTTTTTATTTTAAGGACGAGGTTTTGCCTTATTATGGCGGCGGCACCGACGCGGCCCGTGATTTGAAAGGCAACGATTTCATGTATTGGGAAGTGATGCGGCGTGCGGTGGAAAAGGGATGCCGAGTTTTCGATTACGGTCGCAGTAAAGTTGGCACAGGCTCTTATCGCTTTAAAAAGCACTGGGGTTTCGAACCGGAACCTCTCTATTACGAGGTTGATTTGGTTAAAGCGAAACAAATACCCGAAATCAATCCGCTCAATCCTAAATACCGCTTGTTTATTGCGGCTTGGAAGCGCTTGCCTTTGCCGGTTAGTCAGCTAGTTGGCCCTTGGCTTGCCAAGGACTTAGGCTAATGGAAAAGCCTAAATTACTTTACTTAGTCCATCGTATTCCTTATCCACCTAATAAGGGCGATAAAATTCGTTCTTTTCATTTTTTGCTCGCTTTGGCGGTCGAATACCGGATATTCCTCGGTACCTTTATCGATGACCCTGATGATAAGCAACATATCGACGCCTTAAAGTCTTTCAGTGCAGATACCCGCTGTATCGAATTAAATCCCCAGAGCGGTAAAATTAAAAGTTTGATAGGCTTGCTGAATGGAGAAGCCTTGAGTTTGCCGTATTACCGTAACTGCGAATTGCAGGAATGGGTAGATAAGACTATCCACGAACAGGGTATCGAGCGGGTAATGATCTTTTCGTCGCCAATGGCGCAATATGTTGAGAAATATACCAACTTGCATTGGGTGGCGGATTTTGTCGATGTTGATTCCGATAAATGGCGGCAATACGCGCTTAGCAAGCATTGGCCAGCAAATTGGATCTATCGGCGAGAAGCCGAGAAATTGTTGACTTATGAGCGCCGTATCGCCAGTAGGGCCGATGCAACAATATTCGTATCCGAACAAGAAGCAGGTTTGTTCAAAACGTTGGCGCCTGAATCGGCAAGCAAAATTGGTTTTGTAAACAACGGAGTGGATACGGATAGGTTCGATCCGGGTTTGTCATGGCAAACGCCGTTCCTGGCCGATCAGCAGGCTATTGTATTCACTGGCGCCATGGATTATTGGGCTAATGTTGATGCAGTCAAATGGTTTGCCGAGCAGGTATTTCCTGTTATTAAAAACCAATTGCCGGAAGTTCGTTTTTATATAGTGGGTTCCAAACCCGCCAAAGAAGTGTTGCAGCTGGCGGAAAACGAGCCTGCCGTAATTGTGACCGGTCGGGTTGACGATGTCAGGCCCTATGTTGCTCACGCGGATGTTGTCGTTGCGCCCTTACGCATTGCCAGAGGCATTCAAAACAAAGTCCTGGAAGCCATGGCGATGGCCAAGCCGATAGTGGCTACCTCGGCAGCTATGGAAGGCATTCCGGGTGGGGCAGATTTGCATGTGGCGATAGCCGACGCTCCGGAAGACTTTGCCAGCCAAGTTTTACGGTTTTTGGAGCAGCCGGTCGAATCCGCTAACGTCAATCGCCACTATGTAGAAAGCGATTTCAGTTGGGAGCAGAACGGCCAACGCTTGTGCCGATTGTTAGCGCGTGAGACTGCATAAATGTCCAGACCGTTGCCGCCCTTAATCGTGCACATCATTTATCGGCTAGGCATTGGCGGGCTGGAGAACGGTCTGGTCAATATCATTAACAATTTGCCGGAAAACAATTACCGGCATGCCATTATCTGTTTGGCGGATAGCACCGAATTCAGCCAACGTATCAAGCGGCAAGATGTGATCGTTCATCAGTTGCATAAGCGCCCAGGACAGGATTGGGCATCGTTTTATACAGTCTATCGCTTGTTGAAACAATGGCAACCCGCTATCGTGCATACCCGTAATTTAGCGGCAATCGAATATCAGGCTTGCGCGTTGTTAGCCGGCGTGCCTTATCGGGTGCATGGCGAGCATGGCTGGGATGTCTTCGATCCCGACGGTAGTAACGTCAAATATCAATGGCTAAGGCGGGGTTTAGGTTCAATCATCCATCGCTTCATTCCTTTGTCACAGCATTTGCAGGACTATTTGCTGAATCGAGTGGGCATTCCTTCGGCTAAAGTCACGCGCATCTGTAACGGCGTCGATACCAAAACATTTTATCCTCGTGCCGGAGTTAGACAAATACCGGAGGGTTGCTCGCTGAATTTGGATGAAAAGTTGGTGATTGGCACGGTCGGACGTATGCACGGCGTGAAAGATCAATTGACGCTGGTTAGGGCATTTATCGATGCCTGTGAAAACTCTCCGGAATTTGCCCAAATTGCCCGTTTGTTTTTGGTTGGTGACGGGCCTTTGCGAGCCGAAGCGATTGAATTGTTAAATACCGCCAGCCTGATCGATAAAGTCTGGTTACCCGGTGAGCGCAACGACATCCCGGAAATCCTGCGCAGTCTGGATATTTTCGTATTGCCGTCAAAGGCAGAAGGTATTTCCAACACTATACTGGAAGCGATGGCAAGTGGATTGCCGGTTATCGCTACTCGAGTCGGCGGCAACCCCGAGCTGGTGCTGGACGGAAAAACCGGGTGTCTGGTAGAAAAAGCGGATGTAAAGGGCATGTCATCCGCGATGCGCGAGTTGGTGCTGGGTGACGGCAAACGGAGGCAATTCGGCGAAGCTTCGCTTGAGCGGATTCAGGCGGAATTTTCAATCGATAGCATGGTGAACCGCTATCGGCAAGTTTATGACAAGCAGTAAATGATTCAGAGAGAACTCATATGTGCGGCATAGTCGGTATTTTCGATATTACAGGTGCTAGTGAAATAGACCGCAATTTGTTGTCGCGGATGAACGAATCCCAGTTTCACCGGGGGCCAGACGAAGGCGGTTTGCATACCGAGCCCGGTTTGGGTTTTGGGCATCGCAGACTGTCCATTATTGACTTGTCCAGCGGTCAGCAACCCATGCATAGTCAGGATGGCAATGTGGTGCTGACCTATAACGGCGAGGTCTATAATTTTCCGGAATTGCGAGAAGAATTGGAGGCATTGGGCTTTAGCTTCAGGACACATTGTGATACAGAAGTCATTCTCTATGCTTGGCAAGCTTGGGGTGAGTCTTGCGTGGAACGCTTGCGCGGCATGTTTGCATTTGGGATTTGGGATAGGCCACGGCAGACCTTATTTTTGGCCAGAGATCGTCTCGGTGTAAAACCACTGTTTTATGCCGAATTAAGTAACGGTCAGTTCATTTTCGGTTCCGAACTGAAAGCATTGAAACAACACCCTTTACTGCCTAAAAATGTTGACCCTACTGCGGTAGAAGACTATTTCGGCTTTGGATATATTCCCGATCCAAAAACCATATATAAAGGTGTTTATAAGCTTGAGCCCGGATATTGTCTAACGATTAAACGAGGGCAGAATGGCTTTCGACCTAATCAATATTGGGACGTTAAATTTCAGACAGCTTCTGCGGGCAACGTAGCCGAAGCCGGTGAAGAGTTAATCGAGCGCTTGCGAGAAGCCGTGAAAATTAGAATGGTCGCTGATGTGCCATTGGGGGCATTTCTGTCGGGCGGCGTTGACTCCAGTGGTGTCGTGGCATTGATGGCGGGACTATCCAAAGATCCGGTCAATACTTGTTCGATTTCCTTTGGCGATCCTAAATTTAACGAAGCGCAATTTGCTGCTCAGGTTGCGGACCGTTACCACACCGCACACCGAGTTGAACAAGTCGATCCCGAAGACTTTAGTTTGATTGATCAATTGTCCGGTTTGTATGACGAGCCATATGCGGACAGTTCTGCGTTACCTACTTACCGGGTTTGCGAATTGGCCAAGAAACAGGTGACGGTGGTGTTGTCCGGCGATGGCGGCGACGAAAATCTGGCCGGTTACAGACGCTATCGCTGGCATACCTATGAAGAGAGGATGAGGGCATTATTGCCTGATGCGTTGCGGATGCCTTTGTTCTCTACCTTAGGCAAGGTATATCCGAAGCTGGATTGGGCGCCAAAGGTATTGAGGGCGAAGACCACGCTCGAGTCTATCGGTAGAGACTCGATGGCGGGTTATTTTCATAGTGTGTCGGTACTCTCCAACGGCATGCGCAGCCAATTATTTAGCGATAGTCTAAAGAGCGAGTTGCAGGGTTATCAAGCTATTGAAGTATTCCGTCGGTATAGTCAGCAAGCCCCTGATCATCCATTGTCAATGGTGCAATATTTGGATTTAAAAACTTATCTGGCTGGCGATATTCTGACTAAAGTTGATCGGGCAAGTATGGCTCATGCCCTGGAAGTGCGAGTACCTCTGTTGGATCATAAACTAGTCGAATGGATGGCGACCTTGCCGCCCGATTTAAAGCTACATGGGCGAGAAGGTAAATATCTTTTTAAGAAAGCGTTGGAACCTTATTTGCCCAGTGATATTCTTTACCGGCCCAAAATGGGGTTTGCAGTGCCATTGAGTAGTTGGTTTAGAGGGCCGTTAAAGCTGCGTGTTCAGCAGGCCTTACTGGGGGAAACTCTGAAAAGCACTGGGTGGTTCGATGAAGCTTATTTGCATCATTTGGTTAGTCAGCACCAGTCCGGACTGCGCGATTACAGCGCGTCGATTTGGTCATTGCTGATGTTTGAAGCGTTTCTTCGAAATAGTTAAATGATCGACTTTCAAATTCTGGATCTGTACCTGTGTGCAATAGACAGATACAAGGTATTTTGCTAGAGTGCGAACCAATTCAAAGTTTAATTTAAGAGGGTTCCAGATGAACAGAATAGATGAACAGAAACGTACTGCAGAAGAATCCCAGAACGTTGGTAGATCACTTGATAAATCCAGAAGATCTTTCGCCAAAGCCGGGGTGGTCGCGCCAGTTTTAATGACGCTCACAAGTAAAACAGCTTTAGGCAGTGTGTATCAGTGTACTATCTCAGGAGTACAATCAGGCAATGTGTCGAGTCATTCCGAGGACATGTCGGTTTGTAGGGCCGGGCATACAGCGTTAGCCTGGAGGGGTAATGTCGATACCATTGATGTAAATACTCAGTCTGGCACCCATCCAAATATCAACGACTGGATCGCCGCGAGGATCAATCCTTTTTTGGTTAATAAATCGTGGCCGAAAAATACCACTAACTATACTTACAAGTATTATAAATCTAATAGTTGGGTAAACGCTTCAACACCCGCCCAAATCAAGATGTGTCAACTGATAGTCAATAACTTTCCTAAGACCGGCGTCAATGTAGATAGCTCAGGAAAGACCACTGAAACTTATAGTGCAACTACTTTTTCATCCGTATTTGGTTCGGCATCAGCTGCGACCACGTTTTTTGAAACATTGTTTTATAGTCCTAGTGTGGACATCCGGGGAGCCGCTAGTGTTGATTATCTCAACTCTAGCTTAGGTTTAATACCTGATGTAAGCGCCGAAGACATCAAAAAACTTTACCTTCTGGGAATTAATTCAGCAAACAGTTTTTATGACGGGAGTTTGTTAGTTTCTAATTCTGAAGCGGCTAAGGAGTTACTTAGAAGTCTGGTTCCTCTTTAATTTGTGGCTTGGACTCTTTCCTCAAGTTTTCCTGTTCAGATAGTATTGCTTGATAAGCAGGCCATAGTATTTCATCATGGTAGTGGAGAAACTCATCGTTTAGATGAGGAGGCAAGCTTAATTTTATTGACGATTATGGATTCCCAAGCACCGATTTGTGAATCAGCCTTGCTAGGTATGGCTATTGATGCAGGGTTACAGAGAGTTGATCAGCAATCTTTAGCGGGAATGTTAGGCGTATTGCAGAGCCTTCATGTTGTTGAAAATATATAAATATTTTGAGCGGACCTAATTCCACTTCATCTTTGATAGCGTCTGGGCAATTTGTCGTCAGGATTGGTCCTTTTTCAATTAGAATTCATTCTGCTATATCGTCAGTTCAGCAAGGTATCCTTGAGCTTTACTCTGACTATGCGATATTGCCCCCAGATACTTTTTGCGACTTTTATGTTCGCTTAATTCAGCCAGCCGGCGTAAGACGTTTCTTTCGCAAACAGGTGCTATTTGCCTTTGATCAATTTATTCCTTTCAAGCCTTTGCCTTATGCGCAGGCATTTCCATTTTTTGAATGGGGATTGAACTGGTGTATATCCGGCTACTCACACCGGTTTCTAATCGTTCACGCCGCCGTGGTGGAACGAAACGGTAAAGCATTAATTTTACCTGGTGCGCCGGGGTCAGGTAAGAGCACATTGTGCGCAGCATTAATCAACAATGGTTGGCGACTATTATCTGATGAATTGACTTTGGTGGATCGCGCAACCGGTTATGTTGTTCCCGTACCGCGTCCGGTTAGTTTGAAAAACGAATCTATATCGTTGGTAGCGGATACTTTTCCATTTTGCCAGTTCAGTCCTGTTGTTCACGATACTTTGAAAGGATCGGTTTGCCTGATGAAGCCACCCACCGACTCTGTGTCAGCAGCTGACCAAACCGCCCTGCCATGCTTGGTTGTATTTCCGAAATATCAGGCAGAATCATCCTTGAGTTTATCCGCGGTGCCAAAGGCCGAGGCGTTCATGCGGCTGGCGGACCTTTCATTCAATTACAGTGTACTAGGTGCTCAGGGTTTTGAAACCATGGGGGGTCTGGTAAACAGCTGTCAGGCGTATGATTTCATTTACGACGGCGATTTTAACCAAGCATCTGATTTATTTGTGCAATTATTGGATGATGTACGGTAGAGAGTCGCAAGATGCCTGATTTGTTGAATGAATACTTGATGATCAAGGCCAAGGATAGTATTGATTCGAATTCCGATTGGGAGCTGTTGTTAAGGCAAGCGAGGAGTGCCGGAGTATTGTCCAGACTGGCATTCTTCTGGAAAAAATTTCGATTGTTCAACCCTCCACAGCATTTTTCTTATCATCTCGAGTCAGCTGAGACTTATTGGTTGTCTCAAAAACGCATCGTCAATTGGGAGCTATATAATCTATCGCAGGTCTTTAAGCTTTTGAATATTCGGTTGATTTTGTTGAAAGGCACCGCTTATTCGGCATCGGAATTGAATGCTGGTATGGGACGCGTATTCAGCGACATCGACATATTGGTGCCTAAATATCAGCTGAAAACGGTTAAAGATGCCTTGAAATGGCATGGATGGCTTCCTGAGCCCATGGATAATTATGATCGGCGCTATTACGAGCGGTGGATGCATGAATTGCCGCCACTTAGGCATATCAAGCGTGGGACTTCGCTGGATATTCATCACAACATACTCCCGCAAACCTGCAATTTATATCCCGATGCCGAGTTGTTGCTAAAAGCCGCTGTAAAGATAACCGATACCGATTATTGGGTTTTGGCTCCTGAAGATATGGTTCTCCATAGCGCCAGCCATTTATTCTGGGGCGGAGAGTTTGAAAATGGTTTGCGCGATTTGAGCGATATAGATTTGCTTCTACGCGAGTTTAGTGGCAACGATCCAGGTTTTTGGGACAACCTGCATAATCGAGCAGAAATGTTGGGATTGGGTAAGCCTTTGTTTTACGCCCTCCGCTACGCCACTAAAATATTGGGAACCCCGATTCCTGATAGTGCCATTGAGGCTTCTACTATCTATGCGGGACGCGGAAAAAACCGAGTTATGGACTATCTTTTCTTGCAAGCCCTAAAGCCACACCATCGTAGCTGCGCGGATAGCCTGACCGGCTTTGCTCGTTGGCTGTTGTTTCTTCGCTCGCATTGGTTAAAAATGCCCTTGCATATACTAGTGCCGCATTTAATCAGAAAGGCTTGGTTTCGGCTGGCCGACAATACTAAAAAAACATAAATTATGGCAATCATGTCGAACCAGGCAAGTTGCCAATAGGAACATTCCTTAACCCGTTCTTGACATGAAGATATTACATATATTGGATCACTCCATTCCTTTGCACAGCGGATACACCTTCCGTACTCGTGCGATTCTCGAACAACAACGCAAACTGGGATGGGAGACGTTTCACGTCACATCCGCCAAACATCAAGTCGCGGAAGCTCCCGTTGAAACCGTTGATGGACTTACCTTTTATCGATCTGTTATCCCGCAAGGTTTGGCAGCGAAATTGCCGGTTTTAAATCAGTGGACCATCGTACAGTCGTTGGCGGAGCGGTTGGATGAAATTATTCCGCAGATCAAGCCGGACATTCTGCACGCCCATTCGCCCGCGTTGAACGGGCTTGCGGCATTAAAAGTAGCTAAGAAATATGGGCTGCCGTTGGTCTACGAATGCCGGGCATTTTGGGAAGATGCGGCCGTCGATCATGGCACCACCCGAGAAGGTAGTTTACGTTACCGATTGACTAAGGCTTTGGAGACGCATGTTTTTAAGCATGCCGATGCGGTGACGACTATTTGCGAGGGTCTGCGCCGGGATATTATCGGGCGCGGAGTCGCGGAGGAAAAAATTACCGTGATTCCCAACGCCGTCGATATCGATAAATTTACCTACGGCGAGGCAGCCGAGCCAGATTTGCAAGCAGAGTTGGGTTTGAACGGCAAAATTGTGCTCGGTTTTATCGGGTCTTTTTATGCTTATGAGGGGTTATTGCTATTGCTGGATGCATTGCCGGCGATTATTCAACAACAGCCTGATGTGCGCTTGTTGTTAGTGGGCGGAGGGCCGCAACAGCAACAAATCTTGCAGAAAATTGAGACGCTGGGCTTGCAGGATTGGGTCATTCTGCCCGGACGTGTCGCTCATGATCAAGTGCAGCGCTATTACAATCTGGTCGATATCTTTGTTTATCCGCGCTTGGCGATGCGTTTAACTGATTTGGTGACGCCTTTAAAACCTCTGGAAGCGATGGCGCAAGGCCGATTGTTGGTGGCGTCGGATGTCGGTGGGCATCATGAGTTAATTCGAGACAGGGAAACTGGCTATCTCTTCAAAGCTGGAGAAAAAACCGCTTTGGCGCAAGCGGTGTTGGCGGTCCTCGATCAGCAAGATCAATGGGAGCAAGTTCGGCGAGCCGGCAGGCGCTATGTCGAAGAAGAGCGTAATTGGCAGCGAAGTGTCAGTCATTATCAGGCTGTTTACGGCAGGATAATGGCGGGTAAAGATGGCAGATAACTCGCCAAGGCTGATTGTTTTCAGTTCTTTGTATCCCAGCCGTGTCAGACCTAACGCTGGCGTTTTTATTCGCGAGCGTATGTCCAAAGTGGCCCATCATTGTTCTTTGATTGTCATTTCCCCGGTGCCTTGGTTTCCACTGCAAAGCCTGATTCAATGGTTTAAACCGAATTACCGGCCGCAACCGGATAAGTACGAAAATCAAGACGGTATTTCCGTCTATTTTCCGCGCTTTTTGTCGATACCCGGAATCGGACGTTCTTGGGACGGTTTTTTTATGGCGCTGTGTAGTTTGGTGATTTGTCGTCAGTTAAAAAAGAGCTTCGCATTTAATTTGATCGATGCACACTTCGCATACCCTGACGGGTATGCTGCCACGTTACTCGGTAAATGGTTTAAGGTGCCGGTCACCATCACTTTACGCGGCACAGAAGTGCCGTTGTCTAACATTCCCAGTCGCCTCCAACGATTGTTGAGAGCCCTTAATGATGCCGCCCGAGTATTTTCGGTATCGGATTCTTTAAAGCGACACGTAGTGAATTTAGGCGCCGACGCGCAGAAAATATGGGTGGTGGGCAACGGTATCGATACCGCAAAATTTTTTCCTGTCGATAAGAAACAGGCGCGGCAAGCTTGGCAAATTCCTGAAGACGTTCAGGTCTTGATTTCGGTCGGCGGATTGGTTGATAGAAAAGGCTTCCATCGGGTGATCGAAATTTTGCCGGCATTAATCGAAAAATATCCGAGATTGCTATACTTGATCGTTGGAGGCGCTAGTCCGGAAGGCAATATTCGTAATCGCCTGGAGCAGCAGGTAGAAACGCTTAATCTTCGTCAGCATGTTCGTTTTCTGGGGGCGATGCCAGCCGAACAATTGCATGGTCCCTTATCGGCGGCTGACATATTCGTACTCGCAACCGCCAACGAAGGGTGGGCTAACGTGTTTTTGGAGGCCATGGCTTGTGGTTTGCCGGTGGTTAGCACCGATGTTGGCGGCAATCGCGAGGTGGTTGCTGATGAAACGCTGGGCACTATCGTGCCGTTTGGGGATGCTGAGGCATTATTGTTAGCG
Organism: Methylomonas sp. MK1; assembly: GCF_000365425.1. Taxonomy (NCBI): domain Bacteria; kingdom Pseudomonadati; phylum Pseudomonadota; class Gammaproteobacteria; order Methylococcales; family Methylococcaceae; genus Methylomonas; species Methylomonas sp. MK1. The sequence continues at coordinate 758,525 of NZ_AQOV01000002.1, forward strand.
CTTGATGATGCTCTGCAGCGGCAGTGGGGCCGGCAAGCTATTGTAAATTATGCGGCTGATAACTCTTGGGATAAGCGGGTGGATATTTTGTTGGCGGAATTCAAAAAACTGGTGGAGTCATGAGCTTTTATACGTCTTTTTGTTCAACGGTGATCTTTCCGCTTCACGAAGCCTTAAAAAAGCACACTACCGTCCAGGTTAGGCGCGGCATGGAGCGCAGTCAGTGGCTAAAACCCGACGAGATTAGACAGTTGCAATTGCAACATTTACGCGTGTTTCTGCAAGATGTACAAGTTCATGTACCTTACTACAGGCAGTTGTTCGCTAACTTGGGGTTTGAGCCGGCGAACATCGATAGTGTGCAAAAATTAGCCGCGCTGCCGTTGTTGAGTAAGCCGGAAATCAGGCAACATCTTGATGAAATGAAAGCCAACGATGCTCTAAGGCTCGCGCGTTTCAATACTGGCGGTTCCAGTGGAGAGCCATTGATTTTTTACATCGGTAGCCGCCGAGTTAGTCACGATGTCGCAGCAAAATGGCGAGCCACTCGTTGGTGGGGTGTCGATATAGGCGATCCGGAAGCTGTAATCTGGGGGTCTCCAATTGAACTAGGTGCGCAGGATAAAATTCGCCTGTTACGCGATAAATTGTTGCGTACGCATCTGATTCCAGCGTTCGAAATGTCGTCGGAAAAGTTGGATGGCTTTGTTCGACAAATCCAGCAGATTCGCCCGAAAATGTTATTTGGTTATCCTTCTGCATTGGCCCACATTGCCAGTCATGCCGAGAAGAGGGGCGTAGCATTGAATAATTTGGGGATTAAAGTGGCTTTCGTGACATCGGAACGGCTTTACGATCACCAGCGGACAAAAATAGAAAGCGTGTTTGCTTGTCCGGTCGCGAATGGTTACGGTGGGCGTGATGCCGGCTTTATCGCGCATCAGTGTCCCGAAGGCAGTATGCATATTACCGCTGAAGACATTGTCGTCGAGATTGTAGACAAACAAGGCCAGCTTTTACCTAATGGGGAGCTCGGTGAAATTGTGGTTACGCATATGGCGACCAGAGATTTTCCATTTATTCGCTATCGTACCGGCGATATGGGAATATTGTCGGATAAAATTTGTGCCTGCGGGCGCGGACTACCAGTACTGGAGGAGATTCAAGGTCGAACCACCGACTTTGTAGTTGCTCAGGATGGAACGGTATTGCATGGGTTGGCATTGATTTATGTGCTGCGCGATTTAGAAGGCGTTGATTCATTTAAAATCACCCAGGATAGTTTGGATAAAACCACCGTGCAAATTGTTAAAACCCTTAAATATCAAGCTGCTTACGAACAAAAAATCATCGACGAATTTAAAAAACGTTTGGGACAAGCAGTTACTATCAAGATCGAATACACTGATTACATTCCCAAGGAACGCTCAGGAAAGTTCCGTTATGTGATCAGTCACGTCAAGGCTTAATTACACTTAACACTATGACAAAATTTGCGGGATGGATGGGGAGCGGTCTCCAGAAAGATGAATCTATCGCCTTGCTGGGGCAAATGACGGCGGCAGATTCGACATTTAGTGTTCGGCATGGTCAGAATTATGCCTTTTCAACCACCGCCACCGATATTGCGGACCGTAATGGGACGTTGTTGCTTGCCCCGCAATCCGGTTCGCGATTAGCTTGCTCACAGGGTTTGTTGGACGCCTATTTAAGTCGCGGCGTCGATTTTTTAGTCGGTTTGCCGGAAGCTGATACCTTGCTGCTTATTGATACCAATCAGCAGCTACTGATGTTGGCTACCGATCCGATCGGTCTCAGTAACATCTATTACGCAGAAATTGCCGACGGCCTAATATTTGGCTCAAGTGCTGATTTTGTAGTGCGTCATCCTCAGGTCAGTAACGGCATTGCGCCGCAAGCGGTATTTGATTACATCTATCTCAACCATTGTCCCAGCCCCACAACGATTTATCGGCAGGTTAAAAAGCTGGAAGGCGGGCAATGCCTGGTTTATCACAACGGACGAATCAGCTTAAAACGCTACTGGCTACCGGTATTTCATGAGCAATCCTGCGATTTGCAGCAAGCCGGCCTGGAATTGCAGCAGCAGTTGATCGAAGCGGTTAGAAGTATGGCCGATACCGAAGACAATACCGGTGCGTTTCTGAGTGGCGGGCTGGATAGTTCCAGTGTGGTGGGTGCCTTAGCTAAGGTATTTCCAGGCAAGGCTAAAACCTTTTCGATGGGTTTTGACGCTGACGGCTACGATGAAATTGAGTACGCCATTATTGCAGTGCAACGTTTCAATACGCGGCAACACCAGTATTACGTCACTCCCGAGGATACCGTTAATGCCGTGCCGGCAATAGCGGCTTACTACGATGAGCCGTTTGGGAATGCGTCGGCCTTGGCAGCGTATTATTGCGCGAAGTTGGCTAAGGATCACGGTGTTGACCGTTTGCTTGCGGGTGATGGTGGGGACGAGATTTTTGCGGGTAACGAGCGTTACGCCAAGCAAATGTTGTTTGAGAATTATCACCGCTTACCAAAATTTCTCAGCGCCGGCCTCGAAGCGACATTAAATGGCCTGCCAGACGTAATAGCTAAGCAGAAGTTGCCGTTTAAGGCAAAACGCTATATCGATCAAGCGAACGCAGCGATGCCAGACCGCTTACAGGACTACAATTTTTTGCATAGGCATGCTGCGGCAGACATTTTTCAAGCTGATTTTTTAGCGGAAATTGATACTTCTGCGCCCTTGCGCCAGTTTAGGGAAGACTATTGGCGGCCGGAGTCTGCTACTACCTTGAACCGTATGTTGTATCTGGATTGGAAAAATACGCTCCACGATAACGATTTGGTCAAAGTCAATAGAATGTGCGAAATGGCAGGTGTTGAAGTTTGCTACCCCTTGTTGGATCGACGCATTCTCGACTTATCTTGCCGAATTCCCTCGAATGACAAGTTGCGTGGACAAAAACTGCGCTGGTTTTACAAACAGGCCATGATGGATTTCCTTCCGGAGCGGATTATCAATAAGCCTAAGCACGGCTTTGGGTTGCCTTTCGGCGTTTGGCTGAAGGACCATCAGCCGCTTAAGCAACTGGCTTATGGCGCAATAAATGATTTGAAGCGGCGCGAGTTTTTTAAACCGGACTTTTTGGATCATGCTGTCGAGATGCATCAAAGCGTGCATGCCGCCTATTATGGTGATTTAGTGTGGATGTTGATGATGCTGGAGCTTTGGTTTGCCGGTAAGGGTTTGTAATAAACCGATTTGTATTGTTTAGTGAATCATCGGCGGTGACAAAAAACGTCAGTTATGAACAAAAACTACTTGCTTTATAGGGTTGTGGCTACAGGCGAGCTTCGCAGTTATCAGGGTTTTTGATAGAAAACATTTTAATCAAGATATTGAAAATCATAGGAAATATGCTCTATTCTGTCGTTTGATCTTGTTGTGTAAGTAATTGGCATACTAATTGTTTATAACTTTAAGAGTTTTAAATCCCGTTCATCATAAAAAAGAAGGTAGTTATGAATAAGCAAATGCAAAAAGTACAACAAGGTTTTACCTTGATCGAGTTAATGATCGTGGTCGCGATCATTGGTATTCTGGCTGCTATCGCGATTCCGGCTTATCAAGATTACACCGTCAAATCTAAAGTGTCTGAAGGTCCTAGTTTGGCTTCGCCAGCCCTAACTGCTGGTGGTGTGGCTTGTAGTGAGCAAACCTTAGCGGCAAGCCAAACTAACGCTACTTTCGGCCTTGCCACAGCTAATTCAATATTTGGCACTTACGTGAGATCAGTAACAATTACTGCATCTTCTGCATCAACTGCTCGAGTGACGATTGCTTACAATACCATCGGCACATCTGTTGCGGGGGGAGCTACTGTAGTGTATCAGGGTACCTGTACTCCAGCAGTCGGAATGAAGTGGGCTGTTCTTCCCACGGGCTCTGGAAGTACTGTTCTACAAAAATATTTGCCTAAGTCATAACTTGGCAGGTGTTCTTTGGATAGCGAAAGGGGCTTCGGCCCCTTTTGTTTTTTATGCGATTTTGATTAGAGAGTTTAATGGAAAAGTCGAGTAACGGAGGCACGCTAGCAAGACTGGCAGTTCTGCTGTTTTTGTCGGTTGTAATATACGGAATCTATTTTCCAGGCCGAAATGGTCCGTTCCTTGCCGATGATTATCCAAATATCGTCGATAACAACGGGGTCTTAATTGAAAGTCTTAGTTTTGAAGGTTTGGCTTCTGCTTGGAGTGCTAACACAAGCGGTCCTTTTAAGCGCCCTCTAGCCAGTCTCAGCTTTGCATTAAATTACTTTTACGCTGGTCAGCAATTTGATCCGATCCCTTTCAAGCTGACCAATATTGGCATCCACGCCATTAACAGCTATTTGGTATTTTTGCTTGCTTGCAGTTTGTTCAAGGCGGCTTTGCTAGATGCTCCCGTTCGAAAATTGGCTTTCCTTTCCGCTCTAATTTGGGCGGTTCACCCGCTGCAACTGACTTCGGTGCTGTATGTCGTACAGCGCATGAACAGCATGGCCTGTATGTTTATGCTGAGCGGATTTTTAGTATTTTTAAAAGGCAGGTTACAGCTAGAAAAGCCTGCTGGCGTTCTATTTATGGTGCTGGGCTGCGTGCTTGGCACTGGATTAGGGGTTTTATCCAAGGAAAATGCGTTGCTGTTGCCGCTATTGATGTTTGTCAGTGAAGTAACCTTGTTACCTCCGATCCCAATTGAGTCCCGTTTTAAATTGTATGGCTATTATCTAGTCAGCGTCATATTGCCGGTATTGTTTGGAGCGGCTTATTTGCTAACTCATCCGGAATATGTGTTGGGCGGTTATTTAACGCGCGAATTTACCCTGGTGGAACGCTTGATGTCCGAAGCCAGAATACTGTTCTATTACCTGGGATTGCTATTCTATCCAGATAATACTCAGCTCAGTTTGGCACACGATGATTTTGTTTTGAGCAAGGGCCTGTTTCAGCCTATTGGTACCTTGCTGTCGATTGCCGGTATTGTAGTGTTGATAGTGGTAGCGATTTATAACGCCTGTCAAAAAAAGGCTCGTTTTTTGAATTTTGCGATTCTTTGGTTTTTTGTCGGACATGCTATGGAGTCCACTATATTTCCGTTGGAATTGATATACGAGCATCGCAATTATCTGCCCAGTATCGGAATTACTTTAGCGCTAGTGGCTTTGTTGCACGAAGTACTAACGAAGCACATCAGCAATGGGCTGCTCAATGTTTTGTACGCCTGTATTATTGGCAGTCTGGCTTTGGCTACTCATACACGTGCCGCAATCTGGTCAAATCTCGACAGTTTTAGCTACTTTGAGGTGCGCAATCATCCGGGCTCGGTGCGGGCTAATAGCGCTTATGCCAATAGTCTCGAACTAAAGCGAGGCCCGAATGCAGAAACTTATCAGCATTATCTAACTGCCTCCAAACTGAACGTTTTTGAAGTGTCGACCTTGATTGAAATGTTCATGGAGCTTAACAGGTTAATAGGCTTTCAAGGTGTCGCTAAAGATCAAAAATACGCTGCGTTACCTATGCGATACGATGAGCCGTTGGTTCTCGATGTTAGGTATATGGAAGCATTGAGAGATTTGGTGCATAAGGAAATTCTGCACAGAATATCGGATAAGTCTCACCCATTACGCACTATGGATTCGATAAGGACTGCGGCCACTTGCTTGATCAATGGCGATTATGAGTGCAAAACGATTGCGGCAAACGTTTTGGAATGGTCAGACGCTGCGTTGATGCAGCCAAACTTCACCGACAAACCGATGATGCACCTGATCAAAGCAAAGGTCTATTTCACTCAGGGGCAAACCGAAAATACATTTGCGGAAATGGATAAAGCCATTGCACTGGACCCAAACAGAATGTATTTCCGTGCCGAAAAAGCCTATTTGTTTATCGAGTTAAACGAATACGTCAAGGCCGAGGATGTAATTCGCCAAGCTGAGCTGTTGGGTGTGGCAAATGGTTTTGATGCTAAGGAATTTCAAAAACTTAGGGATGCGATTGTTTATAAAAAATCAATTGCCCACACGCCAAAAATGATGATTTCGCCACCCTGATATTATTCAGCATCCCTAGGTCAAATTCACTAAAATACCCGCATAGATTTTCAATCTGTTTTGCTGGGATTAGCTTGACGCTATTCGAGGTCGAGCAAATTGCCACCAACAGCCCTCAAAGCCTGGGATTATGCGGATACTCAATATAGTCTTTAAAAATATCAATTCACTGGAAGGCGAGGGGCGAGTCGATTTCGACCAGGGGCCGATTGCCGATAGCGGTGTGTTTGCCATCACCGGGCCCAACGGTTCGGGCAAGACCAGTATCCTCGATGTCATCACGCTAGGCCTATACGGTGAAACATTTCGTTTCGACAAGCCTGCTGAGCATGTAATCACCAAGCAGGCAAACGATAGCTTCGCACAGGTTGAATTTGCTTTGGATGGCGAAAGGTTTCGTTCCTCTTGGCATGTAAAACGGCCTGCTGATGCTAATCACGATCAGGTCTTACAGCCGGAAATGAGCTTGACTAAGCTAAACGATGATTCGGAGTTACTAGCCAGGACACCAAATACAGTACGGACCAAAATTGCCGAATTGACGGGCATGGACTTTCATAAATTCAGCAAATCCATGGTCTTGCCGCAGGGCGACTTTGCTGCTTTTTTGAATGCGCTAGATAGCGAGCGCATGGACATTCTCGAAAAAATCAGCGGTACCCACATCTATGCCGAGTATCGCCAGCGGACTGAAGATAACTTTCATAAATCGCTTAAGCGTTTAACACAGCTGCAGCAGGATATTGATCTGATTCCTTTACTCAGTCCGGAAGCCTTGCAAGCCGGTGAGCAAGACTTGCAGGATTTCAAGGATCAAGTTGCTGAGTTAAAAATCCAACAAAAGCAGTTGCAACAGCAACTATTGACAATCGAAAACATTCATTCACTTGAAGGCCGCCAAAGACAACTTCTCGAAAAGTCAAAAAAAGTTGAAGCGCAAATTAAGCTGTTACAAGACGATTTTCAGAAAATTGCCGACTTTCAGCAAGCGACGCAGTTTCGCGAAGAAGTAATTTTATTGGATGGTAAGCAGGGGCAGATTGTCCAAAGTCAGGCGACCTTGGATGCTTATCGTCAGGAGCTGAATGCGCTACAGCGCCAACTCGGCGCAGATGTCAGTAACGCAATTGCCCCAAGCCTGAGCGGTAAAAGTATAGAGGAGCAAAAACAGGCTATTGACGCGCTGAAATTGAAAGTGGGTGATCTGAAGCTGGAGTTGCCGCGTGAAGCCGAACTGGTACAGACGCTACAACAGCAATTGGATGAAAGAAAGGCCAGTCTAGCGGAAATAGACGGCTGGTTGCAAGAACATCAGGTGGACGCTAGTTTGCAGTCTGACTTTCCCGACGTGGTGCAGTTACGTAATCTCCGGACAGAACTGGCGGAGTTGGCCGGTAAGCAGAAGACACAAGCCAATCGGACTAAAAACACGGCAGCGGCGTTGAAAAAAAACCAGACAGCTTTGCGCGATACTAAAACTGCGGTCGCCGAATTGAGTGAGCGTATTGAAGCTGCACGCAAAACCTTGCTGGAGTTGGCGCAAGGCAAAAGTTTCGAGGAGTTGAAGGAATTACTGGTAGAGCAGCAAACACGGGTCAATGATTTTCAGGAGCTACACTCGCTGGCTGCGGTTAACGCCAAATTTACCAAAAAAAGTTTTTTTAGTTGGTTCTCTCGTAGTAAAGCGCCGGAACTACCCGATGAGGCCCGCTTGCAAGCCAGATTGGATGTGTTGCGAGACGAGATGGATCGTGAAGAGAATATCGGCAAAGCACTGGAGCAAGCTGTCCTTAATGAAGCATTGCTGAAAAAATATAGCGGTGATCGCGGCAAGTTAGTTGACGGTAAACCGTGTTTTTTATGTGGTTCATTAGATCATCCTTATGTCTCTAAACCGCCAATCCAAACCAACTCTAAAAAGGCCTTAGTCGATCAGCGCGGCAAGATGCAGGCTTTAAAAGCTGCGATAGATAGTGTCTCCGGCCAGTTGGCAGTAGCAAAAAAGCAAGGCACACAATTGTCAGCGCGTCAGCAAAGACTACAGCAAATGCGCTCGCAATGGTTGGTTTTGAGTAACCGTTTAAATGTCGTCAGTGCAGAGTTGGATATAAACAATTTGTCTTTGCAAAAACGCTTGTGGGACGCAGAAACCCAGGAGTTGGAGAAAATCAAAAACCTGGTCAATGATCACGCGCAGTTGCAGCGTAATGTGGCTAAGTGGACTGCCGAGGTAGAAGCCAAGCAGGCTTTGGTGGAAAAATTAACGGCGTCGGTGGAACAGCTTGATGCGACCTGGCGTAATCGGCCGCAGGAATACATCGAATCGGAACAGCTTTTCGCTGGTCGTACCGCGGAACAAAAAGCGCTTCTAGATAAACTTGAAAAGCAGTTGGCTTTATTGGGTGAGAAGCTCCCTGGAAAAGGCAAAGAAAATATAGTCTTCGATAAGCTCAATACCCGGCGCCAGGATTACCAAATCAGAGAGTTACGTCAGAAAGGCTTGCTCGAGGAAATTGCTAGCTTGCAAGATAGACTGCACGCCAGCCAAGCAAAGATAGCCAGTTATCAAGAACAGATGGCAGGCGCTTTGAGTAGCTTGCAAACTGAAGAATCGCTGGGATTGCATCTGCTTATCTTGGAGAAGCAAAAACTCATTGTAGAACTGGAGCGACAAATAGCTACCCAGCAACTCGAACTGGATGCAATGCGGCGAGTACTGGCTAATAAAATTGCGGGTGGCGTTTTTGCTGATGTAGACAGGTTGCGCTCGGCTTTAGAGCTGATCGATAGACGGGCGGAAATAGAGCAGACACTGGAGCAGCATAATACGCAATTGGCAGCAATCGGCGAAGAAGTGGCTGAACTGGCAGTCGAGTTACAAAATGAATTGGCGGTTATGCCGCCCCACTTAAACGAAGCGGATATTTTAGCAATGCAACGTCAGCTATCCCAGAAAATCGATATTGCTGAACAAGAAGTGGCTACGTTGAATACTAAGCTGGATAAACAATCTTCTTATCAAGAAAAACATCAGAGCCTCCAGGCGCTTTTGGCTGAGCAATTGGTGATACACGCGCAAGCCGAAGCGGAAATGAAGTTGATTAACGACGAGCAGGGTGGTTTCCGGCGGCGTATTCAACAGTTGTTGGTAGATAATTTGTTGTCGCAAGCCAACCGAATTTTGGAAAAACTGAGCGGGCGTTACTATATTCGTAGTTTAGCCAGCAATAACGGGTTAGCGTTGGAGGTTGAAGACACCAAACAAAAAAACCTGCGTCGCTTGCCGAAAACCTTGTCTGGCGGCGAGAGCTTTGTGGTGAGTTTGGCCTTAGCCTTGGCTTTATCCGAGATTGCCAACAATGGCAAGGCTATCGATTCGTTGTTTCTGGATGAGGGCTTTGGCAATTTAGATGCGGAAGCCTTATATCTGGCCATGAGTGCCTTAGAAGGCTTGAAAACTCAAGGTAAAACGGTCGGCGTCATTTCTCATGTCGAAGCGGTCAAAAAGCGCATTAAAACGCAGATCGAATTGGTAAAAAAAGCTAACGGTATGAGCGAGTTGAAAATGGTTGCTTGATGAAATGGTGGAGTCGGCGAGCGCTCCACCACAAAATTATGCGATTAATTGCTGGGGCGGAAGGCTTTGCCGTACGTAGTTTCAGCGTTGAAATTGTCCCAAACATATAAAGGATGGACGATAGGCTGCGTGGGGATTGGCGAGGAAACCAAATCCAGCACACCGACGCCGATTCTCCCGCCCATGTTCAATAATCCTTTAAATGTACCGCCGATAAAGCCGTAAATAACATTGCTTTGATTGTTGATTAAAATAATGTTTTTCGGTATTTCCAGAGAAGATGTCGCTATGTTCGCCAAGCCGGTGGTCAATTTTCTCCCGAAGGTTGCGCCGTAGGTTTCGGCCTCTTCCGCCTGGGTTGGCAAGCTTGTCAATAGGAAAGCTGCCAATAAAACAGTGGCCAGGGTGCGGGTATTTCGTTTCATGACTTATCCTGTATATTAGAACGAATGTAAGCTCTGCTGGCCGAGCTGGATTAACCGGTGCGGCTAGCATTTAAAAAAAAGTATAGCAGAGCCCTGAACTGTTTACTTTTTCAATGCCTTGGCAAATGCATTGCTCATACTGTTTTGTAGCACGGGTTGCGGTTTAGGCTTATGAGCGGTTTTTTGCGGCTTTTCTTTTGGAACAACATCCCCGGCGTCGACGTTTTTCCGCATGCTCAGAGATATACGCTGGCGTGCCACATCGACTTCCAATACGCGTACTTTTACCATATCGCCGGTTTTTACCACGCTACGCGGGTCCTTGACAAAGTCGTCCGCCAAATGCGAGATATGCACTAAGCCGTCTTGGTGTACGCCAATATCGACAAAAGCACCGAAATTGGCGACGTTGGTCACGACGCCATCTAGTGTCATGCCGGGTTCTAGATCGGTAATTTTTTCGACCCCATCCTTGAATTGTACGCTTTTAAACTCCGGGCGCGGGTCACGGCCTGGCTTTTCCAACTCCTGCAAAATATCCGAGACGGTGGGAACGCCAAAATTTGCGTTGGCATAGTTTGCCGGATTCAGGCTGCGTAAAAATTGGCTTTGACCGATCAAGTCGGGGATAGACTTGCCGGTATCATCAAGGATTGCATTGACCACAGGGTAGGCTTCCGGATGAACGGACGAGGCGTCAAGCGGGTTGTCGCCGGTCATGATTCGGAGAAAGCCGGCGGCTTGTTCGAATGCTTTATCGCCTAGGCGTGGTACTTTTTTCAGCTGATTGCGGTTCGTAAACGGGCCATTGGCATCGCGAAACGCGACAATGTTTTCACTGATACTACTGCTTAGTCCGGATACTTGTTTCAGCAAGGCTACCGAAGCTGTATTGACGTCTACGCCGACAGCGTTCACGCAATCCTCTACCACGGTATCGAGCATACGAGCCAACTGCACCTGGTTGACATCATGTTGATATTGACCAACGCCTATCGATTTTGGATCGATTTTTACCAGCTCCGCTAGTGGGTCTTGTAGTCTACGGGCTATCGATACTGCACCGCGTAACGATACGTCGAGGTCAGGAAATTCCTTAGCAGCCAGTTCAGATGCCGAATAGACCGACGCGCCGGCTTCGGAAACTGTGATTTTTTGAAAATTCAGCTCTTTATGCTGCTTCATCAAGTCCGCAACCAATTGATCCGTTTCCCGAGAAGCAGTGCCATTGCCGATACTTACCAGCTGTACTTGGTGCTGCTTAATCAATTTAGCCAGAACCGCTATCGATTGATCCCACTGGTTTTTGGGTTGATGCGGGTAAATGGTTTCTGTGGTCAACAACTTACCGGTTGCGTCAACCACTGCAACTTTGACGCCTGTGCGAATGCCGGGATCCAGGCCCATGGTTGCTTTGGGACCGGCTGGTGCCGCCAGCATCAAGTCGCGCAAATTGCTGGCAAATACTCTAATGGCTTCTTGCTCGGCGGCTTCGCGCAGTCTTAGCTTTAGATCCATATCGATGCGGGTAAACAGCTTGATCTTCCAGGCAAAGCGGGCGGTCTCGGCTAGCCAGGCATCGGCGGGTTTTGTTATGTCTTTAATTTGCAGGCGTTGGCTGACGAACTGGGCACATAATTGATGCTCTTCTTGATCTAGTTCTGCCGGTTTTAGGGTTAAAGATAGTAAATCTTCGTTGCGGCCCCGGAACAAAGCTAATGCGCGATGCGATGGAATTTTGTTGATCGCTTCGCTGTAGTCGAAATAGTCCTTAAATTTTACCGCTTCTGCTTCTTTGCCGGCCACGACGCTAGCGTGCAGGATGCCCTTATTCCAAACGCGTTCACGCAATTCAGTTAGTAGTTCGGCATCTTCGGAAATACGCTCCATGATGATCTGACGGGCGCCCTCCAGGGCCGCCGTGACATCAGCGACACCTTTTTCAGCGTCGATATAGGTAGCTGCGATTTGTTCGGGGATTAGGCTGCGATTATCTAAGATGGTGTCGGCTAATGGTTCAAGGCCGGCTTCGCGAGCAATTTGCGCTTTGGTGCGGCGTTTGGGCTTATAGGGCAGGTATAGATCTTCCAAGATTGTCTTGGTGTCGGCGTCGAGTATCGCTAGTTCCAGTTCTGGGGTGAGCTTTCCTTGCGAGCGAATGGTGTCGAGAATTGAGTCGCGTCGGCTGTTAAGCTCCCGCAGATATATCAATCTTTCCTCGAGGTTTCGCAATTGCGTGTCGTCTAAGCCGCCAGTTACTTCTTTGCGATAACGAGCAATAAACGGTACAGTGGCCCCATCGTCCAGTAGGGCGGCGGCAGCGGCGACTTGTTGGGGCTTAACTGAAAGTTCTTCGGCAATGCGTTGGATAACGTCCATCTGTAGGTGAATTAGAATTGGTAAAAAGCTCAATTCTACAGTAGGGCGAGATGTTGAAAAAGCGAACTATCAGAAATGGAGTGAGAAACCGGTAGGCACAAAAAAGGCGCCAACCGATATTTCGGGTGGCGCCTAAGTTGCTAAGCAAAAATTATTTTGCTTGGCTTAATACGTCATTGTTAAAGTCTTTGTGCTTTGCCAAAACTTGAGCTTCAGCTTGGGCAGAAGTTTCGCCGCCGTATTGAAGATGTTTGGTTTCGTCTGCTTTCAGCATAACGACGCCGGCAATAGCAATTGCAGTAACGACAGCAACTACAGTAAAGGTATTGTCTTTTTCTTGTTCAGCCATTTTTATAATCCTCATCTTGTTGTTGTAATAATTAGCCCTAAAAGGGGCAACTCGAGTTGTATGTCGAAGTTAGTATTATTGTTGGTCGACGGTGCATTTTTTACACTCAAAACTGTTTTGTGTCAAAACAATATTTTTGCGATTAATCTTGCTGTTCTATGCTTATTTTTTATTTCTAATAAAATCAAATGATTACCGGATTCTTCTGATAGAAAGTCATCCTGTCTTCATGCGCTATAGTTGTTGATTATCTGATTCGGCGCGGCTTGTGACGCATAAAGTCAACAAACCCTAAGTCGATAATGCGGGGCATAAGTCGAGGAATGTCGTGGGGAATCCGCGTAGCTTGTCGGGGTGTTCGGCAATGCGATGAAGAAGGGGGGGGCTGTAAACTCGGTCATCGCGCAGGTTGCATGATAGGATTGAGCTTTAAATCTGACAGCCTGTTTGTTCTCGCCGAGTGTGTTGTTCGAGCGGGTGGAATGGGGAAAACAATTGTTAATTAACTAGGGGGTATTCATGCTTAAACATATACATCTTCTTTTCGTGGCAGTTTTGGTTATCAGTTTTATCGGTCGAGTGGCGCTCGCCGAGTTAAAGCCAGCTCTGTTGGAGCAGAAATGGCTAAAGATTAGTCCGCACATTATTGCGAGTTTGGTCTTGTTGACTGGATTTGCCTTGGTTTTTCAAGGGGGTTGGTTATCAAGCGAATTTGCTTGGATTGTCGCCAAATTATTGATGTTGGTGGTTTACATAGGCTTGGGGATTTTGGCGATTCGCCAATCGGGACGTACGCGCTGGTTGGCTTTCGGTGGCGCATTGTTTTGTCTGTATTACATCTCCAAGGTCGCTGTGACTAAGCAAGTTTTTTTCTTTTTTTAGGTGCTGGCCTAAAAGTTGAGATTTATGCTGGAGGCCCTGTTTTTAGCCGGTTTAAGATAGTTTTGGCTGGCGTAAAAATAGTTATTGACAGTTTGTAAAACCTGTAGACTAACGAAAAAAGCTTGTCAAAGCGTTTTTATTCGGATAACCTCAAACCTCCTGTCAATACTCAACGTAAGGAGGGTAGGATGCGAAAAACGAAATTGACGGCAATTTTATTGCTTTCAGCGAGTCTAGCGTCTTTTAGCTCTGTAGGTTTAGCGAAAACAGAAAGGAACGGTTTTCTTTCCCTTGAACAAAGCGGCGTCGCATCGTATTACAGCGACAAAATGCATGGTCAGCGGACAGCAAACGGTGAATTTTATGATAAAAACGCATTAACTGCGGCTCATGCGAGCCTGCCGTTTGGTTCTTTGGTGCGTGTCGTTAATCTAAGTAATAATCGTAGTGTCGAGTTGCGGATAAATAGCCGTGCTCACAAAGCCAATAAACGGTTGCTTGATGTATCCAAAAGGGCTGCAAGCCAGCTTGGTTTCATCCAAGCTGGCTTGGCAAAAGTCAAACTTGAAGTTCTGCGTGTAGGCGACGCCTAAGTTGCCTGCCGCGATGTAATCCGGTCTATCGGCCGGATTACATCTTCCCTACCTTATCCTGAAGCCTTGTTAAACGGTTTCTGATCTAATCGCTTTAAAACCAATATCCGTTCGAAAATACACATCCTGCCAGTCGATTTGTCGGCATAACTCGTAGGCTTTTTCTTGGGCTTGAGTAATGCTGTCGCCCAATGCGCAGGCGCATAGTACGCGGCCACCTGCGGTGACTACTTGGTCGCCGACTTGTTTGGTGCCTGCATGAAACACTTTGCAATCGCTACTGATATCACTTGGTAAACCATTAATCGGATTGCCTTTGGCATAGTCGTCGGGGTAGCCGCCCGCTGCCAGCACCACACCCAATGAGGGGCGTTCGTCCCACTCTGTAGTCGTATGATCAAGATTTTTGTCTATAGCGGCAAGACAAAGCTCAACCAAATCGCTTTTTAAGCGCATCATGATCGGTTGCGTTTCCGGGTCGCCAAAGCGGCAGTTATATTCCAATACTTTGATACTACCGTTCTTACCTATCATCAGGCCGGCGTAGAGAAAGCCGGTATATTCGTTACCATCTTCCCGCATGCCTTGTAGGGTGGGCAAAATTACCTCATCCATGACACGTTGGTGGATCTCCGGCGTCACGACAGGCGCGGGAGAATAAGCCCCCATGCCTCCGGTATTGGGGCCTTGATCGCCGTTATCGCGAGCCTTGTGATCCTGAGATGTGGCCATGGCCAAGGCATGCAAGCCGTCGGCGATGACGATGAAACTGGCTTCCTCTCCATCCAAAAATTCTTCAATCACCACCCGATGGCCAGCAGTGCCAAAGGTATTACCGGATAGCATATCTTGGACGGCATCTATCGCCTGTTGTTCAGACTGGGCGACGACCACACCTTTACCGGCAGCCAAGCCATCGGCTTTAACGACGATGGGGGCGCCATTTTCGCGGATATAAGCGATTGCCGGTTCGACTTCAGTGAAGCTTTTATATGCGGCTGTCGGGATGCTGTGGCGGATCATAAAATCCTTGCAGAACGATTTGGAGCCTTCCAATTGCGCGGCTTGAGCGGTCGGTCCAAAGCACTTCAAACCCGCTGCGGAAAATCGGTCGACTATGCCTTTGACTAAGGGTACCTCCGGTCCAATAATGGTTAGCTCTATGTCTCGGGCCTGGGCGAAACTCAGCAATCCTTCGATGTCGTCGGCTTGAATATCCACATTGTTTATACCCTGTTCCAGGGCAGTGCCGGCGTTGCCCGGCGCAACGTAGACGTTGTCGGCTTGTGCGGATTGCCTGACTTTCCAGGCCAAGGCATGTTCTCGGCCGCCACTACCTACGATCAAAATGTTCATATTAGGTTGTCCCGTATTAATGTCTGAAATGCCGCATGCCGGTCAATACCATTGCAATATTGTGCTCGTCAGCCGCTGCGATCACTTCTGCGTCGCGCATCGAGCCGCCTGGATGGATTACCGCAGTTATGCCTGCCGCCGCTGCCGCGTCGATGCCGTCGCGGAATGGGAAGAAGGCGTCGGAGGCCATGACCGAACCTGGTACCACTAAGCCTTCATCGGCGGCCTTGATGCCGGCGATTTTTGCCGAATAGACTCGGCTCATTTGTCCGGCGCCAATGCCGACGGTCTGGCCGTTTTTGCCGTAAACGATGGCATTGGATTTAACGAATTTAGCGACTTTCCAGACGAATAATAGATCTGCCAATTCTTGTTCGGTTGGGGCTCGCTTGCTGACTACTTTTAAGTCGGCGGCGCTGATAGCGCCCGTGTCCTTATCCTGAACTAATAAGCCGCCGGCGACGCGTTTTAAATCTAGGGTCGATTCACTTTTATCCGACCAGTAGCCCGTTTCGAGCACGCGGACATTTTGCTTTTTGGCCAACGCCGTTTTCGCCCCAGCGGATATTGCCGGCGCGATGATGACTTCGACGAACTGGCGTCGCGCAATTTCTGTCGCGGTTTGTTCGTCTAGTTCCCTGTTGAACGCGATGATGCCGCCAAATGCTGAAGTCGGGTCGGTCGCGTACGCCAGGTTGTAGGCGTCGAAAATGTCGCCGCTTACCGCGACACCGCAGGGATTGGCGTGTTTGACGATTACGCAGGCTGGTTGGTCGTTAAATGCTTTGACGCATTCCAATGCCGCATCGGCATCGGCAATATTATTGTAAGACAGTTCTTTGCCTTGCAATTGCTTGGCGCTAGCGATGCTGCCAGTCGGTGGATTTTTTTCACCATAAAAAGCTGCATTTTGATGCGGATTTTCTCCGTAACGCATGTTCTGTAGGCGATGGAATTGCAGATTTAGAGTTTCCGGGAAATCACCGCGATCGAGGACTTTACTGAGGTAAGCGGCAATCATCGTATCGTAACGCGCGGTATGCTCGAAGCTCTTTAGCGCCAATTTAAAACGGGTATCGTGGCTTAGGGCGCTTGCATTAGCTTGTAACTCGGCCAAAATTTTCGGGTAATCGATAGGATCGACAACGATAGCCACGTCGTTATGGTTCTTGGCTGCGCCCCGGATCATGCTTGGGCCGCCAATGTCGATATTTTCTATCGCGGTTTCCAGGTCGCAATCTGGTTTTGCGACGGTTTGCTCGAACGGATACAAGTTCACCACCACCATATCGATGGCTTTGATGCCGTTCTCGGCCATCACTCCGTCATCGATGCCGCGCCGACCTAGAATGCCGCCGTGAACTTTGGGATGCAGAGTTTTAACGCGGCCGTCCATCATTTCCGGGAAACCGGTGTAGTCGGATACTTCGGTAACGGCAATATTGTTTTCGGCTAGCAATTTAGCCGTGCCGCCGGTGGATAGTAGCTCGATGCCCAGGTGGTTTAGTTCTCGGCAAAACTCCAGAATACCTGTTTTGTCGGAGACGCTGACCAGAGCGCGGGTCACTTTTTTACTTATGCCCAAAGGGGGATTCATGCAAACCTCAAAAAAGGGTAAAGAGAAGGGGGTGGAAATTAACCTATGCCGTAATGTTCAAGCTTCTTGCGTAAGGTGCTGCGGCTGAGGCCCAGGATAATCGCGGCTTTGCTTTGATTGTAATCGCAGTGTTTCAGCGTGGTTTCCAACAAAGGTCTTTCCACTTCTGCTAACACCAAATGATATAAGCCGCTGGAATCGTGCCCGTTGAGGTGGGCGAAATAGTCTTCGACGCAATGACGGACATGGTCAGACAGCGTTTGCTCGCTGCCGGTGACTTTATGTGTAAGGTGTTTTCCCATCTAGGCGGCTCGTGGTGTCAGCAAATTGAAAGAGGCATTGACGAGCGCGAGTTGCCGCGCAGCGTGTTGGGCTTGGTTAATCGCAGTCTTTTGGTCGGCAGGCAGAGTGCCGAGATGATCGAAATACCAGCCGATGTGCTTGCGGGCGATTCTAACACCACTGTCGTTGCCATAAAAACTGTATAAATTTTCCAGATGTCGGTTAATGACGGCTTTGATGTCGGTCAAGCAAAGTGGTGAATATGTGGTGTTGCTGAGATGGGCGACTAGGTCGCTAAATATCCAGGGATTGCCTTGTGCAGCTCGCCCTATCATCACCGCATCGGCACCCGTATATGCCAAGACCTGCCTGGCTTTGGCGGCGCTATCGATATCGCCGTTGGCGACAATCGGAATGCTGACGCTTTTTTTGACCTGTTTGATCGTGTCGTACTCGGCATTTCCGGTAAATTTGCAGGCTCGGCTGCGTCCGTGGATGGTGAGCGCTTGAATGCCGCAGCTCTCAGCAATCTTGGCGATGCTTGGCGCGTTTCTATTGGCTAAGTCCCAGCCCGTGCGAATCTTGAGGGTTACCGGAATTTCCACTGCATTAATTACCGCATCTAAAATTTTAGCCACTAATGACTCATTTTTCAGCAGCGCTGAACCCGCCGCCACCGAGCAAACTTTTTTTGCCGGGCAGCCCATATTGATGTCGATAATCTGCGCGCCTCGGTCTTGGTTTAATTTGGCCGCTTCAGCCATTTGCCGAGGATCGGTACCCAAAATTTGTACCGAGCGCAGGCTAACGTCGCCGTTGTAATCGAGCTTTTTCAGAGTGCGCGGGTGATGTTGCAAGCTGCGATTAGAAATCACCATTTCCGACACAGTGAGGCCTGCTCCAAATTCGCTACAGATTTGCCGAAACGGCGCGTCTGTAATGCCCGCCATCGGTGCTAATAATACTTGGTTGGGAAGTTCGTAAGGGCCAATTCGCATGAAAAGCCAAGCTAGTCGAAAAAGGCGGCAAATGATACCCGAAAACGCGCGGATTAACGACGGTTAGAGGAATGTTCTTGAAAATCGTTGATGGCGTTGATTTGGGAGTAAGTCCTGATTGTTAATTTGGCTTTTAAATATTCTGTGACCATCCTTGCCGCGAAATCCGGGAATGAAGCAGAAGCTTAAGCAATCGGAGAGATTTCCGGATTTGTTGAAGAGGATTGCATCGTTTGCCTGCGATGAAGTAGTCTTGGTGGAACAATTATGGAGTTCAATTAAATGGATAAACAAAGCTCAAATACTGTTTGGCATCATGCCACGGTAACGCGTAGTCGCCGAGAGGCATTAAACGGGCATAAATCCGCTATTTTGTGGTTTACCGGCTTGTCAGGGGCCGGCAAGTCAACCTTGGCTCATGCCGTCGAAGAGCGTTTGCATCAATTGAAGTGTCGAACGTTTGTGTTGGATGGCGATAACGTTCGCCAAGGGTTATGTGGCGATCTGGGATTTAGTCATCAAGACCGGCAGGAGAATATCCGTAGAATTGCCGAAGTCGCCAAACTGATGCTGGAAGCCGGTACGATAACGTTAACTGCCTTTATTTCGCCCTTCCGAGCCGAACGGCAGTATGCGCGAAATTTGGTACCGCACGGCGATTTTATCGAAATTTACTGCAACTGCGATTTGTCTGTGTGCGAACAGCGGGATGTAAAAGGCCTATACAAAAAAGCGCGGCAAGGCGATATCAAGCTATTCACCGGTATATCTTCGCCGTATGAAGTGCCGGAAAAACCCGATTTGATAATAGATACCGGGATTTATGAGTTGGAAATGTGTGTCGATCAAGTGATGAACATGCTCGAACTGCGTGGTGTTATCGCTCCTACTCAAAGAGAAATGTAAAGTGAATATCGACGTATTTAATGGCGATGCGGATGGTATTTGTGCGTTGTTACAGTTGCGCCTGGCTTGTCCCTTGGAGTCGACACTTGTTACGGGGGTCAAGCGCGACATCGATTTGCTAAGTCGAGTTTGCGCTGAAGTAGGCGATCAGATAGTTGTGCTCGACATCTCTCTCGATAAGAATCGCTTGCCTCTGTGCGAGCTCCTTAACAATGGTGTCAGTATTTTTTACATGGATCACCATTATGCAGGTGAAATTCCAGTTCACCAGGGTCTAACCTCTTTAATAAACACTGATGCGAATGTTTGCACAAGCTTATTGATGAACATACATTTAAAGCAACGCTTTACAGAGTGGGCTGTGACAGGGGCTTTTGGTGATAATTTGGATGCTTCGGCAAGCGAAGCCGCTAAGTTACTTAATTTAACGGCCCAAGAATTGCTTCAACTAAAGCAACTGGGAATCGCTATCAATTACAACGCTTACGGTACGTGTATCGATGATCTATATTTTGCTCCGGATATGCTCTATAGGCAGCTGGAAGGTTATATATCGCCGTTTGACTTTATCAGAGATAAGGCGGAAGTTTGTCAGCAATTATTTAATGGTTATAACGAGGATATGCGTCTAGCTGCACAAGTTGACGCTGAATATAAGACAGACAGCATCTCGGTATATATTTTGCCCGATGAAAAATGGGCAAGGCGGGTATCTGGTGTGTGGGGGAATCAACTGGCTAATCAGTACCCGGATAGGGCTCACGCAATCGTTAGCAACAATCAAAGGGGAGGTTATCAAATTAGTGTGAGAGCTCCGTTGAATAATAAAGTCGGCGCCGATGTGTTATGTGCTTTATTTTCAGGTGGCGGCCGTAAGGCAGCGGCAGGTATTAATCATATTCCATACCAGCAGTTGAGCAATTTTGTAGCAGCTTTTCAAAGCCAATATCAATGAGCCAAGTTTTTTGTGAAAAATAGCTTATTAATTTCTTGTGTTGTTTATACGATTTTTGTCGTTTACGGCAGTTTGGTGCCATGGCAATTTAATAGTATTTCGTTAAGCGATGCTTGGTTTCGTTTTCAGAATATTGAATATTTGACCCTGGGAATTGCCTCAAGAGCAGATTGGGTTGCCAATATTCTGTTATTTATACCGCTTGCCTTTCTTTGGCTGGGTATGCTTTCCCTAAAGCAACAAATTTTTGGCAGGTGCCTGTCGTCAGTTTTTGTATTGATAGTCAGTTTTTTGCTTTGTTCGACTATCGAGTTTACTCAGTTATTTTTTCCTCCCAGAACAGTGTCGTTAAACGACATAATAGCCGAAACTTTGGGAGCCATAATTGGTGTTTTTGCTTGGTGGATTCTTGGTGAAAGATTTGTCAATTGGTTGGAAAATTGGCAAATAAATAAAACCAATTCAGTTCCCTATTTGCAAATATATTTAGGATGTATGTTTTTTTACAGCGTCATGCCGCTGGATTTAACCCTTAGTCCTGTTGAGTTTTATCATAAATGGCATGAAGGGAGAGTTATTTTACTGCCATTTTATGGGTTAAAGGGTGAGGTATTTCGAGATATATATGACTGCTTGTCTGATGTTATATTATGGCTGCCAATTCCTTGGTTATGGTATAAACTGAAACCTTTAGGTAAAGTCGATTTATTGAAAAGAGTTTTTTTTTCGGCAGCTATAATTGAATTTTTTCAACTGTTTGTATACAGCAGGGTTGCCGATGTTACCGACATTTTCCTTGCGTTGGTGGGTGGTTTTATTGGCGTGCAATTGATAGTTTTAGATTCAAATAGACTTGCTTTGGTTGGAAGCAGTAGTGGTTTGAAAACTTATCATAGATTCACTGTTTTATATGCGTGTTTGGCGTATTTTTTATGGGTATTGGTTGTCGGCTTTGTATTTTTGTACCCTTACGATTTTGAATGGAGTTATATAAGGCTTTCAACTTGGAGTGATAAGTTTCTTAGAGTACCTTTTTACGCTTATTATTATGGTACGGAATTCAGAGCTATTACAGAGGTTTTTCATAAAATTTTATTTTTTATGCCTTTTGGATTGATAGGGGGGTATGCTTTTCTGTCTGTTATTGGCCGTCATCAAGTAAATATCATTTTCTTAGTAGTAATAGTTTTGACGGCTCTGAACATTGAATTTGTGCAATTGTTTTTGCCAAATAAAAATGTTGATATCACAGATGTTATTTTAGAGTCTTTTGGAGGGTATCTCGGTTATTCGGTGGTCAAACTGCTGCAATTGAATAAACCTTCTTTGCCGGAGTCTAAAAACAAGCTGGAAAATGAGGTTTTGTTTACGATTTCAAGATCGCAGACTAATTTTACTGAAGGCTCGGCTCCCGTGAGTCGTCCAATAAATAAAACAAGCTATACCAATGGGAGTCTCCTATTTTTGCTGGCAGTGGTATCTGTATTTGTGACTTTTGGTGCGTTGATATTTGTCAGTGGCTCTGAGGCTATGCCTTACAATGTGAGGGAGTTATTTTCGAAAGAATACCGAATCGTCAGTGCTTTAGGCATAGCTATATTGATTTATTGGTGCTTTGCATATCCGCTATTTTCTTTGATGAATATATTGAAAAACGATAGGGGAGAAGTTTTTTTTTATGCTCGTTTTTTAGCAGTACATACGCTGATAGCATGGATATTGGTAAGGGTTATTGTTCCCCTAGAAAGTATACATGATGTGTTGGGATCCCCAATTTTGAGTGTCCCCGCAGAGCTAGAGCTAGCGTTTCGGTTTTTAGGTTTGTTTGGTGTTTATTCCTTAATCTCATTGATAGCCACTCATGCGGCGCTTTTTTGGGTGGTTTCAACCCGACAGTTGGTGCGGCTTTTTATTTTGGGTTTGTTTTGGATAGTTTTGTTACTGCCATTTGGGTATTGGGTCGTGGTTATTGAAGCTGCGACGGACAACCTAACAGAGTTAATGGCCAATGGTGGCTATTCTTTCTCGGTCATCTGTATTGGTATTTATTTTTTTCTGGTCGGCTGGCTAGGTTCGTCGATTTTATTTTTATCAGTTTTTAATAAAAATCCGCGCATTATTGTTATCGGATTATTATTTATAATTTCTTTTTGGTTAGGCTATCAGTTGTTAAGTTGGGGAACTGAACAGTTTATTTTAAAATATGATACTGTTTTTTCGGCTATGCAATTTTTGTTAAGTACTGATAGAACTCATTTAATTTCAGGCGATATATTGAGGGCGCGTTTTTTTGTGGCGCACTTTGGGCTGATTTCATTGGTTTTTATGGCTCAGGCTCCGCTGTGTATGATTTTTCGCAACGTAGTTGCGTCAAAATATTCACCGAAATTAAATAGTCAAAGAGGTGTGTAATGAAGTACTTAGTCGTTTTTTAGTTTGTCAAGTGGCAATTTTAATTTTTTATTCTGTTTTTTAAATTGATATGTATTTTTGCGATTGGGTAGTCTTGCATGATATTTAGAGGTTTTCCATTCGCACTTATGCTGATGGCATTGTTGAGCATATTCTTTACTAATGTGGTAGCGATGGGTGTTCAGGCTGATCTTGTCGTAGATAATGTTAAAGAAAAAGATGACAAAGGGAAGATTCAATCAACTCCAGATGGTGTTAAAGATATTCTAAGTTCGGTTGGTATTAAAAAAGATATTGCTAAAATCCATGATCATGAAATAGGCGTCGAAAACATCAGAGGCAAGGTTTCTCCGGGCGAACCCGCTGTTGATGCTTATTCGATTTCACGACCTATATTTCGTCAGCAGGAAAAAATTAATAAAACTACGCAGGATTCCTTTTTTATTCGAGATTTTTTTGATACCAATTTTGTTGGGGGTATAGAAAACTACAATTACTCCGAGGATGTATTTTCGTCTAAAAAATTCCTGGATGAAGTGCGAGATAGTCTTGGGGAAGGAATATATAGCAAATTAGTTTGGACGTATTACGACCTTAAAGATCTTGATGACAGAATATATGCCAGTATGGTCGGGTATGATTTAAGTAGTAGCAATTTTTTGGGAAAGCTACAACAGTTTATCGGGGTGGATGAGAATCTGAATGCTATGATGGTTTTCAAGAGCAGTCTTGGGATAACTGGGAAACCTGACGGCGTTGGGGATAGCAAAAATCAAGAATCTAATACTAGCTCTAAGGTTATACTTGACTTTTCTCAACATAATTTCGCCAGAAAAGAAGAGGTTGACACTGGGCGACTTCAATATATTTTAAAGCATTTAACTATAAAAAATATCATATACAGCTTGTTGAGTCTAATGGGGGGCGGTATGTTATGGCGGTTATTTAGATTTTTTATTAAGCAGGATCTAGGTTAATTAGTCGTCCCTGAAAAAACCGAAGTTTTTCAGGAGCGACGCCCCTCATGCGAACGATAAAATTTGCTCTGATGAAAATGCGCCCCAAAGCCGAGACAGCAGCTGCCAAACATGGGGCCAAAAAATCCTCAACCGCCTGAGGATCATACGGATGTTGTGGCCGGCACCGCGCACAGGATGGTATGCAACGCATCGCCCAGTTCGCCTTTCAGGTAGTTGCGCCCCAATAAGCCGTCGTTCTTCAGGTGGCCGATGATCGGTTCGATGGCGTTGCGACGTTTGAGTGCGCGTTTGAGCCGTCGGGTATCCACGCCGCGTTTTTGCCGGGCTTTGTAAATCGTGACCCCGGGTACCTCGACACCCCGATAACCCAAGTCCACAAACGCTTCTTTGGCGCGGGTACCGCTCAGTATTTCCGCCTGTTCCTGGCAGGATTCCAAGGTGTGTCCATCATAAGGGTTGCCCGGAAAGCTGCGAGCGCCGAGCACGAAATTGCTTTTATTGGTGACGGTGATCCCCACTTTGACGCCGAATTCATATTTCTTATGGGCTTTGCCCTTGGCAATGCATTCGACTTCCGTGGCGTGAAAACTGTACAGTTTGTTTTTATCCTGAGGTTGCTGAGTCAAAATCCGTTGGGTTTTCTCTAGCGTCTCTTTGAACGCCCCTTTGACGGCGTCGGATTGATGGTCCAGTTGACGCTCAATATCTCGATACACCCGGCCCACCAGGGTTTTCAATTGTTTAAGCATCTTGCGTTTACGCTTCATTTGCTTGGCATGACTATAACGATTCGCCATCATGAGTAAATACGGGGCTTTGCGATTGTACCCACAGGGCATAAATAGTTCTGCCTTAGCAGAATCCCATGTTGCTCAGCCAATCGCACCAGGTGTTGGCGGCAGCGTTCGTACAATTTGCCATCGGTTAGATACGTGATGGCTTTTTCTTGAACCGTGCTATCGACCGTCACTGATTCAAAGTCTTGCTGCTTCACGGTCTTGCTGTCGACGCCTGCTTGAATCGTCACCATTAACATCCACTCACAGCCTGCTTCACCGATCCGCTTCCGCCAATAGGTCAGTGAAGTGGGGTGACAAGGCATCTGGTGTTGGAAATATTCTTCGCCGCTTGCCGTTAGGCGGAGTTAATCAGAGGTTCCCAAATCGATCTATTCAACACACCTCTGGCCGATCTGTTAAACCCGAGGCATGAACTTTACCAACTGGCTAACCTGATTGATTGGAAAGTCCTGGATGACGCCTTTGGTGTTGACGCCGGTTGAAAATTGACCAAGTAAACCGGTAAATTCCGGCTGAAGATTGACCAGGGTTATTAACCTGTCCTGTCCAGAAATTAGACAGGAACCTAAAGGGTGATAACCATGATCCTATACGCCAAAATCCGGCGGATGTATTTCCGCGATAAGTTGTCCATTAATGAGATTGCCAGACGCACCAGTCTGTCTCGCAATACCGTCAAAAAATGGCTGAGAATGCCTAATGGCAGCGAACCTGCTTATCAACGTCGCTCGGTACCCACCAAGCTGACGCCTTACGAAGAGCAGCTCAAGCAAGCCCTGATAGCCGATAGCTATCGTCCCAAGCGCGACAGACGTACCGCATTGAGGTTGTTGGAAGAGTTGCGGAAAGCCGGCTATGACGGTGGCTATACGCAGTTGACCGATTACATTCGGGCGTGGCGCAAGGCCGGTACCAGCGACGCCGGCAAACACGCGTTCGTGCCGTTGAAATTCCGTTGGGGTGAGGCCTTTCAATTCGATTGGAGTGAAGAGTCCTTGGTGGTCGGCGGTATTTACCGGCGCTTACAAGTCGCTCATACCAAACTCTGCGCCAGTCGGGCTTTTTTGCTGGTGGCCTATCCCAGCCAAAGCCACGAAATGCTGTTCGATGCCCATAGCCGTGCCTTTCGGGTACTGGGTGGCGTACCGTTGCGCGGCATCTACGACAACATGAAAACGGCGGTCGATAAAGTGCAGAGCGGCAAGGAGCGCATTGTCAACGCGCGCTTTGCGGCGCTGACGGCTTATTACCTGTTTGATCCGGACTTTTGCAATGTGGCGTCCGGCTGGGAGAAAGGTATCGTCGAGAAAAATGTGCAGGATAGTCGGCGCCGTATCTGGCAGGATGCAGGGCAACAATGCTTTGGTAGCTTTGCAGAGTTGAACGTGTGGTTGGAAAGTCGCTGCCGGGCATTATGGGCTGAAATTCCTTGCCCGGATGCCAGCGGCATGACCGTGCAAGAGGCCGTGGAGATCGAGCAACCCCATCTGATGCCAATGCCCGGAATGTTTGACGGCTACATCGAGGTGGTGGCTCGCGTATCCAGTACTTGCCTGGTGACCGTGAAGCGCAATCGTTATTCAGTACCGTGTCGCTGGGCCAATCGTCGGGTCAGTGTCAGGCTATATCCGGAAAGGCTCGATCTGTATGCCGACGATGCCCTGATTGCCAGTCATGCACGGTTGTTCGACCGCGACCAGGTCAGCTATGACTGGCAACACTATATCCTGTTGTTAGAGCGCAAGCCGGGCGCGTTACGCAACGGTGCGCCGTTTGCCGAGATGCCGTCGCCATTGTTGTCTTTGCAGCGTGCATTGCGTAAGCGCCCCGGCGGCGACCGGGTGATGGCCGAGGTGTTGGCGTGCGTACCGGTTCACGGCCTGGACGTTGTCATCGCCGCTGTCAATCGATGCCTGGAATCCGGGCATACCAGCGTTGAACAGGTACGCCATCTGTTAACTCGCCTGCCAGAAAATCATGAGCCAGAGCCAGCCACCATCACCACACCGGATGCCTTAAAGCTAAACGAAGCCCCTATTGCCGATACCGGGCGTTATGATTTGTTGAGCGAAAACCTCAGCCCCATCCGTTTAGCTGAGGAGAGCGAAGATGCTTGATATTGAAGCCGAATTGAAATCGCTCAAACTCTATGGCATGGCCGCAGGCTATGCCGAGGTCGCCAGTCAAGCCGGCACTAGCCTGCACACGTCGGAATGGCTGCTCCGACACTTGTTACAAGCCGAGACAGAGGATCGGCATATCCGCTCCATTCGTTATCAGCTACAAACCGCGCGGTTCCCCGTGCATCGTGATTTAGCGGGCTTTGACTTTGAATCCGCCAACGTTGACCGCTCGCTGATCGATCAGCTTGCCAGAACCCAATTCACCGATGCTGCCCATAACGTGGTTTTGGTTGGCGGTACTGGCACAGGTAAAACACATCTGGCTACGGCTCTCGGTGTCAAAGCCATTACCGACTACGGCAAGCGAGTACGATTTTACTCGACGATTGATTTGGTCACCCAACTTGAACGAGAAAAAGCGACCGGCAATCAGGGCAAGTTGGCGTACAGACTGATGCAAGTGGACTTAGTCATTCTGGATGAACTGGGCTATCTGCCGTTCTCTCAGGTCGGCGGCGCCTTGTTGTTTCACCTGCTGTCGAAACTGTACGAGCGCACCAGTGTGGTCATTACCACCAATCTAACCTTTGCCGAATGGTCCAGCGTGTTCGGCGATGCCAAGATGACCACGGCGTTGCTGGATAGGTTGACTCACCATTGTCATATCATCGAAACCGGCAATGAGTCCTACCGCTTTCGGCACAGCACCGAGCAAGCCAAGGTAAGAATACAGGCCCGGGAGCAAGCTAAGCGAGGCGGTAGTAAAAATCCATCGAATGAGGAAATGTCAGAGGAGAATAACGTCTAAATAATCCATGGAAGCGGATAATGAAACTTCCTTCCCATTATCCGTTTCCGTTACACTTATCCACGGCCGGCCATTCAAAAAACCGGCTCCATCCCCTAGTCAAATTTCAACCGGTACGGGTGATCAAATTTCTCCCGGCGCCAACAATCGGGGCGCCGTAGGCATAAGCGGTCGCGTAATTTTTGCCGATTTTTTCCAGCAGGATGCCCGAAAAAATCTTTCGGCAAAAATAGCGACTCCCCGGTGTCTCGGCTTTGGGGCGCATTTTCATCAGAGCAAATTTTATCGTTCGTATGAGGGCGGTCATCCCTGAAAAATTTTGGCTTTTTCAGGGATGACTATTTATGCCCTGTGGGTACGATAATGCCGCCATGGAAAGTTGGAATCACAGCTTAAAAGTCGAGGCGATCCATGGTGAACGCTTTTTGACCCGTGCGGATGCCAAGCAACACGTCTTTGACTATATCGAAGTGTATTACAATCGGAAATGGCTTCATTCCAAATTGGGCTATCTGTCCCCTGAAGCTTTTGAACTTAAAAATATCACTTGATGAGGTGTCTGCGAAATGCGGGCAAGATCAAAGTGTCGGAATATTTTACATATGGGCTTGTGAATGATGTTGTGTACTACGCTAGAGTTTAGGCGATGATTTGGGGTGCTTAGATAGCCGCCCAACGAGAGATACAGCGGATTTATACGGCGGCCAAGAATGATGCTGTGTTTTTGGCATCGCTGTCGTAACCTTTGTCCGCCAACAGATGCTGAGCATCCAGGCCATCGATCAAGGTTGGAGCCTGTGAACAATCCGCAGTGGTACCTGCTGTAACAAGTATTCTGACCGGCATACCATGCGCATCCACGGCCAGATGTATCTTACTATTGAGCCCCCTTTTGTGAGCCCCATGTCCTGGTTGCCGCCTTTCGCACCCGCCGCATGCGGATGAACCTTGATGTGACTGGCATCGATCATCAGCCATTCATAATCGGGTTCGGTCACCAGTTGTTCCAGCAACGCTTCCCAGACGCCTTTATCTCGCCAGCGGCAAAAGCGGCGATGGGTGTTTTTCCAATCGCCGTAGTCGGACGGCAAGTCGCGCCACGGCGCGCCTGTGCGCAAAATCCAGAAAACGGCATTGATAAACAAGCGGTTATCACGCGCTTTACCGCCCCAAGCGCCTTCGCGCCCAGGCAGGCGGGGTTCCAATATTTGCCAGACTCGATCCGATATATCGTGTCGGCGATATGCTGATTCCACCATCTTTTTCCTTGAAAATTATTGAGATAGCGCAATTATCTCATAAACTTGTGACGATACTATCTAGCTTAAAACAAAAATTTACTAAGTAAGATTGGTGTTCTGGAGAGCCGTTATTTTGCGCAGGATTTTGTCAAGCATCCTTGAAAAAAATGGACATAAACCCTGATGAACTTGATGGCTGGAACCAAAATAGTATTTGGAGCAGACTCAAAGTATTGGCTAGAGGTTTACAGTTTTTTCTGATTAGCTAGGAAAAGTCTGGTCTATATTGTAGTTGTCGGAAGAGTACAAAATCGTTACCGTGTTTTCGAGACTTTCAATTTCGGGGAGTCGCTATTTTTGCCGAAAGATTTTTTGAGCTTCCCAGTAGGAAAACAATCGGCAAAAACCAAGTTACCGCTTATGCTTGCAGCGCCCCGATTCTCCCGCATCATCTAGTTCCGCCCAATAAGAGGTCGAAATTAGGCTCTCACATGACTTAACGCTGCGTCGAGATGCCGGGTGGATTTTCTCCGCTTCGCTGCGAAAACCCACCCGGCGCTACGGCTTTGGGGGCTAAAAATTTTCACTTCTTTAACGCTCCGTTTCCGATATTTTCAGTGGATCAGCTGATGTGTCGGAATTTTTTACATCGAGCATTTGATTCAAAAGGGTAATTTTATAAGCCATTGAATATAAAATATTTTTATTTATGGCGCGCTAATTGCTTTATGAATTTCGTACAAATTAACTTCAATATGGTGAAAAAAATGAACAAATTAAAAACATTAGGAATGGCGCTTGCGTTAGCAAGTGCCCCGGTAGTTACCAATGCGACAGCTATTCAACTGCTCAACACTGATGCCGGCGGAAGCTTCGTAACTTTCGACAAGCTCAATATTACGTCAACCACGCCAGTTTACACTACGACCGTTAACGTTGGCGCAGATAACATTCTTAGTAACGGTGACGTTTTCACTGAGTCTATTAATTTCGTTGTCAATTCTTCTTCACTTACTGGTTTTCCCCTCAACTTCGACTTGGCTGGAGATTATCTATTTAGCGCGTCTCTTACTGGTACAGTTCAAAATTTGACAGGAACTGGTATTACGCTTAATCCAGATAACTCCTTGAGCGGTGTTGCAACGACCTTCTTCGACGTTGCTTTTAATGCTGCTGTTAACAATATATTGCTTAAAAATTTGGATATTCCTGCAAATGTTGCTAACTTGAGTGTTGTAAGTGGCGGCTCTTCTTCTATTCAGTTGGTCGCTGGAACTTTGCTTGGCGACATCACGATTAACGCTCTGATTAATACCGCTGCGGGTGAATTATATCAAACTTCGGGCACACCCTATTTACGTGATTCTTTGGGGAATATACTTACTGCTGACCTCTTGACAATTACAACAGGTTCTGCTCGCGTGTGTAATACCTCTATTGCATCTTGTACAACTCAGACTGGCTTAACCGGTAATTTTGCGGCTAAAACGATTGACATTGAGTTTTTTGATAACCAAGCGGCCCAAACCTATTCTC
This sequence comes from Methylomonas sp. MK1, assembly GCF_000365425.1. Taxonomy (NCBI): domain Bacteria; kingdom Pseudomonadati; phylum Pseudomonadota; class Gammaproteobacteria; order Methylococcales; family Methylococcaceae; genus Methylomonas; species Methylomonas sp. MK1. Next base: position 788,837 of record NZ_AQOV01000002.1, read on the forward strand.
AGGTGCCGGAGCCGGCTTCTTTAGCGCTGTTGGGTATTGGTTTGTTGGGTATGTCTGGATTTAAACGCAGCAAATTGAGTGCCTAGCTTATAATCTTTGAGCCAATTGACTATCCAAAACCGTGGCAGTAGCAATACTGCCACGGTTTTTTTATGTAATCAGTGCCCGTTTTCTAGTTAGATTTGTCCATTAGAGTGCAGAGATATAGTGTTGCGCAAAGCAACTGCGTGAATGTAATATAACTTTAAGGTTTACATTTTTTTTTTGGGGGGGGGCAGATGGAGATAGATTTAATACCCGTGCTATTGCGGGAGCATTTTGGAACGCGTCAATTGCCACGGGAGCCAGAGCCGCAATCTATGGATAGCTCTGAACAAGTGGATGCTTATTTCAGCTCTGGAAGTGACGAAAATGGAATCATGGCTGTGTCCAATTTGTTTCATGCTGCCCATGCCACACAGGTTCTGCATGGTTGCAAAAAGGTTCTCGATCTTGGTTGCGGGCCGGCGATCCAATTGGCACGTATCGCAGAGCTTAATCCCGATTGCCATTTTGTCGGAGTTGATTTATCTGTCGAAATGCTGGATAGAGCGCATACTTTGATTGCTAAAAATAGATTGTCAAATATCGAGGTTGTTAAAGGAGATATTACTAAATTAGAACAATTTTCAGATGCCAGTTTTGACGGCATAATTAGTACAGTAACTCTACATCACTTACCTCGCGCAGATGATCTTGCGAGAAGCTTTTATCAGATGAGTAGAGTGCTTAGGGCTAGGGGTGCTATTTATCTGGCAGACTTTAGCCGCTTAAAATCGTTAAAATCAGTTTTGTATTTTGCGTATAAGTACAGGCACAAGTTGCCTCATGTTCTTTGTCTTGACTATGAGAGGTCATTGCGAGCAGCCTTTTTAGCAAGCGATTTTCAGAAACAAATGCATCATTTAGCCTCTTATCAAGCTATATTGTATATTACAGGGGTTTTGCCATTCATGTTGGCGATCAAAACTAAAGATCGAGATGTGAATCCAGAGATAAAAGCAGCAATAAAAAACAAGAGACTTGCTTTGCCACAGCTATATCGTAATGAACTTGATGATTTGAGGCTGTTGTTCCGCATGAGTGGTTTGAATGATTCAATTTTTACCTGAACTGATTTTTTTGCCCAATTCACAGGTAATTCAATAAGCGACATATTTCAGTTGATAGGCGTTAGAAGGAGGGGGAATAACCCAATTTCGAATGAAGCCTTTTGCGATTACAGTACATCTCGATTTGTTGGTTGAGGTCAATCCCGCGCTTCAAAGTATTTTTTTAGAGCTATAACTAAGTAATTGGAGGGAATAGTTGAGCGTACGCCAATTATTTGAGTTGTAATTGAATTGTCGAAACTTTGTTTGTCGGCGAGATAATCGAGAAAAAAAGGGAATGTTTTGATCGCTCGTTGTGTTTTTTCGCTTAAATATGGTGCCGTTGTGTTTATAATAAAATTAAAAAACGTAATTGGAAGGGTGATAATGATTGGCAATTTAAATCCTTGATCTCTCATAATTTGGCGAACGATTTTGCATAACATGGTCAGTTTAATCGCTTCACGAGGGCCGGCACATAGGTGAAAAATTTTATATTTACTATCTTTTTGATCGGAGCTCCATTTCAAAACATTCGCAACATAGTCTACTGGTATTGTGTCGAGTTTAGCGTCACTGAGATTTGGTAATAATCCGAAAGTTCGTCGACCAGCTAAAAACTCACATATATGATAAAAAATTTGAAAGTGGATTATTTTTCCGGTTTTTGAGTCGCCCACAACCATGCTGGGCCTGTGAATGGTTACCGGCAAATCGTAAAGTTCAATTTGTTGGCGAAGATAGTCTTCGGCCTCGGCTTTGGATTGCTCATAGGTATTGTGAAAGCTCCGCGGTTGGGTGATCCAAGTTTCCGGGACGACACCTGGCATTTTGCCGGCAACGCCAACTGTACTGACATATTCAACTTTTTGTAAAGTTCCTGACGCTTGACAGGCTATGGCAAGTTCTACAATGTTTTTTGCGGAACCCAGCGCATGTTGTCTGGCTACTTGCAACGGCAAATTCATTCTGACAACGCCCGCACAGTGAATAATGTGGGTACACTGCCTAGCGATTTCAGCATAAATGTCTTCAGATAACGCAAATTTCTTTAGGTCGGCATCGCCCTGTAACGCGGTAATGCGATGCCTAGCATTTGTTTCTTGCTCTTGATCCAGATTCCAAAAAAGGAAAAGTTCTTTGAGGCGTTTTTCTAAATTTTCAGTGGATTCGGCGCGTATCAGCAGCCATAATGAGTTATCAGCCTCTTCTAGAAGCAGGGGTATTAATGCGCTACCTACAGCACCGGTTGCACCTGTAACAAAAATTTTTTTTGCCATTTGAGGAGGACCTTCTATGAGGGTGTAATTATTTTATTGAAACTAAAGTTTCAATAAGACGATGTCTTGATTGGCTAAAATTGGTTGGGAGTGAATTCTTGATTTTGGGTCTTCTAGCAAGTTATACAGTTGGTTTATCCATGTTTCATAATTGTGTTGGATATTTTTACGTCTAAGTTTCAGATTTGTCGTTAGCTCTTGCTCTGCAACTGAAAGGCTTTTGAGCGAAAAAATGACGCCAACGGGGCGTTTATATTCGGGTAAATCCGAAACGCTTTGCGTCAGATTGATAGCGACTTGCTGTACGAAAGCGATTGTAAATTGGTCTTTGGTGATATTTGAACTAACAACGGTCACTAATGCAATCAAGAATTTTCTATTTTCACCAAAGACAACGGCGTGCTCCACTGCAAAATTGTTTTGGAGTATCGACTCAATTGCAACCGGAGCTATTTTTCTACCAGTTGATGTTTTAAATACTTCAGATTTTCGTCCTGTTAAGCGTATGAAACCATCGGTATCAATTTCTGCATAGTCTCCAGTTCTAATGTAATAATTTTCAACGAAGCTTCTTTTAGAGTCTTCATCCCCAAGATAGCCATTAAAAATGCCAAGTCCTTTAACCAGTAATTCGTTGTCTTTCTCCAAGGTTATGGTGTTGCCGGGCAAAGCTTTGCCGACAGTGCCAAAACGGTATTCTGAAGACCTATTTGCCGCTATCGGCACCACGTTTTCACTTAGCCCATAAGCTTCTAAAATCAACAACCCCATAGCATGATAGCGGTGTAACAACCATAGTGGCATGGCTGCCGATCCGCTCACCATATACCTTATGTTTTTGCCAAAAAGGGCGGTAAATGATTTAAAAATTTGGCGATTGGCGGTTCGGAAGAGCAAGCCGATAGCAGTTTGGCTTTCACCCTTTTTAAGGGAATATCGTAGGCATTGAGAAATAAGCTGCGGTTGTTGATTTAGCTTAGTTTCAAATCCCTGATAAAGTTTTTCATAAAAACGCGGAACGGCAATAAATATGTGCGGATTGATTGTTGGCAGGTATTCGATGATTTTTTGCGGCTGTTCCACAAAGTAGACTTCGGCTCCGCCTGCTAAAGCACATAAATTTACAATACGTTGAAAAAGGTTGGAAAGCGGCAGCCAACAAGCTAAATGACACGGCTGATGGTTTAACTCAGGGTAAGTTTGCAATATTGCGTCGATAGCGGCAATGATTTGATCATGTCGATAGGCTATGCCTTTTGGGGTTCCCGTAGTGCCTGAAGTGAAAAGGATGGTGGCGATATCCGAAGGCTGAAGTATATCGGGTTGCGGAGTGTCGTTGAGTTTGCCGGTTGCGGTCAGGGAGAGATCTATAAATTTGAGATTATCTGGTTGCCCCTCCAATGGAGCGGAATTAAGCACAATAATGGTTTCGAATTGACTAAGATCCTGAAACTTATCCAGATATCTTACGTGGTCTATTGCAAGTGTTTTAGTGTTTGCAATTTTTACGATGGCGTTTAACTGTTCGGGATTCTCGTTCGGATCGATACCGACCACAATCCCACCCATTGCTAAAAAGGCATGATGGACTAGTTCCCAATCGTGCGAGGTGGTAGCCATAATCGCTGCCACTTGATTTTTTTTAACGCCAAGGTCTTTGAGTTTCCAGGATAAATCCATCGCCTTCCGATAAAACTCTAAGTTACTTATCGGATGCCAAGTACCATCAGTATTAAGAATCCAATGCGCTGTATCGTCCGGATGTTCGTTCGCTCTGAGTTTTAATAAATCGGGAAGTGTCTTATATCGACTCATACGGTCTCCTTTTAAGTCATACAGGCGGGTCGTAAGCACCTTTAGGCTCGGTAATAGCTAGTTCGCGTTCCGACATTCCCAACCAATTTAGACTAGTTCTGACATCCTTGCCCAAGAAGACTTTGTTTTTGATCATGAAGTCGACCAACGGGATTAAAATTTTCCACTCTTTCAGATTGGCTTTGCCTTCACGAATTAACGCGGCGAATTCCGGCAGATAAGGATTGTAGCCAAAGTGTTTTAAGTCGGAGTACATTAGCAACCAGTTAATCGGGTAGTTGCTAAAGATCGGACTGGCGTGCTTACTTGACTTGACCAAGCCCAATTCGACCACTTTTTGCATCACTTCTTCCTGATTATATTCCCAAGCATGATAAGGGGCTAAATAGCGTGGAAACAGAGTACCTTTGGGGAAGTTGTTGGGATTGAAGAAGCGGGACAATTCATATTCATCGAATTCGCCGCAGGTTTTCAATGCCGGCGGCGTCCAGTCAACTTCGCAAATCAGTTTTCTGGAGAATTCGTAGAGCATTCTTTCCGGTTCGGGTTGCCCGGGCGAATATCCGGCAAGAATTAGCGGTATGTTTTTTTGCATGGCGAGTTTGATTGCATCGCCTTCGAATAGCGGGGCATAGACATACGATACTGTGTAGACGGCGCCTCTCGGTTCTTGGTGTTTTAAGAGATAGCGAAAAGCCTTTTGGTAGAAGTTATCGGATGGGCGATATACCAGATGGTCAATGTCGAGTTTACCGAGCGTGCGCCGGATATTATCCCAGGCGATCGGAGGAATATTAATATCGGTGGTGAATGCCAGGATTTTTAGACCGTATTCGACCTTTAATTTGTAAAGCAAATAAAGGCTATCCTTACCGCCGCTGACCGGCACTAGGCAGTCATATTCCGCTTGACCCTTACAGTCTCGTAGCGCCTTTTCCAGGTCGAGCTCTCGCTCCTTGCGGTTCTCCTCCTCTTGTCTTTGGTCTTGAGGACTAAAATCTCGGCAAAGATTACAAACGCGATTCGCGTCCAGGGTTATTTCGGGTACTGCATCGGAAATCAAGCATTGCTTACAGGTGGCCATGTTCACCTCGCCGGAAATTGGTAAATTTTAAGGTTCAGAGGTTTTTGTAGGCCTCGAATGAATTCAGTTTTGCCAGTAATTAAAGTAGTAAATCCAGATAAATATGGAGTTTTAGATTGTAATGCTGATTGCTGCTTTCACTTACCGCAGAGTCAAGAAATTATCTCGCGCCTTTCCCCCACAAGATCACTTCTACTGTACTCATCATGATCGTCAAATCTAGAAACAGACTGTAGTTTTTGACGTAATACAAATCGAATTGTAGTTTTTGCCGGGTATCGTATTCGCTTGCGCCATAGGGATAACAGAGTTGTGCCCATCCGGTGATGCCGGGCTTTACTCTATGTCTTTCTTTATAATAAGGAATGTTCTCTTCGAAACCTTTAACGAATTCCGGTCTCTCCGGGCGCGGGCCAACAAAGCTCATATCGCCTTTTAATACGTTTAGCAGCTGAGGCAGCTCGTCTATCCGATATTTACGAATCACTTTGCCGACGCGAGTCACGCGATCATCGGTTTGGCTCGCCCATTGCGCGCCATTTTTTTCGGCGTCGATACGCATACTGCGAAACTTAATAACATCGAACGGTATATCTCGATAGCCGACACGTTTTTGCCGGTAGAAAACCGGTGCTCCAAAGCCGCTTTCGATATAGATTGCCAGCATAGTGAGGATCATTAGCCACCAGCTTACGGAGAGTAGCAACAGGCTGGCTAGAATATCGAAGCTGCGCTTGACGATAGGACGCAGTCCGCCGCTCACAAAACCATCGGAAAACATCAGCCAGCTAGGGCTCAGCGCCTCTAGAAAAACCAATCGTTGCTCTCTCTCGTAGAAGGTTTGCAAGTCCATGATTTGTACGCCGGACATTTTTATATCCAACAGTTCTTCAACGGGCAGCTTTTTTCTACGATCATCCACAGCGATAACTATTTCATCGACGTTAGCGGCTTCGACAATATCGGTTAGCCTGATTTTTTCATTGAGCGCAATCGCATGGGGCACGCTTATTGGTTCGTCCTCCAGCGTGATGTAACCGACTATTTCAAATCCTCTATAAATATAGCTGGAATTAACGACGCTGAGTTCTCCGGCTCTTTGGCCACAACCCACCACTAACACTCTGCGTTTTAAATTATCCAGATTGACGAAGCGATAAAATAAATAACGTGTTAACAGCAAGCCCACAAAAGAAAAAATAATTGCGGAAATCAAGACGCTGCGCGCCAGCATCAAATCCGGAATGATGTAATAAATGAAAGCCAGTATGAATACTGCAACGGCGAAGCTGAAACTGATACGCTGTAGAATGTTGTATTCTTCTTTATCCAGTGTTTTCCGATATAAGCCTAGGCCGGAGCAGCTAGCGATGAATACGATGGAATAAACCGTTGCTGAGGCGGCAAGCTCTGGTTGGGAGTACCAGGACGCTGTGTATAAAAATCTTAGGCCCGCGCCGCAATACATGGCTAAATAAAACACTAACGATTCCGCCATGAGCAACCACAGATAGGCAGTGGAAATGTAATGTCGAAAAATTCTTATCATATGCGGCTACCGTGTAACTCCTGAATAATAACTATTTGACGGCATTCTGGTTTAGAAGCGTCTTGATATGTTCAGCGGGAATAGCATAGGTGATGCCGCTGGGATTGGATATGGCATTTTCTTTGCTCCCCTGTACAAAGACTTTGTTAATGATACCAATAACTTTTCCGGAATTGATGTCGTATAAGGGGCTGCCGCTGTTGCCGGGGTAGGCAGTGGCGTCTAATTGGAACACATTGAAAGGTGTCTGTAGCCGCTTCAGCATATTGACATTTAACTGTCGCGTGGCAATTGCCGGTATGGCATTCGGCGAGATAGCCGCAATAATGCTTCGGTGGGTGACGGGATACAAACCCAGCACCATACCTATAGGATAACCGGTGAATGCATATTGCTCGCCCTCCCGCACTCTCAGGGAGTCACCGATTTCCAGCGCGGGTAATACTCCACCGTCTACCTTTAACAGTGCCAGATCGTGATCTTCGTCGGTCACGGTCAGTTCGGCAATTTGCATTTGTTCTTTTTGCTCGTGGCGATAAAAAACCGCATAACGCTCGAGGTGCTCTTCGTCTAGTTTTTTTGCCGTTACGTGAGCGTTGGTAACCACTTTTCTGCCGTCGGCAACGGCGAAGCCGGTGCCCAGGAAAACCGCACGCGGGTTTCGTGTTGGCATATAAGTACCTATAGCTACTATTCCGGGTTTGACTCGGGTAAGAATGTCGGGGAGGTTAATTTCATCGGCATGGCTGGGTGCGATGGCGGATAGTCCGATATATAGCGCCAAGAGATACAGTGTTTGGTTTTTCATGGCTAGAGGAGTTATGGGGCCTTAATTGGCACAGCTTGGAAAGTTTAGTCTAACTTAGCATGAATGCGGGCGTCGTCGTGAATTAACAGTTGTTTACACTTTGACAGACAGGTACCGGCATAATACATAGCGCTTAATTTCTGCCTGGAACAACGCGAGTGGGCATTGACCAAGTAAAATCATATACCGAGTGAACTAGTTGGTTTCTATTGAGTCCTACTTTTTGGAGATAGTAAGTCAATTCCCGGTAGTGTCTGGCAGTGACGTATCAGCGGGTTTGAGATTAAAAAACGCAGGTCGCTGGAATCTGTTAAATCGCTACCGGTTTTTTTGTGCTTAGATCAGACCGATTCTGTTTGAAAGTCGTTGTTCTTCCAGCACAAAATCTCCGCTCCATCCGGTTTCCAATCCGCCAGCACGTAACGTTTGGCCGGCAAACCGTCAAGCATAAATTCGTGTAGTTTCGGCCGGTGTGTGTGACCATGAATCAATGTATAACAGGCATATTTACGCAGCGATTCCAGCACCGACTCTTGATTGACATCCATAATGTCCAGCGTTTTGCCGCGTTTGTGATAAAAACTGCGGAACCTATACCAACGTGCCGCTATCAGCCGCAGCCATAAGGGTTTGGACAGCACATTTTGTTGCCATTCCGGGCTGTGTGATTTAATGCGAAAGGTCTGATACGCCAGGTCGTCGCTACACAGTAAATCGCCGTGGGTCAGCAAAATCCGCTGGTCGTTCAGCTCAATCGGCGCATATTCGTCCAGCAAACGGATGCCGGTTTCCTGGCAAAACTTTTGGCCCAGCAGGAAATCGCGGTTGCCTTGCAGCAGAAAAACTTCGGTGCCGGAGTCGGCAAGTTGTCTGAGCGCTTTTTTGATGGTCGGGATAGGCTGAGTATTGTCGTCGTCGCCGATCCAAGCATCGAATAAATCGCCAAGAATATAAAGCGATTTTGCTGCGACGGCGCGCTGCTGCAAAAAGCTTAAGAAACGCCGGGTGATCTCCGGTTTTTCCAAAGCCAGATGCAGGTCGGATATGAATAGTACGTCTTGTTTCACGTTTAGTAACAGCGGTTTCCGCCCACTTGCAGGCCGAAACCGCTAATTGTCATTCAATAACTTCAGCTTTATCGATAACGATGTCGGTTTTCGGTACATCCTGATGCGGACCGCGATTGCCGGTGGCTTGTTTGGCCATGGCGTCGACTACATCCATGCCTTCGACAACTTCACCGAATACTGCGTAACCCCAGCCGCTCGGACTTGGGCTGGTGTGGTCCAGAAACGAGTTATCTTTGTAATTGATAAAAAATTGCGCGGTAGCCGAATGCGGGTCGTTGGTGCGAGCCATCGCCAAAGTGCCACGTTTGTTTTTCAGGCCGTTGTCGGCTTCGTTTTTGATGGGCGCATTGGTTTCTTTTTGCTTAAAAGAGCTGTCAAAACCGCCGCCTTGGGCCATAAAGCCTGGGATTACCCGGTGGAAAATGGTGCCAGAATAAAAGCCCTGCTTTACATAGGCCAGAAAGTTGGCGGCGGAAACCGGCGCTTTTTCGTCTTCGAGTTGAATGACGACGTCGCCCAGTGAAGTGGATAATTTAACTTTGCTATGTGTGTTGGACATTTTATTTTCTGTTGCAAATGAAAGGGTTGAGAATAAAAACAGCATCAGGTAAACCAGGATAGCGCGCATTAAAAGCTCCGTAAATTCGCTGTAAGCGGCGAATTCTATGTGTTTTTATCTTGAAAGAGAAGCCGAAATCTTGATAGATTGCCAGATGTTTCGCTGCATCCATCTACCATCGACATGCTGAAAATCTACAACACGCTAACCCGAAGTAAACAAGAATTTATTCCCAAGCAGCCCGGCAAAGTCGGCATGTATGTTTGCGGCATGACGGTTTACGACTATTGCCATATCGGCCATGCGCGGGTCATGGTGGTGTTCGATACGGTCGCCCGTTATTTGCGGCATGCCGGTTATCAGCTTACCTATGTCAGAAATATTACTGACATCGACGACAAAATTATCCAGCGAGCCAACGAGAATGGCGAGGCGTTTACCGCATTGACCGAACGCTTTATCGAAGCGATGCACGAAGATGAGCGGGCTTTGTCGGTGTTGCCGCCGGATATCGAACCCAAAGCCACGCAATCCATCGCCGACATCGTGAAGATGATTTCGACATTAATAGAGCGTGATTTTGCCTATGTCGGTAGCAATGGCGATGTGTTTTACGCGGTAAACCGCTTTGACGGCTATGGCAAATTGTCCGGTAAAAATATCGAGGATTTGCAGGCCGGCGAGCGCGTGAATGTCGATACCGCCAAACACGACCCGTTGGATTTTGTGCTGTGGAAGATGGCCAAGCCGGGTGAGCCTTACTGGGATTCGCCGTGGGGGCAGGGCAGGCCGGGTTGGCATATCGAATGCTCGGCGATGTCTACCTGCTGCCTGGGCAACCATTTCGATATTCACGGTGGCGGCATGGATTTGCAATTCCCGCATCATGAAAACGAGATCGCCCAGTCGGAAGGCGCCACCGGCGAGCCTTTCGTCAATTACTGGATGCATAACGGTTTCGTGCGGGTCAATGAAGAAAAAATGTCCAAATCCCTGGGTAATTTTTTCACCGTGCGCGAGGTGTTAAAACAATACCGCCCGGAAGTGATCCGCTTCTTCATCCTCTCCAGCCATTACCGCAGCCCGTTGAATTATTCCGATGAACAGCTCGACGATGCTGGCGTGGCATTGACGCGGCTTTATACCGCTTTGAGAGGTGTCCAGATTATTGATGCAGCCATCGATGCCGACTACCGTTTTCGGTTCGAACAGGCGATGGATGACGATTTCAACACACCGGTGGCCTTGGCGGTGCTGTTTGATCTGGCACGCGAATTGAACAAAGCCGAAGATAAAACTGTGCTGGCCGCTACTTTGAAGCAGTTAGCGGCCATTTTGGGCTTGTTGCAAGAAAGCCCCGACAGTTTTCTGCAAGGCGGCGCAGCGGCCGATGGCCTGAGCGAAACCGAAATTGAACAGCTAATCGGCGCCAGAAAAGCAGCCAAAGCCAGTAAAGACTGGGCGCAAGCCGACCAAATTCGCGACCAACTAAAGGCGCAGGGCATTGTTTTGGAGGATGTGGCGGGCGGTAACACCATTTGGCGCCGAGAAAACTAAGGGATTGGCAATGAGCGAAATCAAAGATAAATCGGTAGAAACATTTCTGGACGAATTGGCCAGCAAGCAAGCTACCCCCGGTGGTGGTAGTGCGGCGGCGGTGATGGGCGCGCAAGCGGCCGCTTTAACCAGCATGGTCTGTAACCTGACCATCGGCAAACCCAAATACGCTGAGGTGGAAGCGAAAATGCAGGCCCTATTGACCGAAGCCGAAGCTTTACGCGCGATCTTGATTGGCATGATCAAAGCCGATGTCGATGTGTTCGACAAACTGATGGCGTGTTATGGGCTGTCTAAAAGCACCGATGAAGAAAAGGCTTTGCGCACCCAGCAAATCCAGGCCGTGTTGAAAGAGGCTACTATCGTACCTTTGGAATGCGCGAAAGCCTGTGCCAAGGCCATTGAATTGAGTCGGGTGGCTGCGGAACACGGCAATCTGGGGGTGATCAGCGATGCCGGCGTCGCGGTGATGGCGGGCTACGCTGGCTTAAAAAGCGCGGCGCTGAACGTGCAAATTAACGCCGCCAGTTTGAAAGACAGGGCGTTCGCCGAAGAACGGCTCGCCGAACTGGATACGCTTTTGCAAGCAGGCGAACTGGCCGCCGAGCAGATTTACCGGATAGTCAGCGAAAAGCTTTAAGAAAACCTCTAAAATCCCTTGTGCCTCCGTGAGAGGAATAGAGTGAGGGATGTAAATAATTTATTTTAATTCCCTCATCCCAACCTTCTCCCAGAGGGAGAAGGAGGTTTTTAAGTTTTATGCGGCCTCCTTTTTTGCGTAAGGGGCAATTTCAATTGCCCGCACGGCGTAGCTAAATCTGCTTCACGTTGATATTCAAAGTCTGAATCCGATAAGCAATCTGCCTAGGCGTCATATCCAGCAGTCTGGCAGCCTTGGCTTGCACCCAGCCGCTTTGCTCCAGCGCAGCGATCACTCGCTCCCGTTCGTCCATGTTCTCGTCGTGCAGATCGATGTGTTTGATCGATTGCGGGGTGCGGCTGATACCGATCTCGTTTTCCAGGCCGGTGCTGGCGATCACGTCGCGGTCGATAATCCCTTCCTGGCTCATAATCGCCGCCCGCTCCAGCCGATTTTCTAATTCGCGGACGTTGCCCGGCCAATCGTGTTTCATCAGAATCCGGATCGCACTTTCCTTAATTTCCAGAGGCCGGCCGCCTTGTTGGCGGGAAATCCGGTTTAAGAGAAAACTGGCCAGTTCCGGAATGTCTTCGATACGCTCACGGAGCGGCGGCATGTTAATGGGCATCACGTTCAAGCGGTAATACAAATCTTCCCGAAAATTGCCTTCCGCTACTTCCTGCTCCAGATTGCGGTTGGTAGCGGCAATGATGCGGACGTTTACTTTCAAAGTTCTGACGCCGCCGACCCGCTCGAACTCGCCTTCTTGCAGTACGCGCAGTAACTTGGCCTGAAAAGATGCGGAAATCTCGCCAATTTCGTCGAGAAACAGCGTGCCGTTGTCCGCTAGTTCAAAGCGGCCCTTGCGCTGGCCGATTGCGCCGCTGAAAGCGCCTTTTTCATGGCCGAATAACTCGGATTCCAGCAAGGTGTCGGGCAGCGCTGCGCAGTTCAACTTAAGAAACGGGCCGTTGGCGCAGGCCGAATTAAAGTGTATTGAGCTGGCGACTACTTCCTTACCGGTGCCGGATTCGCCGCGAATCAACACCGTGGTATGCCATTTGGCCACCTGGCGGATGATGTCGAACACTTTCAGCATCGGCTCGGAATGACCGATGATGTTTTCGAAGCGGTAATTTTTGACCAGGGTTTGTTTTAAGTAGTCGCGTTCGCTGGCCAGTTCGTTTTGCTTGCGCTCCATCACTCGCAACATGTTCACGCTTTGGGCGATCAGATTGGCGACCATTTCCATGAAGCGGGCGCGTTCGCCCAAAAATGTCGAGGTACAAGGCTGCGCGGCCAAAATGCCGACCACTTCGCCTTGCTCGATGGCTAATGGTGAACCGATAAACGGTAAATCCGGATTATAGACGCCTAAGCGGCTTAAAAAACGCGGTTCGTCGGCAATGCGTTCCACGACGATAGTACTGCCTTCGTCGAGGATTGCACCCACCAGCCCTTCGCCCGGCTGGTAACGCACCGAGCGGTCTATGCCGTCGCCGTAGATCTCGCAAATGCTCATGCTATCGTCATCGACATCGCGTAGGGTGATCATGCCGAAATGCAGACCGTTACGCTTGTGCAAAATCTCCAGAATACCCTTTAGTTTGGTGCGTAAGTCATGCGTGCTATTCAGCAATTGACTGACGAGAAACAGGGTATCCAGCTCGGATTCAACCAGTAATAAACGATCACTCATGGATGTTCACCATGGCTAGGTTTTTTTGACAGGGAAAGCGGATTTTAAAACTACAACCATTTTTATACTGCGGGTCGATTTCTATCATGCCGTTATGCTGATTGACGATTTCCTTACTCATGACCAGTCCCATGCCGGCCTGGACGCCGGCGGTGCTTTGATTTGTCGTAAAAAACGGTTCGAACACCTTACTCCGTTGATTGGCGGGTATGCCGGGGCCGGAATCGGCTACCGAGACGCACACCCAATCATGCTCGATAGTCGTACTGATTTTGATGATGCGTTCCTGGCTGCTGGCCCGGTTCATCGCATTGACCGCGTTGTCGATCAATTGCTTGAATAACATGCGTAACTTGTTCTCGGCGCCGAGAATATTCGGCAATACCGGGTTTGGCAACCAATCCACCACGATGCCGTTTGCCAGAAATTTGGTGCTATAGAGCAGCATGACTTCGTGCAACAGCTGATTCAAATTCACCGGTACCACCGCTGATTCCGGAATTTCCGGCACGCAACGCTGCAAGGTGGTGAGCGTTTCTTCCCCCATTTTTTGCACTTGGCCCAGCAGGTCGCGGATCGGACTGTTGTGGGCATCATTGCGTTGGGTCATGATTTGAATCGCCGCGTTGATCTGGTTTAAGGGCTGGCGAATCTGGTGCATTGCCCCCAGCAAGGTTTCGCGGATACTGCGGATATGCTCCTCTTCGGCCAGCATGGTGCGCAGAGTTTGGATTTGCAGCTTTTCCTGCTGGCGGCGCAAGGGACTGATGTCGTTAATGGTCAACAATAAATAGTCCTTGGATTGTCTGGCGAAGAAGGTGTCGGCGCAGACGTCGTTTTCGATAAACCAGTTACCGGAACAGGAAAACCAGCGCGTACCCTTGAGCCCGGAACTTTCAATCCGCACTTCGCGATTGGCGAAACCTAGTTGTCTGTCGATGTTTTCACCCCATAAATCGCCCATGTCTTGTTCCAGAGCCTCTAGGAAAAACAAGGCGGGTTCTTTCTTATCGAGTTCGCTGATCAACATTTTGTACATCTGATTGTCGAGGACGACGCGTTTGTCGCTATCCAGGACCACCATTGCTACCGGCGAGGCGTTCAACACCGATTCGATCAACTGTTTTTGGTTGCTGACCTGCTGCTCCGCGTAATGCGCTTGGGTGACATCACGGTGCATACCGATGTAGTGGCTAATGGCGCCGCGGTCGTCGAACATGGGCGCGATGATCAGATCAGCTAAATAGCGTTGGCCCATTTTTTGCCGATTGATCAGTTGACCGTGCCAAACCTGTTTACGGGAAATGGTGTGCCATAAATCGTAATAGATTTGCCTGGGAGTGGACTTGTCGGATAGTTCGGATTCGTTCTTACCAAGAATTTCAGCGGCGTTGTAGCCAGTTACATCGGTGAAGGCTTGGTTGATATAAAGGATGTTGGCTTTTTTATCGGTAATTGAAATGGCGACCGGTGCCTGCTCCACAGCCTTAACAAATAAGGAAAACGGCAGGGTTTTAGAGGCTTTACCGCCTTTGAGCGATTGCCCGAGAGCATTTAGGGCAGGCGATAGCATATCGGCCGTATCAATCTCAATCTGGCCTTGCAGGTAGTCAGGGGTGGATTTGGTCATGGCAAATGGTTCTCGCGTGTTTTTTCTAGGCTTAAGTTGGAAAACTACATGCAATTTGAGAGCCAAATGCGTTTCGGCTTAGCTGCTGTTGGAAAATCCAGGCTATTTGTATGGTTTACGACAAATTTTAGCGGACTTGTTTCAGCTCTGTGTTTTTTAGGACAGAGATGTTGGCGCTAAATCTCCTGGCTTTGCACTAAATCGGGGAGTTGTGGGCTTTTCGCAGCATTGGCATAAATGATGCTGTCTTGTTACAAAACACCGGGTCTAAAACGATGAGCGAATACTTACTACTGATATTGGGTACGGCCTTGGTCAACAATGTCGTGTTGGTCAAGTTTTTAGGTTTATGCCCGTTCATGGGGGTTTCCAACAAGCTGGATACCGCATTGGGCATGGGTTTGGCGACCACGTTTGTCTTGACCCTGGCTTCTGCGGCCAGTTGGGTGTTGGAACATCGCTTATTGATACCGTTCGATATCGGTTTTTTGCGAGTGCTGGGTTTTATTCTGGTGATCGCCGCAGTCGTGCAGTTTACCGAGATGGTGATACACAAAACCAGTCCGGTCATGTACCAGGTTTTAGGGATTTTTTTACCGCTGATTACGACTAATTGCGCGGTTTTGGGTGTGGCCCTGCTTAACATCCAAGAGAAATACAATTTCGTGCAAAGCCTGCTGTTCGGCTTTGGTTCGGCAATGGGTTTTACCCTGGTGATGGTGCTCTTCGCCGGTCTACGTGAACGCTTAGCGCTCATGGCAGTGCCGGCGCTTTTTTCCGGCACCCCCATCGCATTTATCACCGCCGGCATACTGTCGCTGGCGTTTATGGGATTCGCGGGGCTTTACAGCAAATAAGAGGCACATCATGTACGTTTTATCTGCCATTGTTATTTTGACATCGCTAGGATTGTTGCTGGGCGTGGCTTTGGGGATTGCCGCCAAATATCTAAAGGTGGAATCGGACCCTTTAATAGAAACCATCGAGGCCTTAATGCCCGGTTCGCAATGCGGGCAGTGCGGCTTTCCCGGCTGCCGACCAGCTGCGGAAGCTCTGGTATCGGGCGCTGCACCGGTGACATTGTGTCCGCCAGGCGGCACATCTCTCGTCGAACAGCTCGCCAAATTACTAGGCGTCGATGTCGATTTAAGCCAAACGCAAGATCAAGAAGCAATGGTGGCTAGGGTTAGCGAAGAAACCTGCACCGGCTGTACCCGCTGCTTCAAGGTTTGTCCTACCGACGCCATCGTCGGCGCACCAAAACAGATCCACGCCGTAGTAGCGGATGCCTGCATCGGTTGCAAAAAATGCGTGGAAGTATGCCCTACCGAATGTCTGCAAATGCACCCTGTTGAAGTGACCTTGCGCAACTGGCGCTGGCCGAAACCGCTGGCCGCCTGAGACGGAGACACCTATGTTCGCCTTGTTCGAGAATCCCCGCTTGCGCGGCGGCATCCACGCTGAAGAGCACAAAGCCGAAACCTCTCCGCTCAGCATTGTTACCGATTTTCCATTGCCTAAGAAGTTGTACATTCCGGTGCAACAGCATGTCGGCAAGCCTGCCGAGCCCGTAGTTAAAGTCGGCGAAAAAGTTTTGAAGGGACAATTGCTGGCATATAGCCAAGGCACCATTTCGGCGCCTGTTCATGCACCAACATCGGGCGTTATCGCCGATGTGAAGGATTTTCCGGCCCCGCATCCGTCCGCCTTGCCGATTCGTACCGTAGTGATTGAAAGCGACGGGAAAGAACAATGGGCCGAATTAGTGGTGCCGGAAGATCCGTTTCAACTAGAGCCGGAAGAAATTTGTCAACGCGTCGGCGCCGCCGGTGTGGTGGGTTTGGGAGGTGCGGTATTCCCGTCGGCGGTCAAACTAAGTTTGGGCCGCAAAAACAAGATTCACACCCTTTTGATCAACGCCGGCGAATGCGAGCCTTATCTGACTTGCGATGACCGCTTGATGCAGGAGCGCGCCGAACAAATCGTTGCCGGTATCAGGTTAATGTTACGCGGTATGGATGCTCCCAAGGCCTTGGTAGGTATCGAAGATAATAAGCCCGAGGCTTTTGCGGCCATGCAGCTGGCCAGCCGGGATTTTGCCAATATCGTCGTGGCACAAGTGCCGACTCGCTACCCGATGGGCTGGGATCGGCAAATGTTGCGCTACTTAACCGGCCAGGAAATTCCTGCCGATGGCCGGGCTACCGACATCGGCGTGGTGGTGCATAACGTCGCCACCGCCTTTGCTGTCTATCAAGCGATATGTCTGGGTCAGCCTTTGATTAGCCGAGTAGTCACCGTATCCGGCGCCGCCGTCGCCAAACCCAGAAATGTGGAAGTGCCGATCGGCACCTTGATGTCGGAAGTGCTGGCATTTTGCGGTTTGGAAAAATCGAAAATGGCCCGCTTGGTGATGGGCGGACCGATGATGGGCGACGCGCTGCCGCTGGCCGAAGTGCCGGTCGTCAAAGCCTGCAATGGCATTTTGGCCTTGTCCGCTGCCGATATTGACGAACCGCCGGTACAGCCCTGTATTCGTTGCTCCAGTTGCGTGACTGCTTGTCCGGTAGGCTTGTTGCCCTTGGAGATGGCCAGCCGCATCAAAGCCAATCAATTAGACTCGGCGGTTGATTTGGGCCTAAAAGACTGCATCAGTTGCGGCAGTTGTTCTTATGTCTGCCCGTCGAATATACCCTTGGTGCATTACTTTAAATTCGCTTCCGGCGAGTTAGTGAAGCGGCAACAAGCCGAGCACAAGGCTGAACAAACCAAGCGTTTAGTCGAGGATAGAAATAATCGGATGGAACGGGCTAGGTTGGAAGCTGAAGCGGAAGCCCTGCGCGCTCAGGAAGCCAGAGCCGCCCGTCTGGCTGCCGCACAACAGGCGCAAGCAGCGCCAGCAGAGGAAACCGTATGAGTAATAAACCGATTAGCGGGCCTCACGTTGCGGCTACCCGCCGCGTCGATCAAATCATGCGCTTGGTCATTATTGCCCTGGCGCCGGCCACGGCCTGCGGTGTGTTGTTGTTCGGCTGGCCAGCGCTGTATTTGCTGGCGGTAACTGTATTGTCGGCGATGGCTTTTGAAGGTTTGTGTTTGAAGATGAAAGGCGTGGCGGCGATGCCTTATCTGCGCGACGGCTCGGCGATAGTCACCGGTTTGCTGGTGGCAATGACCTTGCCGCCTTGGGCGCCTTGGTGGATAGGCGTAGTCGGTTCGGCGTTGGCGATTGTATTGGGCAAGCACGTCTACGGCGGCTTGGGGCAAAACCTGTTCAATCCGGCCATGCTGGCCAGGGTGGCTTTGCTGATTTCCTTTCCTATCGAGATGACTACCTGGGCCAACGTATCGCCTCTGTTCACCGGGCCCGGCGTGATCGATAGCTTGGCAATAACCTTTGGCGGTTTGGAAAATCCCGATGCGGTGACCGGCGCCACGACGTTGGGCTGGGTCAAGACCGAGTTTTCGCAAAACCGGCTGTTGCCCGGCAGTTTGATCGAGTATTCTGGATTTTTAGCGTTTCTTGGTTGGGAGCGCGGTAGTCTGGGGGAAACCTCTTCGTTATTGTTGTTGGCCGGCGGTATCTGGTTGATGCGGCAGGGTGTCATCAAATGGCACATTCCCGTCTCGCTGCTATTCAGTATTTTCCTGCTGTCGACGGTTTTTCATACCTGGGATAGTCAGCACTATATGGGGCCGTGGGTACATCTGAATTCCGGTGCGGTAATGCTGGTGGCGTTTTTTATCGCGACGGACTACGTCACTTCGCCTAACACACCTTTAGGCCAAGTGATTTTCGGCGCCGGCTGCGGTTTATTGATTTTCGTGATCCGTTCTTGGGGCGGTTATCCGGAAGGCACCGGTTTTGCGATTTTATTGATGAACGCAGTCACTCCTCTCATCGATCATTACATTCGTCCGAGAATTTATGGCCGCTACCGTAACGGCAAGCCGCTCGATATTTCCAATTCCTGAGACCGGCTATGAATTCCGAACCCGTTAAATCACCTCCTAAAGCGAACCAATACGTCGAGTATGCCTTGCGTACCTTGAGTAACTTTAGGCAAAAACTGGCCGTGTGGCTGGAGCCAGGAAATTTGGAACAACTGCGGCCGCTATTACAGTATCAGGCCGGCGTGTTGGGGGGATTTGCATTGCTGGCGGCGATTTTATTGGGTGTTGCCGATCTGGCGACGCGCGGCGTGATAGAGCTGCGCTTGCAGGAAGATCTACAGGCCAACTTGGAACAAGTGGTTCCGGCAGAACTTTACGATAACAATTTGCTGAATGACAGCGTGCTGCTGCCTTCTGCCGATGCCAATCTGGGCGCTGAGCAAACTGAGGTCTATCTGGCTAAAAAGTCTGGTTTGGTTAACGCGGTCTGTTTTAAATTCGTCGCACCTGACGGTTATGCCGGGCCGATCAGTTTGGTGATGGGTATCGACAGCAAAGGTGAAATCCTAGGAGTGCGGGTTATCGCTCATGTCGAAACACCGGGATTGGGCGATAAGATTGAAGTGACCAAGTCCAAATGGGTACTGTCCTTCAACGGCAAATCCTTAAATAACCTGACTGTCGAACAGTGGGCGGTAAAAAAAGACGGCGGCGTGTTCGATCAGTTTAGCGGAGCGACGATTACACCACGCAAAGTCGTACAGGCCATTAAGCGGGGATTGGAGTTTTATAAGGTGCATCAGGCGGAGTTGTTGGCTGAGAAATAACGCTTATTCAATGTATGGCAATTATTTTCGGTGGAGAAGGTTTTTTCCCGTATGCCGCGCCGAGCACCGGAGCTTTTGAACGGATCAGCCCGTAGGGGGGGCGGCATGGATGCCGCACGTTGCTGAAGGGGCAGGAAGCCCCTTTCGGCAACCACGTTCAAAAGCTTCGGAGCGCAGGGAATAAGCGGCATCCGGGTGTCTTTTCTTTTGGATACTTTTCTTTGGACAAGCAAAGAAAAGTATCTCGCTCGTCGGTGCGAGAACCGACTTCAAATATTCGTCGCGATAGCGACACAAAGTCAAACTTACGAACATCTCTGCAAGGAGGCCTTGCTATGAATCTTTCGATTCTGTTTTCAGAACAATATAGAAAAATCGCCCGCGACGGCCTGTGGGATAACAATGTAGTGCTGACACAGAATCTGGCCTTGTGCCCGTTGCTGGCGGTAACCGGGACGGCGACCAACGGCTTGGGCATGGGTCTAGCGACCATGGTGGTGATGGTGGCATCCAATGCCGCGGTATCGGCGAGCCGGCACCTGATTCCCTCGGAAATCCGTATCCCGATTTTCGTGTTGCTGATTGCCGCATTGGTGACCTTGGTGGATATTTTTCTGAACGCCTGGATGCACGAATTGCATAAGGTGCTCGGCTTGTTTATCCCGTTGATTGTTACCAACTGCGTCATTCTCGGCAGGGCCGAGGCTTTTGCCTCCAAACAACCGGTGATGCCGTCGATGTGGGACGGCTTGATGATGGGTGTGGGGTTTACCGCTGCGATGGTGGTGCTGGGAGCGATGCGGGAGATTAGTTCGGCTGGCACCTTGTTCGCCAATGCGTCTGTGTTGTTGGGCGAAAGTTTCCGGTTTTTGGAAACCACTTTGATTCCGGAATACAAAGGCTTTTTGCTGATGGCTTTGCCGCCGGGTGGTTTCATCATGCTGGGTTTCATGGTGGCGCTGAAGCGGCTGTTGGACCGGAAAGCGGCAGCCAAAATTACCGAACCTATCATTACTGATGCGATTGTCTTGGAAGAAGGAGCGTAAACTATGAATGTGGGTGTATGTTATGCGCAGGCCGACAGGCAAATCTGGTTGCGGCTGGAAGTGCCGGAGGGTAGTACCATCGCCGAAGCGATAGAATTGTCCGGCGTGTTGACGCAGTATCCGGAGATCGATCTGGAAAGCCAAAAGGTCGGGATTTTCGGTAAACTGGCAAAATTGGATGCGCCGGTCAAGGAAGGTGATCGCGTGGAGATTTATCGTAAAATCACCGCAGATCCCGCGCAAGTCCAGCGGAGGCGGGTGGCTTAGCCTATGTACGTTTGTGTCTGCAAAGCCGTAACCGATAGCCAACTTGATGCCGCTATAGACAGCGGTTTATGCTCGCGGAAACAGCTGGTTAAGTGTTTCGGTGTCGGTGGCGATTGCGGTAAATGTAACAAGGACATTGCGCAAATTTTGGATAGAAAAAATGCATGTCGGCTATTGCAGGCTGCCAATGATGCACAACTAATCACTAAAACCGGGGAGATTTGACATGCAAGGCGATAAAAAAGTTATCGAATTTTTAAATAAAGCACTAGAAAACGAATTAACGGCCATCAATCAATATTTTTTGCACGCCCGGATGTTCAAAAATTGGGGCTTTCAAAAGCTGAATGAAAAGGAATATCACGAATCGATCGACGAGATGAAACACGCCGATCAATTGATCGAGAGGATTTTGTTTCTGGAAGGCTTGCCTAATCTGCAAAGCCTGGGCCGTTTGATGATAGGCGAAAATCCCAAGGAAATGCTGGAATGCGACCTTAAGTTGGAGCACCTGGCCTTGCCGTTATTAAGAGATGCGATTGCTTATTGTGAAAGCATCAACGACTACGTCACCAGAGAGTTGTTCGAGCATATTCTGGAAAACGAAGAAGAGCATGTCGATTGGTTGGAAACCCAGATGGAGCTGATCGAAAAAATCGGTATTCAAAACTATCTGCAATCGCAGATGTAAAAAAGCGCGCCATTCAAAAAAACTTTGCGGGGCCGGTTGCCGGCCCTGTTCGGGTAGTAAGCCCCGGCACTTCAGTATTGGGTCAATGGTTGTAATATCGTTGTTGCCCATCGTCTTTTGTATTTTCTTGAAATTCTTGAACACCCCCTTTTCTTTAACGGATTGCGGTATGTAGCCGCGGTCCGAATACTGTGAGACTTGATCATTGCCGGATGAATGAGACGCTCATTCTCGCCATCGCGGTTTTGATGTACCCCTCCAAGTGGACACATCTCCGTCTATAGTTATGCTGCCTCTCTTGCCCTAGGGTTAAAACATAGGCGCATTCTTATCGGCAGGTGGCCAACTTTCATAGATGTTCCCTGATGATGAATGAGTTATCCTTAGCGGTATTACAACATCGATGCCAAGGGCTTTAGGCCTTGGTTTGGGCCGTTTTTGGTTAAAATGGCCCTTAATACGCTGACAACACCGAAAACATTGATAGGAATTTATGCCGCAAATTATGCCGCAAAGTGCTTTTACGCTGGAATCGTTGCTGGAAACTCATGATCTGCCGCTGATCATAATCGGCGCCGATTTACGCATCGTGGCAGTGAATCGCGCTTGGGAACATAGTTTTGGCGTCATGCGACAGAATCTGGTCGGTCAACCGTGCTGCGTCGAAAACCGCAATTGCCGCCATCAGCGCTTGTTTCAGACTCTGGAAGCCTACGCCGGTATCTTTGCCGACACCAGCGATACCAGTTCCCAGCGCTCATTCAGTGCGCGCGGTTTTCCGTTGCTGGATGCCGACGCAACTTTATATTTGGGCGAAACGTTAACCGTATTAAAAAGGTCCGCGGCTAAAGGCGACGAGGCACCGGCCATGATCGGGAAGTCAGCGGCGTTTGCACAATATAAAACCCGGTTGCAACAGGCGGCCGATACGCAAGCACCGGTATTATTGCTTGGTGAAACAGGCACCGGTAAAGAATTGGCCGCCGAATTTGTGCATAGCCATTCCAGGCAGGCGGATGGCGATTTTGTGATTGTCGATTGTACGATTCTTGGCGAAGAGTTATTTGAGAGCGAATTGTTTGGGCATGAAAAGGGCGCTTTTACCGGCGCGACATCTGCAAAAAAAGGCTTGTTCGAATTAGCCAATAATGGCACCTTGTTCTTCGATGAAATTGGCGATCTGCCGCTATCGCAACAACCCAAGTTATTGCGAGCATTGGAAAGTGGTCAATTTCGGCGAGTAGGCGGCACGGCGATGCAAAAAGCCAATGTCAGAGTGGTCTGCGCTACACATAGAAATTTAGCCGACATGGTCAAAGCCGGCCGGTTTCGCGAAGATTTGTTCTACCGCTTGTCGGTGTTTCCGGTCGAAGTGCCGCCACTGCGGCAGCGTAGACAGGATTTGCCCTTATTGATCGATCATTTTTTAGCGCAGTTAAACACGGACGCCGATGGCGGCTATGCGATTACGCAATCGGCTTTAATCAAGCTTATCCAATATGCCTGGCCCGGCAATATCCGTGAGCTGAGAAACTGTCTGCAATTGGCGGCCGGCTTGTGTAAGGACAAGAGTATTCAAGAAGCCGACATTCATTTCATGCAGCGCCAAGGGGGCGTTGAGTCGGCCGCCGCCAGCGAGGCAAGTGGCGATGCGCATCCCCTACCGATTAACAGCATGGCGCAATTCGAGGCGGAGTTTATCAATAGTTTGATCAGCAAGTATCAGGGGAATCGCAAGTTGATAGCGGCGGAAATGAATATCAGTGAACGAACGCTGTACCGTAAACTTAACCGACTCAATCTGAATTAAGCGGCGGAGCAATGATGGAATCTAACCTGATAAACTGGACGCTTGATAACATTGGTAGCCGGCAACGCAACGGTTTGACCCCGCCGCGCGATATGCGCGAGACTATCGCCCAGATTAAAGCCTTGCCGCCCTTGCCCGGCAGCGCGCTGCGCATATTGAACCTGATCGCCGATCCAAGTGCGGATGCTCGTAAATTAGCCGACATCATCGAACTCGACCCTTTATTAACAGCGCAAATTACCCGCTGGGCCAGTTCAGCTCTGTACGGTTATCGTGGTCAGATCACGACCGTGCATGATGCGATCACTCGCGTGTTGGGGTTTGATTTTGTATTGGATTTGGCTTTGGGGTTGGCGGTGCTGGCACCGTTGAAATCGCCCAAGGAAGGGCAGATAGGCACGCGGATGTTCTGGACCCATGCCTTGGCCAGCACCCGCTTGATGGCGCAGTTGGCCGCCGTTATGCCTGTCGCCGCACGGCCGGAGCCGCAAGCCTTGTTTTTATCCGGCTTGATGCACAATATCGGTTTCCCATTGCTGGGTCATCGTTTTCCTGACGAATTTAGTTATTTGAGCGGCTTGATCAACGCGAACCCTAGTCTGGCTATTTTCAATCTGGAAACTTTTGCCTTCGGCCTCAATCATGCCGAAATCGGCGCTTGGCTGATGAATGTCTGGTCGATGCCGCGCATGATTACCGATATTGTCTATCACCATCACAACCCCTACTATCGCGGCGAAAACCACCAACTGAATCTGTTGACGTTTTATAGCGATTGTCTGTTGGGACGTTTAGGCATAGGCGACGCATCGAACCAGGTGTGTCCGGAAGACGTGCCGGAATTGCTGGGTTTGGATGAGGCTGTTTGTCTGGAAATACTCGATAGCCAGAATGACGATTTAGTGAAAATTCTAGCGACTGCGGAACAACTTACCGATTAAATTTGCCGCCTGTTATCGTAAAGTGGGCGCTTAGAAATTCTTCGGCGCCCCATCAATCAACTCAGCACTTAATCGCGCAATATCGCATTGCGGCGGTCCGATTGCTTCAGTATGCCGCCTAGTATCCACATTTGATACATGGACACGGTCCACATAAACGCGAAGGAAACGCCCAAGCCTGCGCCGGCAAAAAGCACCAACAAGGCAAAGTGTGGATTGAGTTTAGTCAGCCACCATGAGGCGATATCTATCAGTAGAAACAAATAGGGCATCACGATAGCGGGATATTTGTACTTGCACGGTACCCCAGTACTAAAGCTGAAAATGATGCCGACAAACATAAAAATAAAACTGATGCCGAACAAATGGATATGCGATAGCCGTGTCAGCGATTGAAACGTTGCGCCTTCATTCGATTCCGTCAGCTTTTTTAAGTTTTCGAATTTGGTGAAATCGGGCAGCGAACCGGCATTGGCTCCATGGCAGCCAGTGCAAAATTGCTCGACGATGGGTTTAATTTCCTTGTTGTAAACCGCTTCGTCGCCGCCATCCCTGACCCATTGAATGATTTTGAAGCGCTCCTGTTCAGGCGCGTTGTATTTCATCGAACCGTTTAGTTTGGATTCCAATACCGAACCGGAGCGGTCGCCATAATAGCTGTAAACAATATCGTCCATCGACAAACCGAATTTGCCGTCGGCCATACCGTGGGTAAACAAAATCTGGATTAATGCCATCAAATAACCGGCGGCTATTGTGGTTAGATAACCGGTGAACAGCAGTTTGATCGAGAGGCCGAAACTGATCAGATTAGCGCCTTTGTAGGCATATTTAACGGGTGTTTCGTTGCGATCAGGCATAGTTGCAATCCGGGTTGTTGGGAAAGTTATCGCTTCGAGCAAGGCTTTAAGAGGGAGGCAAAAGCCTTGCCTCCCGTGCCAAGCATATTACTATTTTTTGATGTTTTGGTAGTAATAACCCAGTTCGCTGATTTCTTCGTCGGTTAAGGTTTGCGCGATGATGCGCATCCGGCTGTAGATGTCGTTGTGACGTGTACCATCCTTAAATGCATGCAGTGTGGCCGAGATGTAATCCGCATTTTGGCCGGACAGCGCTGGAATGTCGACCACTTGGCCCTTGCCGTCACCGCCGTGACACACTTCGCAAGGCGGCAACACCCGTTCGCTACTGCCGCCTTTAACCAGAGTTTCGGCTTTTTCATAGACCATGTCAGTCTTTGATTGGAACGCTGGCGTTTGCGAGCCGAACCATACCGCTAAATCGGCAGCGTCTTGTTTGCTGAGCGTTTTAGCCAAACCCGACATCATCGCGTTATCCCGGCTACCGTTAGCGTAGTCCTGCAATTGCTTATATAAATAAGTCGGCAATTGCCCGGCCAGTGACGGGAAAGCCGCTGAGGTACTGATGCCTTTTTCGCCGTGACAGGCGTTGCAAGTCTTGGCCAGTTCTTCGCCTTTTTGCGGGTTGCCGGCTTTCACGAAATTTAACTGATCGGCGGTCCAGGCGACTTGCGAAGACGGTTGTGCAAACGCGGTGCTTGGCAACAATAATGCTGCGCTTAAAATGAGTTTTTTCATGATCAGACCCCCCATCTGCCTGAACCAAAGGTTTCCATCAAGAAAAATTGCAGGATCGGATAGCCGAAGGCAATTAGCATGAATACGCCTATCACGATGTTCCATAAGGTGAAGCTGTTTAGGTAGCCGGGCAAGTAGTCAGGGCTGTCGAACTGTTCGGCATATTCGACTTCACCGCTGAATACTTCAGTGCCGGTTTGAGTTTTATAGAGGTTATACATCAACAATCCCGCAGAAAAGATCAGTATCAGGCCGCCGAATATCATGGTTACTTCATAAGGCTCCCAAGACAAGGTCAATAAATTATTGTAATTGACACTGTCGATGCGTCTTGGTTGGCCCAATAAGCCCAAGATGTGCCAAGGCGTAGTCATGATGACCATGCCGACGAACCAGGTCCACAATTGAGTAGTAGCCAGCGAATTGCTAAATAAGGGCTTGCCGGTCAAAACCGGCCAGAAGTAATAGGCAATGCCGAAATACATGATGATGGTCGTGCCGCCGAAGATCAGGTGAAAGTGACCGGAAATCCAGGCGGTGTTATGCACCATGGCATTCATCGCGTAGCTGGCGTTGACCAAGCCGCCAAAGCCGCCAAAGATCAGCATCAACAAGCCCAGGATAATCGCCAGTACCATCGGATTGTGCCAAGGCAAGGCGGCTATCCAACCGAACAGGCCCTTACCCCCGCGCAACCGACCGGCAATTTCCAGTGAGGCAATGACGGTAAAGCCGGTAACAAAGGTCGGTAAGGTCACCACGAAAGTACCGATGGCATGCAAAATCTTCCAGCCGTGATTTTGTTCCGGGTCCATGTACAAGTGATGGAAACCGATCGGCAGGCTGAAGACCACTAGCAAAATAAAGGCGGCGCGCGCCATGATGTCGCTGAACAGATAACCGCCAGCCTGCTTTGGCACCAAGGTATAAAAGGCGGTGTAAGTAGGGATCAACCAGAAATAGACGATGGGGTGCAGAGTCCAGGCGAAGAGCGTCCGGGCCAGACCGGGGTCTATGGTGTCAATCAAGCCCAAAGCCCAGGGAATCAATTGGAACAATACCTCAGCGGCAACCCCGGCGCTGGTCCACAGCCATAATATAGCGTTGGCAGTCGTCGCAAACATTGCTAGCGGCACCGGTTTACCAGGATTTGCTTTTTTCCATTGCATGTACATGACGATCATCGTCACGGCCCAAAACCAGGAGCCCACCACCAGTAAGGTTGCCCCTATGTAGAACAAAGGATGCGCTTGCAAGGGCGGGTAAAAGGTAAACATCACCGAGGCCGCGCCACCTAACAACGGCAATGCAGCTAGAACCACGCCGGTTAATGCCACACCGAAGCCGGTCCAGGCGAAGGTTTTATTCCAAACCGGCAATTTCAAACTGCTGGTGGCTACGTAATAGCCAAAACCCATGATAAAGAAGGTAGTCAGCACAAAGCCCATCAACACACCGTGAGTACTGACCGAGGCGTAATACACTTCCCGCGATTCCAGAATTTTGAAAAAGCCGCTACGTTCGATGACTTGATAGCCGCCCATAACACAGGCCAGCGCGAACGCGCCAAATGCCACCCAGAAATGGGTCAGCGCCAGTTTTTTTTCCGCTGCGTTATCCATGATTTACTCCCCCTTGTTTGTTGAGCGCTTCCCACTGCGCTTTGCCGACTACCTTAATATTGCTCCACATGTGGGCGTGGCCCATACCGCAATACTCGTTGCACAGCAGCGGATAGTCGCCAGTATGGTGTAACAGGGTTTTGACTTGCGCGACATAGCCGGGCACGATCATCGTGCTCATATTGGTCATAGGAATGTGGACGCCATGAATGACGTCAAGGCTGACCCAGCGGAAGGTAATGTTGGTTTCTGCGGGTAAAACCAGGTCTTTAGGGTAAAACCCGTAACGGCCGGCCACCATACGGACAGTGATGCTCCCGTCGGGATGCTCTTGAACCCCGAGCTTATCTTCGGCAAATTCTGCCGACAGATGCAGTTTGGCCGAATCGATGGCTTCAACATTACTCGGGGCATGAATGCCATGGAATAATGCGGAAGATAAAATGACTACTACAAATAGTCCCGCGATCATTAGGGCAATAGCTGCCCACTGTTTTTCCAGTTGATGAATATGCATTGGACCCCCTAACCGATATGGCCACGAGGTAAGAACACCCCGTAATACATCAGCAGCCAAGCTATCACCATGCCGCCGCTGACGATCAGCATTAATGCCCAGGTACCGATTGGGGCGCTTTGCAGAATTTCTTTACGTTCTTCTTCAGAGAGATTGTTCATATCCTTCCTTCTTGTATGCGTTTTGATAGGAATTATGTTGGCAACCAACGGCATGAACAGCACCGGTTTCGTCATTCTTACTGATGACTTTACCATCTGATTGCTGGGGTAATCATACCCTTAGCTTCGGACTAATCGAAAGCGATAAATCAGTGGTACGAATTGTTAGAGGAGGATTGGCTGAAAGCTCACAGAGAACGCACTCGGCGGTTGACGGGCGGGGAGAACGTTGGAGGACTGGGACTTTGTTGATGCACCAAGAAACACTGCGCGGCAGGAAATCTCTTATGCAGCTTTCAAAAAGCCAAAAAACTGGTATTGACGGAGTCGGCATGTCACTATTTGGTGCAAATAGATAGTTCGACCCTATAAAAATTACCAGGACCCGCAAGTATGAAATACCAGAAAAGTGCCTGCAAGAGTCCGTGCCGAATCACTAACCAGCGATAACCACAATGAATCAGCCGATCGATGAATTTCAAGAAACTCCGCCCCGCCATGTGAAATATCGATTGCTCGGGTTTTCGAATGCTGCGTTATTGCTGGCGGCTTGTAACTTTGTGATCTGGTTGTTTATTTTATTTCCCATCTATGCCGCTACCGATGGTGTATCCAACAGCGATGGCTTACGCTTTTTAATTGTGGCCTTTATCGTGATGGATCTGGTTGGCTTAGGATTAGCTTCCGTGGCGATGTTCAAGTCGAAACTCCGAAAAACCATGGCTAACTACGGATTTGTGCTTAATATCGCGATGATAGGTTTAAATCTTTCGGTATTTCCGTTTTAAATAGAGGTAACTGTTCAGCATCGGTTTATAACTAACCTCAATCCCCCTTTGAAAAAGGGGACAGGCACATCTGAAAGATCGATGAATAATTACAAATAAAGATTACCCCCATAAAGTAAAAAAGCCTGTAGCAATGTGCTACAGGCTTTTTTATGTTGCTGGCTAACTGAGCTTCAGGTCCCAACAAAGGAGGGTATCGCCCACACTTTGTTGGTTGAATTTCTTACCAGGTCATCGTAACCACCGACTTCACATTCTTGGTCGGATTGTAGGTATAACCCGCCGCAGTCACACTGTTCAACGTATAGGTAGCGGAACCACCAGTCAGTTTTGTTGTAGTAGCAGTTTGGATAACGGTGCCTGTAGCGTCGGTTTTACTGGTAATAGTACCGGCAACCGAACCACTAAATGTACCTACTACAGTAGCATTTGCTACTGGCTTGCCGTTGGAATCGATCAATTTAACCGACATTTTTGCCTGCACATTGGTGCTTTTAACGATAGACATGCCTATCGTGGATACCCACATGGTCGGCAGAGGCGGTGCGGTAACCGTAACCTGTACCGTTTTGGTGTCGGTTAATTGATATTGATTGGTAACCAGCAATTTAACGGTGTAGGTGCCAACTGTCGTAAAAGTATGAGCTGGATTCGACCCGGTCGCGCTGGTGTTATCCCCAAATGACCATTGATAGCTGGTGATATTGCCATTGCCCACCGTGTTATTCGCCGAGAAATTAACCGTTAACGGTGCTGGGCCTGACAAAGTTGAGGCGGATATGGCGCCAACTGGAGGTTTTGTCAGGACAGTGCCAGCCGGCACGTAGCTACCGGTGATCTGGTATTGCCCCAAGCTGCCGTAAACAGAGTAGCCCGCATCACCGCTTACTGCCGCGCGACCTGAGCCTTCTACTGCCAAATAATATGTGCCTGCCGGTACGGATTGGTTGATGGCTGCTGTTAAAGTGGTTTCTGGCGCGTTGCTAGCCACCACGGTACCGCTAGCGTTGTATAAGGTCAACTTAATGTCCAGGTTTGGACCTACTGCTGCAGGACTGGCTGTCAAGTTAATAAGCCCGCCACCAGTGCTGACCACAAACATATCAGTATCGGTTGATGTTTCGATGACGCCGAAAGTTTGAATATTCAGTGCAGTGGCAGTACCGATATTTTTCAGAGAGCTTGCTGTACTTGGTGTATTACCGTAATCGTCGCTTCGAGCCAGAATGCCGTAACTGGCTAGGGTCCCAATATCATCCTGTTGATTGTTGGCGTTTGGATAGCTGCCCGGGTTCCATTGCGTCAGATTTTTGTAATAGCCCACACCCATAATCGGAGCCCAACTGGTGACGCCGGTACCGTGGCCAGCGTAATAGCCGGTGCTGGGTTTTTGGCCGTCGTGTTGCAGGCCCAGGTTATGGCCGGCTTCGTGAGAGACTGCTTCAGCGATGTATTTTTCGTTGTTTGCCAAGCCGTCTTGGAACACCCAGGCCGGTTGGTAATAAGCGTTGTTGACGAAATTGACTACGCCGACATAGGCAACACCGCCGCAACCGCAGTTAAATACGGTTTTGGTGACCACTACGCGTATCCCGTAGTTGGTATCCGCCGCGCTGGTGCGGAATAAGGCATCGTTAGTCGGCAGTTGGGTGGTCACGTCCACATCGAAGGCGATGTAATCTTCCGCGACCCGATTCCACATGCTAATGATATTACTGCGCTCGGTATCGTCGAAAACGCTAGGGTTGCCGGTCAGATCGTAAGCTGGCGCGTTAATGGTGGAGGCGGACCAAGCGGTGCCCTGAGCAACATGACCATCGAAATCCAGGTAAATGGTTTTGCTTGCACCAGGCTTGCTGTGCAATACAAAGGCGTTAGCCAGCGCCGCTTTCGATGCTATAGGTACCGGCGGATTGCTGGTGCCTGTTGTGCCGGCGACATTATTGGGCGAGACCAGATTACCGGCTTGCGTTTGATTTTGCTGATCGGCTGTATTGTCCACATATAATACTCTGCCGTTACCGTCGACCCGCATCGTCTCGTCTTGAGTCAACATTTCCTTGAATTTTTTCGGGGTCAAACCATGATTTGACGCCACTTTGGGCAAATCGGCACCCAGCATATCGATAGCGTATTGGCCTTGATAATTGACCGGCAATTCGACCATCGCACCTGTGTTAGACAGCGTAGTAGAGGCGTTACTGGTGATGGAAAGCGGATCGCTGCCGTCGCCGTTGGCGCCAGTATCGATGACTTGTTTGATTTTTCCTTGATCGTCAATTTGTACCGTATAGTTGCGGCCCTGCATCACAGTCGCAACTAGATCGCGGTTTTGGTCGAGATCCTTGCCGATCAGGCGGGATGTATCTGCGGCAAACGCAAATGTGGAAAAAAGTAGTCCGGCGGAAATAGCGGATGCCAGAGTTTTGGATTTTCTTAGGATATGAGTATTCATATCGGTCACCTTTGGAGTTTAACTTCAGTAAGCACACCAACCGAGCCAACTTACTGAAGCGAGATCGCCTAGCGGCGTCTCGGGGTAAAAATAGTGGTACCGTTTTGGTACCGGTAATAAACGATTAAATTTTCTAATCGGGCGGCAATGTAACATCCAAAAATATGCTCGGTGAAATACAGTCCAATTTTTTAGTGTTCAGTCAAAAAACGTCTGCGAAAAGTCTGGGTTGGCGCACAAAAATGTCCCAGCCGATACTGGTAAAGCGCACGAATAGGTTTATTTTTTGGTGAGGGTATTGTACGGACGAGTGTTAACGAACGGTTTGCGCGCCGATTATTAGCTCTCTAGCGCAGTTGGCTGATTGCTTAATGGGGGGCTTTAGCGATATGAAATCAGTTAATCCTTTGCAGCTATGCCACAATAGGCGGTTGGAATCATCTGTGTTTGTAAGCGGGGCTTTATAGAGCAACTGTGTGCGTCGATCAGTTGATGAAGGTCGGTAAAAAAGATGCTCACTGGTTGTTAACAGGCCGTTTTTGCCTTGGCGGCTTTTCACGAATGAACGCCGGCGCACAAAAGATTTCCAGCGTGGTACCTACTCAATAATTATTATTAGCGACGGTTTGCTCAGGAGCAAATATGCGAACAGTTAAATCAAAATTAAAAAAAAATCTGGTCATTTTTCTGGTGATGG
This sequence comes from Methylomonas sp. MK1, assembly GCF_000365425.1. Lineage (NCBI taxonomy): Bacteria > Pseudomonadati > Pseudomonadota > Gammaproteobacteria > Methylococcales > Methylococcaceae > Methylomonas > Methylomonas sp. MK1. Next base: position 820,972 of record NZ_AQOV01000002.1, read on the forward strand.
CTGCTTTTTCTGTATTTAATCCAGCGCTTGCCGAAACGGCTGGGGCTGATGATAAGGATGCTCATCACGAACACAAGAGTATGGATTGGCCAGGGATTTATACTGGCTTAACCCCTTGTGCCGACTGTATCGGCGTGAAAACCACACTGGCCTTGAACAAAAACGGCAGTTATCTGCTGATGACCCAGTTTTTGGGGAAATCGGAACGGGAGTTTACTGAAAAGGGTAAGTTTGCCCCGGGTGAGAAAGCCAATACTCTGGTTTTGACGCCAAAGAATGGCTCAACGTCGCAGCAATATCTGGTTGAAAAAGATGCGTTGATTCAGTTGGATAAAAGCGGCAACCGGTTCACCGGCAAACTTGCGGATCGCTATATTTTGCGTAGAACCAGCGTCACCGATAAGCAGCCTGAACATTCCGGGCATTGATTTAAACCTTAAGCCGGGTGGCCGCGTGCGCTGGCGGCCACCCGGAGATTAGAACTGTTATATCGATTTCTGCTGGTTTTTGCGCCGAAAATAGACAATGGCTAAAAGTACCGTCAAGGCCAACGCGCCAAGCATGAAACGCGGTTCCACGACCTTCACCGAATGATTTTCGTCTTTGAATTTGAACTTGGCGAGTACGCCCAAGGCGGGGTCGGTAATGTCGATGGTAATCGATTTGGCGGCAAGATTTAAAAATTGCACTTCGCTGCCATCGAATGGCTTGTTGTTACGGGTATCGTTGCTGACCATGCCAGGATAAAGCGGTGTTTCAGCAAGTTGCGAGATGCTCAACTGCTTGGCGATTTCTTGCTCAAGCTCGCGAGTGGTTTTGCCGTCGGTTTTGATATGAATCGGTTTTTGGTCGTCTATCTTAATCTCGATTTCGCCTTGCAAGGCGGTGAGGGCTTTTTTCGAGGAAAAGCCGTCCAAATATTCCACATCCGCGCTGAACACCAGATCAAAAGCCACTTGCACGCCATCGGCGTTGAAATTTTTATCGGCAAGATCGAAACGCAAGCCTTGGTTGCTGTAATCTCTCACTGTTATCGTTGTCAACGAATAGCCGGTTTTGTTGGCGATGATTAATTCTGCTTGTTCCGGCGGTTGGGTAATGGTGATGCCGCGCCAATTCGGATCCAGCTGAATCATGCCGTCCTTCATCGATGTGAGCAGTTTTTTTGTGACCGCGTGAGGCTGTGTCGCATCATCAAATTTGTGTGCATTGAGAAAGCTCAAGCCGGTAGAGCGATACAGCTCTCCATCGTCGATACGCCATTCCGCCGTGTATGAAAACAGCGAATCGCTGGTTCTGCGAGGCATGCTGGTATGAATGCGCAATTTATCCTGCTCTGCCGGCGTGGTGAGTGCAAAGGCTGATTGGACAAAAACACCCGACGAACAGAATGTCAGAATGATGGCGAGAGTCGTTCGTTTCATCGTGGTTCCAAGCAAAAAGAAAATTACGTTAGCATAATGCGGCGTAAATGACACAACCTTTGATTAGTCGGACCTTAACGCCACTAATTTGTAGTGTTTGCCAGTGCTGATAATTTGCGGAAAACTAGACTTTGCTTCCTGGTGTTTGATCCGAAAAGGAGGCGGTTTATGTGTTCGGGAACCAAAAAAATTCACCGCTTGAAATAAATTTTCAAGCAAAAAATAGGGATATTGAGGCCGGCAAACACCACGTAGCAAGCGCTCGAATATATGTTCTGTACTACAATCCCAGTGCGCTGGGCGGCTGGGTGCTGAATCAGGCTGTTTTAAGTCAATAAGTTGCCAGCAGGGTATCGGTAAAATCCGAAGAGGGTAGAAGTGGACGAATCGATAGGGAGTAGAAATAGTGGGAACTAGAATTTTTCCGCTAAATTGTTCAAAAAATTAATAGATTAATAAGGAAATGCCGTTATGACATTAGATTCTCATGCTGCTAAATTAAAAGAAATGGCGGAGAAAATTATAGATTTTACGCCTCAAGAAATCAGTAGTATTACGCCGGAAGAAATTCAACGTTTATTTTATGATTTACAAGTTTATCAAATTGAGTTGCAAATGCAGAATGAAGAGCTGCAAAAAGCGCAATTTGAATTGTCCCGCTTAAATAATAAATTAAATTTTACCTACCATTGTGTTCCGGTGGGTATTATAACCCTAGATTATCAAGGCTTCATAGAACAAGCGAATCATACCTTTGCAGATATGTTGGGCTATAAAGCCAGTAAATTGCAGAAAACGCATTTTTCCAAGCTGATTTTCGAAGAAGACAAGAATATATTTATTCACCGTTTTGACGCTTTTTTCAAAGCGCCAACCAATAAAAGTTTACAGTTGCGTTTGCAAGGGGATAAGAATTTTGCTTTCCCTGCTTTAATCAAAGGTAATGCGGATGACGGTAGCGATACGGCAGGGGAATCGTTTGATTTGAAAACGCGTAAATTAATCGTGACTATCACAAATATTAGCGACGTGATAACAGACACAAATAAGACTTGAGTGTACTGTCGCAGCGTGACGGGTAAAGTTGTCCAGAGGCTTTATTAATTTAAACGATTGATATTAAATAACATGGTTTTATGGATAATGAAAACACTGTAAAAGTGCCGCCGCAGTACATTGTCGGGATCGGCGCTTCCGCCGGAGGCTTGGAGGCGATTGAGGCATTTTTCAAGAATATGCCTGCCAATAGCGGCTTGTCGTTTGTAGTGATTCAGCACTTGTCACCGCAGTATAAAAGTTTGATGGCTGAACTATTGTCCAAACATACTGCTATGCCGGTAAAGCGCATCGAGGACGGTATGAAAATCGAGCGTAACACCGTCTACTTGATTCCACCCCGGAAAAACGTCACGGTGTTTCACAATCAGCTGTTGCTGGCCGAGCAAGACCCCAGCAAAGGGATTAATCTGCCGATCGATATATTTTTGCGCTCCTTGAGCGAGGACGCCAGAGAACTGGCTGTAGGCATTATTTTGTCCGGCACCGGCAGTGATGGCACGCGTGGTATTCGCGCCATCAAGGAATTTGGCGGCATGGTCATGGTGCAGGATGAAAACTCCGCCAAATTCGACGGTATGCCCAAGAATGCTTTTGCTACCGGTTTGGCGGATTTTAGTTTGCCGCCGGAGAAGATGCCCGATCAGTTGTTGGCTTTTGTTAAGCATCCCTATGCCACCTTGCAGGAAAAGCATATCGTTTCTTCCGACGATAGCGACATCACGCGGATTTTTTCGATTCTTAGGGAAAAGTGCAAAATCGATTTTACCTTTTATAAACCCAATACGGTGGTTAGACGCATTGAGCGGCGCATATCTATCAATCATTTAAAAGATATATCAGAATATTTAAACTTATTACAAACAAATCCTCACGAAGTTTTGGTTTTATTTCAGGAATTGTTGATAGGCGTTACCAGTTTTTTTCGCGACGAGCACGTATTTGATGATATTCGCGAGCATTGGTTGAAAAAAGTCGTCAAATTATTACAAGAAGATGAGTTGCGAGTTTGGGTGACCGCATGTTCCACCGGCGAGGAAGCTTATTCATTGGCGATGTTGTTGTCGGAATACCGGGAGTATTCCGGACATTATTTTCGCGTGAAGATTTTTGCGACGGATGTCGATCTTACGGCCATCGAGAAAGCCAGTAATGGCAAATATCCGGAAAGTATTATCGCGGATATTCCACCTAAGCTTTTGTCAAAATATTTTATTCGCCGGGAAGATTATTTTCAGGTCAGCCAGAAAATTCGGGAAATGGTGGTGTTTGCCCAGCATAACCTGATTAAAGATCCGCCGTTTACCAATATTCATATACTAAGCTGTCGAAATGTGTTGATTTATTTACAGCCGGTATTGCAGAAGAAAATATTGGAGTTATTCAATTTTTCTCTGGTAAAGGACGGCTTGTTGGTGTTGGGTACCAGTGAAACGATAGGCGATATGGGTGAGTATTTCGATGTGGCAAGTGCCAAATCAAAACTATATCGCTCTAAAGGAAAATATAAATCCTTGGGTTTTACTGCATCTCCCAGTGCTTTAATGACTTACTCGCCGTATCCGACTTCTGTGCGCTCATCGAATGCGCTTAGTGGCCAGGAAGAAAGAGTATTGGATAGGTTCATCAGGGCAATATCCAATGATGTATTGCCGTTTACGATGATAATCAACGAAAATATGGAAATATCCCATATTTTCGGCGACTCTAAGGATTATTTGAGTTATCCCAGCGGCAAACTGGTGAGTAATGTCAGTAAAATTGTTAAAAAAGATTTATCCATACCTATTTCCACAGGTATTCAAAAAGCCTTAAAAGCGAATAATGAAATTGTGTTGTCCAATATTCGGGTCAGAGAGCAGGACAGTTTGCGGACGTTTAGACTGCAATTTAAACCTCTGCCGGGTAAGAAGGGTCAAGAAATCTTAGTGGCGGCGATGATCACGGAAACGGTAGATCCTTCTTGCTTCAGCGAGACGGAAACCTTGGTCTACGATGTTAATTTAGATGCCAAACAACGCATCATCGATCTGGAGCAAGAATTACAATTTACCCGCGAAAACCTGCAAGCCACGGTGGAAGAGTTAGAAACCTCCAATGAGGAGCTCCAGGCCACCAACGAAGAATTGTTGGCGAGTAACGAGGAGTTACAGAGTACGAATGAGGAATTGCAGTCGGTTAACGAAGAGCTTTACACCGTCAATGCCGAACACCAGGGCAAGATAGTCGAACTGACCTTATTGAATAACGATTTGGATAATTTATTCAATAGTACCAATATCGCTACCTTGTTTTTAGACGAGAATCTGGATATCAGGCGTTTTACCCCGAAACTACAGTCGATATTCCATATTTTGGAAACCGATCTCGGGCGACCGTTTTACCATCTAACCCATACCATTAAAAATCTCGATGTGATTGCAGTGGTTAAAAGTGTCAATGATAGGCACAACTGTTTTGATCAGGAAATTCAGCTGGAAAATGGTACCTGGTATTTATTGCGGGTTATTCCCTATGTAGTTTCCGCTAAAGTCAATGCCGGTGTCATTCTGACATTTGTGGACATCAATCAGCTGAAAAGTGCGCAACTGGAATTGCATAAGCGTGAGGAGCAAGAAACGCTCAGGCTGGCCAAGTTTGTACAGTTTTCCAATGATGCGATCACCTTGCTCGATCCGGACGGTACCATCGTGACCTGGAATCACGCCGCAGAGAAACTCTATGGTTGGTCGGCGCACGATGCGTTGGGGATGAATTTCTATAATTTGATCCCGGAAGAAGAAAAATACTTTGCTAAACAAGGTTTGAATAACCTGAAGGTCGGTAACACCTTGCCGTCTTTTCAGGCCAGACGGCTAACCAAATCCGGAAAGGTGGTGCACGTTTCGGCGTCGGCTTGCATGTTTCAAGCGGAGAACTCCGCCAGAGAGTTAATCGCTTTGACTGAGCGCGACTACGTTCACCAACATCAAGTCGAAAAACAGGAATGTTTAAATTGTTTGCAAAAACTGGCAACGATAGTGATGGACACCGATGAGGCGATAATTCTATTTGAAGTGTCGGGTAAAATTACGGCTTGGAATAAGGGCGCCGAAACCTTATACGGCTGGGATAGCTTGGATGCCGCTAGTATGACGTTTACAGAGATCGTCTCGGAGGATGAACGAGCCATTACTCAACAGCTGATTCAGGAATTGATAGTCGGTGGCGGGGTGAAAAGTATTAAGACCAAGCGCATTACCAAAGACCAGAAAATCATCCCGGTGCGCATGCATGCCACCGTGCTGGGTAATCGTTCAGGAGAAGCGTTGTTAATCGTTAGCAGTGAAAAAGCGGTGCGCTGAGCAGCTAATATCAACTCGCTATTAAGGCAAGATTTCGGCTAACGATTGCTCCACCGCCAACAATTCCGCCGGCGTATTGATGTTGACGAAGATGTGCGGCGTGTCGCTGAAATCCACCTCGACCAGCGAATGCCGGTGAAACCAGGTTTGCAACTTACGCTCGCCGCTACGCAAGTAATTCTGTAAATCAGTTTGCAAGCTGGTTTTCATTGCGGCAAAAACCGGATGCAGGCGTTCGCCGTCAAACGCCACGGCGATGTCCGCATCCTGGCTAATTAATGCGTCGAGCAAGCGTTGCAAATGCATGCTTGCCACCAGCGGCGAATCGCACGGCGCTACCAGTAATATCCCATGTTGTGTGGCCTGCATCGCCGCCAAGATACCGGCTAGCGGGCCGTCGAAGCTTGGTTCGGCATCGCTGATAACCGGGTAAGCGAATTGCCGGTACTGGTCTTGATGGCGATTGGCGCTGATTAATAATTCATCCACCAACGGGGCCATGGCAGCAAGCGCATAGCTAACCAAGGGCCGGTTATTGCACAACATCAAGCCCTTGTCTTGCTCCTGCATGCGCCGGGCCATGCCGCCCGCCAACACTACGCCGCTCACTTTGTTTTGCCCGCTCATGATGGTAAGCTTTCCCGATGTTTAAAACAGCCGTCATTTTCGCAAGCCTGCCGTTGATTGCAAGTTGTGCCGCGCAGTCTCTGCATACCGAAGAAGTGACGTACTATCAGGTGGAAACCAACAAACCGTATGACGAAGTATTGGCGGAATTGGAAGTAGCGATTGCCGAACACAACTTTCGCATCACCGGCCATAGTCGGGTGGGGAAGGTAATCCGCGACAGAGGCGCCACGAATTTTCCGGAATACGATACGGTACAGTTTTGTAATCTGACGTTGGCAAAAGTGGTGCTGGAAATCACCCCGCACGCGATAGGCTATATGCCCTGCAATGTGGTGACCTACCAATTCGAAGGTAAAACCATCGTCAGGACGCATCTGTTGCCGGAAGATACCGGCAACCCGGCTTTGAATAAATTCGCCAAGGAAATGAACCCGCAATTGCGACAGATTGTCGACTTCGCCGCCGAACAATAAATATCCCTACAACGATAAAAACCGAGCATCATGAAAAAATCATTCTTCGCTACTCTCGCTGTTGTAACGCTGCTAAGCGGCTGTGCCACTACCCAGGAAAGCTCAAATCCCGACGCCGCCGCAGGCGAGCCGGCGGTATTGGTCAATGACTATCCCACCCGCGACCGCGTGGAATATGTGCTGGAATGCGTCGCCAAGCACGGCGGCCTGACTTATATCAGCCAATATGCCTGCGGTTGCAAAATCGATAAAATCGCTGAAAAACTCAGTTTTGAAGAATACGAGTCAGCCAAAACCTTTACCCAGATGCAAAAAACCCCTGGCGAAGCCGGTGCGGCGTTTCGCGATCCTAAACAATCCAAGGATTTGCGCACCAAGTTGAAAGATGCTGACGCCGAAGCCGAGAAAGCCTGCTTCGTTAAATAATCCCTGTCGACCATGATGGCCCCGGCCGGGTTGTCATCATGGTTCATGTCTTTTCCGTCAAACCATCGCTATACGAGCAGTTTGGCGTTTGCCGTCGGACTCACTTAATCTTACCGTTATGCCCAACGCCGAGTTTTTTCTTTCTTACCCCAAATTCAAACTGGCGATACTGGCCTTGTTGACGCTGAATATCGGTATTTACGCAGCGGTCGATACGCTGACCACTGCTGTTGATGCGCTGGTTTGGGTGATCTTATTGGTGATGTTCGAACTGGAAACCGTCAAGGCCGCGCCGTTTAATGAGACGACCTTGCACGCGGTGAGGAACGTGTTGATTGTGGTGATTGCCTTGGTATTCGGCAGCTACGTCCGCGATAACGAATGGCTGGATGTGCTCAACTCTCTGCTCTGGTTTGGGTTGATTGTGCTGCTCGAGTTGGAAGTGCGCTGGCCGACTTTGGTTGCTCGACACCGGCAGCTGTTTTGGTTGATCACTCTCGCTGTATTTGCGGGTTTAGTCGGTATGGTCGTGGCTTGGCTGATGCAGTCAGAGTGGCTGGATGCTTACGATGCGCTGCTGTGGATCGCCGCATTCGGCGTGATCGAAGTCGATATTTTTCATTTTCTGAAGTTGACGCGCGATTAATCCCAACGCCATTTTCAGCGGTTTCCCAAGCATGAGAAAGATTGTTTGGTTGCTTATTTTGGTGGCGCCGTTGCTGCTGAAAGGCTGGTATGTCGATAATTTCATTTATCACTATACCGGTACCCGTTTGCTGGGATTTACTCAGGTTTTATTTAACGATGCCGTGATTTATGGCGGTATTTTAATATTACTGTATTTATCGCTGCTGCCGACTATGATGCGTTGGCTGGCGGCATTATTACGCTTGGCGGCTGTGCTGTTGTTTGCGGTTTATATTATCGATTACGCCATTATCGTTAATTTCAATACCCATTTGGCTTTAGGTGATGCGGTAAAATACGCCGATTATTCAAGTAAATATATTCAGCAAATTTATGGGTTAAGCGATTTTGGTGTGCTTGCGCTTAGCGTATTAATCTTGGCTGTACCTTTATATTTTTCGTGGGTAAGGTTTAAATCCGTAAATCCTTATGTCAAAAAGTGGCCCATCTTCTTAATTCTTAGTTTGCCGTTGGCCGCCGCGTTTGCCGATAATGAAAAATACGCCCATGCCTGGGTTTATAAAAATGTCATTGATTATAATTTAACCATATTGTCTGAGGCTGCGCCGTATAGCGCGGCTTATGTCGATGCTTTTAGTTTTCAAGAGCATATAAACTGCCAAACTCAGCCGGCTCAACCTAAGAATATTATTATGTTGATGGTAGAGTCGCTATCCGCTTATCAAAGCCGGTATTTCTCCGGCATCCACGATTGGACGCCCAATCTGGACGAGATTGCTAGCCAACATCAAGCGTTCAAGAATTTTTACGCCAATGGTTTTATAACCGAAGACGGCGAAGTCGCCCTGCTGACTGGCTTGCAGCCGCTCTATCCGCCCTCCAGTTATACCGACGACGGCGGTACGTCGTTTTATAGTTTTTATAATATAAAAGATTCTCTGCCCAATATCCTTAAAAAGCACGGTTATAAAGCCGAGTTTTTAACCACCGCGGATTTGGAGTTTGGCAATACCGGAGTCTGGGCAAAAAGCGTAGGTTTTGATTATATCGAAGGCCACGATCAGCCGGAATACGATAAATGGGAACGGTTTCATTTTGAGGCCGCGCCGGATGAGGCGCTATATTTAAGAGCCTTGGACAGGATCGATAAAAATAAAAAAAATAATTTTTTGCTGTTTATCAAAACGGTTAGCAGTCATCATCCCTATATTAATCCGGAGACTATGGAAAAATCCGAATCGGCGGCCATTACCTATACGGACAAACAAATAGGCCGGTTTTATCGAGAACTACAAAATAACGGCTTTTTCAAGAATGGCCTCTTGATTATTGTCGGCGACCATCATTCGATGACGCCCTTAAAAAAAGCCGAGGTTGAGTTATATGGTCAGTATAAAGCTTCGGCAAAAGTGCCCTTAGTGATTGCCGATGGTTATCAGCCGGCAAGCGTGGAAAACAATCAATATCAACAAATTGATGTCTTTAATAGTTTGCAGGGTTTGATCGCCGGCAAGCAGTGTTATTCGGATTGGAACGGAGTATTGTTCGGCGCAGCGAAAGCCTCACCCAAATACATCATTCATCGTCGCGGCGACAATCGGGATATGGTTAGCGTGTTTGGCGAAAACGATGAATTTCTGGTGAAACTGGATGGCGATAATACCCGGGTAATCAGCAAGCTACCGGCGGCGCAGACTATCAGGCAGCTGTTGGTCGATAAGATTAACGCGCTGAGGATAGCGCGGGGGAAATGGGCGTTGACACAATCCGCCGAAAAGTCAGATTGATACGGGCTTGCTTGGCTTGGCGAGTTTTGGGCAATTCGTGGCGCCAGTGATGTTGCAACTCGCCGGCCATGATCAACAAATCGCCGTGACTTAACTCAATATCCAGCGGCGTGCGGCTGTGGGCATGGCGGAAGCGCAGCAAGCGCGTCTCGCCGAAGCTCAGCGAAGCGATCAGCGGATTGTGGCCTAACTCTTTTTCATTGTCGGCATGACAGCCCATCGAATCGCGGCCATCGCGATATAAATTGGCCAAAACACTGTTGAACGCTTGTCGGCAAACGGCTTCGATGTCGGTGCGTATGGTTTGTAGCTCGCTGGTCCAGGGATGCGGTTGGTGATTGACCCCGGAATAACGGTAGTCGGCGCCCGAGTCGCCATACCAGGCCATCAAGCGTGGTACCTGCACCCAACGCCCGAATATATGGATTTGCTCGGTTTGCCAAGCCAGGTTATGCAGTAGGCTTGTAAAATTATTGTCTGCGATGCTTGATGGGTAGAAACTTCGCAGCAGATACAACTCCCCATCGCAAGGGGCCAGATTTTGGTGAGCGTCGAGAGATGGGGGCCTGGATGACATCGGGATGTGAGATTGGGCTGGCTTGGGGGGTTTAATCACCGAGCCAGCCCGGACGAATGAATCGTTGCTAATTGACCAACAAAATTATCAGCTGGGCGGCAATGATCCGTAGAATCATGACCAAGGGATATACAGTTGCATAGGCCATCGACACTGCCGCCGCCGGACTGAGATTGTTGGCAAATGCCAAAGCTGGCGGATCGGTCATGCTGCCGGCCAGCAAGCCGCAAAGCGTCAGGAAATTGAGCTTATAGACTATCCGGCCTACGGCGGCGATGATCAGCAAGGGGAGAAGGGTGATCATCGCCGCGCAGGCCATCCAGTAAAAACCGTCGCCTTTTACCAGCGTCTCCACGAATTGATCGCCGGAGTGCAAACCGACGCAGGCCAGGAACAACACAATGCCGATGTCCTTTAAAATGATGTTGGAGCTTTTCGGTAAATGCCAGGTCATCGTGCCCCAATTACCCACTCTGCTCAGCATAATGGCTACCAGTAGCGGTCCGCCGGCCATGCCCAGTTTGACCGCAGAGGGGATGCCGGGCAAATACATGGGCACACTGCCCAATAATACCCCCAGCGAAATGCCGATAAAGATAGGCATGATTTGCGGGTGAGCGAGTTCCTCCAGTGAATTACCCAAGGCTTTTTCGATACTATTCAGCGCTTCCTGGTTGCCGACGACATTCAATTCATCGCCGAAATGCACATGCACGTTGCTGGTGGGGGAGAACTCAACATCGGGACGATGAATCCGGGAAATAGTGACGCCGTATGGCATGCATAGATTGCCGACGGTTTGGTTGATCGCTGATTTATTGGTGACTACCAGTCTTCGGCTTTGCAAATTAGTGGCAATTTGTTTTAAGTCAATATCCGATTCCGGACCGATCAGAATTTTCAGTTGTTCCAAGGGTTCGCGTTCGCCGACCAGCCGGATGGTGTCGCCCATTGCCAAGTGGCTTTCCTGACCGGCCACATCCACCGCGCCATTATGCAGAATTCGCGTCATCACCACGTTCATGCCTTCGAAAAACGGAATTTGGCTTAGCGTCAAACCGTTTAGATTGGGGTTTTCCACCCGTAAATCTTTCCAGATTGGGATGTGCGCATCTTGCTGCTGTCTGTCGGCAAAACTTTTGGCTTCCTCTGCAATATCTACCTTAAATAGGCGTTTGTTTAACAGCATGGCCAGAATGATGCCGGCGATACCGAATGGGTAGGCCACCGCATACCCCAGACCCGGCATTTTCAAGGTTTCGCTATCGATGCCGGCAATCCCGCTCAATACTTGCTGGGCGGCGGCCAGCGACGGGGTGTTGGTTGTGGCGCCGGAAAACAGGCCCACCGCTACGGGCATGGGAATATCACCTAAAATGCTGATCAATACCGTAATCAAGGCGCCCAGTATCACGATCGCTGCGGCCATGCCGTTCAGGCGCAAGCCGTAACGAAAAAACGAACTGACGAAACTGGGGCCGACCTGCAATCCGATTGCATAGACGAACAGCACCAAGCCGAATTCGCGCAAAAAATGCATGACTTCCGGATTGATAGTGAACTGGAAATGTCCGAACAGTAGTCCGGAAAACAATACGCCGGCAATACCCAGTTGGATGCCGGCCAGCGATACTCTGCCCAAAACCAGGCCGCTAGCCACTACCAAACTGATAATTAGTAGTGTGTGCGGTACGGAATCTTGATTAAAAAGTGATAGCAACCACGACATGGCCTATTCCTTTGGTTCGAGTAGGTTGAGGAAATTTTAGGTTTGCTTAGTCAATGTTGCCTGACTATGATGCAGAAGCCTGATAGCGCATTATGTCGCCAGGATTGTACAACAAGCCAACCAAGGGTGATCTCGATGAATAATAAATATCATAAAATCAAGTATATCGTCATGCTGGGGCTGTTTGCCGCCGGCGTCAACGCGTCGGATATCGAAGCGGGCAAGGCGAAAGCCGCTGCGTGCCAAGGTTGCCACGGTGCGGCCGGCGTCAGCAGCAGTCCGTTATGGCCCAGTCTGGCGGGGCAGAGCGCGGTGTATATCGAGAGCCAGCTGAATAAATTCCGCAACGGTCAGCGCGAAAACCCGGTAATGAAGCCGTTGGCGTCAGGTTTGAGCGATACCGACATTCAAAATATTTCCGCGTATTACGCCAGCTTGCACGGCAAATCGGCCGGTAGCAGCGACGCAAACTTGGTCAAATTGGGCAAAGACAAAGCTGCAATGTGTCTGGGTTGCCACGGCAATAATGCGCAAGGTATGGGTATGGTGCCGAAATTGGCCGGACAGCACCCGCAATATTTGGCCAAACAGCTGACCGATTTTAAAAAAGGCGCGCGCAAGGCGCCGCAAATGAATGCCCTGGCGCAGTCACTCAGTGATGATGACATCAAGGCTGTGGCGGCTTATTTGGGGTCTTTGTAGATTATTGTCATGTTCCGCATCGTTTAGAGTACCGGAGCGATGCGGTTGCTTTGTTGAATGTTTCGGCTAATCTAGTGCGCAGATTTGTCCGAATCCCACAATCCAAGCGCGTAGCAAATTAATAGTGCGATGAAATTAAATGGTCCAATGCGGATTGGGTTTTTGCTGGTTTGCGCCTCGGAGTCTTCGCTAGCCGATTCGTTGTCGTCCGACGTGACGTGGTCGGTGATTGGGCGCAACATCACCATTACTCAACCGTCCTTTGCCGGCGTGGGCAGGGGCAGTTTTGCCGGTAATTCGGCAACGGTAGGTTCGGGGTCCAGCGTCAATTTGGCTGGTAGTTACAACATCCAGGAAGGCGATACCAGTTATTGTCCAGGCTGCGTCATCCAGCTTTATAACGCTTGGATTGCCCCGGCTCAAGCCGGTTCCGCCGGCTTTTTCTCGGGAGTAATCTATCCCGGTTTTGGTAGCCAAAGCGGATCGTTCTCGAACCAACTCACTGCCCCTAAAACTCCTGGCACTTACTTTATTGGTCTTGGCGCAACGCTGGATTATGTTTACCAACCGAATACTGCCGGCGGGTTCGGAAAAGACCAGAATGGCATTTCCGGTTTCGCGCCGTTCCAGGTTACTGTTACACCCTTAGCGCTGAGTCCCATTGCATCCAGCGACAGCTTCAGCACGCTGCCTGGTTATTATTACAGCACCGGCGGCGATTTCAGCAACCACGGCACATTGATCAATAGCAGTGCCACGCTCAGTCATAGTTCAGGGGTTTTCTCCAACTTTGGCGCCATCAACAATCAAGGCGTACTTGAGAATGCTGGACAGATGGTCAATAGCGGCAGCATTGACAATGTTACCGGCAATACGCTGACAAACGTCGGCGAACTGGTTAATCAGGGTAGTTTCGGCAATGCCGGACAACTGAGTAATCAGGGTACTTTCAACAATCACGGCGTGCTTAACAATGCTGGGACCATCAGCAATAACGGCCAATTCAATCTGGCGCAAACCGGACTCATTACCGGGGCCGGCGATTTCTATAATAGTGCGCAAGGACGCGTCGATATTTCCGGTACCCATACGCATCGGTTTGATGGCAATGTCAGTAACGACGGTGTTTTTCGAACGGTTAACACCTCGGTGGCTTTTACCGGCAACTTTACGAATAACGGCCGCTATGAGAGCGATCCGTCGACCAATCAATTCAACAATCTTTCGATAGGTTCCAGCGGCTATTTGGTGGGCGGTGCCGGCGATGTTTTCATTGTGACCGGTGATTTCAATAATGCCAGTACGCAAAATACGCTATGGAATACCGCGAATGCCGATCTGGTTTTCAGCGGACCCAACGCCACGCAACACGCAATGAGCTTGACGGGCAGCGACCAAGGACAAACCACCAGCGGTGCGATCAATAATTTTGCCTGGGGGTCGGTGACAGTGGCGAGCGGCAACGGCTTGCAGTTAATCGATGGCAATAGCACGCCCGGTGCTGCGCTGTATGCCAGCCGACTGGTATTGGCGGATGGTGTAAACCAATTAAGCAACATCAGCAGCGATTACAATATCTACGTAGATCCGAATTTGCCCGAAAATCAGTATCTTTTGGGGGCGATACGCAGTTTTGGTGGCGGTAGGGGGCAATTGGCGCCCTGGAGCTTGCAGCCTTTTGCCGAAGAGACTACTACCGCGCCGGAATTAACCTTTAATCAACAGACCTTTGCACCGGCCTTGAATGAGGCGTGCGCTACCCCAAGTGGCATTTTGGCTACCCGTTGCCTGCAACTGCAAGCGCTCAGTCCGGAAGAGCAAACCAGTGCGGTTGCCGCTTTGACGCCTGATCAAGTGCCGAGCCAGATGGCCGGGCCGGTGAAATTGGGCGCGACGCGCATGGATGGCCCGCTCACCCGCTTGGCGAGCTTACGCGCTGGCGGTGGCAGTGCGCCTTTGTCGGTTAATTTTAACGGTATCCAATTATCCGCCAACACCTTGGGCGCTCAGGGGCTAGGCGGCGCGGCCGGAGATGACGAGTTATTCCGCGATTCGCCGTTGGGCCTGTTTTTGCAAACCCGGTTTAATTTTGCCAATCTGCAAGGTGACGCCTGGGATCGCGGCTTCGATTCGCAAGCGCGCACCGTGACGGGCGGAGCGGATTATCGGCTTAGCGATAAATTGGTGGTTGGCGCGGCTTTTAACTACACGCACTCTTCCACTCAGTATGCCGATTCAGCCGGTAATATGAGTAGCGATACCTATCTGGGTGCGATTTACGGTAGCTATTATCTGCCCGAGGATATTTATCTGGATTGGGTGGGAAATTACGGCGGCAATGACTATGCCTTTAATCGCCAATATGCCTATTCCGGATTCGCCGGCCAATCCACGTCTACAACCACCGGCAATCAATACGGTTTTGCCTTGAGCGGCGGCAAAGACTTTAATTGGGACGAATGGGCCATCGGCCCTTATCTGCGTTTGGAGTATTTGGGCATGAACATTGCCCGATATCAGGAGCAAAGCGGCAACGGCTTCGACATCATCACCGGGGAGCAGATCAATCATTCCTTCGTCAGTAATCTCGGTACCCAAATCAGTTATGCGCTCAGCACGCCATGGGGGGTGTTCACGCCGGCAGCTCGCGTGGAATGGGAGCATCAATACCTTAACGACAATCGTTTGATCCACATGCGTTTGGCGCAGGCCGAGCCAGGGCAGGGCAATTTTACGATTCAGACCGGCGAACCCGACCGCGATTACCTCAACCTCGGCGGTTCGGTTAGTGCAACATTACCCAATGGCGGATCCGGATTCGTGCGTTACGAAACCCGCTTAGGTCAAGCCAATATTT
The DNA here is from genome assembly GCF_000365425.1 of Methylomonas sp. MK1. NCBI lineage: Bacteria > Pseudomonadati > Pseudomonadota > Gammaproteobacteria > Methylococcales > Methylococcaceae > Methylomonas > Methylomonas sp. MK1. The sequence continues at coordinate 836,625 of NZ_AQOV01000002.1, forward strand.
CTGACCATATCCTGGAAGCGGGCCTGCGGATGACTTTCTAGCTCCGCAAGCCGTTCTTGAGCGTTACCGATACGGTGGTGGGGGCGGCAAGCCGGGCGGTGGCGGTGGAATACTCGGTTGTGAGGTTTTGGGCGCTGGCGATTGGTAAGAAAACTGCCCGGATACCGGTACTCTGTGCCCCTTGGCATACATGCATTGCACATAAGCATTGTCGTAACCTTGTTGTGTGGCATAGCCGGAGCGTCTTGATTCGCCGCTGCCGACGATAGTCCCGGCTACCAAACCCGTGCCCGCGCCGATTGCCGCTCCGCCGCCCCCACCAATTGCGGCGCCGGCTGCTGCGCCTACTGCCGTGCCGACCGCTGCACTGCCAATTTGGCTATCGGCGCTGGCCTGATTTGGCGTGGCGCCGACTTGTCCAGACGCGTATTGCTGGCATTGAAAATCGTCCTGGCGAAATTGTTCGAACGATAGGCCGGTGCCGGGCAGCGCCATCACACTGGGGCCGGAAGGCATATGGGCGCAGCCGCTCAAGGCCAGTGCCGCGCAGATTCCCGCCATTTGGTTTTTAGTGTTCATGTATGCGGTCTCCTGCTAATTTTGCGGCGTTGGCTCGACTTGTTGCCAGCCATTCGCACACTCTTTTACGTAAGGATAATAGCCGGCCGGATCATTACAGTAATACCAATAGCCTTCGGCTAAGGGACTGTTCTGGGGCTGACTGCGCTCGCGTTCAATATAGACCGGGGGTTGCACTGGTACGGTGATAATTTCCCGCGGGTAATATGGATACGCCGGGTAGTAAGGATAAGTCGGGTAAAACGGTCCGGGATAGAGTGGCGCACCAAAGTAAAAGCCAAAACCCGGACGGAAATGGCCGCCAAAATGCCGACCGCCGTGATGGTGAAACGGGTCGGCGTTCGCGCTTAGTGCCCATGCCGACAGTAAAGCGATCAGCGGGGCTGTCATCCACTTTTTGAATTTAAACATACTTACCTCTGGTTTGCTTGCCGGGTTGGAAACGGGATCTCAATCAGCACGCTTAGGCCGCCTTGCGGCCGGTTGCTGGCGCTGATGCTGCCGCCATGCGCTTCGACGGCGCGATGCGCGATGGTGAGTCCCAGGCCGGTGCTGTGCGGCTTTTGTGCTTGTCCGCTACGGAAAAACGGCTGAAAAATAGCCGTCAAATCCTGATCGGGTACCCCCGGGCCGTCATCGTCCACCCGAATTCTTAAGCGACGATTATCGCTATCAAAATCGGTGGCAATTAATACCGTGCCTTCGGCTTTACAGTGCTGCACCGCATTACGCAGCACGTTTTCGATAGCGCGATGCAATAGTTCGCTTTGGCATTCGACCACCGCATCGATGTTGCCGTGATAACTCAAATCGATACTCTTTGGTTCCGTCTCGAAACGCACGTCGGCGACAATGTCGGCCATTAGGTCGTCGAGATTGATTAGATCAAGTTTTCCTGGCGCAACGCCCGCTTCCAGCTTAGATAACATCAATAATTCGCCGACCAAATCGCTGATGCGTTGCGATTCGCGTTCGATACGTTCCAGCGTAGCCGGCAATTTTTCCGGTTGTTGTTGGGCTAGACCAATAGCGGCTTGGATACGCGCCAACGGTGAGCGCAGTTCATGAGACACATCGTGCAGCAGATGTTGCTGGGCACTGATTAGCGAGCAGATTTTTTGCGCCATATGGTCAAAGTCGCGACCCAGGTCCGCCAATTCGTCGCTCCGTCTACCCATTACATTACCGATTCGCGTATTCAGCCGGCCTTGAGCCACAGCGCTAAACGCATCGCGCAGGTTGCGAATGGGTTTGGCGAAATACCAGGCCAACAGTCCGCTGAACAGCAGACTGGCCAAACAGCCGGAGATTATCGGTAAAATCGGCGCGGGCGGTTCATTACGCGGGCGGCGGCTGCGGTCATCGGGAGGTGGTGGGGGCCGATCTCCGGGGATAGGGCCGTCAAAGCCAAGTGGCGGTAGTCCCGGATTGCCACCCGGAAATGAGGGCCTGAATAAGTCGCCAAAACCGTGCTCGGGCAAGGGTACAAAAAGCAGATAATGGTGACCGTCGTCGGTCGCAACCATCTGGATGGCATCTGGATAGGCGTTTTTTCGATATAAGGCTCGGGCCTGTTGCAATACTTCTGCCGCTAACGGCCTGTCCAACAACTCCCGGTCAGTATCGTCTACCGCATATATCGGCGGGAAACGGGTGCTTTGCAAGGTCTGCATAAAGTCGTGCAAGCCCTTGACGCCGCCATGCGGCAACGTGCTGGCGGCCAGCTTGACCAGCGAAGCGCGTCTCACATCGACGACATCAGCTTGCTTGGACGACAGGTTTTGCTGCGCGGAGTGTCTGAGCCAAACGGCGGTACCCACACCAATGCCCGCCGTTAACAACGCCAGCCAGAACGCAAAGAAAAACTTCCAAAACAGTCGGCCCATCTTATTCCTTGATCATCTGGTAGCCTTGGCCGCGCACGGTCTGGATATAAGAGCGGCCGTCCGGCTGGTTGCCGAGTTTCTGGCGGATGCTGCTCATATGCACATCAATGCTACGGTCGAAACGCGCCAGTGGCCGGCCCAGGGCTTTTTCGGAGAGCTCGTTTTTGCTGACGACCCGGCCCACCTGACTGGCCAAGGTTTCCAGCAAATTGAACTCGGTGCTGGTTAGCTCCAGGTCTTGTTCGAACCAGGCAGCTTTGCGTTTTTCCGGCCACAGTTTCAACGGGCCGGCCACAATCGGTCCGGGCGAGAGATTGGCGGCGGGCTGGGTTCGGCGCAAAATTGCGCGGATTCTTGCGACCAGTTCTCTGGGCGTGCAAGGCTTGGGGACATAGTCGTCGGCGCCGGATTCCAGGCCAATGATTCGGTCCACGTCATCGCCCTTGGCTGTGAACATCAGTACCGGAACCCTGCTTTTCAGGCGGATGCGCGTCAATATCTCGGTGCCTTTGATATCCGGCAACATGATGTCCAAAATGACCAGTTGATATTCGCCGGATAGGGCATGTTGCAGTCCGGATGCGCCGGTATGGCTGACGTCCACCGCAAAACCTTCCTGCGCCAGATACTCCTGGAATAATGTGGCCAGTTCTACGTCGTCATCGATAATTAACACTTTGTGCATGATTGTCGCTCGTTGGCTGTGTGCTCATCATCATAGCCCCGGCTTCCGCCGACAACCAGCGGGATTTACCTGATTTTACACGGCACTAACAGCACTTAACCTCTGATTTGAAATACTGACTACGACGAAATCGAACAGGTTTTGTCCTTATGTTTACCATCATTTTTGAGGCATTTTTTATGAAAAAATTAGTATTGTTACTCGGCTTGTTACCCTTAATTGCAATGGCTAAACCGCCGCATGGCGAACACCACGGTGGCGACAAACCACCGATGCATATGTTCGGCGAAGCGGACGGCGAGCAACATTTGCCGCGGTATTTGAAGAAACTTGATCTCAGCGAAAAGCAGGAAGCCGATATCAAAAATTTAATGAAGACCCGATTCGGCGACGGGCAGGCCCGTTTTAAAGAAGAGCATGCATTGAGAGGCGAATTGCACGCTTTGAGCTTTTCCGCCGATTACGATGAGGGAAAGACCAAAGCCTTGCTTGAGAAATCTTCCGCTATGCATCAGCAGATGGCTTTGGAAAAATCCAAGCTCGATCATGAGATTTTTATGATATTAACGGCCGAGCAGCAAGAAAAACTGAAAGCTGAAATCGGCAAATTCGAACACTGAATGAACCTGTTGTCCCTGCATAGCCCGTTGCAGTGGCTGCTGGCACCTGGGCAGTCCGGCTAAGGTGGAATTGGCAATAAATACAGTGTCTTTGTGAACGATCAGAATCTTAGCGACGCACCAAGTTAGAAAATTGTTAATGACCAAACAGCCATAATTTCGTAAAATCACTCAAGTTTTTATCTATCAGGAACGGGATGAGTCGCAAGATTTATCCCGTTTTCTACATCTAAGGTGGCCAATCTTGAACAAACCTGCATTACTGGTACTAGAAGACGGGACGGTGTTTCACGGCATTTCGATCGGTGCCGACGGCTGTTCCGTGGGAGAAGTGGTTTTTAACACGGCACTGACCGGCTATCAGGAAATACTCAGCGACCCGTCATACGCACGGCAAATCGTCACATTGACCTATCCGCATATAGGCAATGTCGGTACCAACGCTGAAGACGACGAATCGGCAAAAGTATTTGCCAGTGGTCTGGTGATACGCGACTTGCCTTTGCTGGCCAGCAGCTGGCGTAACGCGAAAACCCTGCCGGAATATCTGCGCGAGCACAAAGTGGTGGCGATTGCCGACATCGATACCCGTAAGTTAACCCGTTTACTGCGGGATAAAGGCGCGCAGCGCGGTTGCATCATGGCCGGCGAGATCGTTGATTTAGATGCCGCGAAACAGGCGATCGAAGGTTTTCCTGGTCTGCAAGGTATGGATCTGGCTAAGGAAGTGACGACGGCCACCAGCTACGAATGGACCGAAAATGTCTGGAAATTGGGCGAAGGCCATACTCAAGCGGCTAATCTGACCAAGCATGTAGTGGCGTATGATTTTGGTGTCAAACGCAACATTCTGCGCTTGCTTGCTAATCGCGGCTGCCGGGTGACGGTCGTGCCGGCCACCACCCCAGCCGAAACAGTGTTGGCAATGAATCCCGACGGCGTGTTTCTCTCCAACGGCCCCGGTGACCCGGAGCCTTGCACCTATGCGATTGATGCTATCAAAGCCATCTTGGAGAAAAAAGTGCCGGTATTCGGCATTTGCTTAGGTCACCAATTGCTGGCTTTGGCTAGCGGTGCGAAAACCGAGAAAATGAAGTTCGGCCATCACGGCGCCAACCATCCGGTGCAGGAACTGGCGACCGGCCGGGTGATGATCAGCAGTCAAAACCACGGTTTTGCCGCCAGCGCCGATTCCTTGCCGGCCAATTTAAAGGCAACCTATGTGTCGCTGTTCGACGGTAGTTTGCAAGGCATCGCTCGCACCGACGTGCCGGCCTTCAGCTTTCAAGGGCATCCGGAAGCCAGCCCCGGTCCGCACGATGTCGAGTCCTTGTTCGACGATTTCATCGATTTGATGAACCAGCCTCGTTCCGCTTAAGTTTTTTACAGAGTGATATGCCAAAAAGAACCGACATAAAATCGATTTTATTACTGGGCGCCGGGCCGATTGTCATCGGTCAGGCCTGCGAGTTCGACTATTCCGGCACCCAAGCTTGCAAAGCCTTGCGAGAAGAGGGTTACCGGGTGATTCTGGTCAACTCCAATCCGGCGACGATCATGACCGACCCGGATATGGCCGATGCGATTTACATTGAGCCTATCGATTGGCAAACCGTCGAAAAAATCATTGAAAAGGAACGTCCCGACGCAGTTCTGCCGACCATGGGCGGCCAGACTGCGTTGAACTGCGCGCTGGCGCTGGACAAGCACGGCGTACTGGAAAAATATGGCGTGGAAATGATAGGCGCGACCAAGGAGGCCATCAATATGGCTGAGGATCGCGCGCTGTTCAATGAAGCAATGGCCCGCATTGGTCTGGAAGTGTCCAGAGCCAAAATCGCTCATAACATGGAAGAAGCGTTTGCGGCACAAGAAGAAGTCGGTTACCCCACGGTAGTCCGTCCTTCCTTCACGATGGGCGGCAGCGGCGGCGGTATAGCTTATAACCGTGAAGAGTTCATCGAGATTTGCGAGCGCGGCCTGTATTTATCGCCGACCAGCGAATTGTTGATCGAAGAATCCATTTTGGGCTGGAAAGAGTTCGAAATGGAAGTGGTGCGGGATTCCAAAGACAACTGCATCATCATTTGCTCGATCGAAAACTTCGATCCGATGGGCGTGCACACCGGCGACTCGATTACCGTCGCCCCGGCGCAAACCCTGACCGACAAGGAATATCAAATTCTGCGGAACGCTTCGTTGGCGGTATTGCGGGAAATCGGCGTCGATACCGGCGGTTCTAATGTGCAGTTTGCCATTAATCCCGACACTGGCCGGCTGATCGTTATCGAGATGAACCCCAGGGTGTCGCGCTCGTCGGCGTTGGCCTCCAAAGCTACCGGCTTTCCGATTGCCAAGGTCGCGGCTAAATTGGCGGTGGGCTATACGCTGGATGAATTGCGTAATGAGATCACCGGCGGTGCGACACCGGCGTCGTTCGAGCCTTCTATCGACTATGTGGTTACCAAGGTGCCGCGGTTTGCCTTCGAAAAATTCCCGCAAGCCAATGACCGTCTGACCACCCAAATGAAGTCGGTCGGCGAAGTGATGGCGATTGGTCGTACTTTTCAGGAGTCTTTACAAAAAGCTCTGCGCGGCTTGGAAGTGGGTGTGGATGGTTTGGATGAAATCTCCGATCTAAGCGATGCCAACAGCGAGGACATTATCCTCAGGGAGTTGCGTTATCCCGGTCCTGAGCGCTTGTGGTATCTGGCTGACGCCTTTCGCAGCGGTTTGAGCTTTGCAGACATTCACCAGGCCTCGAAAATTGATCCGTGGTTTTTGGCGCAGGTCGAGGATTTGATTAACACCGAGAAAACCTTGGCTACCAAAACCCTGGCAACCCTGGAGCCAGGCGAGTTGTTGCGTCTGAAACGCAAAGGTTTCTCCGATAGACGGCTGGCGAAATTGCTGGAAACCAAGGAATCCGAAGTGCGTAGTGTGCGCCACAAGAAAGGCGTGCGTCCGGTTTACAAGCGCATCGATTCTTGCGCGGCGGAATTTGCCTCCGATACCGCTTATCTGTATTCGACTTACGAGCAGGAATGCGAAGCTAATCCGACCAATAAAGAAAAAATCATCATTCTCGGCGGCGGTCCGAATCGGATTGGGCAGGGTATTGAATTTGATTATTGCTGCGTGCATGCCGCATTGGCGTTACGTGAAGACGGTTACGAAACCATCATGGTCAACTGTAATCCGGAAACCGTTTCTACTGACTTCGATACTTCGGACCGTTTGTATTTCGAGCCATTAACGCTGGAAGACGTGCTGGAAATCATCGAACTGGAAAAGCCGAAGGGTGTGATCGTCCAATACGGCGGACAAACACCGTTGAAACTGGCCCGGGCCTTGGAGGCCGCTGGTGCGCCGATTATCGGCACTTCGCCCGATTCCATAGACTTGGCCGAAGACCGCGAACGCTTCCAGAAATTGCTGGAGCGCCTGAATCTGTTGCAACCACCTAACGCCACTGCGCGTTCGGTCGAGCAAGCCGTTAATTCCGCTCGCGAGTTGGGTTATCCGTTGGTCGTACGTCCATCTTACGTATTGGGCGGCAGAGCAATGGAGATTGTGTTCAACGAGGAAGGCTTGCGCCGCTACATGAAAGAAGCGGTTAGCGTTTCCAACGATTCGCCGGTTCTGCTGGATCGTTTCCTCGACGATGCGGTGGAAATGGACGTCGATGCGATTTACGACGGTGAGACCGTGTTGATCGGCGGCTTGATGGAGCATATCGAGCAAGCCGGCGTGCATTCCGGCGACTCGGCGTGTTCGCTGCCGCCTTACGATTTGCCCGCGCATATGCAGGATCAATTGCGTGCGCAAGTGGCGAAAATGGCCGAAGCGCTGGGAGTGCGCGGTTTGATGAATACCCAGTTTGCGATTCAAGGCGAAACTATTTACGTGCTGGAAGTCAATCCGCGCGCCTCGCGTACCGCACCGTTCGTGTCCAAGGCTACCGGTTATCCGCTGGCGAAAATCGCCGCGCGGGTTATGGTCGGTAAATCCTTGAAAGAACAGGGCATTACCAAAGAACGTATCCCTGAGTATTTCTCGGTGAAAGAAGCAGTGTTCCCATTCATTAAGTTCCCCGGCGTCGATCCGTTGTTGGGGCCGGAAATGAAATCGACCGGTGAGGTCATGGGCGTCGGTAAGACATTCGGGGAAGCGTTTGCTAAATCTCAGCGCGCGTCGGGTGTAGATTTGAGCCACAGCGGCAAAGTTTTGATTAGTATCCGCGACGCCGACAAACCTAAGTTGCCGGAATTAGCCAAAATGCTGATTGCGAAAAACTATGAAATCGTCGCTACGCGCGGCACTGCCAGGGTGTTGAAAGAAGCCGGCATTCCGTGCAAGGAAATCTTCAAGGTCAACGAAGGTCGGCCCAACACCGTGGATATGATTAAAAACGGCGAGGTGCAGTTAATCGTCAATACCACCGAAGGCGTTAAAGCCGTGGCCGATTCGTTTACCATGCGTCGCGAAGCCTTGCAGCGCAAAGTAACCTATTACACGACGATGGCGGGTGCGCGTGCGGCTTGTTATGCCTTGGGTGAACTCGATGCGGGCGATGTGAATTGCCTGCAAGACTTGCATAAAACATTTTAACGGATGAATTTGAATTCAAGAGGGGAGCAGTAAATGCAAAAATTTCCACTAACAGTGGTGGGTGCCAATAAATTGCGCGCCGAATTGGAAGAACTTAAAACCGTGGTTAGACCGCGTATCATTCAGGCTATCTCTGAAGCGCGTGCACACGGCGATTTAAAAGAAAATGCCGAGTACCACGCGGCGCGCGAACAACAAAGCTTTGCCGAAGGCCGGATCGCCGAGATAGAAGGCAAGTTGTCCAATGCCAATATCATCGATGTCACCAAAACGGAGGCTAACGGCAAAGTGGTGTTCGGGGCGACGGTGGAAATCGAAGATCTCGATTCCGGTAAGACTGTAACGTATCAGATCGTCGGCGAAGATGAAGCCAATATCAAGGAAGGCCGCATTTCGGTGGGGTCGCCGATTGCCAGGGCATTAATCGGCAAGGAAGTGGAAGATGTAGTGACGGTAAAGGCGCCGGGCGGCAATATCGAATACGAGATTCTCTCGGTTCAATATATCTAGGCTGTTTTGTTGATGGGGAGGCGCTTCCTCCCCATTGGCTTTATTTTTTTGGGTTCAAACGATAAATAACGGTTACTTGGCCAATGGATTGCACCAGTTCGGCCTTGGTTTGTGCGCAGATTTGTTCTCTAATAGCGCCACGCTCGTCTCTTTCCGCGCGAATTTTGACCTTGATCAGCTCGTGAGCGTCCAGCGCTAAATTAATTTCTTTGATAACCGCGTCAGTCAAGCCGGCCTGGCCGATAATCACCACGGGATTTAGCGGGTGAGCTTGAGCTTTCAGCTTTTTCTTTTGAATAGGATTCACTCTGTTTCCTTGAACTTTAAAAACCCAGCAATTTTACACGAATAGAAAATATGGCACGCAGCAAAAGTAGCCAGCAATGGATGCAGGAACATTTCCAAGACGAGTATGTCAAGAAAGCACAGGCAATGGGTTATCGCTCTCGTGCTGTGTTCAAACTGATAGAAATCCAAGAAAAAGACAAAATCATAAAACCTGGTATTAATATAGTTGACCTAGGCGCCGCACCGGGCGGATGGTCGGAATATGTCAGCAAAATCGTCGGTAAAAAAAACAAGGTGATTGCGCTGGATTTGTTGGCTATCGATCCTATTGACGGCGTGGACTTTATTCAAGGCGACTTCCGGGAAGACGAAGTGCTTGAGCAGCTCTATAAAGTGCTTGATGGCGAACCGGTTCACTTGTTATTGTCGGACATGGCCCCCAATATGAGTGGTAGCCGGGAAATGGATCAGCCACGGGCCATTTACCTGGGCGAACTGGCTTTGGATGCCGCGCAACACATATTGGCTAAGGGTGGTACGTTTTTGATCAAGATGTTTCAGGGCGCCGGATTTGATGAATACTATAATCAAGTGCGTCAGCAGTTCAGTAGTGTGGTGATTAGAAAGCCGAAAGCTTCGCGGGCCAGAAGTAACGAAGTGTATATTTTGGCGAAAGGTTTTAAATAAATATGCGATAGTCGCCGTTCATAGGGCTATGATGGCGGTGGGATGCGAGTAGTCCTGATACAATTACTCGGTTTTTAAATTTTGAGGCCAATCCAGGCCGGAGCGCGTAACTTGAGCGATATGATTAAAAATTTAATTTTGTGGGTGGTCATCGCCGTAGTGTTGATGGCTGTATTCAACAGTTTCGGGTCGCGGGCGATTCGTAGCGACGCGACTTTTTCGTATTCGCAATTGATCGACGCTGTCAAAGCTGGACAAGTTCAGCAGGTTGCGATCTCCGATAATACTGTCAAAGGCAAAATGGTCTCCGGCGATAAGTTTAAGACTTATATGCCGAACGATCCGCATTTGATTGACGATCTGTTGGCTAACGGTGTGGAAATATCCGTTCAGCCACCCGAAGAACCTTCCATGCTGATGCAAATATTCGTGTCATTCGGCCCGATTTTGTTGCTGATCGCGGTTTGGGTATTCTTCATGCGGCAGATGCAAGGCGGTGGAGTCGGTGGTCGTGGCGGCGCGATGGGCTTTGGTAAAAGCAAAGCGCGGATGCTGGATCAGGATCAAAACAAGGTGACTTTTGCTGATGTCGCGGGTTGTGATGAGGCGAAGGAAGAGGTCGAAGAAATGGTCGACTTCCTTAAAGACCCTGCCAAATATCAAAAACTCGGCGGCAAGGTGCCGCGCGGCGCCTTGATGGTTGGTCCTCCAGGTACCGGTAAAACCTTGTTAGCCAGAGCAATTGCCGGCGAAGCGAAAGTACCGTTCTTCACTATTTCCGGTTCGGACTTTGTAGAAATGTTCGTTGGTGTCGGTGCCTCCAGGGTGCGTGACATGTTCGAACAAGCCAAAAAACATGCACCTTGCATCATCTTTATCGACGAGATCGATGCGGTCGGTCGTTCACGCGGCGCCGGATTAGGCGGCGGTAACGACGAGCGCGAACAAACCTTGAACCAATTATTGGTCGAGATGGACGGCTTTGAAGGTCACGAAGGCATTATTGTTATCGCGGCAACCAACCGTTCCGACGTGCTGGATAAAGCGTTGTTGCGTCCAGGTCGTTTCGACCGTCAAGTTGTGGTCGGATTGCCCGACGTCAGAGGTCGCGAGCAAATTCTTAACGTGCATCTGAAAAAAGTGCCGGCGGCGGATGATGTCAAAATCAAGTATATCGCTCAAGGTACGCCAGGTTTCTCCGGTGCCGATTTAGCCAACTTGGTTAACGAAGCTGCCTTGTTCGCTGCGCGCTATAACAAGCGTTTGGTCAGCATGGTGGACTTGGAAAAAGCCAAGGACAAACTGATCATGGGTGCGGAAAGACGCTCCATGGTGATGGACGAGAAAGAAAAGAAAATGACCGCTTACCACGAAGCCGGTCATGCCATCGTCGGTCGCTTGGTGCCTGAACACGATCCTGTCTACAAAGTCAGCATTATGCCGCGTGGCCGTGCGTTGGGTGTGACAATGTTCTTGCCGGAACGCGATCAATACAGCGCCAGCAAACGTAAACTGGACAGCATGATTTCCAGTCTATACGGCGGCCGGATTGCCGAGGAATTGATTTTCGGCTGGGAACAAGTATCTACCGGTGCTTCTAATGACATCGAACGTGCTACCGAGTTGGCCAGAAATATGGTGACCAAATGGGGCTTGTCTCAACGTCTTGGCCCGTTGGCGTATAGCGAAGAAGAAGGCGAAATTTTCTTGGGCCGCTCCGTTACTCAACATAAATCTGTTGCTGAAGAAACCTCGCACACCATCGACGAAGAAATCCGGTCTATTATTGATAGAAATTACGAAAGAGCGGAAACGATTCTGAAAGAAAACGAAGACATTCTGCATGCAATGGCTGATGCCTTGATGAAATACGAAACCATCGATAAATACCAAATCGATGATTTGATGGAAAGAAAGCCGGTGAGAGAGCCAAAAGGTTGGGACGACACCCCGTCTTCCAGCGGCGGTATCAAAAGTGATCATTGGGATCAGAAAGATACCGACCCATCGATCGGAGGCGCGGCAGAGCAGGGCTGATGCCTTAACGGCAAAAGCGAGAGAGGCTCCGGCCTCTCTTTTTTTTGGGATTTAGTTAAGAGAGTTTTGAGTATGGCAAAAAAATATTTCGGTACCGACGGTATTCGCGGCAAGGTCGGAGAATACCCCATCACTGCCGACTTTATGCTAAAGCTGGGCTGGGCGACAGGCAGAGTGTTTGCCAAGGAAGGCAGTGGCTTTGTATTGTTGGGCAAAGACACGCGGATTTCCGGCTATATGTTCGAATCAGCGCTTGAGGCGGGTTTGTCGGCGGCCGGTGTGGATACGCGCTTGTTGGGACCTATGCCCACCCCAGGCATCGCATACTTGACTCGAACCTTACGAGCCAAAGCCGGCATTGTGATCAGTGCCTCGCACAATCCGTATTACGACAACGGTATCAAGTTTTTTTCCGTGGACGGCGCCAAATTGCCGGACGACGTTGAGCACCAGATCGAACAGTATCTGGATACGCCTATGACCACAGTCGAATCGGCAAAATTAGGTAAAGCGAAAAGGGTGAGCGATGCCGCTGGCCGCTACATCGAATTTTGTAAAGCAACCGTGCCACCTCAATTGGACTTTAAAGGCATGCGGATCGTCATCGATTGCGCCAACGGCGCGACTTACCATATAGCGCCGCATGTATTCAGTGAAGTCGGGGCCGAGGTGGTTACGATTGGTGCTGAACCGGATGGTTTGAATATCAACGACGAATGCGGGGCGACCAAGCCGGAAAATCTGGCCGCTAAAGTACTCGAATTTCGCGCCGATCTGGGCATAGCGCTGGATGGCGATGGCGACCGGATTATCATGGTCGATCACAAAGGCGAGATAGTCGATGGTGACGAGTTGATTTACATCATCGCTAAATCCCGCCTGGAAGAAGGCAAGCTGTTCGGCCCCGTGATCGGCACCCTGATGTCGAATCTGGGCATGGAGCATGCGTTGAAAGCCGTCGGTGTGCCACTGCTGCGCGCTAAAGTGGGCGACCGTTATGTGATGGAAATGCTCACTGAGCATAAAGGCATGCTCGGTGGTGAAGGTTCCGGGCACATCATCTGTCTGGATAAAACCACCACCGGCGACGGTATTGTTTCCGCCTTGCAAGTACTCGCGGAAATGCAACGTACCGGCAAAAGTCTGAACGAACTTAAATCCGGTATGAGCAAATACCCGCAAGTATTGGTGAATGTCAAAACCGATAAAAAAGTCAAAATAGAAGAGATCGATAGCATCAAAAAAGCCTTGGAAGCAGTAGAGAAAAAACTGGGAGACCGGGGCAGGGTCTTGCTGAGATCCTCCGGCACCGAGCCTTTGATCAGAGTGATGGTGGAAGGCGTTGACCAAGACGAGGTGGTGAGGTTTGCAAACCAACTTGCTGCTGATGTCAAGAAAGCGATTCCGGCTTGAACTAAAAGGTTTAAATCGATATTATATGCGGTCTTATTTAGCTCGGAGGATGTAATGCGTCGGTCTTTGATTATGGGTAACTGGAAAATGAACGGCTCGCTGGAAGATGGGCAAAAACTTGCTCAAGCTTTAGCTGATGGTCTTGGTAATGTTCAGCAAGAAGTCGCGGTTTGCGTTCCATTCGTCTATTTGTCAGATATTCGTAGCGTATTGGCTGCATCCCCTATCGCACTTGGCGCGCAAAACGTTGCCGACCAAGCGTCCGGTGCTTATACCGGCGAAGTATCAGCGGCAATGCTGAGCGAAATCGGCTGCAAATATGCATTGGTTGGTCACTCCGAGCGTCGCAGCTATTACGGCGATACCAACGAATCAGTCGCCAAACGTTTTTGCCAAGCCTTGAGCAAAGGCGTAGTGCCTGTGCTGTGTGTCGGCGAAACGCTGGAAGAGCGCGAGCAAGACAGAACCTTCCAAGTGGTAGACGAGCAATTGGACGCAGTGATTGCCGCCGCAGGCATCGAAGCGTTCGAAACCGCCGTCATCGCCTACGAACCTGTTTGGGCTATCGGCACCGGTAAAGTGGCGACCGATGAGCAAGCGCAAGAAGTGCACAAGTACATTCGTCAACGGATTGCCGATAGAAATCCGGTAATCGCGGAAAAAGTACAAATTTTATACGGCGGTAGCGTCAAGCCAGATAACGCAAAAGGCTTGTTTGCGATGCCCGACATTGATGGTGGTTTGGTGGGTGGCGCATCCCTGGATGCAAAAGGCTTCCTGCAAATTTGCCATTCGGTTTAGTTTCATCCGATTAAGGTCTTTATGTTGTACCAAATTATAATAATTATTCATATATTCCTGGGTATAGGCATCGTTGGCTTAGTCCTGATGCAACAAGGAAAAGGCGCCGATGCCGGTGCGACTTTCGGCGGTGGCGCATCCGGTTCAGTATTCGGTGCTCAAGGTTCTGCCTCATTTTTATCCAGGACCACTGCTATTTTTGCCACCTTGTTTTTTATTACCAGCTTAGGCTTGGCAGTATTAAGCGGCTATCAAGGTAAAAAAACCGACGTCATATTGGATTCGACGCCAGCTGCTGAACCGGTTAAGTCTGATGTACCGCTGACACAAGGTATGCCCGCAGACGGCAGCTTGCCAATTCAGGACCTTACCCTACCTGAAGCGCCAGCTATCAAAGAAGTCGAAAAACCAGCGGCAAAGTAAGCTCGTAACAAATTAAGCCGACGTGGTGAAATTGGTAGACACGCCATCTTGAGGGGGTGGTGACGCAAGTCGTGGCGGTTCAAGTCCGCCCGTCGGTACCAAACAAGGGTTTTAAGAAACCCAAAGAAGTACAGAAACCCGCAAGCTGCAAGGCTTAGCGGGTTTTTTATTGTTTAATAAGGTTCAATAGGGTGTATTGACATACCGTCATGTTGAGCGGTACAAATGACGGTATATTGAAAATTACCGGAGTTGATACCGTCATGCCGCTATCTGATCCAGCCATTAAAAACGCTAAATCCACTGCAAAGCCTTACAAAATGCCTGATGAAAAAGGCATGTATTTGTTGGTTAATCCCAATGGTGGCAAATATTTTAGACTTGATTACCGATTTGGAGGCAAGCGCAAGACATTAGCGCTTGGTGTTTATCCCGACATTAGTTTGAAGCAGGCCAGAGAAAAAAGAGATACCGCCAAAAAGCAAATTTCTGACGGTATCGATCCATGCGCCATCAAGAAAGAAGACAAGATTACAAAAGACCATACATTCGAAAATGTGACTCGTAATTGGTTCGCGTCTGCGACTCATACCGTTAGGGAAATCACCCAGCAAAAGAAAATCAGAAGATTTGAGCGATTGGTTTTTCCAGCCATTGGCAATATGATTCATGCTGAAATCAAATCACCTGATATTTACAAGATCATTAAGCCAATAATTGCCAAACACCAACTGGAAACTGCGCACAGGGTACATAGTGAGATCAGCGCGGCATTTGCCTATGCAATTGCTCACGGTTTTACCGATTATGATCCTGCACAAGCGGTGGCCGGGCAAATACCTGCCCAAAAAGTTAAACATCGAGCGGCGCTTACCGAGCCTAAAGAGGTAGCGCAGCTGCTAAGGGATATTTGCAACTATCAAGGCACATTTGTTGTGCAATGTGCGTTCAGAGTATCCCCTTATTTATTTCAGCGACCTGGAGAAATCCGACAAATGGAGTGGAAGGATGTTGATCTTGGCGCTAAGGAATGGCGATATTTTGTTACCAAAACAGAAGTGCAGCACATAGTACCGCTATCTACTCAGGCTGTTGCAATACTGGAAGCGGTAAAACCGCTAACTGGGGCCGGGCGATATGTGTTTCCATCTAGAGCCGTGGCGATGGCCGGCCAATGTCGGATAACACCATAAGAACTGCGCTTAAATCGCTGGGCTATGACAGCGATGCTATGACCGCGCACGGCTTTACCATTTAGCCGCCGACCTGCTGCTACCGCCATTGGAACTACTCCGACCAATTCCGGCAGTGGCCTGGATTCCGCTGGCGATTCTGATGTTCCCATCCACCGAATTGTCGATGACCTACATCACCTTTACCGGCGCCTTATTCCCGATTTTGCTGAACACCATCCACGGCGTGGCCGGCGTCGATGCCCGTCTGCTGGCCTCGGCGCACAGCTTGGGCGCCAATCGAATCGCAATGTTTTATGAAGTGATATTGCCGGGCGCGGCGCCGAATATCTTCACCGGTTTATCGATAGGCATGGGCACCGCCTGGTTTTGCCTAGTCACAGCGGAGATGATCGCCGGGCAATTCGGCATCGGCTACTACACTTGGTCGGCCTACACCATTCAGAATTATGCCGGCATCGTGGTCGGCATGCTGCTGATCGGCGGTCTGGGCATGCTCAGCAGCCAATTGGTCAAAAAGCTCGGCCACGCCTTGACGCCCTGGCATCGGCCGCAGGCAAAAGCCTGATGAGCCATACCGAACCAGGCCGGGTCGACATCGAAAACTTGTCGATTACCTTAGGCAGCGGCAAGCAAGCCTTCGAAGCGGTTCAGAACGTCAGCGTCTCGATAGCCCCCGGCGAGTTTATTTGCCTATTGGGCCCGTCCGGTTGCGGAAAATCGACCTTGTTAAGCGCGCTGGCCGGACATTTGCCGGCCAGCAACGGTAGCATCTGGGTCGACGCCCAGGCGATCAACAGACCCGATTCGGAGCGCGGCATCGTCTTTCAGCAACACACGCTGTTCCCGTGGAAATCGGTGATCGACAACGTAGCATTTGGCTTGAAAATGAAAGGCATCCCGCGCGACGCCCGCCATGAGCAAGCGCGCGAGTTGTTAAAGCTGGTGGGGCTGGCCGGTTTCGAAGAGCACTATCCTGCCCAATTATCTGGCGGCATGCAGCAGCGGGTCGAGATCGCCAGGGTGCTGATCAATTCGCCCAAGGTGATACTGATGGACGAACCCTTCGGCGCGCTGGACGCGCAGACCCGAATCATGATGCAGCAGTTGCTGCTGCAGGTTTGGGAGCGCTTCAACACCACCATCGTGTTCGTCACCCACGATATCGACGAGGCCCTGTTTCTGGCCGATCGTATTTTGGTGATGAGTGCCCGGCCGGGCCGAATCGTCCAAGACCTTGCTTTGGACTTTCAACGTCCGCGCGCTGCCGAATTGATTACCTCGGAAACTTTCATGCACCTCAAGCGCCATTGCCTGCAGCTATTGCATCTGCAAGATTCCGAGTTGCAGTTGCCGTAATTTCGGTGATGGCCAATCAAGACAGGACAGTTTAAAGGTAACCTTGTTAGATCGAGCGTACCGATTAGCTCTTTACCACATAAGCCGGGGAATTATCTGGCCTTGTAGATCGAATTACGAGAGTTTCTAATTGACCTTGTGAATTTACCTTGTCATGCGCCTTAGCCATACTTACCGATAAACCTATCGATCCTCTGGAGACACGTGAGTTTGAACGCCTCGGACAGAGGTGAGATCAAAAACTCGAATTGACTAGTGAGGTCTACCAATTCAGCACGCTCTTTCCAGTCCTCTGGAAGCATCATCCCGCCCTCGCGGAGTCCCTGTTCGATTTCAGAATGAAAACTCTCATCGGTGTTTCTCAGGAGGTTTCCAATATCCATAAAAGGTGTTCCGGCTAGGGCATACTCCCAATCAAGAACACCACTAAGTTGCTCTTCGTGGATTAAGATATTCGTAGGATTGAAGTCACCATGCACAAAACATGCTTCGGAGTCCAATTCTTCTAAAATTTGGCACTTGTTTCGAAGTAGCGGTATCAGCCTCCCTTTTCGTTTCGCTCCGAGTCTTTCCAATACCTCGGCGTTACCAAGGGATTTATCGATATAGCCTTGTATTCCACCAAAATCAAAAGCCGAGATCGAGCCATCCTCTTCAATTCGCCCTGGAGAATCGAAAGTACGGCTGGAGAACTGAGCAATCGCAATTCCAGCAAGCCGAGAACGCTCAGGAACTTCTTCTAGAATCTGTCCACTTAGGAACTCCAAGATTGAGAGAGACGATCGCTCAAAAAAAACCTTCGGCACCTTTACCAGCTCCCTAGCCAAATCCATTACACGAAGCTCTCTCGAAATCGAATCTGAGCTTGATATCCTTGCGACAACCACAGTACCGTCGTCGAGCGTAAGCTTATAATTAGAGTTACATTTTCCCAAGGAAAACAGAATTGACGATACGAGTAAGCGCCCGTTCAAAAACTCTTGTAGATCGGTATCGTTCAGAGCTTGAATTGGATGTCTTCGGTTTTTACTCATATTTTTTTCTTACCGCGCATCTAACTTAGACTAGCGGTGCGCGGCACGGAAAGCTGAGTAAACAAAACCGCATAATAACCGCGCTCTAGTTGAGCATCATTTTATATCGGATGAGTGATTACCAGACTGGCCCCATGTTTTCCGTTCGGCTTTTCCTCAATTTCAAATGCCTCGAAAGTCCCCCATGGTCCTATCTTGTCCCAGTTTGTCTGCCATACCCTAAACAAGGAAAAGTCCTCGGTTTGCATTAGTTGAAAACATAGGTTCTCGTTTAGGACCCGCCAGCTGTCCAAATACTCCAAGCCATCAGGTAAAAGCCTGCCGTGCTCCTCAAAATGTGCATACACCTTTCCTTTCCATCCTGGTGAAAATTTCTCAATCACCATGTAGCGCTTCATCAGATACCCCCTCACCGTTCAGAGGCCTAACGTAGAAGTGAGCGATCAGCGCGGCTTTTTGCGCAGGTCCACCCGACTGCAGGGTTAACTCTTCTCGCTGAGTGCAAGGCGAACCCCAAGAAAGACAAAAACGGCACCAACACAGCGGCTGAGCCAAGCGGCGGTATTGCGCCCGACGCCAAATGAGCGAGCATTCCCCGTAACCCAGGCTAGGAAGAGACACCAGAGCGTGCCATTGAAATTGAAAATGACACCCAAAAAAACAAAGGCGAGCGGTTTGTTGTGGGCAGACGAATCGATAAACTGCGGCACGAAAGCCAAAAAGAACAGAGCGACCTTTGGGTTAAGGATGTTGGTGATGAGCCCTTGGGCGAAAATGGCTCGTAAGGGTGTGGCGGCAAAGGCGCCCAAGGACTGCGTCGGAGCCGAGCGAGTGCGGAGAAGCGATAGCCCGACATACAAGAGATAGGTGGCACCAGCAAACTTGACGACGGAGAACGCGACGGCGGAAGTGGCGATAATTGCCGATAGTCCTAAAGCGGCAGCAAAGATATGAACGTAACAACCAAGACCGATGCCGAGGGCGGCCGCAACACCAGCCCGAACGCCCTGAGTAATGCTACGGGTAGCAATGTATAGCGAGTCTGCGCCAGGCGAGATATTCAGCAGCAGACCGGAGACAACAAAGAGGAATAGATCGTGAGTGCCGAGTATGATAGGGCTAACAACTTATTAATCTGTTAACAGTGCGTCCACCCATGAATGCTCTTATATACGATATATATTTGATTTTCATGTAACTTTTCTTATGTATATCATCGGCGATAGTGAGTTACATCCGCTAATCTTCAACCAAGGCCCGATAATGATCCGCCTGAACTTTACCCTCCACCGAATAGGTGCGCACGTCGCTGGTGATGGGCAGCATAGTCGCATTCCAGGCCTCCCATTGTTGTTTGAGCCGGGTAAACACCTCGGGATTTTTTTCCGCCAGATTGGCGCGTTCGCGCTGATCGGCGGCGACGTCGAACAGAAATTCGTTGTCGGCGATTTTCAGATATTTCCAGTCGCCAGAGCGCACGGCATGTTGTTTGTTGGCCTTGTAACGCCAAAACAGGGTGCGCGGATGCGGATTCTCGTTGCCAAGGATCACCGGCAGCAGGTTTTCCCCATCGGGTTGATACGCGGCATCCGGCGCGCCAGCAGCGGCGGCCAGCAAGGTCGGCAGCCAATCCATGCTGATCGCCACTTGCTCCGTCACTTGGGCTGGTTTTATTTTTTCCGGCCAGCGTACGATCGCCGGCACGCGGATGCCGCCTTCGAGCAGCTCGGATTTCTGACCGGTAAAAGGCCAAGTTTTGGAGAAGCGCTCGCCGCCGTTATCGCTGGTGAACACCACAATGGTGTTTTGACCCAGCCCGCGTTGCTCCAGAGTTTGCAAAACCCGGCCAATAGCGGCATCCAACGTAGTGACCATCTTGGCGTAGGTCGCCAGATTGCCGCCGTCGTAATGAAACAAGCTTTTGATTTCCCTTGAAGCCGCTTCGTCTTGTGGCCCTTCCCATGGCCAGTGCGGCGCGGTGAAATGCAGGGACAGGAAAAACGGTTTGCCGGCGTCCTGTTTGCCGATGTAATCAACGGCGCGGTCGGCAAGCAGATCGGTGTAATAACCCACCTGATGCACCGGCACTTCGCCCTCGAACAAATCATCCCTGGCATTCTCGCCACTGCCCGATTTATGGGTGAAATAATCGATGGCACCGCCGTAGTTGCCGAAAAACACGTCGTAACCGCTTTTTAATGGGCCGAATTTCGGCAGGGAACCCAGATGCCATTTGCCGAATAAGGCTGTGGTGTAGCCGCTTTTCTTCAACAACGAGGGCAAGGTCGGATGTTCCGGTGGCAAGCCGATGGTCTCCGAGGCGCCGGCGATGGGCTCTTCCAAACCACCGCGCAACCGGTATTGATAGCGGCCGGTTATCAAGCCAAACCTCGTTGCCGAGCAGACCGCCGAGTTGGAATAAGCCTGGGTAAAGCGCAGTCCTTGCTGGGCAAGTGTGTCAAGCTGCGGGGTTTGAAAATCGGTTTGACCGTAGACGCTCAAATCGCCGTAACCCAAGTCGTCGGCCAAAATGAAAATGATATTGGGCTGGCTTTTTTTATCGGCGGCAAACGGAAAATTCCAGCTAGACGCTACTGATGCCAGCGAGAGCGCCGAGAGCCCTTTCAGCACTCGGCGGCGATTGTTGTTGAATGAACTCAAGGCTTCTTCCAATGTGAAATTTAAATAGTCGGCATGAAACTGTACGGCGCTAAAGTCAAGGATTGGCCGGAACGCGATACTGGGTGATGTCCTGCGCTTTTACCGGTTTCTCGGCGTGCGGCGTGCCGGCTGGCGTCCATTCATACGGCACCGGCTGCGCGCGATATACGGTGTTGCTGGATATTTGCTGCGGATCGTCGGCGCGCGGTTGGTTGAAATAGGGACTGATATATTCCCAGACGATTTCACCCTTGGCGGTTACCTGCAAAAAACGGCCATTCATACCTTCGTCGATCAGGGTATTGCCGTTTGGCAAACGACGGGCGCTGCTGATATAGGAGCTATAAAAGGCATAATTGGGGCGGCCGGAATCGGCGCCGGTATATTGCCAGACGATTTCTTTTTTGATCGGGTCGATCTCCAGCACCCGCGAACCGAGTTGACCACCTACGCCCAATTTAACGGGCGGGTAGCCGGCTTCGCCCTGGTTGTCGAACACCAATAAATTGCCTTCGCCGGGTAGGCCTTTGGGGATAATATGGGCATCATGTTGGCCGCTGATCTGGTCCACCGGTCGCGGCACCTTGTTCTCGAAACTGGCCGGCGTAAAATCCGGACCTATGCGCCAGACCACCTTGCCGGTTTTTTTGTCGATAATCGCGATGAAATTGGCTTCGCGCGAATCGATCAATAAATTATCGGGATGAAAACGCTGGTCGCCGGCATCGAACCATTTGTTGGGACCGACGACGGACATATTGTTGAAGTGCAGGTAGTCGAACGGCTTGGTCTTATCGTTGCCGCGGCCCAGGGTTTGATGCAGATATTTTAGCGAGGCCTTGCTAAAGCCAAACTCGTTTAAGTGATCGTAGGCATGCCATTTCCAGACCACCTGGCCTTTCGGATCGACTTCATAAATGCCGTCATCCAACAATTTTTCGGCCTTGAAGCCTTTGACCTGCTTTTCGTAGTTGATCAAAATCACGGTATTGCCGTTGGGCAGTCTGCGCCAATCGTGATGTTGCCTGATGGCCGTACCGTAACCGTTGCTGTCGTTGCTGTTGCCGGAGGCCCCGTAAGTATCTTGAGCTTTGGCTCCGCCCCACTGCCAGACCACCTTGCCGTCCCAATCCACTTCGCCTATGGATTGCGCTTCCTTATTATTGGCTCCGCCGCCGGTTGCGCCGGAAAACTGCAACAACACATGGCCCTGCTGGCCGTTGACCAATTGCGGATCGAGGAACAACGGCGGTTGACCGGAGTTGGCCCATTGATGTACCTCGTTACCGTTCAAGTCGATCAGATGGGTCTTCCGGTCGGCACCGGAAAACAGCACATAACTGTTATAGGCTTTGCCGGGATCGTAGCGAGTGACGCCGGTGGGATAAATGCTGGGCGCCGCGAATGCGTGATTCGCCGATACCGTGGCAATAGCCAGAGCTAACGCAGCTAGTTTGGGATGTTTGTTAAGCATCAAGCCAGTTCCTGTAAATTAAAATCGAAAAAACGTAAGGGATTCCGTCATCGGCCAATGATTTTGCAATCGCCGATACGATAGTGACGAAGGCAGCGCAACTTCCATACCAGCGTATGGATCGAGTGGCGAAATCGGTTTGCGGCCAACAAAGGCAGCTTGCAACCAGCTGATTACATGCGTTTTTTAGGACTTTTGATTTTATAAGCGGGCAGCAAACTCCCTTATCGGTGCCTGTGAAAGGCGTTAAATATGATGGTAAATCAACACCCATTCAGCAATGGGGTTCGGATATCAACAGGTGAAGCTTGCAGTTTGATGCTCGCGAAGCCGGCGTTCAAATTCAATGGCGCACTTGTCATCGGTTGCCGCAAATGACGGTATCGATGCGCGTCAGGGCGATGCGAGCTAGTTTACGGACTTCCGGGTCTGGGTCGGCTTCGGCGGCGGTCAACGCCGGTATCGCGGCCTCGGCGCCAATTTCGCCAAGCGCGATCGCGGCTTCCTTGCGCAGGTTGCTGACCGAATGCGCCAACGTTTCCAACAATGCCGGCACTGCATCAGCATGGCCGATTCTGCCGAGTGCGCGGGCCGCGCGCAGGCGTACCTGCCAGTAGTCGTCGTTTAGTGCGGCAATCAGCGCGGGCAGCGATTCAGCGAATCTCAGTTTGCTCAGGGTCGAGGCCGCCTCCTCCCGCACTACCCAGGAAGAGTCTGTTAAAACCACAAGCAGGGCCGGCAGTACGGTTTGATCGCTGGCCATGCCCAGCGCGCCGGTCGCGGCGCGCCTGACTTCGCTGTCGGGATCGTGTTCGGCCAAGTCCGCCAAATTGGGCAAGGCCTGCGCGTATTTTAACCAGCCTAGCACGCCCACCGCCTCGCGCCGCACCGAGGCATCGCTGTCGGCAAGCGCCGCCAATGCCGGTGGCGCTGCCTCAGGCAAACGCAGCTCTCGCAATGCCCGCAATGCGGCGGCGCGAACAAAGGTACCGCCATGTTCCAGCCGAGGCAGCAACTGTAATCCCGCCGCACTAGTTTTTATGCTCGACAGGCTTTGCGCGGCTGCCGCGCGCACCGCTTCGTCGGCGTCGAGCAGCAAATCGGCCAACGCGGTGATCACCGGGGCGTCTTCCCAGCCGGCCAGCAGCGCCGCTACTTCGGCGCGCACTTCCGCCTCCTGATCGTTGGCGGCCTGTATCAGCCAAGGTAAATGGCTTTCGTCCTCCGCATCTGCCAATTCGATCAACGCAAGCCTGCGTACCGTGGCATCCGTACTGGTAAGGCGCGGCATTACCGGGGCAAGGCTGGGATTGTCGGAAGAAATATCGGTCATGGTTAGTCGGGTATCCGTGGTTAAAGTGGGTTGAAACTCTATTGACCGGGAAAGTCTTGGGCCTGCTTTATCAAACCCAACTCGTGAAATTGTCCCCAGCGCGCCTGATAGAACTGGCGTAGTTCCGGTGTCAAAGCCAGCAGTTCGGCATTGGCCTGTTCGGCTTTGATAAAGGCCGGATCTTCGTTAGACGTTTGCCGGACGAATTTGGCGTCGATACGCAATTTCTCGGCAAACCAAAGGCTGGCTTGCTCGTGGTTTTGAGCGGTATAAACCACCGATTCCCGTAGCGCCGCCAGATAAAGCTCGCGGGCATTCGGCAACTTTTGCAAATATTCGCTACGCAAAACAGTCAGGAAATGAAACGGCCAGCTTTGAATCGAGCGTGCGCCGAATTGTTCCTTAACCCGAGTCGCCTGCGGTTCGCGGATCACTGCCGCATCGACCTGTCCCTGGGCGATCAGTGCCGGCAGTTCGGCGGGCGGGGTGTTAATCAGTTCCACCTCGTCCAGCTTCAGACCGTTTTGCCGCAGCGCGAGCAGCAGGTCCGCATAGGAATCCGAGCCAACGGACGCGGCAATTTTCTTGCCTTTTAACTCTTGGAGCGCGTTGGCGCTGCTGCCTGCCGGCACTAGCAAAGAATGGCTGGAAAACCCAAGCTGGCCGACAACCACCGCCTTGTTGGGCTGCTTATCCAGGAAGGTGGCAATCGGTAACGGACTGCTCACTACCGCGTCGAGCTGGCCGGCCGCCAGCGCTTCCATCATCGGCGGACCGTTTTGGAATACCTGGAACTCGGCATCCAGACCATGTTTGTTGGCGATACCGGCCATTTCCATCACCACCGGGTAAATGCCGTTCAGGCCGGATGGATAGCCGATTCTGATCTTGACACTTTCCTGGGCCGTTGCGCCCAAGGACGACGTGAACAGCAGAAAAGCGGAAAGCATACGCAGCGTATAAAAAGACATGATTCAAGTTTTATTTGGGTGATTAGCCTGCCAGGGCAAGACGATCCGCTCGATGCGGACCAGCGCGAAATTCATCACCGATCCCAAAACGCCGATGGTAACCATGCCCACCAGCACTGCGCCGGTATCGAGATTGATGCGATGAATTTGAATCATGTAGCCCAAGCCGGACTGGGCAGCGACTAGTTCGGCGGTCACCACGGCCATCCAGGACTGGCCCAGGCCGATCTTCAAGCCGGTCCAGATCTGCGGGAAGGCGGCCGGCAGGAAAACCCGCAGCAATAAATCGGCCTTGCCAGCGCCCATGAAACGAGCAGCATGGATGTATTGAGGCTCGACGCCGAGGCCGCCAGCGAAAGCATTCAGAAAAATCGGAAAAAAGGCGGCAAGCGCGGTGATAAAAAAGCTGGAACCGTTGTTGATGCCAAACCATAAAATCGCTAGAGGAATCCAGGCGATGGGTGGAATCGGCCGCAACAGCGTAACGATGGGCAGCAGCAAACGCCGCAGGGTGGCGAAATAGGCCATGCTCAGCGCCAGCGGCACCGCCAATATCACGGCTAAAAAGAAGCCGATCAACACCCTCTCCAAACTGGCCATTATGTCTTTCGACAGACTATTGTCGTCGATTAGCTGCCGGAGGCTGGCCACTACCGTGATCAGATCCGGCAGCAACACCGGATTGTCGACTATTTTGGCGGCGAGCAGCCACACCAGCAGAAACCAGCCATAGCTGACCAGCGGCCAGCCCAAGGCGGCGCACAGTCGTTTGGCTTGACGACGGCCTTGTTGCAGCACGGAGTTGGAATCGATTGCCGGCATCATTAGCTCAACGGTTAAACACTTTCAGACTTTCTTCCCTGACCGCGCGGTGGATGGTCTTGCGCAAGTTTTCGAATCCGGGTGTGTTTAGGGTTTCCGGAGTGCGCGGGCGCGGCAGGTCGATGGCGATGTCGGCCTTGATGCCGCCGGGTTCGGTGCGCATCACGATTACCCGGTCGGCGAGGTAGATAGCTTCGTCGACGTCGTGCGTGATGAACACCACGCTGGTGCCGAAGCGGTCCCAGATTTTCAACAGTTCTTCCTGCATCACGCTGCGGGTTTGCGCATCCAGCGCGCCGAAGGGTTCATCCATCAACAGCAGAGTCGGCTTTGTCGCCAAGGCGCGGGCAATCGCCACCCGTTGTTGCATGCCGCCGGATAGCGCGTTCGGATAGGCCTTGGCAAAGCGTTCCAGCCCGACCAGCCGCAGCAGGTCCAAAGCGATGCTTTCCGGCTCCGGCAATCCTAGTCTGCGCGGCCCGAACGACACGTTTTGCAAGGCGGTCAGCCAGGGAAACAGCGAATGTTGTTGAAACACCACGTTGCATAATGGCGTTGGTTCCTTGACCGCCACGCCATCGATGCTCACCGTGCCGGTGGTGGGCTTGAGCATGCCGGAGACGATATTCAGCAAGGTCGATTTGCCGCAGCCGGACGGGCCGAGCAAGGCGGTAAAGGCGCCTGGCTCCAGTTCCAGATTAACGCGGTCGAGAGCGGTATGCTCGCGTTCCAAACCTTCAAACACCATGGACACATCGCGCAAGAAAATCCGCCCCCGGCCGCTACGCAGCGACGGTACGCTGCCTGCAAACGCGGTATTTATCGCCGGATTGGCTTGGCTTGCGGTGGAGTTCAACATCGTCCGGCCTTACAGTACGACTTCGCTGCCGGTATAGACGCGCTTCACGCCGAAATGCTCTTTCCACCGTCGTTGGGCCCGGTAGCCGGCGATTTCCTCTTCCTGTGGGTGGCCATGCGGAAATTCGGCGGGCACGTCGCGGTCCGACCACAGTCCGCGCCGCTTGCGTTCCAGGCGCTGGTCGATCAGCCAGTCGTTGTAGCTTTCGTGCACCAGATGGCCGTCCGGCGCGCCGAGCAGCGCCGCGCGGGTGCGTTGGTCGCGCTCCAGGTACAGGTTTAATTCCTTTTCGTCGATCGTAACCGGCTCGACGTCCAGCGCGTAGCCGGCTTCAGTTAACTCCTGGCCGGCGATGGCGGCGAAGATGGCTTGTTCTTCCAGACTCAATTCGCGACGATAACGGTTTATCCATTGGGTGCTGACCGGTTGACCCAGCGGGGCGTGATCGCGGGTTTGGCCGCGGCGTTGGGCGATGGTGCCGTGATGAAAGTCCAGCAAGGCCGGGGAAAATTCTTCGCGGAGAAACTCGCATACGGCCCGCAATACCGTCTGCGGGTCGCGGGCCAGTTGTTCGTAGCTGACGTCCAGCCATTGCCCGGCGTCGAGCTTTTCCCGCCAGGGTTTTACCGCGTTCTGGCATAGTTTCCAGATACGTGCCGCCGCGTAAATATTGGTGGGGCCGAATGCGGAACGCAGATATTCTGCGCTGGCGTCGCGACCGTCGCGGGTAAGAAATACAAACTGCGCATTAGGAAAGTCTTCCAGAATCTGCCCGACATAAAACAGGTTGTGCGGAGTTTTTTCACCCCAGCGCGGCTTGTTTTGCAGGCGTGCATAGCGTTCGAACATCGCGGTATAAATCCCGGCGAAACTTGGTTCCGGCGCGCTAGCCAAAATCTCGTCGACGATATTCGCCGGATTTACCGGCATATCCCAGAACGGCGTCTTCAGCCCGAACACCATTTCATCGGCCAGAGTGCGTAAATTCTGGGTTTGCGATAAATCGCCGTAGCTGAACAGATACGGCCGAAAACGCGGGTAATACCAGGCCACCTCCGGCACGGCGATACAGGGGTGATTGCTCAGCATAGCCATTAACAACGTAGTACCGGAACGCTCCGAGCCGATGATGAATAGTGGTCGTTGCTTCAATGTAATTGCCATAAAATTTTCTCGATTTTTTATCCCTACGCCGCAAGAAACGGCAGGATTAAATGGGTTTGCTTTGTGCTAACGGAGCAAATAGGGAATCTCCACGCTCACAGCTCCGGTTGGACAATCCTTCTCGCACGGCAGGCAGTACCAGCATTCGTCAAAGGTCATCTGGGCCTTGCCGGTGAGCGGATTGATCGCCAACACGTCGAGCGGGCAGGCTTCCACGCAGACCGTGCAGCCCTTGTCGGCGATGCATTTGTTCTCGTCGATAGTGACCGGCACATTGCTACGCTGAATCGCGGTGGGGAATGAGGATTTGCTCATGATGCAACGGCCTCCGGTGCGTTGGTGGGATTGATGCGTAAACGTTGGTAGGCGGTTTTTTCCTGGTCGTCGACCGGGATGACATAGGGTTCCAATGATCGTTTGAAGCAGGCCATTTCGCCGCCGGCATTTTTGTGCAATTGCACATGCACCAGCCAGTCGGCGTCGTTGCGCTCCGGGTAATCCACCCGCGCGTGGTAAAGCCCCCAGCGGCTTTCGGTGCGGTACAGCGAGGCGCGCGCTGCCATTTCCGCGCAATCGCGGATTGCGTGTACTTCCATCGCTCGCATCAGTTCGTGGGGATTGTTGGCGTGCAATACGGCCAGGTCATCGCGGATGCTATTGAAGCGTTCCAGACCGATTTCCATCTTGCGGGTGACTTTCGGCGGCTGCAGATAATCATTGACCATGCGCCGCAGTTTGTATTCGACTTGGGCCGGCGGCAGTCCTGATTCGCGCTGCAGGGGTGCCCACACCCGTTGCCGTTCGGCGTCCAGTTGCGCGGCATCGACCTCAGCCTGGCTATGATCGTTGGCATGGCGCGCCGCCGATTCGCCGGCAAAGCCGCCATAAACAAAAGCGCCGAGCATGTAGTTGTGCGGCACGCAGGCCAGATCGCCGGCCGCATACAGTCCCGGCACGGTGGTGGCCGCGTGTTCGTCTACCCAGACCCCGGACGCCGAATGGCCGCTGCATAGGCCTATCTCGGAAATGTGCATTTCCACCATGCGTTCCCGGTAATTGGTGCCGCGCCCGGCATGAAAACGGCCGCGACTGGGACGCTCGTTGCCGTGCAAGATGGTTTCGATGGTGCCTATGGTTTCCTCGGCCAGATGATCCAATTTCAGGAACACCGGGCCGTTGCCGCTTTGCAATTCGTTGTAAAACTCCTGCATCATCTGCCCGGACCAGTAATCGCACTCGATAAAGCGCTGGCCCTTGCTGTTGGCGGTATAGCCGCCGAACGGGCCGGTAACATAGGCACAGGCCGGGCCGTTGTAGTCCTTGATCAGCGGATTGATCTGGAAGCATTCGATGCCAGACAGTTCCGCGCCGGCGTGATAGGCCATGCTGTAACCGTCGCCGGCGTTGGTCGGGTTTTCGTAGGTGCCGAACAGGTAACCCGATGCCGGCAGGCCCAAACGACCGGCGGCGCCCGTAGCCAATACCACGGACTTGGCCTTGATCACATGAAAATCTGCGGTGCGGCAATCGAACGCAAACGCGCCGGCAATGCGACCGTCCTGACCGACGATCAAGCGGGTGGCGACCAGGCGATTGGTGATCTCGACGCGGTTGCGCTTCAATTGCCGGTACAAAATCTTTTTAATGTCATGGCCTTCCGGCATCGGCAGCACGTAAGTACCCATGTGGTGCACCTTTTTCACTGCGTAATCGCCGGTTTCGTCCTTTTCGAACTTCACGCCCCAGCGGTCCAGCTCCTCGATCATCGCAAAACTGTTTTGCGCGTAAGCCAGCACGGTTTTCTGATTGACGATGCCGTCGTTGGCGACGGTGATTTCCCGCACGTATTGTTCCGGCGTGGCATGACCGGGCACCACGGCATTGTTCAGGCCGTCCATGCCCATGGAGATGGCGCCGCTACGTTTGACGTTGGCTTTTTCCAGGAGCAGCACCTTCAGATTCGGATTGGCCTGCTTGGCTTTGACGGCCGCCATCGGCCCGGCCGTGCCGCCTCCGATGACTAGTACATCCACTGAGTGTTCTATCGTATTCATGGTTTATCGCTCGATTCGTGCGCGTAGTTGAAAGTTATCCGCTCGGCAATACAGATATTCGAAATCCAGCGGCGCCCCGTCCTTGGTGTGCGTCAGACGTTCGATACGTAACACTGGAGCGCCGTCGAGTATCCGAAGCAATTCCGCCAATTCGGCATCGGCCAACACGGCATCGATGGTGAGATCGGCATACCCCAAGGGAATGGCATAGTCGTTTTCCAAAATCTGAAAGATGTCGCGAGTGGCGAGATTTTCCTGGGCTAGCCGCTTACCGAGATGTGCGGCCACATAAGTCACATCCAACGATACCGGCTGGCGGTTTAGATGGCGTACCCGCCTTAGTTCAGTAATCGGCGCGCCTTCCGCCAGACCCAGTCGTTGTGCAACATCGGGGCCCGCTGGCAGATCTTTGATACTGACCAATAGGTTGTAGATTTCATGTCCTTGTTCCGAAAGTGCCTCGGCAAAACCCTGGAGGCGGGCCAGCGATTGAAAAGGTTTAGGCAGGGAAACAAACATGCCTTTGCCAGCCACCTTGAACAACATCCCCTCTTTTTCCAGCTCGCCCAAGGCCTGGCGCACGGTGATGCGGCTGACGCCATAGCTGCTCATCAGGTCGCTTTCCGAAGGCAGGCGCTCATGCGGTTTATAGGCGCCAGCAACGATGCGCGTCCTCAATTCATCGCGTATGCGGGCGTATAAGGAGCCGGGCGGCGTGATGTGGGTTTTAGCAACAGACATTCAAATCATAACTTGTCATTACGGGTTATGATTTATAAAAGCAATCAAGATGCCAGAAGCCAGCGTAACGAACAAAATCTTTTAACCAAATGATTTAATAGGATTTTTTAAATCGGAGTGAGACGAGTTATTCGTCTTTTAACAACGGAGTGCTGACTGACAAGCACCGAGTGTTGCTTGGGCGCTGGAATATCATCATAAGTTCATGAGGGCTTCGGAATTTCATCGTCAGCTTTTGCTTATAAGGTTAATGCGAGCCGGCCAAATTAAGCGGTCTATGGTGAATTTTGGGGAGAGCATCGAGAGGCCGCTTGGGCCAATGACGAACTTGACACGAATTCGTTCTGAATGGCTGAGTAAGGCCACAGACCAGACGGATGGTCATGCTGAAGTCGAACGTCTCTTAAGGGTGTGCGCCGTGCAAAGGCGGCGCTTGACCAGTGGGTGAGAGACCCACCCGGCTAAATCGCTCCGGCCGGAAGCAATCGGAGCAGTCATGGAGGTAACGAAGTGGCTGAAGCCTTCGATGTAAAGGATCGCTATAGGCGATTCAGCGAGTGTGCAGGCCGTAATATGAGTGAACGCTGAGTAAGCCTCGAAAAGGACATCGCGCAGGCCGACCCGACGACCCTTTCGGGGAAGGCTGATACGGCTGGGGAATTGAGCGAAGAGTGTCTCCAGTCGCTGCGCCGGGGTAGTGGCGACAGCATGTACACAAGGTAAGCGCGCGCAACACGGGAAGCCCTGTGGCGTGGTCAGCGATGACCAACCGGACGCCCGCGAGGGACAGGCCGGGCGCTGTAGGGTGGCGGAGAGGCTTGTAGTACCGGGGAAGCCGGGTAATGCCGGTGGAGGGAAGGGGCCTTAGTTCAAGATCAACGCAATAAGTGGAAAAGGACAGGAGATTGGGTAACCTATCAACTCCGTTAAGAGTTCAGAAACTACAGATGGCGTTACACGCAAAAGCGAAGGCTGAAGCTGACTATCGTTTCTATGCGCTGTACGACAAGATATACCGGGAAGACATCTTGGCGCATGCCTACGTCTGTTGCCGGGCCAACAAAGGTGCGCCGGGCGTGGATCGTCAGGACTTTGCCGATGTCGAAACGTATGGCCGGGAGCGATGGCTTGCTGAACTGGCGTTTGCGCTCAGAGAGGAGAATTACCGACCGAATCCTATCAGACGTGTTTATATCCCCAAACCGAATGGCAAACTGAGGCCACTGGGTATATCGACCTTACGAGATCGGGTCTGCATGACGGCAGCGATGCTGATATTGGAGCCGATCTTCGAAGCGGATTTACCCGACGAGCAATATGCCTATCGAGCGGGCCGTAATGCCCAGCAAGCGGTGGGCGAAATCAATCGCCATATGTTTAAAGGTCATCTGGACGTCGTTGATGCCGACTTGGCGGATTACTTCGGGAGTATTTCACATGCCGAGCTAATGAAATCGGTAGCTCGCCGTGTTGTAGATCGACGTGTGTTGCATCTCATCACGATGTGGTTGGAATGTGCGGTAGAAGAAACCGACCGACATGGGCGGACGATACGCACTACCGAGGCCAAAGATAAGCAACGCGGTATCCCGTAGGGTTCACCCATATCACCCTTACTGTCGAATTTATACATGCGGCGGTTTGTATTGGCATGGAAGAAACTTGGACTGGAACGGCGGCTCGGCAGTCAAATCGTCACCTACGCCGACGACCTTGTTATCTTGTGTCGACGTGGCAAGGCTGAAGAAGCCTTGTTATGGATGCGTAAGATCATGGAGCGGTTGAAGCTCACGGTCAATGAGGAGAAAACGCAAATCTGCAAAGTGCCGGAAGGTGTGTTCGATTTTCTGGGTTACACATTCGGTCTGTTATATAGACCGCAAAACGGTAAGCCCTATCTGGGCTACCGGCCATCCAAGAAAAGTATTCGGCGCATGATCGAGAAGGTTCAGGCGTTGACGGCTTATTCAATGGCGTGGCATGACACCACGTTGCTGATCTATAAATTGAACCGCATGCTACGCGGTTGGGCGAACTACTTTAGGGTAGGAACCTTCAATCGTGCCTATCGTGCGCTTGATAATTACACGGCAGCGCGGTTGCGTCGGTGGTTACGCAACAAGTATAAGGTGAGAAAGCGAGCAGGCGGAGGCTATCCATCTTCGTACCTCTATCAGACCCTTGGTTTGGTACGCTTAAGCCGCTTGGGGCGTGACGATCCGTGGGCGAAAGCGTGACATCTTGTCCGAGAGCCGGATGCGGGAAATCTGCCAGTCCGGTTCGATGAGCGGGGTGTGGAAACGGGGTTAAGGCAAGGCTATTTGGGCACCGTCAAACGAAAGAGGCGGAAACAGACAAGCTAAACCTAATTCTACCGCGCCACATCTCGACTCTACCGATTCTGTTGAAAAAGTCCCCTAATATACGGTTCCTAAAGTAGTAAAATACAGCTAACAGCCACTCAATCATGAGGTGACGCCATGATGGGACAACAATCCGGGATTCAGGAGCAGTTGTTTTTCTGTTTCAGTCTCGAAAACCACATTCCCAAAGAGCATCTGCTGCGAGGCATTAACCATTTTCTTGACTTGGGTGATTTTCGCCAGCAATTGGCGGAGTTTTACAGTCCTATCGGCCGACCATCGATTGCTCCCGAACTGATGATCCGGATGCTAATCCTCGGTTATTGTTTCGGCATTCGTTCCGAACGTCGTCTGTGTGAAGAAGTGCATGTCAACTTGGCTTATCGCTGGTTTTGCAAACTGGATTTAGACGATCCCGTACCGGATCATTCCACCTTTTCCAAGAATCGCCTGGGCCGTTTTCGGGAAAGCCAGGCTTTTCGGCTAGTGTTTGAAACGGTCCTGAAACGATGTATGGCAGAAGGCCTGGTGCGTGGCGAGGGTTTTGCCACCGACGCCAGCATCATCAAAGCCGATGCCCAACGGCAACGTCGAGTAGAAAATGGTGACGACATTGACTGGGGCGATCCCGCTCAAGCAGAACGTCCGGTCCGTGAATATCTCGCGGCACTAGAAGAAACGAATGATCCCAAAGAGTCCACCCGGACGCTTTCACTGACTGATCCGGCGGCTACCTGGACGGCCGCACCCGGTGGCCCCGCATTCTTTGCTTATTCAACCAATTACTTGATCGACTTGGAAGCCGGCATCATCCTTGACGTAGAAGCCTCAGCGGTCAATAAAGCCGCCGAAGTGGAGGCGACTCGGACCATGATTGACCGGGTAGAAGAGACGTTTGGTCTGAAGCCCGAACGTTTGGTGGGCGATACCAACTATGGATCAGCTGCCATGCTCGGATGGTTAGTCGATGAAAAAGACATAGAACTGTTGGCGCCGGGAGAAATTTGATCACCCGTACCGGTTGAAATTTGACTAGGGGATGGAGCCGGTTTTTTGAATGGCCGGCCGTGGATAAGTGTAACGGAAACGGATAATGGGAAGGAAGTTTCATTATCCGCTTCCATGGATTATTTAGACGTTATTCTCCTCTGACATTTCCTCATTCGATGGATTTTTACTACCGCCTCGCTTAGCTTGCTCCCGGGCCTGTATTCTTACCTTGGCTTGCTCGGTGCTGTGCCGAAAGCGGTAGGACTCATTGCCGGTTTCGATGATATGACAATGGTGAGTCAACCTATCCAGCAACGCCGTGGTCATCTTGGCATCGCCGAACACGCTGGACCATTCGGCAAAGGTTAGATTGGTGGTAATCACCACACTGGTGCGCTCGTACAGTTTCGACAGCAGGTGAAACAACAACGCGCCGCCGACCTGAGAGAACGGTAGATAGCCCAGTTCATCCAGAATGACCAAGTCCACTTGCATCAGTCTGTACGCCAACTTGCCCTGATTGCCGGTCGCTTTTTCTCGTTCAAGCTGGGTGACCAAATCAATCGTCGAGTAAAATCGTACTCGCTTGCCGTGATCGGTAATGGCTTTGACACCGAGAGCTGTAGCCAGATGTGTTTTACCTGTGCCAGTACCGCCAACCAAAACCACGTTATGGGCAGCATCGGTGAATTGAGTTCTGGCAAGTTGATCGATCAGCGAGCGGTCAACGTTGGCGGATTCAAAGTCAAAGCCCGCTAAATCACGATGCATGGGGAATCGCGCGGTTTGTAGCTGATAACGAATGGAGCGGATATGCCGATCCTCTGTCTCGGCTTGTAACAAGTGCCTAAGCAGCCATTCCGACGTGTGCAGGCTAGTGCCGGCTTGACTGGCGACCTCAGCATAGCCTGCGGCCATGCCATAGAGTTTGAGCGATTTCAATTCGGCTTCAATATCAAGCATCTCCGCTCTCCTCAGCTAAACGGATGGGGCTGAGGTTTTCGCTCAACAAATCATAACGCCCGGTATCGGCAATAGGGACCTCGTTTAGCTTTAAGGCATCCGGTGTGGTGATGGTGGCTGGCTCTGGCTCATGATTTTCTGGCAGGCGAGTTAACAGATGGCGTACCTGTTCAACGCTGGTATGCCCCGATTCCAGGCATCGATTGACAGCGGCGATGACAACGTCCAGGCCGTGAACCGGTACGCACGCCAACACCTCGGCCATCACCCGGTCGCCGCCGGGGCGCTTACGCAATGCACGCTGCAAAGACAACAATGGCGACGGCATCTCGGCAAACGGCGCACCGTTGCGTAACGCGCCCGGCTTGCGCTCCAGCAACGGGATATAGTGTTGCCAGTCATAGCTGACCTGGTCGCGGTCGAACAACCGTGCATGACTGGCAATCAGGGCATCGTCGGCGTACAGATCGAGCCTTTCCGGATACAGCCTGACACTGACTCGACGGTTGGCCCAGCGACACAGTACCGAATAACGATTGCGCTTCACGGTCACCAGGCAAGTGCTGGATACGCGAGCCACCACCTCGATGTAGCCGTCAAACATTCCGGGCATTGGCATCAGATGGGGTTGCTCGATCTCCACGGCCTCTTGCACGGTCATGCCGCTGGCATCCGGGCAAGGAATTTCAGCCCATAATGCCCGGCAGCGACTTTCCAACCACACGTTCAACTCTGCAAAGCTACCAAAGCATTGTTGCCCTGCATCCTGCCAGATACGGCGCCGACTATCCTGCACATTTTTCTCGACGATACCTTTCTCCCAGCCGGACGCCACATTGCAAAAGTCCGGATCAAACAGGTAATAAGCCGTCAGCGCCGCAAAGCGCGCGTTGACAATGCGCTCCTTGCCGCTCTGCACTTTATCGACCGCCGTTTTCATGTTGTCGTAGATGCCGCGCAACGGTACGCCACCCAGTACCCGAAAGGCACGGCTATGGGCATCGAACAGCATTTCGTGGCTTTGGCTGGGATAGGCCACCAGCAAAAAAGCCCGACTGGCGCAGAGTTTGGTATGAGCGACTTGTAAGCGCCGGTAAATACCGCCGACCACCAAGGACTCTTCACTCCAATCGAATTGAAAGGCCTCACCCCAACGGAATTTCAACGGCACGAACGCGTGTTTGCCGGCGTCGCTGGTACCGGCCTTGCGCCACGCCCGAATGTAATCGGTCAACTGCGTATAGCCACCGTCATAGCCGGCTTTCCGCAACTCTTCCAACAACCTCAATGCGGTACGTCTGTCGCGCTTGGGACGATAGCTATCGGCTATCAGGGCTTGCTTGAGCTGCTCTTCGTAAGGCGTCAGCTTGGTGGGTACCGAGCGACGTTGATAAGCAGGTTCGCTGCCATTAGGCATTCTCAGCCATTTTTTGACGGTATTGCGAGACAGACTGGTGCGTCTGGCAATCTCATTAATGGACAACTTATCGCGGAAATACATCCGCCGGATTTTGGCGTATAGGATCATGGTTATCACCCTTTAGGTTCCTGTCTAATTTCTGGACAGGACAGGTTAATAACCCTGGTCAATCTTCAGCCGGAATTTACCGGTTTACTTGGTCAATTTTCAACCGGCGTCAACATTCTTGACCTCATTGTCGCAGCAGTCCGTACCACCCCTTAGCCCCAACGACGAATACTAATTGTCACCCCTGGCCGGCGGCTGCACCTTCGCGGTCGCCGGTCACCATCCCACTTTATGTTTGTAACTTTAGGAGATTAGTAATGCCTGTCGTCAAATTAACTGAAACATTTATCAAAAATCAACTTATCTGCCCCGAAGGACAAAACCGTATCGAGTACTGCGACTCGGACGTTAAAGGTTTGTATGTGTTGGTCAGTGCCGCCAATCCGGGCGAGGGCGGTTATTACTTGCGATTCAAAGATGGTAACAACAAGACCTGCCATCAAAAAATCGGACGTACCAAGGAAATCTCCCTGGCTAATGTCCGTAAGGAGGCGGGTAGGCTGAAATTGGAAATTGCTCAAGGTGCGAATCCCGTGGCCGAGAAGAAAGCCCAAAAGGCGATCATCACCTTCGCCGAACTCATGGAAAGTCACTATTTGCCGTATGTCCAACCCAGAAAGCGCAGCTGGAAAAAAGACGAGGAAATGTTCAGGTTGCGGTTGAATGCGGTTTTCGGCAGTCAGCGTCTGAACCAAATCACCCGGCAACAAATCCAGGCGTTCCACATCGCTTTAAAGAATGATGGCCTGTCGGAAAGCACGTGTAATCATTATGTGAAATTGTTGAAACAGGCATTCAATCTGGCAATCGACTGGGAACTGTTGGAAACGAACCCGGCGTCGCGCATTCCGTTGTTTCGGGAAGAAGCCCGCGAAAACTACTTGAGCGAAACCGAACTTGAGCAATTTCTGATCGTATTGCGCAACGACGAAAACCGGATGATCTGTAACGTTGTCTATTTTCTGCTCAGTACCGGCGCTCGCCTCAATGAAGCGCTCAGTGCAACCTGGTCGCAGATTGATCGTCGGCATCGGGTTTGGCGGATTCCGGCCAGCAATTCCAAGTCCAAGAAGGTGCGCAGTGTGCCTTTGAACGACAGTGCCATCGATGTTCTTGACCAAGTCGGTACGGAAGGCAGCTTCGACTATTTGTTCATCAACCGGCAAACAGGCGAACATTACACCACCATCAGCAAGGTCTATGATCGATTGCGCCGGAAAGCGGGATTGCCCCATTTGCGGATACATGACCTTCGCCATCAGTATGCTTCGTTCCTGGTGAACAGCGGCAGAACCCTTTACGAAGTGCAGCAAATCCTTGGACATTCAGACCCAAGCGTTACCCAGCGCTACGCGCATTTATCGACAAAATCGTTACAGGATGCGGCCAACTCGGCGTCAGTCATTCTTCGAGGTGCGATGCAGGCCGGGGTTTAGGCGACACCGGTGGGGTCGAAGGTTCGGGAGACAAGCTGAGGGGGTGGGCAGGGACGCTCACCTCTGGCCCAGATTGCCACGAGTCGGCGCGTTTCGGCTGGCGGCTTGACTACCCCCACTGGCGTGGCGTCGCGTGTCATCTGCGACACCCTCGGCGAAATCTCGCGTCACAACGGGATTTTCGAACCGAACTTCGGTTTTTGGTCGGCGAAAAATTTCGCAAATCGTTGTTTTAGATTGGAAAAATTGAAAAGTTGGCAAATTCCGCCGCAAAAAGTTCGGAATCGGTTCGGTTTCCAAGGTGTGATGCGACGCCAACAAAAAAAGATGTTAGGGTTCTTACACTTGCGGGCCAAAAAATCGACTGTTAGTGGTTCTGTTAATCACTAGGTCGGCGGTTCGAGCCCGTCCGGGGGAGCCAAATAAATTAAGGCCTCACATGCAAATGTGGGGCTTTTTTTTGCCCGAACGGGAGTCTCCGGGTCGGTATTGGGTTTCGTAAGATTTCAATGGGTTGGCTAATGCGGTCGCCACTGACGATAATTTCAGAAGTCACCGGTTCGGCATGAATGACAATTCGGAACCGTTATTATTTTCCCGTCAATAACCCGCCGCTGCTGTTATGTGAATCTTGTTTAGATTTCTTAATAGCCTTCTTTTC
Organism: Methylomonas sp. MK1; assembly: GCF_000365425.1. Taxonomy (NCBI): domain Bacteria; kingdom Pseudomonadati; phylum Pseudomonadota; class Gammaproteobacteria; order Methylococcales; family Methylococcaceae; genus Methylomonas; species Methylomonas sp. MK1. The sequence goes on from NZ_AQOV01000002.1 coordinate 874,771, forward strand.
TTTCTGAGTGTGCGCTGGTTTTTTCTTGTCTTCTTTATTGCTTTTTGGGGACTTACTCATGGCAATTTTTCCGAGTGATGACTGATACTGACCCAGCCTAGAGATTTTTTGTGTCAAAGTCGGTGCGCTGGCACACTTAGGGTGTAAATCGCGAAGGCTTTTCTGCTGTTATTTATGGTCGGGCATCCAACAAACAAATCAGTGAGGGCTTTTTGTCACATTGATGTCATAGGGCATTTGTAAGCTAACGCTTTAAACAAATGAAAATATGAGTCAGCAAAAATGAACGAATTTTTCTACAAGAAGCCGACAGAGCTTTCGGAGATTGAGCGGGTGATAAACGATTTGACGGAAGACCGAACCCATCCGCTAAATAACAGCAGACATCCCTATCACCGAGATTGTGTTCAGGCATTTAATGATTTAATGGCATATGCTGACAGTATTCGCCAACACACCGGATTTCTTACCAGGACATTCTGAGAATACCCGCCGAACATTGACTATGTCATCGCGTTGAAGCCGGCGTCGACTGATTGCGATTGTCCATTTACGGACGAACATTCTGGCCCCCCTGTGATCGCAAAAAACTTCGATATTAGGCGGCTCTGCTGGCAAACAAGACGACGTTGCGGGTGTCCGACTGAGGCCATTCTTTAAAGTCGATGGGCAACTCTAACAAGGGCCCCGTCACGCAAGACTTTATCGATCCATCTATCGCAACGTACAGCCGTTTATTGTGCTTAGATGATTTGAATTGGTGATCTAAGTATGCGGGAGTGGTGTCCATTACTGCCGTGTAGGGGAATTGAGAGAGCTTAACTTTATAGGGCGTTTCTTAAAATTGTCTTAAGAAAGATTCTAGTTATTAGACGGTTATGTCATCTATCAAGAAATAGCTTTTATAAAATGCGGTAGCCGGGGATGGAGCCACTCAAATGGCTCTGTCGAATTTGCTGACAAAACTGACTTGGAAGTTTTGCTGGGTGATGCCGGATGCAATGTGTTTGCTATGGCGAATGTATGAATCGTAAATCCCTTGACCATCATGGGATTGCATATTGAGGTAGCCCTCGTAACCCTTCGGCGCCAAGAAGGTGTGATTAATCTGTTGTGTCAGGGTCATATGTTTTTTTAGGGGCATGGTCGTTTCCTGATGATTTTAAACGCTGACATTACATCTTTATTGTCCGGTAATCTGTGATCTAGTGTCCGTAATGGTGATTGTCGGGTTCTATTCGTATTCACAAATCGTTAGTGGTTGGGGGTTTCAGCTGTTTGCCAATGTGCGCCAGAATTGTCACATTACCGTCACATATTAGACGTATGCTTGACATGATCGCAGCGGCGTTGGTTCAAACATACGTCCTTCTGCGACTATTAGTGGCAGAAACATAATTTTGTAAACACCTATCAATTCGCCCCTCCTTATCCAATAACTTGTTTGTATTGTTCTAGCCAGAAACTCTGGGCTACCTGCAATAACTTCACGATGAAAGATCATGCCAACTTTAAATATTCTTGTCGTTGACGACGAGGAATCCATCAGGGACATGCTACTGATGGTGCTGGAAAATGCCGGAATGAATGTAACCACTGTTGCAACGGCCGAAGAGGCGCAGCAATCATTAGCACAGATGTCTGTAGATTTGCTGGTTCTGGATTGGATGTTGCCGGGAATAAGTGGTATCGAAATGACGCGGCGCTTAAAAAACGATCCGAAATTCACTGCGCTACCTGTTATTCTTCTAACGGCACGCGCGGAAAGAAATGATCGGATTCGCGCGTTTGAAGTCGGCGTCAATGATTACATTACGAAACCTTTTTCGCCACGAGATTTGATTATCCGAATCAACTCAGCCATTAACATCAGCAGAAACCTAAATTGATCGGCACCGACCAATTAAGTCAGGTTGTTTAGTCAAGGGTTTTTGAATTTTGGCCCCTTACACCAATTGCGTGCCTCACTTACTGACTTAAACACTCTGGATCTATAGGGCAAGGGACTGGTGTGAACGAATGCATTGATTTGTGCTTCAAGTTCGCGATCCAGGGTTATAAATGCAATTTTAACCTTATCATTGACGCGGTAAGCATCTGCTACGCTAGCAAAATAAGCCTTTATAATCGGCGGTGTGACTTCGAAATCGTTCACCTCTGAAAAATCATTTATGACAAACAAAATGCTGCCGAAATTTGGATTATTTTGCACGTCTTCGGTAGCCGCCATAAATTCGGCATCGTTCACTTTTTCAGTGAATTTCTTAACTACTCCGATATGGCCCCACTTTAAGACATAGCCCATATACATCCTGTTTATATTTTCGATCAGTTGGTCAGTCTAACATCATCATACGACCAAAATCCAAGCGGAATGGAATCGGAAAAATGTCCTATTGTCATAGATTGTTTGTGCTCGGGCGCCGCCGCGAGAGGTCACACAAAAACCTCAGCCAATTGTTCCTATGTTCAGTGCCGGTTCTGCCAAATGTTAATTGTAAGGACGCATCATGATGTCAAAGTGCCCAAACGCATCAGTTACAGCAGATGTGTCATTACCCAATAAAATACAGTTAATTCCAGTGCAATTGGCAACACGAAGAACAAAGGATGATGTTTGATTGTGTAAAGCGACTCGATAACCTTGCTACGCTCATACTCTAGCGGATGCTCTACTTTCGATTCAGGGTAACGAATCGCTGATTGAACTGGCGCGGGAGCACTACTGATAAAAAAATTGTCATCGTCAAAGATAGAATCAAACAAATCGTCCAGCTTTTTTTGGTTTTCAAAAAGGCCGTTTAAGGCATTTCTATCAAGAGCAACAGCGTTCATAACCCTTCCTCCACACGTATTCTTTGGAAAACAGAGTACTGAATTGCCTGTCGATAATCTGTGAAAAATCTCATGTTACCGGCAGATCGTTGGCGGGCCAACCGCAATAAAAAACTCATCAATCCGCCCCGGATAAGATCATGTAATCACCGAGTCGACATAAAGCTTGGTGGCAGGGGGGGGGGGCTACGGGGCAGTTGTAATTCGGTTGCCTATCAATTGACCGCGTCCAAATTCTGCTGATCATCTTATGTCAAACAATGCCTTATGACACTGCATAGTTGCGCGGAATCGAAATCGACATAAGCACAGGGTCAGACATCAAATGCTCTCAAATCACCGATAGATCAAGTCATGAGAAATCTTCCATGTGTATCGTTAATGCTTCGGAGTAAGAACCGATGTGCGACAGCGCACCGACTTAGGCTTATGGAAGCGTTATTTTCAAACCTTTAGAAGATCACTTAGCGGCCAGCACGTATAAGTAATCAATTTATTTTGGATTAAACGCTAGTGAATGTACTCTCTGCAAACCTTAAGAATTATGCACGTTAAGGAATGGCAAAATGTAATTCTCTGCCGTTAATCTAACTCAAAGTGAGCTGAAAAATGGTTAAAACCAACCCGGCCAGTTTAGGCTCCAATGCGTTGACGGTTGTTAGTGCCGCCAAGCAAGCACCTAAAATCCAGAATACCGGCAAGTCAGATATCGATTCGGATAGTACGCCACCGATTATTGCCATAGGCACGTCTGCGGGCGGCTTGGAGGCCTTGGAACAGTTCTTTACCCATGTTCCGCGTGCTTGCGGCGTGGCGTTTGTGGTGATTCAACATCTCGACCCCAATCATCAGGGCATGTTGCCGGAATTGCTGCAGCGCGTAACGCCGTTGACAGTGACGCAAGCCGGCGAGCGCATGAAGATTGCGCCGAACTGGGTGTATGTGATTCCCTCCAACAAAGATTTGTCCATTCTGCACGGCAAGCTGCATTTGCTGGAACCGCTGGCACCAAGAGGCTTACGATTGCCGATAGATTCGTTTTTCCGGGCCTTGGCCGACGATCAACACGAACGGGCTATCGGCGTGGTTTTGTCCGGTATGGGTTCGGATGGCACCTTGGGCTTGCGCGCCATCAAGGAAAACGCCGGCTTGGCGGTAGTGCAAACCCCCGAGTCCGCGCAATTCGATTCGATGCCGCGCAGCGCGATTAAGGCCGGCGTGGCGGACATCGTCGCCACACCGCCGGAGCTGTGGAGAAAAATACTGGCCTATATGCAGCATAGCCCGCGGGGTCTGCATGCCGTGCCGGACGTTGTCCTGGAGTTAAAAAACCAAAGTGCGCTGGAGCAAATCGTGATCCTGTTGCGCGAGCGCACCGGCAACGATTTTTTGCTGTATAAAAAAAACACGATTTATCGCCGTATCGAGCGGCGCATGGGGCTGCACCAAATCGACTCGATAGCTAAATATGTGCGCTATTTACGCGAAAACCCGCAAGAACTGGATTTGCTGTTCAAAGAGTTGCTGATCGGCGTGACCAGTTTTTTTCGCGATCCGGCGGTATGGGAGTCTTTGAAGACCGATGCAATTCCCACGCTGCTCGCGCAGTATCCGGCCGGTAAAGCCTTGCGGGCCTGGGTCGCTGCTTGCTCAACCGGCGAGGAAGCCTATTCCCTGGCCATTATATTTAAGGAAGCATTGGCGGCACGCCAAGCGCCGCAGCCGTTTAAACTGCAAATATTCGCCACCGATCTGGATCAGGACGCAATAGATAAAGCCCGGCAGGGACTTTATCCGGCCAACATAGCCGAAGATATGTCCGCGGAACGGCTGAGCAAATTCTTTAGCGTCGAAGGTGGCGGTTATCGAATCAACAAGGAAATCCGCGAGATGGTGATCTTTGCGCCGCACAACGTGATCATGGACCCGCCGTTTACCAAGCTGGATCTGCTGTGCTGTCGTAATTTATTGATTTACTTAAGCCAGGAATTGCAGAAAAAACTGATTTTGCTGTTCCATTACACGCTGGCCAATCAGGGGGTTCTGTTGCTCGGCAACGCCGAAACCACGGGCAACACCGGGCATTTATTCAGTGTCATCGACAACAAATCCCGGCTTTATCGGCGGATCGGCACGCCTTTTCCTTTGGATGTGGATTTTCCCACCAAGTTTTTTCCTATAGCACCCATGACTAACGACACCGACAAAACCCCATCCATCGCCAATCTGCAAACCTTGGCGGATCAGTTGTTGCTGCAACATTTTTCGCCGGCGGCGGTATTGGTTAATGCCGGCGGCGATATCCTTTATATCAGCGGCCGTACCGGGAAATACCTGGAACCGGCAGCGGGCAAGGCCAATTGGAACATCCACGCGATGGCCCGCGAAGGCTTAAGACACGAACTGATTAACGCGTTAAAAAAAGCCCGTAGCCAGTCGGAAGCCGTACATGTTGCCGGGCTCAGTGTGGGCACCAACGGCGGCAGCCAAATAGTGAATCTAACGGTGCAGGCCATCACTAAACCCGAGGCCTTAAACGGCATGTTGATTGTGGTGTTTACCGATGTCGCGGCGCCGGCGGCCGGCAGCGCCATCCGTAAATCGCCCAGCGCCACCCAGAAAGCCTTGCAAAGCGAACTGCAACAAGCCCGGGAAGATTTACAAAGTTTGCGCGAAGAAATGCAGACTTCGCAAGAAGAACTGAAGTCTGCCAACGAAGAGCTGCAATCGACCAATGAAGAATTGCAATCCACCAACGAGGAGTTGACCACTTCCAAGGAAGAAATGCAGTCGTTAAACGAGGAACTGCAAACCGTGAATGCCGAGTTACAGGTCAAAGTCGACGACCTGTCTCGGGCCAGCAACGATATGAACAATCTGCTCAATAGCATGGAAATTGCGACGGTGTTCTTGGATAACACCCTGAATATCCGCCGTTTTACCAGCCACATCAGTCATTTATTTAAGGTGATCGCCGCCGATGTCGGTCGGCCGCTGTCCGACATTGTCACCGATCTGGATTATCCGGAACTGCAACAAGATGCCCAAGAGGTGCTGCGCAGCCTGGTGTTTGTGGAAAAACAGATCAGAGCCCGCGACGATAGGTGGTTTAAGGTGCGCATCATGCCTTACCGCACTCAAGATAATTTAATCGACGGTGTGGTGATTACTTTCATCGACATCTCCGAAACCAAAAAGCTGGAAGCCGAATTAAGGAACAGCGATGAAAAAACGCCATGACGGCAGTAACAGTAACGGAGAATTACGCCAGCGAGCGGAGCGGCAATTGGTGGAGACCGCGCCGGTAAATGTCAATGAACCGCAGCTTAAGCTGGTGCATGAGCTGCAAGTACATCAGATCGAACTACAAATGCAAAACGAGGCTTTACAAGAAGCCCGTACCCGCACGGAACAAGCCTTGCTACGTTATGCCGAACTGTTCGATTTCGCCCCGCTGGCTTATTTTACGCTGAGTAAGGAGGGCAGCGTCCAGCAGACCAATTTCAACGGCGAGCGGCTGCTGGGTGTCGAGCGCTACAAAATAACCGGGCGACACTTTGCCAATATTGTGGCTAGCGAATATCGAGCCGTTTTCAATGGATTTCTGGAAAAGGTGTTTGCCAATCCCGGTGCGCAGCATTGCGAAATCGTTTTGGAACCTGGCGGGCATACGACTTGGGTAACTATAGAAGCCATTGCCGACAGCGACCGACAAACTTGTCTGGCGGCTATCGTCGATATCAGCGAGCGCAAAAATAACGAGCAAGAATTACAACTGGCGGCCACCGTCTATCTGGCCATCGAAGAAGCGATTATGGTGGCCGATACCAATCATAAAATTATTGCCGTCAATCCGGCATTTACCAAGCTTACCGGGTACTCCCCCGCCGAGGCCATCGGCCAAACCACGTCTCTGCTGAAATCCAGTCGCCAGGATGACGCCTTTTTTATCGAGATGTGGAAACAGCTGAATAGCACCGGCCAATGGCACGGCGAGATTTGGAACCAGCGTAAAAATGGCGAGGAATATCTGGCGCGTTTGTCCATTAGCACCGTGTATGCCGACAATGGCCAGGAAATTCGCCGCGTGGCGATGGCGTCGGACATCACCGAACAGCGCCGCGCCGAAGAGCTGATTCATCAACAAGCTAACATCGATCCGCTGACCGGTTTGGCGAATCGACGCATGTTTCTGGACCGTTTGCGGCGGGCGATTAACAAATCGCACCGCGAGCACCAAAAGCTGGCTTTGATGTTCATGGATCTGGATCATTTCAAGGACATCAACGATACCTTGGGCCACGATGTAGGGGATAGATTACTCAAGGAAACCACGCAGCGCCTGACGAGTTGTATTCGCGACACCGACACCTTGGCGCGACCCGGCGGCGATGAATTTACGCTGATCATGAGCGAACTGCATGAGATGAACAGCATCGACCGGGTGGCGCAGGCCATGTTGCGGACTATGACGGCACCGTTTCAACTCAATAACGAACGTTGCTATGTCTCGGTCAGTATCGGCATTGCCTTATACCCGGATGATGCGGAGACGATGGAAGAGTTGCTGAAGAAGGCCGATCAGGCCATGTATGCCGCCAAAGAGTTGGGTCGCAGCCGTTTTTGCTATTTCACGCCGGCCATGCAGGAAGCCGCCGAGATTAGATTGCGGTTAACCAACGATCTTAGGCATGCCTTGATCGATAATCAAATTTGGGTGGCCTACCAACCGATTGTGGATTTGGCGACGGGCGAAATTAAAAAAGCCGAGGCGCTGTTACGTTGGCAGCATCCCACGCGGGGGCTGGTGAGCCCCTCAGAGTTTATCCCGATAGCGGAAGACAGCGGTCTGATTACCGAAATAGGTTCCTGGGTGTTCCATCAAGTAGCCAATCAAGTGGCCAAGTGGCGCGTCAACCACCATGCTATGTTTCAGATCAGTATCAATAAATCTCCGGCACAGTTTCACAACAACAGCGACAAAATGGCCGATTGGTTTGAACATTTAACCCGATTGGGCTTGCCAGGCGGCTGTATTGCCGTGGAAATTACCGAAGGACTATTGTTGGATAATTCCAGTATCGTCGCCGATAAATTGACAGCGTTTAAAGATGCCGGCGTGCAGACGTCTTTGGACGACTTCGGCACCGGCTATTCCTCGCTATCTTATTTAAAAAAATACCACATCGATTTTTTAAAGATCGACCAGGCTTTTGTCTCCAATCTGGTCGCCCACTCCACCGATATGGCGCTCTGTGAAGCCATTATCGCGATGGCGCACATACTGGGTATGAAAGTGATTGCGGAAGGAGTGGAAACGGCAGAGCAACGCGATTTACTGATTAAGGCCGGTTGCGATTACGGGCAAGGCTATTTATTCTCGAAAGCGGTGACCGCCGAGGAGTTTGAGAAGTTATTTCCGGTTGAAAAGACTGAATCTGCTGCACGTGATTAGTTGGCGGCTTATTGTGTAGGCTAGTCGTTAACCCGGCGCGCAGCTGCTTTTTGCCGTCAATCCCGCAAAAGCGTTAAGACCTCGCCCGGCAAGCGAATCCGGGCGGGCACGACCTATAAATATCCGCAATTAAGGCCACTTCAGCGCCCATATCCAGCCAATGTTCGCCAGCGTACAGACTGTGCCCGGCTTTGCCCCTAGAATCGAAATTCGCTTTCAAACCGCCGGATCAGCAAACTACTTACGAATGTTCCTTATCGCATGCTGAGTCGGCACGTTTTCCGTAAACACCCATCCCCAAGGAATAAGCCATGAACCCTCACTCCGAATACCTCTATAAACTCTTCACCAGCAAATTATTTGCCATGGCCTGCTTGTCTGCCGCTTTAGGGCTGGCTGCTTGTCAGCCGGAAGGTCAGGCGGAAAAAGCCGGGCAAAAAGTCGATAAGGCCGTCGAAAATGCTGGACAAAAAATCGAACAAAGCTCCGAAAAGGCCGGGCAAAAAATTGAAGCCGCGAAAGAATCAGTAGTACAGAAAGCAGAACAAGCCGGCGCATCGATCGATAAAGCTGCCGAATCCTCCAACGATGCTCTGGAAAAAGCCGGTAAACAAATCGATCAAGCCATCAATAACTCAGAAAAACGCATTGACGCGGCCAAGGAAGCGGTGGTGGATAGTACTAAAGCAACCGGCGAATATTTTGACGACTCGGTGATTACCGCCAAAGTTAAGACAGCCTTGCTAAACGACGACTTTTTGAAACTGGTACCAATTGACGTGACGACAGTAAACGGCGTAGTCACCTTGCGCGGCACGGTAGATTCCGAACAACTGGTCGGTAAAGCGCTTGGCTTGGTCAGCAGCCAGGAACATGTGAAGTCGGTACAAAACGAATTGTTGGTTAAAACCAGCGTGCCGAGTAAACAATGAGGCATTATTCACTAAGCAGTTTAGCGGGCTTTTTGTTGCTGTCCGCACCCATGGCGCAGGCTACGCCGGCCGATGATGCTTATATCGCCGGCTATGCCGCTGCCGCGATGAAACATAATTTAAAGCTCGATATGCCGGCGTTGACGGTAAAAGATGGTGTCATTACCTTGCCCGCTGCCGGGATGTCAGGCGCGGAGCGCGCCCAGGCCAGTAAAGTCTTGGCGGAGATTCCCGGCGTTAATGCCGTGAAAATAGCCGAAACCACTGAGGTAAATGCCAAAGAGGCCGCCGCGCTTGATGCAAATCCAACAACGCTGACTACAGCCGAGACCTTGGTGTTACCGACCGGACTGCTGCCGACCGGGCATTTGTTCAAAGCCTTATTGGCCGATCCGCGCTGGGCGCATTTTTCCGCGGCTTATCGTAATTACCAAAGTAATAACTTTGACGGTCGAAATATCGCGTCGGTCAGCTTTGGCGAAACCATTCCGTTTTATCGGGCCAATATCGGCAATTCCACGGCGCAATGGGAAGCCGGTTTGCAGGCCGGCGTGTTCAGCGACTTCAACCTGGATGCCTCGTCAGCCGACCTGGTGAATACCGATTTTATTGCCTCGATTTACTCCAGTGTGCGCACCGGGCAGTTTTCCGCATTCGGCCGTTTGTATCATCAGAGTTCGCATTTGGGAGACGAGTTTTTGCTGCGCAAGGTCAACACCACATTCGAGCGGGTTAATTTAAGTTACGAAGGTGTGGACTTAAAGCTGTCGTATGAGCTGCCCTATGGCGTGCGCATCTACGGCGGCGGTGGCGGTTTGTTTCATAGAGAACCTTCCGCATTAAGAAAATGGTCGGCGCAATACGGTATCGAGTTCAGAAGCCCATGGCGTCTGGATTTTGCCTCGATGCGCCCAATCATTGCCGCCGACATCAAGAATTACGACCAAAACAACTGGAGCACCGATATTTCGGCGAGAGCCGGTGTGGAATTCGACAATTCCAAAGTCCTGGGCCGCAAACTACAGCTAATGGTCGAATACTTCAACGGCTATTCACCCAGCGGCCAGTTTTACAAAGATAAAGTGGAATACGTCGGCTTGGGCGCACATTACCATTTTTAGTTTGTCAGTCCGGGCAGGCGCATCGCGATACGCGGTGTTAGACGGAATAGAAGGGATGGGCATCGCTAAAGCCCTTTTTCCGTCATCCCCGCCTGTACGGGGATGACGGTTTTTCGAGAAATGCTCACAAATATTCGCTGACATTATTACCCCGGAATCCAAGATCGGATCAATCCTTTAAACAACCTTGGCGTCACCGATGCAAACAGCTGAAGACTATGCCGCGACACTGCTGGCAGCCGATAAAGCCTTACGATTTTCGGAAGCGCGCTTTCGCCGGCTGTTCGAAACCGCGCAGGACGGCATCTTGCTGCTGAACGCGGAAACCGGCACCATCGAAGAGGTGAATCCTTTCCTGATGCAATTGCTGGGCTATTCGCATGAAGAATTTCTGGGCAAAAAGCTGTGGGACATTGGCGTGTTCAGGGATAGCGCACTGAACCGGGCCGAGTTTAGCGAATTGCAGACCAAAGGCCATATTCGCTACGACAACCTGCCATTACAGACGAAAGATGGCCGCAGCATTCCGGTCGAGTTTGTCAGCAATATTTACGAATGCGATGGGATTGACGTGATCCAGTGCAATATTCGCGACAATACCAAACGCCATCTGGCCGAGATTGAGTTACGAGCGACGTCGCGAGCCCTGAAAATGCTTAGCGAAAGCAACGTAGCCTTAATCAGAGCGACCACGGAAACCGACCTGCTAAACGAATATTGCCGAATTGCGGTGGAAACCGGCGGCTATCGCTTGGCCTGGGTGGGGTTTGCCGATACCGGACCCGACAAGCGCGTGGATGCCATGGTTTGTCACGGCCACGATGACGGCTACTTGACCATCGCAAATTTTAGCTGGTCGGAGAGCACGGCCCACGGTAACGGCCCAACCGGTCGGGCGATTCGCTCGGAAAAAGTGCAGTTCGTCGAAAACATCGCTACCGATCCCAGCTATATACCCTGGCGCGATCAGGCCTTGCAGCGCGGATATCATTCTACGATTTGTCTACCGTTCAGACTCTCCCCTCAGGCGGTTGCCTGTTTGAATCTGTATGGCGACAAGATTAACGAATGGTCGCTCGCCGAGCGGCAGTTATTGCAGGAAATTTCCGGCGACGTCGGTTTCGGTATCGCGGCCCTGCGCACTGCGATTGCTAAATTTCAGTATGAAGAACAATTGCGGGACAGCCTGGAGAAAACCATACAGGTGATTGCCGACACCGGCGAAGAACGCGATTCGTACACCGGCGGTCATCAACGGCGCGTTGCCAATATTTGCACAAAAATCGCCACCGAATTTGGCATGGACGCCGAGAGGATACACGGCCTGCATCTGGCGGCGACCATACACGATCTGGGTAAAATCGGCGTGCCGGCGGAAATCCTGGCCAAACCCCGGCGCTTGACCGCCATGGAATTTGGCTTAATTAAGGAGCATCCGGTTATCGGTTTCAATATTCTGAAAGATGTGAGTTTTCCTTGGCCGATTGCCGAAATTATCCGTCAACACCACGAACGGATCGATGGCTCCGGCTATCCGCTTGGACTGCATGGCGACGATTTGCTGCTGGAATCCAAGATACTGGCAGTCGCGGATATAGTCGAAGCGATGGCCTCGCATCGGCCTTATCGCCCAGCATTGGGCATTGAAGCGGCGCTAACGGAAATTATCAGCCAACGCGGGATTAGTTTGGACGCGCAAGTAGTTGATGTTTGTCTGCGGATTTTTCAGGTGCATGGATACATAATCGAAGACTAGGCATTCATGCATCTGAAACGGTTTATCTAGGCCATTACTGCAACCAACAGGCTGTCCAAGGTGCGCATATGTCTTTGCTGAGCAGGCAGAAGTTTTGTTTCGATCAAAGCGCGAATGTCCGATGGCAGTTCATGATCCTGCAATACTTTTTCATATTCCTCGAAGCCGGTTAATTCGCCCTCGCGCAAGGCCTTTAGCGCAGCTTGTTTACCTAACAATATCGCGCCGGCCATGAATATTTTTGCCCAAGCCCCCCATGCTCCGGAATCTTGAACGGCTATACCGCCCAATTGTTGAATTTTGCCCTGTAAATTGGAGACGGCGGCCTTATGTTCCTCAAAAGAGGACATTAAAACGTCCATTTCTCCCAGCGCAGTCTGTTTCCGAAACTTATTCAGTGCCTGTTGATACGCGGCTACGGCGGATAATTCATTTTGTAGCAAGCTATTGATTAATGGTATGTGAGACATAATGAAACTCCCAGATAAGTGGTTTCGGGGGGATTGACAAAGAGTCGATCAGTTGATTGTGCCGCTTAATATTTAATAACAAGGCTCCATGAAAGTCGGTGCGCTGCCGCACAGCGCTAAGCGGAATGCGTGAAAATATCTAGTTAATGGACTTATTCAGATTGAGAGTATCCAAAGTACTTTTTGACGATTTGTCCGAAACGCTGGGTACCGATTCGCTAAGATTGTCGGGGGCCTCCGCAGAAATAGGTATCAGCCTGTCAAATTCGGTTTTGATCACTTGGTAGCATTCGCAAACTTGTGCTTCCAAACCAGCGCGATTCAACACGTTGAGATGGCCTCTGCTGTAACTGATCAGGCCTTTTTGTTGTAGTTTGCCGGCGGCATCGGTGATGCTTTCCCGGCGCACGCCAAGCATATTGGCGATGTGATCATGGGTTACCAGCATCTCGTTCGAGGAATATCGGTCAAGATTCAGAAGCAACCAGCGGCACAGTTGTTGGTAAATGGAATGGTGGCGATTGCAAGCCGCGGTTTGGGCTATTTGAGTCATCAATGCCTGTATGTAACGCAGCAGCATCTGGAATAACGATCTGTCCGTGCTGCTCCCGTTCCTGGATTCGAATTCTTTTATAAACAATTGTCGCCGCAGCCTATACCCGTAGCCGGTCCTGCTGACCAAGGCTTGATGCGGCATGGTGCGCCCGCCCGTAAACAGGCCGAGGCCGATAAAGCCTTCGTTGCCGACGATGGCAAGTTCGCTTGAAGTGCCGTCTTCAACAATGTAAACGTTGGACACCACGCTCGTCGTTGGGAAATAGGCGTAACGCAATTCGCTGCCCGGCTCGTATATGACTTCGCCGCAAGACATTTGAATAAGTTCCAGATCAGGCAGCAGGCGTTCGTAAGTCTCCGCCGGCAATGCACCCAATAGTAAGTTCTGGCTAGGGCTATTTAGTTTGGTCATAAGCAGTCTCCATCTGTGTTGTTGACTTAATGGCCTTGATCTTCGAGGTCAAAATCCTACTGTTAAAGATTTTCTAATTTTTCCTGAGACGGTATCTCAGGTTTAATAGATCAGAAAACGGGTAACACTGGCCGAGTGGGCGAGCTTACCCAGTTTGTCTAAATCCATTAAAAGTATTGCGGCTTGTGGCCTTTTTTAATTTTTTCTCGGAAATTACCGAGTTTGCTTTCCAGTTTGCCCGGCCTCTTGCGTGAGCATCTTTCCAGTTCCATATCACCCAACCCCACCACATTGTAGTGGTCTAATAAAAACGGACACCCGAATAGGTTGATAAACTATCAACCTTCAAGGTGAAACGAATGAAACGAGAAAGGCGAAGTTTTGATGCGGCGTTCAAGCTGCAAGTAGTACAAATGATCCATGAACAGGGACTCACGGTTCCTCAGGTTTGTCAGGAGCTGAAGCTGGGCGAGACTGCGGTACGTCGCTGGCTGAAGCAGGTGCAGGCCGAGCAATCCGGTCAACCGGGCATAGGTAAGCCGTTAACCCCTGACCAGCAGCGGATTCGGCAGCTGGAATTAGAAAATCGGCAACTGCGTTCGGATAACGAATTGCTAAAAAAGGTTTCGGCCTTCTTTGCCAAGGAACTGCGATGAAACACCAAGTGATTCACCAGTTAACGGCAGAGAAGGTCGTCACGGTGCAGCAGGGTTGTCAGTTACTGGGCGTCAGTCGGTCGGGATGGTATGCGGCCCAGAGACGAGCACGGCAGCCTCAAGCGCTTTGCGGCACGCGGGTTCGACTGCGCAGTCTGTTCGAAGCCACCGGTCAATGCTATGGCAGTCGTCGTCTGCGCAAGGAACTGGCGGAACAGGGAATCGAGATTGGCCGTCATCGGGTGCGCAGCCTGATGAAGGAACTCCAGATCAAGCCGATCTGGAAACCCAAGTTTGTGCATACCACCGATAGCAACCACAACCTGCCGGTGTACGAGAACGTGTTGGATCGCCAGTTTGAGCAAGCCGAGGCCAACCGAGCTTGGGTCTCGGACATTACTTACATACGGACCCTGAGCGGTTGGCTGTATCTGGCGGTGGTGTTGGATCTTTATTCGCGCAAAATCGTCGGTTGGGCCATGGCACCCAACATGCCGACAGAACTGGTCTGCACCGCCTTGCAAATCGCCATCGCCCAGCGCCGACCGCCGCCGGGCCTGATCGTCCATTCCGACCGGGGTAGTCAGTACGCCAGTCACGAATATCGGGCGTTACTGGCCCATCATGGTTTTCAGGGCAGCATGAGTCGTAAGGGCAACTGCTGGGACAATGCCGTAATGGAGCGATTCTTTCTGAATCTTAAAATGGAGCGCGTCTGGCACCGCCAGTATGCCAACCATACCGAGGCCATCCGAGACGTGACCGACTATATCGTCAATTTCTACAACAGTCGGCGCTTGCATTCGTCATTGGGCTACCTGCCGCCCAACGGCTATGAAATGAAAATGGCAGATCAACAACCTATTTTGGTGTCCGAAAAAAGTTGACCACTACACATAGTCGGTGGCATTGATGTCAGATCCAGCTGTTTGAGTTAGGTATTCCTGATGTTCTTTATTCATAACGGCTCCCTGATAATTTGTAATAGTCATCAAAGCTCAGAGCGGCCAATATCGGCGCTCGATAAAACTTTATAAATAAAATAGAAATTGTTCTGTTCGTTAGCACACACAGCGCTAACACTAGTCGCTGTGAGGATTTATTGCGTTTTAGCGGTGTTAACGGGATAGCCGGGTTTCTCAGAGGCCTATTGCTATCGCAAAAAACCGCAGCATGAGTATGTGTGCCAGCGAACCGACTTAGTCACTGTGTAGAGCGTAGACTCAAGCTGTATCGAAGAATAAATTACCTAGGTCGGCAAGCCGGCGCTGTGCTTTGCGCAGCCTAATTTGTATTCCGAAACAATTCTATCCATGAATCAAATGGAATCGTAATTATTCAGTCAAAACAGCCTAAATCAATCGTAGGCTGGATAAGCGAAGCGCATCCGGCAATCTTGGTGGATGCGCACGGCTTATCCACCCTACAGATCACTATCCATTAACCAGAGTGAATCATCATGAAAACCAATAAAACGACAAGCAATACGTCTGACAATATCAGTCAATTTTCTAAAGTTATCCGGATAGCCGGCGTGCTGGCTATCGGCCTGGGCGCGATCATGCAGCCGGCGAACGCGGAAAATTCACAAGTCAATCCGGCTAAAAAATCGCCGGACGGGAAGGGTAATATGCCCACGTTTGCCCAAGCCGATGTGAATGGCGATCACGTCGTCACAAAAAGCGAATTACTGAATTTTCCTTACTTATTGCAAACCTTCGACAAAGTGGATGCCGGTAATGACGGCCAGTTGGAACAGCATGAGTTCCAGAACTTGAAAATGGAAACTAAACGGGAAGGCGAGGTTAAATAAGTCGATAGACCACGGGTTACGCACACATTAGTGTCTCTGTGGTTCGGCTAGCGGCAGATAAGTTCCCGGCGTTCCTTCAAAAAACCCGCATACTGGCGGGTGAGGGTCCATGATTTTGATTGTTGTCCTGGGTTCCCGCATTCGCGGGAGCGACGAGCTAAGATTTTTCGACCCCTACCAGGTAAAGAGCTGTTTTAAACTCGCGTACTGCCTGCTTTCAAAACCCGCTTAGGTAAGTTGAGTGCCTTCTGCGGCTTTGAATTTTTTCTTGGCTTCGTACATTCTAGAATCAGCCTGATTAACCAATAAATTGGGTTCCGCAAACTCGTGCGGACCGGTCTGAACAATACCCACACTCAAACTCACATCCTCCAACTCTTGTTTAATAACGGTGTTGAGTCGCGTGATATAAATGTCTTGGGCATGGGTTTCTTGGCAGTTTGGCAGAATCAAACAAAACTCATCTCCCCCGTAACGAAAGCAGCGATCTTCCATCCGCGATACTTTTTTTATAGCCGCGGCAACGATACGCAGGATTTCATCGCCGCGGCCGTGACCTAGAGTGTCGTTAATCGCTTTGAAGTCGTTAATGTCTATGTAGGCAATCGATACTGGTTCGGAACGACGCTGAGCCGCACGCAGCGTTTGCGTCAGCGTCTCCGTTAAGTAGCGCACACTCAGCAAGCCCGTCAGCGAATCGATGCGCGTCATCTGCTCTAGTTGTTGCGTACGCTCCCGAACTTTCTCCTCCAGCGCGCAGGCGTAACGTTCGGATTTTTGCTTAGAAATTTCGATTTCGGAAACCAGGCTGCGGATATACGTTTCAAACACCAGCGTGATGTCAAACAAAAACAATTTATCCAGGGCCGCCGCCATATTCTGGCGCTCAGTGTCGTCGGTTAATGCCTCAAAAATTATTTCGATTAATAAGCTTTTTAGTGTGTTGATTGCCGAAAGATACAGCTTAGGTTCTACTCCGATCCGCTTATGCACTAAACCGATGCGCAGGCGATTATTGACATAGTCGAGATCGTAAACGCCGCTGAATAGATCGAGCACATAGCGACGTTGGGCATTTTCCAGACGGTGCAGGGTGTCGGCATCGCCGATCAACAGCGCGATTTCCGGAACGCTGGTTTGCATTTCGTAGAAGCGGGCAACCAGAGAATCGATGCGCGGTGTAATGACATCACTAAAGCTGCTTAAAAGTTTAAAGTCTGCATCGGTCAGAGACAGCAAGGTTTTGCGATTGGCAATATCAAATTCGGTAATTTGTAATTGTTCCAGTAGGGTCTGTTCTGTTTGCTTCACTTACCCTCCAGTTCATTCAGTTAGTTAATCTAAAGGCTTTACATTATAGCCTGTCGAATAACGGACCGCGCTGTATCGCATCTGGTCTTCACTAACTGTATTACTTAGGGGGCTTTGTGAGTCATGGTAACAAACTCTTCGGCAGCAGTAGGGTGGATGCCGAGAGTCGAATCAAAGATGGCTTTGGTCGCTCCGGCACGCATCGCCACAGCCATGCCCTGAATAATTTCCGGCGCATCGGCGCCTATCATATGCAGGCCGATCACTCGGTCCGTTTCGCGCTCCACGATCATTTTCATCAAGGTGTTTTCATCCTTTCCCGACAGCGTGTTTTTGATGGGTTTGAATTCGGTTTTATAAATATCGATATCCGGAAATTTTTGCCGCGCCTGCGCTTCGGTTAAACCGACGCTGGCGATATTGGGCTGGCAAAATACGGCGGTGGGGATGTTGTCGTAATTTACCGGTCGCGGCTGCTTGGTAAATAAATTACTCACCAGTGCTTCGCCTTCGGCAATTGCTACCGGCGTCAAATTGATCCGGTCGGTGACATCGCCTAGCGCATAGATGGACGGCAGATTGGTTTGATAGTGGCTATCGACAATGATCGCGCCTTTGTCGTCCAGGGCCACGCCAAGCTGCTCTAGTCCAAAACCTTGCGAGTTGGGCGTTCTGCCGGTGGCGTACATCACCAAGTCGGTCGTCATCGTATTGCCGTCCAGCAAGCTGACGCTAAAGGCATTACCTTCCGGCGCAATGGCTTGGACATCGCAATTAAATAGAATCTTAATGCCTTGCTTGCGCATCGCGACGGCCAGAAAGTCGCGAATATCCTCGTCAAAGCCTTCCAGCAGTTTTTCGCCGCGTTGACAAATAGTCGTATCGACACCCAGGCCGTTAAGAATGCTGGCAAATTCCACCGCGATGTAGCCGCCACCAACAATCACGATGCGCTCCGGTAATTTATCTAGGGAGAATAGTTCGTTGGAAGTAACAATGAACTGCTTACCGGCTATATCAGGCACAAACGGCCAGCCGCCGGTAGCCAGCAGAATGCGTTTTGCCGTGCATTGGCTGCCGGCGACCGCGACCGTGTGGGCATCGAGCAATTGTGCTTTGCCGGTAAAGATAGTCACTCGGTTTTGTTGCAAGTGCTGTTGGTAGACCGCCTGCAGGCGTTCGATTTCCCGGTTTTTGTTGGCGATTAGGCTGGGCCAATCGAAGGACGCGTTGTCCAGCGTCCAACCGAACCCGACCGCAGCGGCAAAGTCGTCTTTAAATTGCGCGGCGTAGACCAACAGTTTTTTCGGTACGCAGCCTAAGTTGACGCAGGTGCCGCCAAAATGGCGAACTTCCGCTATTGCAACCCGCGCGCCCTGATTGGCTGCGGCATTGGCGGCGCGCACGCCGCCGGAGCCGGCACCTACCACGAATAGATCATAGTCATACGCAGTCATAGGAATAGGCTCATTTTTGTTTCTGCAGATAAGCCAACATGGTATCCACATCGCTGAGGGTAAACGGATCGTCCGGGCAGTTATCGATTTGGCCGGGTTCGCTAAACAGTTGCAGAATTTTTTTGTCTTCGACTAACATCGAATAGCGCCAAGACCGGCTGCCGAACCCCACATTGTGCTTTTTCACCAGCATGCCCATGGCTTCGGTGAATTCGCCATTACCGTCAGGCAGCATTTTGACGTCGGCTATTTTGAGATGCTGACTCCATTGATACATCACAAAGGCATCGTTGACACTCAGGCAATAGACCTCATCGATGCCATGAGCCTTAAGTTCTTGGTATTTGGCATCATAGCCCGGTAGATGCTTGTTCGAACAAGTCGGCGTGTAGGCGCCGGGTAAGGCAAAAATCACGATGGATTTACCTTTGAAAATCTCGTCGCTGCTGACATCCTGCCAACGAAATGGATTTTCGCCGGGGATACTTTCATCGCGAACCCGGGTTTTAAAGATTACGTCGGGAATAGTGGTAAGCATGGTGTGGAACTCCTTGAAACTATGACAAGGGCAGCGAGATAAACGCTGTCCTTGTTTGCTGAATTAAGCGTAATGGAAAGCTAAAGATGTCGCTAAGCGGCCAACGAACTCATCATTTGATCTAAGGTATCGATGTGGGCGTGTTGCGCGGGGAGCAGTTTGAGTAGGATTAAGCTACGGATATTGGAACCGAGTTTCTGGTCCAACAGCGCTTTTTCATAGTCGCCCAGACCGCTCTTTTCGCCTTCCTGCAATACTTTTAGCGCGGCCTGCTTGCCGAAGGCATTGGCGCCGCCTTGAATCAAGCTGGCCCAAGAACCCCATACCCCGGAATCCTTGGCCGGCGTACCGCCCAGCTCGCGAATTTGAGTTTGCAAACTGGAAACGGCTGCTTTATGCGCCTCGTAAATCGGCAGCAGTAGTTCTGATTCGCCGAGTGAAACCTCTTCTTTAAGTTTTTTTAGTACCTGACTGTAGGTCTCAGTGGCGGCAAGTTCGTCAATCAGTAAACTGTCTATCATTTCAATGCTGTGCATAGTAAAAGTCCTGTGTGGTGGTTTTTGTAGTGTGGCAAAGGCGCATCAAACGGTGAGCGTTACTTCTTCCGATGAGGAAATATCTTCGGCTTCAGCCTGCTGGAAAATCGTGTTTGCGGTATCCCGGGTCTCAGCCGTTGCCGTATTAACAGCAATCAGCGTACGTCCGGCTTTGATTTTTTCTTGGTAGTGCTTGGCTTCATGCGCCGGAATGCCGACGCCAATTAAGGCGGCAATTAAATCGGCAACCTGGTCTTTTTCAGGTGTGCGACATAATTCAACCATAATCGGCCCGGCGGCAATGAAGCGGCCGACGCCCGGAATATCCAGGCTATCGATTTTGCTGGTCCATTCCAGGCCGTAGCTGTCGTTTTCGGCAGCATCCACTTTTTCGTCGGCGTTTTGTTGGCGGGAGGGGAGGGTGGCGTTATCCGGAAATAACAGGGATATTTCAGTGTTAGAAAACCCCGCCATTTTAAGATTATTAACAATAGCGGCTGTCTGACCGATGTCTTGGCAGATGCAAAAAACAGGTTTATACATAATAGTCTCTTCGATCTGAATAACAGCTAATTTTTAGCGGCTATCTGGATGAATATTTACGGCGATTTCATTAATAACGACGGACTTTTCTAAGAAGTCTGATAGCTATTAATGATTTATTTATCGATCACTAAAATATCGAATATTTACTAGTCAATATTTTGTATTGGAATTTGAATATACAGTTAAATCAGGT
Organism: Methylomonas sp. MK1; assembly: GCF_000365425.1. NCBI lineage: Bacteria > Pseudomonadati > Pseudomonadota > Gammaproteobacteria > Methylococcales > Methylococcaceae > Methylomonas > Methylomonas sp. MK1. The sequence continues at coordinate 895,357 of NZ_AQOV01000002.1, forward strand.
TTGAGTCGGTACGCTGTCACACATTCGCGGTAAACAAGCATGGCGAATTAGTAAAACGCCAAAGCTAATTACTGAGATATTTTTCCCGGCAGCAATTACCGACCGTTCAGGTTTTTAAAAACGCAAGCAGGTCGCTATTTAGCTGGTCTTTATGTGTGTCGGCTAGGCCATGCGGTCCGCCGGGATAGATCTTCAGCGTTGCGTTATTAATGAGTGTAGCCGCAGTAAGGGCGGAGGCGGCAATCGGCACAATTTGATCGTCATCGCCGTGGATAATCAGGGTCGGTATCTCAAATTTTTTCAGATCATTGGAAAAGTCGGTTTCTGAAAAGGCCTTGATGCATTCGAGCTGGTTTAGTAATCCACCTTGCATACCTTGCCGCCAGAATGCGTCGCGCACGCCTTGGCTGACCGTTGCGTCCGGCCGGTTGGCGCCGTAGAACGGGGCTGTCAAATTCATGAAAAATTGCGAGCGATCAGCTGCGACGCCGCTGCGAATGTCGTCAAATACCGTAATGGGTAGGCCAATAGGATTATTATCGGTTTTCAGCATCAACGGTGTTACCGAACCCACTAACACCGCACCTTTGACGCGTTGGCAGCCATGCCGCCCTATGTAACGCGCCACCTCGCCGCCACCGGTCGAGTGGCCGACTAAGGTTATGCCATTTAGGTCGAGCTTTTCTATGAGTTCCGCTAAGTCGTCGGCATAGGTTTCCATATCATTACCGATCCATGGCTGATCGGAACGGCCATGACCGCGTCTATCGTGGGCAATACAGCGATAGCCGTTTGCCGCCAGATAAACCATTTGATTCTCCCAGGCATCGGCGTTTAGCGGCCAGCCGTGGCAGAACACCACGGCCGGTCCCAATCCCCAGTCTTTGTAGTAAATTTTTGTGCTGTCTTTGGTGATTATCGTGCTCATGATAGGTTCTCCTTCGCTTGCGTGAGTCAAGCTTAAATATTTTTGTTAGCTCAGCAGATAACTGGATGCAGGTTGGCGCGGCAATTGATTTTGCCGAGTAAAGATCTGTTGGCGGCGTGGCTGTCCGGCCAGGCGGCGGGAACTTGCTGGGTGCTCTGCAAAGCGGTCGCACAGGCAGACAAGACCATCGCAGTAATCGCCGCCAATAATAGGGATCTAGGACGCATGACGCCGGCGGCTCCGTGCTTAATGTTGTGTGCTGAGCATTTGCCGGCAACTGTCGGCGCATTGTTGGCAGGCCACAACGCAATCTTTCATATCGCCGATCTCATCGCATTCGGCTGCACAGGCTTCGCAAATCTCCGCACAAAGCTCGTGCAGGCTATGCAGAAAATGCGAGCCGGTCAGTTGAAAATTGGCCGAAGTCTGGCAGATCTCGGCACAGTTCAACATCAGGCGCAAATGTTTGGCTTTGACGTGCTTGCCGCCGGTTTCCAGGCAATGGTTCATCGCGGTTTGCAGACAAATCTGGTGGCATAGGCTGCACGCCGCTATGCAAGCTTGCGTGGCATGTTCTGATTGGGATGTTTGATGCATGGCATTCTCCATAAAGTAGGGGAGTCAATTCGACCCGAAAGCAAATACCAACGTGGAAACCTCAGCATTTGCTGCTAACAGTCAGACTGATCCGGGGCGGTTGTAGACGCACAGGATAGGGTTTGGTTAAAAGGTTATTCCGGCAGCTGGTCGGCTAACGTCACGCCAAGGGGGCGGCGATCAGTCCACCGACCGGCCGTTTTCTTACTTGCCTTCTTTAATATCCTGCTTGATATCGCCATAGCCTTTCTGGGCTTTGCCGAGATTTTTTTGGACATTACCTTCTACTTCCATGCCCTTGTCGTCGATGATCTTGCCGGTCACTTCCTTGACCTTGCCCTTGGTTTCTTCGACCCGGCCTTCTACCTGATCTTTATTCATTGGAGCCTCATGGTCTGCGGCGAACGCGCCCACCGAGCATAGAGCGGTGAGTACGCCGGCCGATAAAATATAGCGTTCGGTTTGGGTAAATTTCATGATGTTGCCTTTGGGAAGTTAGATGCAGTGGATGGGCTGGCGACCGGTGTTATTCGTCGTCCACAGCCTTCTTAATATCGTCCTTGACATCGCCAAAGCCCGCCTGAACTTTACCGACGTGTTTTTGCACCTTACCTTCCAGTTCCATATCGTCGTCGTTCACTAACTTACCGGCGACTTCTTTGATTTTGCCTTTGGTCTCTTCGACACGGCCTTTTACTTGATCTTTGTTCATGATGATTCCTGGTGGTGTTTTAATTTTATTGAAACGAGCGTTTTTTAGTGCTCGGAACCCACCATACTCGTGACCTGGGCCATAGTCGGTGCGTCAACGCACATTGAGCCGGCGGGCGATGGCAGACGTTGTAACTAGCAAGCTTCGAGCTATCCATGCGGTCTGGGTTTCGGCATTCCGTGCCGAAATGACGTTTTTGAGTGCGCGCTAGGCATTCAGCTTAACGAGGATTTATGGGATGTTGGTACTCTAGCGTACAGACCTGCAGCCCAATGCGGCGCATCCTGTAGCTGGTGGTTGCCAGCTTTATCATCACGATGTTAGAGGCACTGAAACTTCAAAATCGCCAACCTAAGTTACTTTACCGTGGAGCGCTACCGTGCCAGGTCAATCCGGATTTTTCTTTAAGTTTCTAAAACTGGCGGGCCCTTTTTGGCGGTCGGAACACCAGCTGCGTATCTGTCGACGGACCTTGAATTTACTGATTTTGACTGTGCTGCAAATCGTCATTGCCGTGATGATTACGCAATGGAGCGCTGCGCTGTTCGATGCTTTGGAGCAGCGCAATATGGTTGGGCTGATGACCCAAGTTCGCGATCTGGGATTAATTTTTGTAGCCAGTATGCTGGTGACCGTTTTACATTTAAAAATCAAGCGGGATTTGCAAATAAGTTGGCGGGCCTGGCTGACGGCTCACGTTATCGGCCGCTGGATGAACAAAGGCCACCATTACCAAATCGCCCAGATACTGACCGTAGGCCATGACAACCCGGATGGCCGCATCGCCGAAGATATTCGCATCGCCACTGATGAAGCCGTTAATCTGTGTTACACGCTGTTTTACAGTTTGTTATTGCTGGCGAGTTTTACCCAGATTCTCTGGACGCTATCCGGCACCGTGATGCTGGATTTTGGCGGCATGCAACTGCCTATTTACGGACACTTGGTTTGGTTGGCCCTGTTGTATGCGGCGCTGGCCTCTATCTTGGGATGGTGGGCAGGCCGGCCGCTGACCTTAACCACCAACGCGATGCAAACCGTTGAAGCTAATTTTCGCTTCGGTTTGGTCAAGGCCCGGGAAAATGCCCAAGCCATTTCCGTGCACAACCGCGAAGCGCACGAACAAAAGCGCTTTCTCAGTCTTTTTCAGGAGATTAACGGTATTTATGATCTGCAAACGCGGGCCTGGGAGCACATCATCCTGTTCAGCTCCGGCTACGCGGTGCTATCGATGGCGCTACCCATTCTGATCACCGCGCCCCGCTTTATCCTGGGGAGTATTACCCTAGGGGCCTTAATGCAGTCGGTGCAGGCTTTTCAACAAATGGCTGCGGCGTTGTCGTGGCCGGTTAATAACATGCCGGTGATTGCGCAATGGCATGCCTCGGTGGATCGGGTGTTGGGCTTGGTCGAGGCCTTGAATGACTTAGAACAGCAGCAAGACGTTTGCCCTGATCCTTCCACCGAACTCAAATGAGCTTTCTGGGTGGCTTATCAGCCATCGTCCGAAATCAAAAATTGCGCAAAAAAAGAATGCCCGGTCCGACTTGGCGGGGGGCATTTTGGAGGCGCTATACACGGAAGAAATGCGGTATCAGTAAATCTGCAAAAATCCCTTCTCGTTCCATGAAACAGGACTTTTTGGGCCGGGTTTCAACATCAAGCAGGTACGGCCGCTTCGTCGGTGTAAGAAATATCTTCGGCGTGCGCGTGTCCAAATATTTCTTTTATCTGATCAATGTGTTGACGCCGGTTGAAAATTGACCAAGTAAACCGGTAAATTCCGGCTGAAGATTGACCAGGGTTATTAACCTGTCCTGTCCAGAAATTAGACAGGAACCTAAAGGGTGATAACCATGATCCTATACGCCAAAATCCGGCGGATGTATTTCCGCGATAAGTTGTCCATTAATGAGATTGCCAGACGCACCAGTCTGTCTCGCAATACCGTCAAAAAATGGCTGAGAATGCCTAATGGCAGCGAACCTGCTTATCAACGTCGCTCGGTACCCACCAAGCTGACGCCTTACGAAGAGCAGCTCAAGCAAGCCCTGATAGCCGATAGCTATCGTCCCAAGCGCGACAGACGTACCGCATTGAGGTTGTTGGAAGAGTTGCGGAAAGCCGGCTATGACGGTGGCTATACGCAGTTGACCGATTACATTCGGGCGTGGCGCAAGGCCGGTACCAGCGACGCCGGCAAACACGCGTTCGTGCCGTTGAAATTCCGTTGGGGTGAGGCCTTTCAATTCGATTGGAGTGAAGAGTCCTTGGTGGTCGGCGGTATTTACCGGCGCTTACAAGTCGCTCATACCAAACTCTGCGCCAGTCGGGCTTTTTTGCTGGTGGCCTATCCCAGCCAAAGCCACGAAATGCTGTTCGATGCCCATAGCCGTGCCTTTCGGGTACTGGGTGGCGTACCGTTGCGCGGCATCTACGACAACATGAAAACGGCGGTCGATAAAGTGCAGAGCGGCAAGGAGCGCATTGTCAACGCGCGCTTTGCGGCGCTGACGGCTTATTACCTGTTTGATCCGGACTTTTGCAATGTGGCGTCCGGCTGGGAGAAAGGTATCGTCGAGAAAAATGTGCAGGATAGTCGGCGCCGTATCTGGCAGGATGCAGGGCAACAATGCTTTGGTAGCTTTGCAGAGTTGAACGTGTGGTTGGAAAGTCGCTGCCGGGCATTATGGGCTGAAATTCCTTGCCCGGATGCCAGCGGCATGACCGTGCAAGAGGCCGTGGAGATCGAGCAACCCCATCTGATGCCAATGCCCGGAATGTTTGACGGCTACATCGAGGTGGTGGCTCGCGTATCCAGCACTTGCCTGGTGACCGTGAAGCGCAATCGTTATTCGGTACTGTGTCGCTGGGCCAACCGTCGAGTCAGTGTCAGGCTGTATCCGGAAAGGCTCGATCTGTACGCCGACGATGCCCTGATTGCCAGTCATGCACGGTTGTTCGACCGCGACCAGGTCAGCTATGACTGGCAACACTATATCCCGTTGCTGGAGCGCAAGCCGGGCGCGTTACGCAACGGTGCGCCGTTTGCCGAGATGCCGTCGCCATTGTTGTCTTTGCAGCGTGCATTGCGTAAGCGCCCCGGCGGCGACCGGGTGATGGCCGAGGTGTTGGCGTGCGTACCGGTTCACGGCCTGGACGTTGTCATCGCCGCTGTCAATCGATGCCTGGAATCGGGGCATACCAGCGTTGAACAGGTACGCCATCTGTTAACTCGCCTGCCAGAAAATCATGAGCCAGAGCCAGCCACCATCACCACACCGGATGCCTTAAAGCTAAACGAGGTCCCTATTGCCGATACCGGGCGTTATGATTTGTTGAGCGAAAACCTCAGCCCCATCCGTTTAGCTGAGGAGAGCGGAGATGCTTGATATTGAAGCCGAATTGAAATCGCTCAAACTCTATGGCATGGCCGCAGGCTATGCTGAGGTCGCCAGTCAAGCCGGCACTAGCCTGCACACGTCGGAATGGCTGCTTAGGCACTTGTTACAAGCCGAGACAGAGGATCGGCATATCCGCTCCATTCGTTATCAGCTACAAACCGCGCGATTCCCCATGCATCGTGATTTAGCGGGCTTTGACTTTGAATCCGCCAACGTTGACCGCTCGCTGATCGATCAACTTGCCAGAACTCAATTCACCGATGCTGCCCATAACGTGGTTTTGGTTGGCGGTACTGGCACAGGTAAAACACATCTGGCTACAGCTCTCGGTGTCAAAGCCATTACCGATCACGGCAAGCGAGTACGATTTTACTCGACGATTGATTTGGTCACCCAGCTTGAACGAGAAAAAGCGACCGGCAATCAGGGCAAGTTGGCGTACAGACTGATGCAAGTGGACTTGGTCATTCTGGATGAACTGGGCTATCTACCGTTCTCTCAGGTCGGCGGCGCGTTGTTGTTTCACCTGCTGTCGAAACTGTACGAGCGCACCAGTGTGGTGATTACCACCAATCTAACCTTTGCCGAATGGTCCAGCGTGTTCGGCGATGCCAAGATGACCACGGCGTTGCTGGATAGGTTGACTCACCATTGTCATATCATCGAAACCGGCAATGAGTCCTACCGCTTTCGGCACAGCACCGAGCAAGCCAAGGTAAGAATACAGGCCCGGGAGCAAGCTAAGCGAGGCGGTAGTAAAAATCCATCGAATGAGGAAATGTCAGAGGAGAATAACGTCTAAATAATCCATGGAAGCGGATAATGAAACTTCCTTCCCATTATCCGTTTCCGTTACACTTATCCACGGCCGGCCATTCAAAAAACCGGCTCCATCCCCTAGTCAAATTTCAACCGGTACGGGTGATCAAATTTCTCCCGGCGCCAACAAGATAGGCGTAAATATGTTTGGTAAATACTCAGCAATAAAAGCCTTACGAGACGTTGAATTCTCCTGCTCGAAAGCGTATGGGCAAGCTCTGCTCGATTACCAACTACCTCTAGCTCTTCGCTCATTGATCGAAACAAAGTTGTTGCCTAACCTGCAATCTAATATGCGTACCTTGGATCAGTTATTAGACGCGGTAATGGCATGAACTTGAATATTCTTAAGGCGTGCAGCGCTAAATACTAAATCGCTGCGGTTTTTTCGGACACCTCGAACATATGAGACGTTTTATACCTATAGCTCAGCTGGACGAAGAGGGTATTAAGACAGATAGATATCCATGGCTCACCGTCGGCAAGATACAAACAGGGTTTCGATTTCACAAAAACATCAAGAAAAGCCATAAATATGCTTGGCATTGATCCACTCAAGCCACCGCTAAAGATTGGCCCGGTTTGTTTCAAGAAAAACGCTAGGCCGCGAGCATGCCTCTTGGTTTTCGCCAGTTCTGAATAATTCAGCTACCAATGTGGTATGCCGAACGGATCAGAACCGCTAATTTCTCTATAGTCGATAACTGTCAACGGGATCTAACAAAACTTTGAATTTGTTTAATGAGTGCCCGGCGACATGCAACTCAAAAACTCGAGCCAGACATTTCAACATGACTGGCTCAAATCAAGCCAAAAGGAGAACCACAATGATTCATCCAGACCAGATCAAACCCGATATGCCCGTTGTCTGCTCAGAAGACGGCCAATTTGCCATTGTCGATCATATGGAAGGCACTAACTCAATCAAACTGAAAAAAGATGAAGCCGGTCAGCATCATTTCTTTCCACTGTCTTGGGTAACCTCAACCGAGCATGGTAAGGTTAAGGTGGATCGTCCAGGTGATAAGGCCATGCAAGATTGGTCAACTGTTTCACCAATACTTTGAACGAATAATTTCAGACCGAAGCCTAAGTGTTTCTTGTTTAGGTGAAAAACGTTATCGCCAGGATATTTGGTGGATAGGTTCTAGCGATAGTCTTGAGACCGTTATCTGGCTACGATTGACCTCCAGTTTCCGCAGCAAGATCAGGAGTCGGCACTATGAGCAATTCAGACATTACCGTTGCAGATTACCTGATAATTCGACTGAAAGAGATAGGCGTGGATCACCTGTTTGGTGTGCCGGGCGACTTTGTGCTGGGGTTTTTCAATCAGGTTTTGAAAACCGACCTGACCTATATCGGTACCTGCAATGAACTCAACGCCGCCTATGCTGCTGACGGCTACGCACGTATTCGGGGTGTAGGCGCATTTTCTTCAACCTATGCTGTGGGAGAATTAAGTGCCATCAACGGCGTGGCGGGCGCATTCGCGGAAAGAGTGCCTATAGTGGTGATCACGGGCTCTCCGGCGACGATTAATTTCCGCAACCGGCCTTTGTTGCATCACACCTTAGGCGATTATCAGATTCCACTGCGAATATACGAGAAAATTACGGCCGCCTCGACCGAACTGGTTTCTGCTGAGATGGCACCCGCCGAGATCGACAGGGTGTTATCGGCGTGTCTTTCCCATCAACTACCGGTGTATATTAGCCTTCCAGCTGATGTGGTAATGATGAAATGCCGTTATCCTGAGGCGTTTCGGTTCCCGCAAGACATCGGTAGTGATCCCGATGTGCTCAAAGAGGCGATCAACGAAGCCACGGAAATGCTGAATAATGCAGATAAACCCCTGGTGATTGGCGATGTGGAATTGATACGTTTTAAGCTGCAGAAACCATTTGCAGATTTTCTGGAAAAAACCGGCTTTCCCTATGCCACTATGATGTTGGGCAAAAGCGTTCTGTCAGAACAGCACCCACAATTCATCGGCTTATATCAGGGGGAACGGAGCCGCGACTGCGTAAAAAATCGTGTCGAGTCCGCCGACTGCATATTACAGTTTGGGGCGTTGCTTACTGACTTTAACACCGGAGGCTTTACCGCCGAGCTTGATGAGGTGAAGACGATCAGCGTCAACATCCGTTCCCTCAGAATCAAACATCATGTTTACGAAAACGTGTCGCTCCATGACTTTATCCTTGGGCTAACCGAAAAGCTTACCAGACGGGATTCGACAAGCCTGGATATCCATTCGGCAACCGATGGCTGTGTACATCGCCGTTCGGAACAATACTTTGCTGATGGGCAAAAACCGCTGACCATCAAACGATTCTTCGATCGCATGAGTCATTTTATTGAAGACGATGCGATTGTGGTTGCCGAAACCGGCGTATCGCTATTCAGTGCCGCCGAATTACTGATGCCCAAAGGCGTCACCTTTATCGGGCAAACCTTTTATGGTTCTATCGGCTACAGCATCGGCGCCACGCTAGGTGCCGCTATGGCGGCAACAGCCCGGCAGGTCGTGTTATTTGTGGGGGATGGCTCTTTTCAAGTAACCGGCCAGGATCTGTCAACGATAATCCGCAACCATCTCAAGCCCGTTATCTTTCTGATCAATAATGACGGGTACACGATAGAGCGAGTCATTAGCGATCATCCCTATAACGATCTCCAACCCTGGAAATATCATAAACTGGTAGAGGTGTTTGGCGGTGGACTTGGTTTTGACGTTCACACCGAAGCGGAGCTTGAAGAGGCTTTGGCTATAGCCGCTACGTCTGATCAACTGATGTTCATCGAAATTCATACTGGGCGACTGGACTGCCCCGAGTCGCTGCTTAGCGCGGGGCAGGCTATGGCAATGACTAATCAGTTAGCGTAATTAGCCTCAGGCTTTGCCGGGTGTTCAGGAACGCGTTGACATATCGCTTGTCGGTCAGCATTCAAACCGGAGAGAAATCCATGCTGATTAATATTTGGCGCTTCCTGACAATCTTTTTGGTGGCGCTACTTCTCGGTCTGGCGTTCGCGCATGTCCTAGAGCGCCCGGCGAAAATGCTCTACGACGCAGCGCTGTATATCACCATTCAAAAGACCCTCTATGTTGCCTGGGGTCCGCCGCACATCGGCGGCCTTCTCGAACCGGCGGCAATATTTGCCACGCTTATGCTCGCGTTTTTCCTGCGCAAAACAAAACGTTCGTGTTGGCTCACCCTCGGCGCTGGCTGCACATTGCTGCTTGCATTTCCGGTCGTATTTTTCGTTTTTGTGGCGCCAGCAAATGCAGTGTTTTTTGGTGCGACGCCCACGTCAATACCCGTCAATTGGGCTGAGTATCGGATAAACTGGGAAACGGGGCACGCAATTCGCTTTGTGCTTCAGCTGATTGCGCTGAGTTTGCTGCAGCTTTCAGTATTTTTTGAGATCGGTGAGTGAAGTGCCAGCCATGGCGAATTCTCAATAGGTTGTCCTGAGTATTTATCCTTGCCGCAAATCTCTAGGCCTCTCCAAGTAGGATCACACTGTGCCTCCCGTTGGGGTTTGATCCGCTTCACCCGAATGCGCGATTTCCTTTTTGGAAAACAAGTAGACCTGGAGTTTGTTGGAGAAGCGGGAGTCCTGGCGTTGAATCCACTCCAGCAACATCGCTGCGTGCTCCTTTTCTTCGTCCCGATTGTGTTCAAAAATAGCCTTGAGTGCTTTATCTGCGCAAACATCGGCACGTTGGTTGTAATTATCAATGGCGTCCAATTCCTCCATTAGCGATACCAGGGCTCGGTGCATGTCGCGTGTTTCGATGGATAGTTCTTCTATAGGTTCCTGATAACCGACACTGGACATTGTTGTCTCCTGTTTGCGGTGAATTTGATAGCCAAAACGGCTTGACTAGGGATTTCGTAAATTGGTCAGCGTAAGGGTTGTTTTACTATTCAGGGGCCAAAGCTGAGACGCGCCAGATGATATTGCCAACGTCATCAGCCACCAACAAGGCTCCCCGTTTATCGATAACGACGCCCACCGGCCTACCGTAGGCTTCATCGTTTTCGCTAACAAAACCGGTCAAGATATCGATGGGTTCCCCACTGGGTTTACCAGCCTGAAACGGCACAAAGATCACCCGATAACCGCTGCGCGGCTCGCGGTTCCACGAACCGTGTTGACCGATGAACATCCCGTTATTGAACGGCGCCGGCCAATTGGCGCTGTGAGAAAAAACCAGACCGAGTGAGGCCGTATGAGGCCCCAACGCATAGTCAGGCGCTATGGCTTTAGCCACTAGATCCGGTCGTTGCGGCTGTACGCGTTGATCTAAATGTTGGCCGTAATAACTGTAAGGCCAGCCAAAGAAACTGCCTGGCGGCACCGAAGTCAAATAATCCGGTACCAAATCGCTGCCGATCTCATCGCGCTCGTTAACCACCGTCCAAAGGGCGCCGCCGTCCGGATCCCAGGCCAGTCCGTTGGGATTGCGTAGACCGGACGCGTACACCAGGTAACTGCCGTGTTGCGGATCTACTTCCCAAATAGCGGCACGTTCGGATTCTTGCTGCATACCATTTTCGCCGACATTACTGTTAGATCCCACGGTCACATACAGCCGTGTCCCATCTCGACTGGCCAGCAGATTTTTCGTCCAATGATGATTGATGGGGCCATCCGGCAGGCCCAGCACTTTGATGCCCGCTTCAGCGATATGTGTTTCGCCGTCCGTATAGCGAAACTTCATCAGCGCATCGGTGTTGGCTACGTAGAAATCGTTGCCGATCAGCGCCATGCCGAAGGGTGAATTGAGCCCTTCCAGAAATACTGATCGCGTCTCGGCCACGCCGTCGCCATCAACATCGCGCAACAAGCTGATGCGATTAGCGCTGGGCGTTCCGGCACCAGCATTGTTTAAAACCTGCTTCATCAACCAACCCTTGATGCCCCAGCCATCGTCGGGCCGTTGCGGGGCATTGGTCTCGGCGACCAGCACATCGCCATTCGGTAGCACGTAGAGCCAACGCGGGTGATCGAGATTACCGGCAAAGGCGTTAACTGTCAGGCCTGGTGCCGGTATCGGTTTAGTATTGTCCGGCCAGCCCACTGCCTGCGCAATGTTGACTGTGGGAATCCAGCTTGGATGGGGTGGCGGCAGTTGCGGATATAGACCTGTGCCCGCCGAAATCGGCAACTGCGCCGATTCGCCGCACGCCGACAGCATGATCACCAGCGTAGTGAATGGCAACACCTGTCTAATGCGGGGCAGGTGATGCACGGTTAAGGTGTTACGCGGTAAAACTGACCGAGCGCCTGGCGTTGCTCTTCCCATTTTTCAGAGTTTGCCGGCCAATGCTTTTTGTCAAAACCCGGTGCTTTTTTTAAGGTGTCTTTATCCAGATCAAGGACGTAATAATCTTTAGGGCTAGTCCAATGCAGTGCTCTCCAGGGAATGGCAAACAGCTTGTCGCCCATACCCATGACACCGCCGAAAGAAACGACTGCATAGACGACTTGTCCCGTCGCCGGATCGATCACCAAGTCCTTAATGTCGCCGAGACCGTCTCCGGTGGTGTTTTTCACTTTGGCACCGGTGATCTTGCTGGCTCGGCTGACCTGCTGCATCGACTTATTGGCTTCCTGGGCGCGTTCTACTGCGACTTCCTGGTTGGCTTGATTAAGTTCGGCCTGTTTTTCTTTGACTTCTTCTTGTTTTTTGCCGAGTTCCTCTTGCTTTTCATGAAGGTCTTTTTGTTTGTCTTTTACGTCATCGGCATAGAGCGGACCTGCCAATGCCGCACTCAGAACGGACACGGCTACTATAGGAATTAATTTTTTCATCTTGTTCTCCGGCGTTTTATAAGAATAGTGCTTCGATAGCTTGAATCGGCACCTTCACAGGTGCTGCAAACTCACTTCAACTTTATCGGACAGCGAAAACATTGTCGGTGCGCTGTCGAACAGACTGGTTTTAGACTGTGTACGCTGGCGTACCGACCTTATTCCGGTAACTTTGCGCGGATATACGTGCGCTAGCGTACTGAGTCTGCATGCTCTAAAGGCTAATCTGAGCTCGGTATTTACTGTCTAGCTTTAGCGAGGTATTCCAAACGCTGGATATAGTGAAGCCTGAATTACTGTGCACTGCCATTCACAACCGGAGAACTGACATGAGCCACCAGCCTAAATTTTCAAATTCGCCCGAAAAGGCTTCGAATATCGTTGGCACTCAAATCACCGACCCCAGAGGCGATAGCCGGGGAAAAACCGCTGTGTCTATGGTTACTCCGGCCGCTCATCTTGCCGGGAATACCCCTATCAAGGGTTCTAATTAGGAGTGATCATGACAACATTAGAGCAAACTGTTTTGGATGAAAGACCCGATACCACTGCTTCCGGGGTGTCCTGGGGTTCGATTTTTGCCGGTGCGGCCACGGCGGCGGCGCTGTCCTTAATCCTGCTGATTTTGGGTGTGGGCCTGGGTTTTCCGGCGATTTCGCCTTGGTCCTATCAGGGCGTCAGTGCAACAGCTATCGGTATTTCCGCGATTCTCTGGCTGAGCTTTGCGCAAATTTTAGCGTCCGGCGTGGGCGGTTATCTGGCTGGGCGGCTGCGTGTCAGGTGGGCCAGCGTGCACAGCGACGAAGTGTACTTCCGGGATACGGCTCACGGCTTGCTGGCCTGGGCGATTGCATCGTTGGTAACGGCAGTGCTATTGGGTACCGTAGCCGGCAATCTTTTGGCAATTGGCGCTTCGGCGAATACTACAGCGGTATCGACCAGCGCCGAACTAGCCGGTGTTCGTGCGCCTGTCGGTATTCCCAATCTGCCGTCAAAGGGAGCAGATGAGCGTAAGCATACTGGCGATAGCGAGTTCAGTTATTGGGTCGATAGTTTGTTCCGGTCGGTGCAATCACCCACCGACATGCTGGAAAAGGACCTTGGCTTGGTATGGCGCGAGGCGTCGCGAATTTTTGCCAACGGTCTGCGCTTGAATGGTTTGCCGGCGGAAGATCAAAAATACTTGGGACAAGTCGTCGCCAAGCAAACCGGCTTGTCCGGAGCTGATGCCGAAAAGCGCGTGATTAATGTTTTTACCAAGGCACAAACTGAGCTGACCAAAACCGAGCAAAGCCTTAAACAGACTGCTGACGATGCAAGAAGATTGGCAGCCTACTCTTCGCTATGGATGGTGGTGGCGCTGTTGTTAGGTGCGTTTGTGGCAAGTTTGGCTGCGACGTTCGGCGGCAGGCAGCGTGATAGCGAAACCTATGTAGATAGAGACCTTTAGCTGATGGCTGGCACGCTATTCATAACATCGTTTAACTCAAAACCAGGAGACTAACCATGCGCTCGCTTTTACTGTTATTGCTGGGTATACCCATTCCAATCATTATTTTGATTGCTTTACTGACCCATTTTTGACCGAAAAGAAACCGCGTTGTTTGGCAACGCGGCAGTCTTGGTGTCAATTTGCGCTAAGCGGCAACGCATATACAATGCTTTTTTACTATTTAACGGCAGCGCAACAAGCTACTCAGCAGAAAGCCGGCCGCTGCCGCAATGCCCAAAGCGGTTATCGGGTTGTCGCGGATATAGCGGCGGCTATTTTTCATCAGTTTTTTTTCGGCATCCATCAACTCGTCGCGCGTTTCCGCAAGTGTCTCCGCCGTATTGGCGGCAACATCGGCAAGCTTATCGTAAGTTTCATGTGCGTAATTTGAGGCTTTGTCCAGGGTGTCCATCAGAGTTTCCTATTGCAGAGAGCCTTATGTCAATCAGGCTTGAGCCTCGAATATACCGCTTCGTACCACAGCGGTCTGTTCGACTGCGTACATATTGCCGGTTTATAGCAACGCTAAACCTGAGTAACAGAAGTGGCGATATCAACTATGACTAATACCTTAAAAAACTTCCCCATCGTTTGTGTTGGCGGCTCGGCTGGCGGGTTGGATGCCTATATTCGGCTATTGCAAAATCTCCCGTCCGACATGGGCGTTGCTATTGTCATCGTCAATCACATCATCATTATGCCGACCCAGCTCCATGAAGTGCTGCCGCGCTAAACCAAGATGCCGATCGAATTAATCACGGAAAGATTACAAATCACCGCTAACCGCGTGTTCATCCGCGCTATGCGGCATCAAAGAAGTAGGCGGTATCACTATTGCACAGACGCTTGATACGGCGATTCAGCCAGACATGCCAGAGAGTGCCATCGCCAGCGGCTGTATCGATTTTGTGTTGTCGCCGGAAAATATTGCTAAAGAAATTGTCCGCATCGCCGGCGCTGCCGCAAGTGGCTGCGTCGTTTAGGATTCAAAAAAATGGTTGTTTAGCCCTACCTAATTTATACCTTTTGCACTTCAAATACTGGCACATCTGCTCCCTCGCCGGAGAGGGTCGGGGTGAGGGGGCAAAAGCGAAATTTGAAGTGCGATGCCTATATCCGTGTTGCCGAAGCTAGTCGGTTTGGTTCATATCGAGCGATGACCGACGCGTTGCGGCTTGCCGTGTTTTTTATGCCAGCTGTAAAAACCTCTTTTGGCGAGTTCCACCACGAACAGATAAGAGACCGCCATCGCCGCCAGGATTAAATAAAACTGGGCCGGTGGGGGAACAAAGCCGAAGTAACTGCCTAGTGGGGTAAAAGGCAGGATGGCGCCAATCAACGCAATCGACAGCGAGGTGGCGACCAGCAACGGATGCGCGCGGCTTTTGAACGGGTTACCGCGAGTACGGATAATGAAAATGACCAGCACTTGGGTACACAGGGATTCGACGAACCAACCGGTTTGGAATAAGGCTTCGTCGGCTTTCAATATCGTCAATAGAATGTAAAAGGTCAAAAAATCGAACGCTGAACTGATTGGGCCAATCACCAGCATGAAATTGCGGATGAAGTTCATGTCCAATACCCGTGGAGTACGCAGTTCTTCCGCATCGACCTGATCCAAAGGAATCGGCACTTCGGAGACGTCGTAGAGAATGTTGTTCAGCAAAATTTGGGTCGGCAGCATCGGCAAGAAGGGTAGAAATAGCGCGGCGCCAGCCATGCTGAACATATTGCCGAAATTGGAGCTGGTGCCCATCATGATGTATTTCAAAATATTGCCGAAAGTACGTCGGCCTTCCAGCACGCCGTCATGCAAAACTTGTAAATCCTGATCCAGCAAAATCATATCGGCCGCCTCCTTGGCAACGTCGACCGCAGAATCCACCGACAAGCCGACATCGGCTGAATGCAGGGATGGTGCATCGTTGATGCCGTCACCCAAATAACCGACTACATGGCCGCGCGCTTTTAGTGCCAGGATGACACGGTCTTTTTGCGCCGGATTGACCCGACAAAATAGATTGGCTTTTTCGACGCGGATACGCAAAGCGTGATCGTCCATGGCGGCGATGTCTTTGCCCATCAGTACGCCGATGACCGGAATATTTAACTGCGCGCAGACGTGTTGGGTCACCAGATCACTGTCGCCGGTAACGATCTTGACGGTCACACCACTGTTTTTTAATGCCGCTAGCGCAGCGCCGGCGCTTTGTTTCGGCGGATCAAGGAAGCCGGCAAAGCCGGCAAAGATCAACTCGCTTTCGTCGCCAACTACCGCATGCGGATGATCTTGCGGCACTTCGCGCCAGGCGATGCCCAACACCCGGAAGCCTTCCCGCTCCAGCGCGTTGTGTTGTTCGTGGATCCTGGCTCGACTGGCGGGATCGAGCGGCACTTGCACGTCGCTGCCTTGCTGTTCGTAGTGGGTGCAGAGGGTGATGATTTCTTCGGACGCGCCTTTCACCACCAGCAAGCGGCCATTGCCCTTATCCAGCAACACCGATACCCGCCGCCGCTCGAAATCGAAGGGTACTTCGTCGATTTTTTGCCAAGCGCTGACATCGATGGATTCATGTGCGAGGATGGCCTCGTCCAGCGGGCTTTTCAGACCGGTTTCGAAGAAACTGTTCAGATAAGCCAGTTCCAGCACTCGCGCACTGGGTTGGCCTTGCGGATCGACGTGTTGTTCCAAACGAATTTTTGCTTCGGTTAAGGTGCCGGTTTTATCGGTACATAGCACATCCATCGAGCCCAGGTTTTGGATCGCTGCCAGGCGTTTGACGATCACCCGCTTTTCGGCCATGTGCATCGCGCCGCGTGAAAGTGTGACCGAAACCACCATCGGCAGCAGTTCCGGCGTCAAACCCACCGCCAGAGCTACAGCAAACAAAAAAGATTCTAGCCAGGGTTTGCCCAAATAAGCATTCACCAATAACACGAACAATACCAGCAAAACCGTTAGCCGCATGATCAACAAGCCAAAACGATGAGTGCCCACTTCAAACGCGGTCGCCGGCGGTTTACTGGTCAGGCTATCGGCGATAGCGCCGATCGCGGTAACCGTGCCGGTTTTAATCACCCGCATTTTGCCGCTGCCGCTAATGACTGTGGTGCCCATGAACACCGCATTGCTGGCATCTTGAATATCGGTGGCATCGGCGGGTAACTCGCCTGGGTGTTTTTCGATCGGGTAGGCTTCGCCGGTTAACAAAGCCTGTTTGACGAACAGGTCGCAGGCCTCCATCAGCAAGCCGTCCGCCGGCACCATATCGCCAGCCGAGAGCAGGGCGACATCGCCGGGAACCACGTCGGTCACCGGCACATCGATAGGTTTGCCATCGCGTATTACCCTGGCTTTCACCGAAACCGAATGCCGCAAACTTTCCGCAGCCTTGCCAGCCCGGTGTTCCTGGACAAAATCCAGGGTAACGCTGAACAGCACCATGATGCTGATGATCACAAAGTTGGTAAGCTCGCCGGTGAATGCAGAAATTGCGCTGGCGACCAATAACAAAATCACCAGCGGATTCTTGAAGCGCGCCAGAAATTGCAACAGTAATGCCTGTTGCTGATGATCGCGGAACAGATTGGGACCGCACTCGGCCAATTTTGCACTGGCTTCGGCACTCGATAAACCACCCATGTCGTTAGCGCGCGCGGTGCGCAGTTGCGAAGGTGACTGTAGCCACCAAATTTCGGTATCGGCTTTAACTTTGTCGTTAGATTTTTTCATAGGCTGCTCGATAGTTGGCTCGGTTAAAAGGATCGATAAATATCAAAGAAATTTCCTTCTCTCCTTACTGTGATATGCCATTTAAATAGGTCTATTCCCCTCTTTGGAAAAGAGGGGTTAGGGGGAGATTTTCTGAATAAATCCCCCTCGATCCCCCTTTTACAAAGGGGGAAGGTGCCTTAATTTAAAGCCATTGATCGTCCGGGAATCTTTACTGGTTTCTTCGATGTAAATCAGCAATTGGCGGTGACGGCAAATCAAGTCCCAGCCCGTTGTCGCAAATTCTCGGGCAAATGATTGCGGTCGCCCAGCACTTCCAGCATCGGCCCGTATTCAGTGAACTTGATAATGCTTACCGAAGCGGCGAGCGCATTGATACGATCCCGATAACGCCCCAAATCGATGCCCAATAAGCTGCACAACAAAATACGGATCGTTGCCTTGTGTGACACCAACAGCACATTACCGGTTTTGTATTGGGTTTGGATTTCGGTGATGACCGGCAGGGCGCGGGCGGCGATTTGCATGGCCGTTTCGCCTCCGGTGGGAGGATTCCAGGCCGGATCGGTTTGCCAGCGCAGGTAGTCCTGCGCATGGTGCTGATTGACATAGTCTTGTTCCTGGTCCTCCCAGGCACCGTAGCTGATTTCCCTTAAGCCCGCACGGAATTGCATGGTCAGACTCAATGCATCGCACAAGGGCTGCGCGGTGGCGATAGCGCGTTGCATTGGGCTGACGAAGACATCGCTCCAGGTAAGCGAGCGATAGGCATCGGCAAAGGCTTGCGCCATTGCCTTGCCCTCAGCCGTCAAATCCGGGTCCAGCGATCCGCAAAACGCGCCGCGTTGGCTGTATGCGGTCTCGCCGTGGCGCAGCAAATAGATCTTCAAGCTCATAGTCGCCTCAATACGGCCAATGCCATTGATCGTCTTCCGGACGGTCTATACCGTTTTGGTAAGCATAATTTCGGCAGTCGATTTGCCGGTCGCGCAGCTTTTCTTTGACGTGCGCACCCGACACTTGCAGAGCCGGAATCCGGTCTATCGCATCGATAGCCAGGCTAAAACGGTCGGTTTCGTTTTGGATTGCCAGTTCCAGCGGGGTGTTGATGCTGCCTTTTTCCTTATAGCCGCGCACATGCATATTGGCGTGATTGTGACGCCGATAGGCCAGTCTGTGAATCAGCCACGGATAACCGTGGAAATTAAATATCACCGGTTTATTGACGGTAAACAGGCTGTCAAAATCCCGATCCGACAGACCGTGCGGATGCTCGCTGGCGGGCACCAATTTGTAGAGATCGACCACGTTGATGAAACGAATTTTCAGTT
Source organism: Methylomonas sp. MK1 (assembly GCF_000365425.1). NCBI lineage: Bacteria > Pseudomonadati > Pseudomonadota > Gammaproteobacteria > Methylococcales > Methylococcaceae > Methylomonas > Methylomonas sp. MK1. The sequence continues at coordinate 914,205 of NZ_AQOV01000002.1, forward strand.
GTGGAAAGTGCTCGCGCAGCAATACGACCGCCGCCAAGGCTTCCTTGGTCGGAATGTCGCCGGCGCTGGCCATCACCAGGTCCGGTTCGGCACCATCGTCGTTACTGGCCCATTCCCAGATGCCTATGCCCTTGGTGCAATGTTTGATCGCTGCGTCCATATCCAGGTATTGCAGATGCTTTTGTTTGTCGCAGACAATTACATTGATGTAGTCGGTGCTTTGCAGGCAATGGTTGGCCACAGACAGCAGGCAGTTCACATCGGGCGGCAAATAAATACGCGTCACAGAGGGGCTTTTGTTGACCACCAGATCCAGAAAACCGGGATCTTGATGGGTAAAACCGTTGTGATCCTGGCGCCAGACCGTCGAGGTAATCAACAAATTCAACGAGGACACCGGCGCGCGCCAGGATACGGCCTTGGACATCGCCAGCCATTTGGCATGCTGGTTGAACATCGAATCGATCACATGCACAAAGGCTTCGTAGGACGAAAAAAAACCATGCCGACCGGTCAATAAATAGCCTTCCAGCCAGCCTTCCAGGGTATGTTCGGAGAGCATTTCCATCACCCGGCCATCCGTCGCCAGTTCACCGCCGTCGGCATCTTCCGGCAGGTAATCAGCCAGCCAGGTTTTTTTGCTGGCTTTGTAAACATCATCCAACTTGTTAGAGCTATTTTCGTCGGGCCCGAATACCCGAAAGTTATGCATATTGGCGCTCATAATGTCGCGTAGAAATTTACCCAGCGGTCGAGTATTTTCCGCCGACACTTTGCCGCGGCCATCCAAGGCCAAGGCATAATCTTGAAAATCCGGCATCCGTAACGCTTTACGCAACAGGCCACCGTTGGCGTGCGGATTGGCGCTCATCCTGCGGTTACCGGTTGGCGCTAGGGCTTTAAGTGCCGGAATCAATTTGCCGTTACTATCGAACAGTTCTTCCGGTTTGTAACTGTGCAGCCAATCCGACAATAGCTGCATATGCCCCGGATTGTCTTTCACGCCGGCCAGCGGCACTTGGTGGGCGCGCCAGAAGGCTTCCACTTTATGTCCGTCAACTTCTTTCGGTCCGGTCCAGCCTTTCGGGCTGCGCAGGATAATCATCGGCCAGTGCGGACGGGTAGGAATACCGCTCGTACGGGCTTCCTGTTGGATTCTCCGAATCTCCAGCACACACGTTTCCATCACCCCGGCCATCAATTGGTGCATGGTTTCCGGATCGCTACCTTCCACGAAGTAGGGCGTATAGCCATAGCCGCGAAACAACTGTTCCAGCTCTTCATGGGGAATTCGGGATAGCAAGGTCGGATTGTTAATTTTGTAACCGTTCAGATGCAGGATGGGCAGCACCGCGCCATCACGGATCGGATTCAGGAATTTATTGGAGTGCCAGGACGTCGCCAGTGGTCCGGTCTCGGCTTCGCCGTCGCCAACCGCCACTGCTACCAACAAATCCGGATTGTCGTAAGCGGCGCCGTAAGCGTGGGAAATACTGTAGCCCAGCTCGCCACCTTCATGGATCGAGCCCGGTGTCTCCGGCGTGCAATGGCTGCCGATGCCGCCGGGAAAGGAAAATTCTTTAAAAAACTGCAACAAACCTTCTTCGTCTTCACCCTTGTTCGGATAAATCTCGGCATAAGTCCCTTCCAGATACACCGGTGCCAATACGCCGGGTGCGCCGTGGCCGGGGCCGGCCAGGAAAATCGCATTCAAATCGTATTGTTTAATCAGCCGGTTCAGATGGACATACATAAAACTCAAGCCGGGACTGGAACCCCAGTGGCCCAGTAGTCGGTTTTTAATGTGATCCGGTTTAAGAGGTTCTTTCAGCAAAGGGTTATCGCGGAGGTAAATCATGCCTGCGGCTAAATAATTACAGGCCTGCCAATAGGCGTTGATGTTGCTTAGCTCTTCATGGCTTAGAGGTGCAGTGTTCGATGTCGTAATCGTAGTCTTAGTCGTCATGTGCCAGATCCCTTATATGGTTGAGTCGCTATCGCGACAGATTATTTATATGTCGGTTCGCGGACCGACAACCGCGATACTTTCTTTTGCGTGGCCAAAAGAAAGTATCCAAAGAAAAGGCCACCCGGAATTCCGCCTTAATCCTGTGCTTCTCGCTTTTGGCGAGGGTTTTCGAAGGGCCATCCCTGGCCCTGCGAAAACGAGCGGCATCCTTGCCGCTCCCCTGCGGGCCATTCTCGCTAAAAGCTGCGATGCTCGGGGCGGAATAACGGGAAAAACCCCGTCGCTTCCGCGACACTTATCCTCAAACCATTGAACTAATGGTATTCCTGAATCGATTTAGAGCCAGCGCAAAAAACACCCCGCCAATCCCGATCAAAGCCAAAAAATCTTTCCAAACAATGCCAAAGCCGGCCCCACGATACAAAATAGCCTGCGCCAGTGACACGAAATGCGTGGTCGGCGCTGCCAGCATGATGTTTTGCACCAGCACCGGCATGCTTTCGCGCGGGGTCATGCCGCCGGACAGCATTTGCAAAGGTAACAAGATGATCAACATCAACAGCCCCAGTTGAGGCATTGAACGGGCCAAAGTTCCCAAATATATGCCTAATGAAGTAGTGGCAAACAGATGCAGCAACATACCCAAAATAAACAAGCCCAGGGAGCCTTGAATCGGTACCTCCAGTAAGCCATGCACCACAAAAATGATAGACGCAGTCGCTACCACCACCACGACCAAGCCCATCGACCACACTTTGGCTGACATGATTTCAAATGGCGTCAGCGGCATCACCAATAGATGCTCGATCGTGCCGTGCTCGCGCTCGCGGATCAGTGCCGCGCCGGTCAAAATGATGGACAAGGTGGTGATGCTATTCACTACTTCCATCAGCGAGCCGAACCACACTGAGCTTAAATTGGGATTGAAGCGGGTTCTAATCTCCAATTCTACCGGTAGGGTTATGACGGCCCGACGACCTTGAGCAAAAGCGTTGACTTCGCCGTTTAAAATGGTCTGGATATAGGTATTGCCGATGAATGCTTGGGAGATGCGGGTGGCGTCGATGTTCAATTGCAGCGCCGGCTGCCGGCCGGCCAACATATCGCGCTGGAAATGCGAGGGAATATCCAGCACAAAACTATACAAACCAACGTCCATGCCGTGATCGGTTTGGTATTGATCGATTATCACCGGCGTTAAAAAGTAGGGTTCATAGAAAGCGTTAATGATGCGGGTGGAGAGTGGCGAACGGTCTTCGTCGACGATGGCGATTGGCGCTTTGTGCAAGGATTGGGGCACGCCGGTTGCAATCAGATACACCTGGCCGGTGAAGGAGAATAGGATCATTACCAGCATCATGGTGTCGCGGCTGAGGCTGCGGAGTTCTTTGATGCCTAGGTAGTAGATGTTGAGTAGGGTTTCCATTTGTTACTCAATATTCCGAGGCGGCTTGGTATAGGTGTCGCTATAGGTTGTTTTAATGTCGGTTTCACGAAAAACTTCCTTGTTTTTCGCCCTGCGGGTGCTTCGCATGCAAATCGGCTCTCCTGCCGATTTGTCGGACCGACGGCCGAGTGACTTTTCTTTGTTTGGCCAAAGAAAAGTCACCAAAAGAAAGGCCACCCGGAATTCCGCCAATTTCCTGCGCTTCTCGCTTTTGGCGAGGGTTTTCGGAAGGGCCATCCCTGGCCCTCCGAAAACGTGCGGCATCCTTGCCGCACCCCTGGCGGGCCATTCTCGCCAAAAGCTGCGATGCTCGGGGCGGAATGACGGGAGATAAACCACGCCCCACACCATCGGTTGTGAGAATTGCGTAACACTCATCATCGTTCCTGCTTCTTCAACAACAACACACTTAAGCCAACAATCACCGGTATTGCCAACGCCAAAGGCCATAGCGATGGGCCCAGTTCGGCGAAACCCAGGGCTTTGGAAAATGTGCCGCGGCATATGGTCAGGAAGTAGGCGCCGGGGAAGGTTTCGCCCATTAGTCGGGCGCCGCCTTCCAGCGAGGACACCGGATCTATCATTCCTGAAAAGCGGGTGGAGGGGATAAAGGTGGTCAGAAAGGTGGCGAAGATGGCGGCGATTTGGCTGTTGGTGAAGGTGGAGATTAATAAACCTATGCCGGTCGAGGCGGTGACATAGAGTAGGGCGGCGACCGTCAAAGTCAGGAAATTGCCTTTGAAGGGCACGCCAAAAACAAAGATGGCTAGGATAGACAGCAGCAGAAAATTCAGCATACCGACTGCAATGTAGGGTAGTTGCTTACCCACCAGAAACTCGAATTTGGTCACTGGGGTGACGTATAGATTTAATATGGAACCCAGTTCTTTTTCGCGGACCACACTAAGAGCGCTAAGCATGGCTGGGATCAGCATCAACAAAATGGGGATCACCGCCGGCACCATGGCCGGCAGGCTTTTGACGTCGGCGTTGTAACGAAAGCGGGTTTCTATTTTCATCAAGCCGGCGGGTTGCTGGGTGGTGCTTCTGCTACGGGCCATTTCCAACAGCCAGCCCTGATGCATGGCTTGCACATAACCGATGACATTCTCGGCGCGGGTTGGCATGGCGCCGTCTATCCAGGCACCGATCTTGACCTGATCGCCGCGTTCCAAGTCGCGAGCGAAGTTTGGAGGTATTTCCAGTGCCAGGCTCAGTTCGCCGCTGCGCATGCGTTGATCCAGTTCGGCGTAATCGGCCAGCGGCGGCCTGGGCAGAAAATAACGTGAGCCACCCAAATCCAGCGCGTAATTGTTACTCAGCGTGGTTTGGTCGCGGTCCAGTACCGCAAAGCGCAAGTCCTCCACATCCATGGTGATGCCGTAACCGAAAGTAAACATCAAAAACAAGGTACCGACCAAGGCAATCGAGGCGCGAATCGGGTCGCGGCGCAGTTCCAAGGCTTCGCGCAGCGTGTAACTGTAAAGACGGGTCAAACTAAAGCCGGCAGCGGCTTGGGCAGCTTGGGTTTGCGGTGACACCACCACCGCTGCTTCGCTAGATGCCTCGGCTTCTTCCTCTGCGCCGCTAGCTTTGTGCAAATAGCCAATAAAGGCTTCCTCAAGCGTGGCCTGGCCGCTATCTTTCACTAAGGCCGCCGGCGTATCGCTGGCCAGCACCTTGCCGGCGTGCATCAGCGAGATGCGGTCGCAACGCGCGGCTTCGTTCATGAAGTGGGTGGAAATAAAAATGGTGACCTGGTCGTGGCGCGACAGCTCTATCATCAGCTCCCAGAAGCGGTCGCGTTCGATAGGATCGACACCGGAAGTCGGCTCATCAAGAATCAACAGATCAGGTCGGTGGATCATGGCTACTGCGAGTGACAAGCGTTGCCTGATTCCCAGCGGTAGCGCATCGGGCAAGGTATCTAAAACCGCATCGAGCTGGAAGCGCTGGGCCATTTCGACAACTCGGCCTGGAATTTCCGCCGCCCGCAGATGAAACAGCTTGGCGTGCAATTCCAGATTTTGCCGGACCGTCAGCTCGGAATACAGCGAGAAGGCCTGCGACATATAACCGACCCGTTTGCGGGTGGCCAGATTGCCGGCATCGACCACTTGCCCAAACAATAAGGCCGTTCCCGAGCTAGGTTGCAGCAAGCCGGTGAGCATTTTCATGGTGGTGGATTTGCCGCAACCGTTGGAACCCAAAAACCCAAAAATCTCACCACGGGCTATGCGCAGGCTGACATTGTCCACCGCCAGAAATTCGCCAAAGCGCATGCTTAAATCATGAGCTTCGATAGCGATGTCCTGATCATTGTTTTGCCGGGGCGGAATCACGATGGCATGGTGGCCGCGGCGTTTGGCTTCCGGTAGCAAAAGGATAAACGCTTCTTCCAGACTATCGGCTTTGGCTTGCGCACGCAGTTCGGCGGCGGTGCCGGTCGCCAGTATCTTGCCGGCGTCCATCGCCACCAGCCAATCAAAGCGCTCGGCTTCGTCCATGTAAGCTGTCGAAACCAGCACGCTCATCCCGGCGCGGCGCTGACGCAGGCTGGCGATCAGCTCCCAAAATTGGGCGCGTGACAGCGGATCGACGCCGGTGGTGGGTTCGTCCAGCACCAGCAGGTCGGGGTCGTGGATCAACGCGCAGCACAAACCCAGTTTTTGTTTCATGCCGCCGGACAATTGCCCGGCAGGCCGGTCGCGGAAGGTTTCCAGGTTGGTGCTCTTCAGTAATTCGGCGATACGTTGCTCGCGCTCGGCTTGCTGCTGACCGAACAGCCGGCCAAAGAAATCGACGTTTTCGAACACCGACAAGGTCAGATAAAGATTTTTGCCCAGCCCTTGCGGCATATAAGCAATGCGCGGACACACGGCGCGGCGATGGCTGGCATCGGCCATGTCACCGCCCAACACCTCGATTTTGCCTTGTTGAATTCTGCGTGCGCCGGTCAGCAAGGACATCAGGCTGGACTTGCCGACGCCGTCTGGGCCGATCAAGCCCAGCATTTGATTGGCCGGCAAATCCAGATTCAGATTATCCAAAGCCAACTGTTCGCCATAGTGCAAACTCAGATTTTGTATCCTCACCACTGGTTTGGTAGAGGTTAGGGTATTCATTGCGGCAGTTTGATGGCCAGGTTTACCGGCCACTCGGCTTTCGGGTCTATCTTCACATAGGCCACGCCGGGCACACCGGTTTTGACTTGATTGAGATGTTGTTTCAGCAATTCCGGATCGAGTCTGGCGCGCACCCGAAACATCAGCTTCAGGCGTTCTGTTTCGGTTTCCACCGTTTTGGGGGTGAATTGGGCCACGCTTGCCACGAAGCTGGCCGTGGCCGGGATGACCAAATCCGGCACCGCATCCAGCACCAGCCGGATCTCGCTCCCTAAGGCGACCTTGCCGGCCGCTTCGGTAGGCAGAAAAAAAGTCATATACACGTCGGCGAGATCGACCATGTTCAACACCCGGCCACCAGCCGCCAACACTTCGCCGGGCTCGGCGACGCGGTATTGAATGCGACCATCGCGCGGCGCTTTCAATACGCTGTCTTCTATGTCGGCTTGCAATCGACTGACGGTCGCTTGAGCCGCTTCGATTAGAGTTTGCGACGCCACCGCCTGCGATTTCGCCGCTTCGATACCGGCACCTGCCGCCGCGACCTGAGCTTGCGCTGCATTGATCGCCGCCTGCATACCCAGCACTCTAGCCTGATCGTCATCGACTTCCTGTTGCGGCGTCGCGCCTTCGCCGACCAGGCGTTGCGAACGTTTTAAGCGTTTGCTGGCGGCATCGAATTCAGCTTGGCGTTGTGCGACCACGGCCAGCGCGGCGTTGCGTTCGCTTTCGCGCTGCACGATGACCGCTTTGGCGGTGATTCGGGCGCTTTCGGCGTGACGGACTTGGGCTTGGGCTTCGGTTTGCTGGGCTTGTAATACTTGGGTGTCCATCCGTGCCAACACCATGCCAAACTGCACAAAGTCACCTTCGTACGGCAGAATCTCGACAATCCGACCAGGTGTCTTGGTGGCAATGTCAATCTCGGTGGCTTCAATCCGGCCATTGCCGGTGACAATGGCTTCCGGCAGCGGGGCAGGGCGCATCCACCACCAAATCAGCATCGCTACGGCTAGCAATGCCAGGCCCGGCAAGATGAACTTGCGTATTGAGCGAGCCGGTTTCGTCGGCGGTGCAGTTGCGGTTTCCGGTTTGGCCGGTTCCTTTACGCTAGCCATTATTGATCCTCGGAAAGCTGCGATTGCACGGTGCTAATATCCGGGCCGCCGCCCAGGGCTTTATACACCGCAATCAGATGGGTGGAAGTGTCTGCTTCGGAGCGGGCCAGTTCGATTTCGGCGGCATACAGGCTGCGTTGCGAGTCCAGCACATCCAAGAACGAGATTACGCCTTCCTGATAGCGTAGTTGCGACAGCCTCAGCGATTCGCGCGAGTCCAGCGTGGAATTGGCTAGTAACTGTCGGCGCTGCTCTTCATTTAAATATCTACTCAACACGGTTTCGGTTTCCCGCAGCGCTTCCAACACGGTTTTTTCGTAGGTCAGAAAAGCTTCCTGTTGCCGTGCGTCGGCCAGATCGATGCCGGCGCGGACCCTGCCAAAATTGAGTAAGGGTTGCAGTAGATTGGCGGCGGTGCCATAGGAGAAAGCCGCCGATTTGAATAAGGATTCTAAGTCCGTGCTGCGCAGGCCCAGAAAGGCGGACAAGGAAATTTTCGGAAACAGTTCAGCGACAGCCGCGCCTTGCAGTGCAGTGGCGGCGGCCAGCTTGCGCTCGGCGATTTGCAAATCCGGCCGGTTGCGTAGCGTTGCTGCCGGTGAGGTCAACAGGTCTATGCCCGCTGACTGCGGTACCGCGCCCAACTCGCTTAACTCAAGCGCCAGAGTGCCGGGATGCGCGCCAATCAGCAGTTCCAGTTGCCGCAGCAAGCCGGTCAGTTTGGCTTGCAAGGCCGGAATTTGCGCCATCGTGGTTTCGGTCAGCGCGCGGGCGCGTACCACTTCATGGCGAGCAACCACGCCTTCGTTGAACAGTTTTTCGGTGAGTGACAGCGTGGCTTGCTGGGTGTGCAGATTAGAAGTGGTGATGCGTAGTTGGTTCTGGGTGCTGCGGTATTCGACGTAACCGCGGGCCAGCTCCGCGCTCAGTGTGACCAGCGTTTGCCGGTAGCCGGCGTTTGCACCATCAAGCTCGGCCAAAGCCGCTTCCAGACGCCGTTGTTGGCGGCCGAATAAGTCGATTTCCCATAGCGCGTCGAAACCCAGTTCGAACATGTTGTAGCGCAAACCGGGGGCCAGTGCCGGTAAGGGGTTTTCCTGGCGTTGGGCACCGGCCTTAATATTTACGGTGGGGAATAACTCTGCTTGCGTGCCGCGTCGTTCGGCTCGGGCCTGATCGATTCGGGTCAGGGCGATTTTTAGATCCAGATTGCCGGCCAAGGCTTTGGCCATCAACGCATTCAAGGGCACATCTTTAAAGCGCAGCCACCAGTTTTGCAAGGGCTTGGGGTCTGATGTTGTTATGGCCGGATTGTTGATTTCAGCCTGCCAACTAACCGGAACATCCGCTGTTGGTTCATGGTAATCCGGACCAACGGTGCAACCGCCAGCAGCGATCAAGATGATTATCCATGCCGGCTTATGCGGCATTGGGCTCTTGAAACCGATGAGCTAGACGCTGCCTGAATAACTCAGATTTAGTACGTTCCATGGCACGGTCCTGTATGAATCTTACCCAAGCAGCGTAATGGTTGAGGTAAGTCAGGTCTGTGCGTTAGCGTACTTAACTTGACCCATTTTTTGTTGAACCAATGTGTGGCAGATATGTTCGATAGCGTACAGACGATGGATTTTTTTAAGCCTAGAGTCTGGTATAGAGTTTGGCGCCGCCTTACAACGCTCTGCGGGGGTAATCGATTCCCTAGAGCGCGGATATATTTTTCACTAAGAGGTAAGTAGTCATGAACACGACAATTACAAACGAAAAACCCACCGAAGATTTCGCAGCGTTGAAAAAACTGACTGCAACAGTCTATCTATGCCAAGTATTAACCTTTGCCTTTGCCGGCTTACCGCTATTAGTCGGCGTAGCGATTAATTTTTTCTACCGCAACAATGTCAAAGGCACTTGGCTGGAATCGCATTTTAATTGGCAGATCAAAACCGTCTGGGTGACGTTGGCAGGCTTTGCCTTGTCCGGTCTGGTGTTGATGCTGGACATACAACTTAGTTTGATTGTGTTGCTTCCGACCTTACTGTTGCTGATCTACAGAATCGTCATTGGCTGGACCAATTTGACTGCCGAGAAGTCTTTGCAAGATCTGAGTTAAACCATCGCAGACTCGCTTAGCCAACGTCGTCTACATCGGCGTTGGCTAAGCCCCGCTTCTTCAAGCCCCTAAAATACGCTCGTAAGTGTCCCGCTCGGTTCGATAGCATTCGCAAGCAGCGCCTTCCAGGCCGCCACGATCCAGAACCGTAATATCCCCGCGCCGATAGCTGATCAACTTTTGTTCCTGCAAGGACAGCGCGGCTTTGGTGATGCCGACTCGCCGTACACCCAAGATATAGGCCAGGAAAATATGCGTGACATGGAAGGTGTCGGCGTGCGCGCGGTCATGCGTCATCAGCAACCAACGCGCCAGACGCGCTTCCACCAGATGAAAGCGGTTGCAGGCCGCGGTTTGCGCCAATTGACTCATGGATACATATAAGTAGCGTTTTAACTCCAGCTGTAAGGGCCTGCTACGTTCCAGTTCCTGTAAAAACAGTGGCACGCTTATACGCAATGCCGAACCTGCGCCTTGCACCAGCGCTTGAAATGGCGCGATATCGACACCCAATGTCAGGGTGATGCCCAAAATACCTTCGTCCCCGATTAAACCCACTTCCAGACCGGTATCGCCATCGACCGGCGTTACCAGGGAAATAAAACTATCGATTGGAAAATACACATGCGGAATCTTGGTGCCAGCTAGATAGAGCACTTCCGCAAAGCTTAGATCGACCGGTTCGCAGTGAGCAAGCAAGTGCTGGCGGTCACTATCCGGTAGGGCATTCAAGAGGCGATTGGCCGCGGGAACAGCGGGTATGGACGACACTAGCGTTCTCCGGCGGTGTGTTGAGGTAGCCCGACAGAAGATAACAGATGCGAACAGATGTAAATCGCTATGCCGGTGCTGGTCAGCGGCTTTACGCCAGCTGTTTGGGGGGCAGGTTAGCGGTTAGGGAATTGCTTGTCTGTATGTTAGCGCACGTACTTACAACTAACTAAGCAGGTTCCGGTTCATAAGATTAGTTTTGATTTGTTCGAGCGTATGTGCCCCAGCGTACAGACTTCAGCAAGGCGCTGCCGTAATCTAGTGCCAGCTTAGGTGGAATCACCCAGCAGCCGGGATGTAGACATTCAGTAATAGTTCGGTCGTCGCGGTTTTAGAGCAGGATGCCAGCTCTTGAGCAGCTTTTATTTAAGCGAGCGATAGTGGTTATTTTGCACCTTTATAGAATATATACACCGGGTAAATTTATGAAAATTAGACACTTTTTAATGGCATTGCTGTTATCTTTCGGATCATTGGCCGCGCATGCCGCCGGTAGTCCGTTGAACGAAAGCTTTACCAATCTGCTCGCTCTATCCAACAACGCCTTGGAAGTAGGCAAGACTGGCGATACCAAAGCCTTTATAGAGAGCGCTACGGTCGCTTGGGAGGCAATGAAAGTTCAAAATGAAAAGGGTAGCTCCATTCGTCTACAACGGGCTAACGCCAAATTAAAAGCGGCGATAAAAGCTGCTAAAGCCGGCAACTTGCAAGAAGGTATTGCCGAGGTTGAACAAGGCATAGAAGAAATGAAATTGGCAAAGGTTAACGGACAGTAACAACTACGCTATCCGTTAAAAGCAGTTTTATGTTTTAGTACATCTACAAAGCCGGTCATCACCGGCTTTTTTTGTGGCTGGTGCTCAACGATATTGGTTCACCGTTTTGGCTTGGGGAGGCTTTGTCATGCCGATGAAGGGGAAGAAACTAAGCGGGGGAAGATGCGGATTGGTGCTACTATTCAACTGTTGGTCACAAACACGAAGACCCGCAACTTAAAGCAATATATGTAATGCCCATCTCGTTATGAATCCCGCCGACTTACGCCGCTATGCCGAGCAAAAGCTCGCCGCTCGTCCGCTGAAAAGCAAAAAATCGCCAAACGACGAACAGCGCTTGCTGCATGAGTTGCTGGTGCATCAGATTGAACTGGAAACAGTTATCGAAAATTTACGCCATACGCAAGACGAGTTGGCGGTATCACAGGCGCGTTATTTCGATTTATACGATTTGGCGCCGGTAGGCTATTTGACCGTCAGTGCGCATGACATCATCCTGGAAGCCAATCTTACCGCCACTCAATTACTGGGCGTGCCGCGCCATACTTTGCATTCCCAAGTCCTAAGCCGCTACATCGCCTTTGCCGACCAGGACATTTATTATCTGCACCGCAAAGCGCTAATGGAAAGCAAGCAAGCGCAGACCTGCGAACTTAATTTTGTAAAGGCGGACGGCGCCGACTTCTGCGTCAGACTGGAAATGAATCTGGCGATTGCCGCCGATGGCGAGCAGATTCTGCGGATTGTAATCAGCGACGTTAGTCGGGAAAAAACCAAAGACCAATTTTTACGCCAGGCGGCGGCCATGTTCGAAACCGCCCGCGAAGGCGTGATGGTTACCGATGCCGATATGCGGATTTTGGTGGTTAATCGGGCTTTTAGCGAATTAACCGGCTATTCGGCGGATGAAGTGTTAGGAAAAACGCCGAAAACCCTGAAGTCCGGCCGGCAGGACCAAGCCTTTTACGTGGATATGTGGGGGCAGATTAACGACAGCGGTTATTGGCAAGGCGAAATTTGGAATCGGCGCAAGGACGGCGAGATTTATCCGCAAATGCTCAGCATCAGCGCGGTACGCGACGAAAATAATCGGGTGACGCATTACGTTGGGGTGTTTTCCGATATTTCCCAGCTTAAGGATGCGGTCGCCCGCCTGGAGTTTTTGGCTCACCACGATCCTCTAACCAGTTTGCCTAATCGTTTGTTATTGTTTGCGCGCCTGGAACATTGCATAGGCTTGTCGCGCCGCGAACGGAAAGCGGCGGCCTTGTTGATGCTCGATCTGGATCGATTTAAAGACGTTAACGACAGCTTCGGCCATTTGGCCGGCGACGAGCTGCTGCAACAAGTGGCGGCAAAATTAAGCAGCCGGCTGCGCGGCATCGACACCGTGACCCGTCTGGGCGGCGACGAATTTGCCATATTGCTGGAAGATTTGGCGCATCCGCAGGATGCGGCGCTGGTAGCCGCCGAGATTATCGAATCGCTCAACGAACCGTGGCGTTTGTCCAACGGTTCCGAAGTGCGGGTTGGTGTCAGCATAGGCATCAGTTTACTGCCGGAACATGGCAACAGCTCCGAAGAGCTTTTGCAACACGCGGACGCGGCTTTATATCGCGCCAAAGCGGAAGGGCGCGGTAATTTTAAATATTTCTCGGAAGACCTGACCCAAGCGGCCTTGCGCCGTATCAATTTGGAGTCGTTATTGCGGCGGGCGCTGCGTCGTCAAGAATTACTGGTTTATTATCAACCGCAAGTAGACATCAGCACGGGCCGCATTATCGGCGCGGAAGCCTTGTTGCGCTGGCATCATGCGGAGGAGGGCGTGATACCGCCCAGCCAGTTCATCCCGGTGGCCGAGGAAATTGGCCTGATAGCCGAGATCGGCGAATGGGTGTTAAAGGAAGTGTGTAGGCAAGGTCGGCGTTGGCTGGATGCCGGGTTAGCGCCGATCAAGCTGGCGGTCAATCTGTCCCCGCATCAGCTGCGGCATGGCGACATAGCCGCCAGTATTGCTGCGATACTCAGCCAAACCGGCTTTCCGCCCGAGCTGTTAGAGTTGGAATTAACCGAGAGCGCGTTGATGGAGAGGGAGACGGAGGTGGTGTTGGTCCTCTGTAAGCTACAGGCCTTGGGTGTGCGGCTGGCCATCGACGATTTCGGCACCGGTTATTCTTCGCTGGCTTATCTCAAGCATTTTCCGTTGGACATTCTGAAAATCGATAAAACCTTTATCGACGACATTCCGCAGTTGGAAGACGATAAAGAAATCGCCTCGGCGATTATCGGCATGGGCCATACCTTGCGTTTGCAAGTGTTGGCGGAAGGCGTGGAAACCCAAGAACAACTGGATTTTCTGCAAGAACATGGCTGCGATTTTTATCAGGGCTATTTGAAAAGCCCGGCGCTGGCGGCGGCGGAGTTTTCTGCGTTGTTGCAGAGCCAACTTTGAGGTGTCCGTGATAGGGCCGAATTCATTCGATCTATAAAAGCGGTTAGTGCGAATTCTTCGCACCTGCAAGCTCGCCTTGTCACAAGGCCATTAATTCATCATCGGGGGGGGGGGGGAGAAGCCTATCCGACTCGGCTCTCACCACCTGGTAGCATTCGCAAACCCGTGCTTCCAAACCCGGCCTATCCAGCACCGTTATTTTCCCTCTGCTGTAATGGATCAATCCCGCATGTTGCAGTTTCCCGGCGGCCTCGGTAACGCCTTCGCGCCGCACGCCCAGCATGTTGGCGATCAATTCCTGGGTCATGGTCAATTCGTTAGACGGCAGCCTGTCCATGCTTAACAACAACCAACGACAGAGCTGTTGATCCACCGAATGGTGCCGATTGCACACCGCGGTTTGCGCCATTTGCGTGATCAGCGCCTGGGTATAACGCAGCAGCAAATGCAGCATGCCTTCGTAGCGGTTGAATTCTTGCATCAACAGTTGCCCGCGCAAGCGAAACGCATGGCCGGCACTTTGCACCACGGCGCGGTTCGGCATGCTGCCGCCGCCCATGAACAATGCCACGCCGATGATACCGTCGTTGCCGACCACGGCGATTTCCGCCGATGCGCCGTTCTCCATCACATACAGCAAGGAGACGATACAGGTAGTGGGGAAGTAGACGTAACGCAGCTCGCCGCCCGATTCGTAAATTACTTCTCCCAACGGCATCTCCACGTGTTCCAGGTGCGGTAACAGTCGTTCGTATTCCGCTTCCGGTAACACTTTTAGCAAATGGTTGTATTGCGGGCTATCGAGATCGGTCATCTGCTGCCTAGGTAGTTATCGGACAAAATAGATTGGCTCCTGCAATCGGTGCTAGTGTAAACCTTAATTGTATTTAGAAATGAAATTCCTCTCTGTGCGCTAAGGAACAGAGCAATTGGGCTTTTTGTGCGCAGAGCGCAAACAGGCTTATGTGCGGTAACGTACAGACCGGAATTAACCAGGCTATTACCCTGTCTATTTACGAATCAGGCCAACGCAATATTTAACCTAAGCCTGCATCGCTCTTCACTTTACAGGGCCTCCATGACCATGTGTGCGACTCGCCGCAGCAACGTTCTTCAGTTGCGGCGGTTTTTTTTGAGCGGCTTTTTGCCAGATTGGATGCCGCGTGAAATGCCTACCTGCTCAGTGAAATCAGAGAACTAAATCATGCTAATAGAAAACTCGTCACTATCCGGTGCGGATGTCAGCCACGCGAATATGCCTGGCGGTGCTGAACCGGTAAATCCGGATGCCGGTATTGCATTAGCCAAGGCTGGCTTGCTGAGCTTACAAAACCCGGCCGGTTATTGGGTGTTCGAACTGGAAGCCGATTGCACCATCCCCGCCGAATACATTCTGATGATGCATTACATGGCGGAGATCGACACGGCCTTGCAAGTCAAAATCGCCAACTTCCTGCGCAGCCAGGCCGGCGCGGACGGCAGTTATCCGCTGTACAAAGACGGCCCTGGCGACCTTAGTTGTACTATCAAAGCCTATTACGCATTAAAAATGGCGGGCGACGGCATGGACGCGGTGCATATGGTCAAAGCGCGCGAGTGGATATTGATGCACGGCGGCGCGGCGAAGGCCAATGTGTTTACCCGCATCATGCTGGCAATGTTTCAACAAATCCCCTGGCGCGGTGTACCGTTTATTCCGGTGGAAATCATGCTGTTACCCAAATGGTTTCCGTTTCATATCGACAAAGTGTCGTATTGGTCGCGGACCGTGATGGTGCCGTTGTCGATTTTGTGTACCTATCAGGTCAAAGCCCGCAACCCGCACAAGATTGATATTGCCGAGTTGTTTCTAACGCCGGCAAACTTGGAAAACCATTATTTTTCCCATGTCAAAACGCCGCTAGGCAAAGCTATTTTAGTATTGGATCGAATTGGCCGACTGCTGGAGCCGTTGCTACCCGGCTTTATCCGCCGCAAGGCCACCGCCAAAGCCACGGATTGGTTCATGGCGCGGCTAAACGGCTACGATGGGCTGGGGGCGATATTTACCGCGATGGTCAATGCTTACGAGGCGATGGATTATCTGGGGATTCCGTCGGACAACGCCCAACGCCAAATCGCCAGAGCGGCCATCGATAAATTGTTGGTGGTGAAAGACGATACGGCTTATTGCCAGCCTTGCGTGTCGCCGATCTGGGATACCGGTTTGGCCGTGTTGGCTTTGCAGGAAGTCGATAGTCACGAGCGCGATCCGCGCAGTCTAAAAGCCACGCAAGCGGCCTTGCGCTGGCTGGCGAGCAAGCAATTGAGCGATGAGCCGGGCGACTGGCGTGTACAACGCCCGAACTTGGCAGGTGGCGGTTGGGCTTTTCAATTCGGCAATAGTTATTATCCGGATGTGGACGATACCGCCGTGGTGGCGTATGCGATGCAGCAAGCCGAGATGCCGGAATTTACCGAGAATATCCGGCGCGCCGCACACTGGATTAGCGGCATGCAATCGCGCAATGGCGGCTATGGGGCTTTCGATGCCGACAACGATCACTATTATTTAAACCAAATTCCGTTTGCCGACCATGGTGCGCTGTTAGACCCGCCAACTGCCGATGTGAGCGCGCGTTGTATCATGCTGTTGGGTAAACTGGACATGCCGCAGTATTGCCCTGTTATCGACCGCTGCGTCGCTTATTTACGTGCCGAGCAGGAGGTCGATGGTTCTTGGTTCGGGCGCTGGGGCACCAATTATATTTACGGCACCTGGTCGGTATTGCTGGGATTTGCCGCAGCCGGTATTCCTGCGGGCGACGCCAGCGTGCGTCGGGCCGTGACTTGGTTGAAATCCAAGCAACGCGCCGATGGCGGCTGGGGCGAGGGCAATATCGGCTATCACGACCCCAGGATTCGCGGCGAATTCGAATGCAGTACCGCATTTCATACCGCCTTGGCCGTCATGGCTTTGCTGGCCGCGGAGGAAACAGACTGCCTGGAAGTCAGCGACGGCGTGAACTATCTGCTGAGAAATCAACAGGCCGACGGCTTCTGGCACGACGACTGTTTTAACGCGCCGGGTTTTCCGAAGTTTTTTTATCTGAAATATCACGGTTACGACAAATTCTTTCCGTTGTGGGCTCTAGCCCGTTATCGCAACGCGCGGGCAAGCGGATAAAACCATTATGGCCTTTCCTCATGCAACCCGAACCAGCGCATTCGTCGCCGGCTTGTCGCTATCGGCACCGCTGACCTTGCTTGCCATCCTTAACACCAGCGGTTTACTGGGTGTTGGCATTGCCGACCCGCAAGTTGTGGCATTTTTTGTGATCTACGCGCTGCTGACTGGGTCGGTATTCGTGCTCGATGTGCGGAGTTTTGTACCCAAACAACTGAAAACCCGGATTCCCTTGGTCTATTTTCCAACCGATCAGGCAGGTATGGACTTTCTAATATCGGTATTCGGAAGAATACTAATTTGGGTAGCGGGTGTGGTGGCGGGCGTGGGTATGCTGGTGCCGCTCTGGTACTTCCTGCAGAAGCAATAAAATAAAGTTTCAAAGGTTTCGATTACTCTCGGCGACTCGAAATCCTCGCAAGTTGCCAAAAGTCTGTTCCCTCTCCTGATGGAGAGGAGATTTAAATCAGTAAAAGTAATCTGTTTTTATTCCCCTCGCCCCAGCCGGAGCTTGGTGTTGATACTGCACGCTGAATAGCTAATTAAGGCTTTGCCGCGAGTTTGGCTTTGTCGATTTTCGTGCGGGATTTCTTGGTGGATTTAGTCTCGATCTTGACTTGCGCAGTGCCGTCTTTTTTCATATCCAGCTTGTTCGCCGCACTGCTGGAAAGGTCTATTGCTCTATCTTCCTTGGCCGCCGGGCCTCTATCGTTGATGGTCACTTCTACTTTTTTACCGTTATCCAGATTGGTCACGGTGGCTTTGGTTCCCATGGGCAAACTCGGGTGCGCGGCGGTGAGTTTTTTCTGATCGAAAGTCTCGCCGCTGGCCGTCTCCTGGCCGTGGAAGCCGGGTCCATACCACGATGCTTCGCCGACTTCCTTATGCTTAGTTTCCTTGGGAACGCCTGCTTGATCCGGCGACTGCTGTGGAGCTTGCTCGTTGGAGCGATCCGAGCGACAACCGGAGCTAGCCCATAAACCAATCAGTAATGCGCCTATAAATCCCGAAATTCTACGATGCGTTGCCATGCCCATTCCCCTGCTGTTTTATAGGCAAAACATGCGCCGAATCGACCGGCAAGTCTGTGCGCTAACGTACCTAGTTTTGCGCCCAACCTGCGGGATCGATAGTGCACAAATCGATTTGCTGACACGGCCAAGCAAATTCCGCCTATGTGTCTTTCCGTACATATTCGTGTATCAGGCAAGCGCATAATTTGAAGCTAATGAAACAGCCTGTTTTTAGACACCGGAGGAGGAAGCGGGATATGAGCGCCCATGAATTGCGAGCACAAGCGCGCCGGTCGGTGCAAACGCGCCGTTTACGCGACAGAAGGCAGACTGACTATCCGTTTGGTTCACCGGAGTGGCTGGAAAATATCAAAAACGCTTATGTAGCTTGGCCGAAAGCCGACCGTCGCGACCATATGCGGCGCGCGGAGGACAGGCGTATGGCGGATAGACGACACACACAGGCGTCCGAACAGCAGCGCGCGGCCCAAAAATATTCCCGAGTCGTGTTAACCAGCGAAGAAAGACAGCTAATTCAAAGCTTGTATTTGCCTGATACCCATCAGTAGGATGGTGTGCGGTTTGGCGGACTGAAGTCGATTCAGGATTTGCCTATCTCCGTTATAGAGACCAGCAACACCGATGCATCACCCAGTTCTCGGTGTTGGCAATCAAGATGGGCGGTAAACCGCGTCCCATCGTGGCGCATCATCTCTAAATCCAGAGCCAGTCTCTCGGTTGTAACCAAATCCATCATGTTTCGGAACTGCAAAGACCAACGCTGCTGATCTTCGACGGCCACAAATGTCGAGAACCGCAGCTTGAGTGATGATCCATGCGGGATACCCAGTAATGCGGCGCCCGTCAGGTTAATTTCATCGATTTGTTCTGCAGAATCGATAACGAGATAGCCAATCGGGGCGAAGTCGTACAGATCCCGGTAGCGGTCTCGCGCTGTGGTCAAGGCGGTATCTATTCTTTGCAACTCGTCGAATTGCATTTCCAGTTCAATCTTGTGCACCAACAATTCGTGCAGCAGCATTTCCGCCGGTTTAGCCCTAAGCTGCTCGGGGAATAAGTTTGCCACCATGGCTTCGGCTGTCTTTCTCAGCGACTTACGCCGCTCGATTCCATCCCATTTTTGGTCCATGCCTTGGTTCTCCAGGTCGAGGGGCCGACCAATTGTGTAGGTAGTCACCAAAAAAGGATGGCTGCGGTTTGCGCCGAGCTTAGTCGATTGGTATGAATGACAACAGTGCATGACCGCTATCTGTTGCTTGGCAAAACTGTCGGGTCGAACCTGTCGATGAACCGGTCGGTTTGGCTTATGTACGCTAACGAACTGTGTTTCATCGCACAAAGGCGTCTAATTCCTTATAACGCTTTCCCAGCCCGCGACTCCGCTAATCCTACCACCCGATCCGGCCCGGGGCGCAAAAATTTCACAGGGCGAATCGCTAGCCAGCCGCAACGGCCTAGCCTGGAAAGCCGGTTAGCGATGCTATTCGATGTTTAACTCACAGGAAAAAATCATGAAAACAATTACATACCCCGGATCGTTAACGACGATCTATGGCGTAAGCCTGATCGCGGCGCTCTTTGCCGTCGGTTGCGCGAGCATTCCGGCACCGACCGAACAAATGGCGGTGTCCAAGGCGGCAGTGAACAGCGCCAATAGCGCCGGCGGCAACGAATTTGCACCGGTAGCTTTGCGAGCGGCCATGGAAAAAATGGACGCCGCCGAACGGGCGATGGCGCGCGAAGATTATCTAATGGCCAGACAGCAAGCCGAACAAGCCCAGGTTGATGCGCAACTTGCGGCCTCTACCGCTCGTGCTGCCAAGGCGCAAAAGGCTGCTAGCGAGCTGCAGGAAGGCAATCGCGTGTTACGCGAAGAACTCAATCGCGTAACCCAATAATTCACAATGGAGACCATTATGCATACCTATCGATATTTATCCCTAACCCTGCTTGCCGCTGCGGTTGCTGCCGGCTGTAGCTCGGTGCCCAATGCATCCTTGATCGATGCTCACAACAGTTATAACAACGCCCGTATCAATGCCGACGTCAGCACGCTGGCAGAGCTGGAAATGAAGCAGGCGTCGGATACCCTGAAAAAGGCCGACGACGCTTATGCAAAGGACGACGATGATGAAAGCGTCACCCATCTGGCCTATATCGCTAACCAACAAGTGGCCATCGCGCAGGTAACCGCCAAGCGTAAAACCGCGGAAAAGGCGGTCAACAGTGCCGAAGCCAAGCGCAACGAGGTGCGTCTCGATGCCCGAACCGCGGAAGCGGATGCCGCCAAACGCCAAGCGGCGGCGAGTCAACTGACCGTGGACCGGCAAGCAACGGAATTGGTCATCGCCGGTATCAATAGCGAGCGCGACGAGGCCTTGATTGCGCAACAGGAAATCTTGATTAACCAACTGAATGCGAAGAAAACCGCACGCGGTTTGGTGATTACCTTGGGCGACGTGTTGTTCCGCACTAATAAAGCCCAGTTACAAGCCGGCGGAATGCGCAATGTCGACAAAATAGGCGACTTCCTAAAGGAATATCCCGACTATAAGGTATTGGTCGAAGGCTATACCGACAGCAGGGGTAGCGACGAACATAATTTGGAACTCTCCGACCGCCGCGCTTATGCGGTGCGCACCGCTTTGGTGGACGCCGGTGTGAACAGTGACCGAGTCAGAACGCGTGGTTACGGCGAGGAATACCCGGTTGCCGGTAACGATACCGCATCCAGCCGGCAGTTGAATCGCCGAGTGGAAATTATCATGTCGGACGAGAAGGGCAATATTGCCGCGCGTTAGTGCTATTTAGACAATTCGTCATTACCGGGTACAGCTTTATGTCACTGGGCTCCCGCTTTCGCGGGAGCGACGATTTGCGAACTCACGCGATATACCCTTTACGTCCTCCAACCACGGAGCAAGGACCATGAAACTAATCCAATACGCACTGATTTTGCCTTGGCTTGTCTACAGCTTTTCCGCTAGTGCGGATTCATCGCCACTGCTTACCCAAACCCAAGGCGACGTGGTTTTTGTCAGCGGCGGGATAGGCGGCGATGAACGGGATGCGCTGCAAGCGGTGCGCTCAGATTACAATCTGAGCCTGCAATTTTCCATGCAAGGCTCCGGCGAGTATCTCAGCGACGTGGCCGTCAGGATTAGCGGCGCAAATAATCAGACCGTACTGGAAACGGTCGCCGATGGCCCGATATTGTTTGCTAAACTCAAACCCGGACGGTATCGAATTAGCGCCGAACATGAAGGACAAGAGATCCGCAAAAGTGTAACGATAGACAACAAACACCGGTCGCCACTGTTGTTTACTTGGCCCAATAACTAGAATCGTCAGCTAAGCGTGATTCCTACAAGAGCCCGCAATACATTCAATCGCAGAGTGTGCGGCCAAGTATTAACCCGGCCTTTAATATCGTCGCTCCCGCGCAGGCGGGAGTCCATTTGCACGCTGGATTCGCTTCGCGGTCGCTTTCGCGGGAATGACGGCCACAGGGAGCAAAAGCGCACAGCTACTAAGCCAGCTCTAGCGTAATATTTGAACCACACGATCATCGTGGACTTTACCCGTTCCTGCTAAGATTAATTCAGTTTCGCAGCACTGCGAAGCAATCGAATCTACCAGCTGCGACATTGAAATGTCCCAAATACACGGAGGAAATCCATGAAATGGCTAAATAACACCGAACGTTACGGCACGCTCTCAATGGCGCTGCACTGGATAATCGTATTGTTGTTTGTCGCGATTTACGCCAGCATCGAACTACGCGAACTGTTTCCCAAGGGCAGCGATCCGCGCGAGGCCATGAAAGCCTGGCATTTTATGCTGGGTCTAAGCCTATTGGTGTTGATTGGACCGCGCTTGCTGTTTATGTTTCAAGGGCGGTATCCGGCTATCCAACCCGAACCGCCGCGCTGGCAAAATCTGCTGGGTCGCAGCATGCATCTGACTCTGTACGCGCTGATGATAGTCATGCCCTTGTCGGGATGGTTGCTACTCAGCGCCGAAGCCAAACCAATTCCATTTTTTGGCTTACAACTGCCGGCGCTGATCGGCGAAAGTAAGAGCTTTGCCGAATTGATAGAGGGTTTTCACGAAACCGTCGGTACATTGGGTTATTTTCTGATCGGTTTGCACAGTGCCGCCGCGCTGTATCATCACTATATGCTGCGCGACAATACCCTGCGGCGGATGTTGCCGAAGTGCGGCGATTCCACCAAGGATTTGCCGGAATAACCGAGCCTGCCAAATCGAAAACGTTGTTGCCTAAACCCCGGCGTTCGAGCTATTTGCGGCATCGCTTTAGCTCTAAGCTCGGCGGTCCAAGTTATTTGTTTCATCGCTCAAGCTTTGAGCGTGGCTGTCTGAGTTATCTGCTCGATGGTTCTCGCGCCGAAGCTGGCCGTCGCAGCTATTTTCGGCATCGTTAGTGCTCAGAACCCGGATGGTCGAGAACAATGCCCGATGGTCCGGGCGCCGAACTAAACGCTTGGGGTTTAGAGCCTGACGATCCGACCTCCTGGCCCGGCAACACTTATAGAAAACGAGACCACTATGCGCCTTGATAAATTTATCCTTGAAAATCTTGAAGGTATCCTGCATGAGTGGGAAGAATTCGCCGCAAACTACCTGCCGGACGCGGACGGCATGAATAAGCGCGAATTGGGCGATCACCTCAGACAGATGCTGCTCACGATTGCCGCTGATCTGGCTCGTCCCCAGTCCGCGAAGGATCAAAGCCAAAAGGCAAAGGGTCAACAAATCTCCGATGGTTCCGTAACCGCGGCAACCACGCATGGATCGGAACGTTTAGCGGCAGGTTTCAGCCTCAATTCCACGGTCTCCGAATTTCGTGCCCTGCGTGCCAGTGTGACCAGACTCTGGATAAAGCAGGATTTCAAGCAGATTAATGCAGAAACCGACTTGGGAGATCTGATCCGCTTCAACGAAGCCATCGATCAAGCGATCACCGAGTCAGTGGTCGGTTACTCGACCGAAAAAGAATACGACTCCCGCATGTTCGAGACCATACTGGCGTGTGGTTCCGATCTAATCTTTAGCTTCGATCTTGACGGCAGGTTTGTGTATGCGAATAAACAACTGAAGGATTTATTCGGTCTGACGATGGAGGAAATGATAGGAAAAAATTGCTACGATCTGCACGTGCCGATTGCGGCAGAGCTACAGGCACAAGTTGAGCAGGTGATTCGTTCCAAAGGGTCCGTTAGCCGGGAAGCGCCTTATACAGCCAGCTCCGGAAAACCGGTCTGGCATGACTATGTATTTACACCGGTGTTCAACAAAGACGGTGAGGTAGAGTCAGTCGTCTGTATAGGACACGACGTCACCGAACGTAGAGCCTCGGAACATAATAACTGGACTAAGGCCAACTATGATGATTTGACCGGATTGCCCAATCGCAGCTTTTTCACCCATCGGCTGGAAGAATCCGTCAAACACTCCCACCGTTTTGGTTCGCCCATTGCACTGCTGTTTATTGATTTGGATTATTTCAAGGAAATCAACGATCAATTCGGCCATGAGGCTGGCGACAGTTTGTTAAAGCAAACAGCAGAACGCATTCACGCCTGTGTTCGGGAAAGCGATACCGCTGCGCGTATCGGGGGCGATGAATTTATCGTTATCTTGAAGAACTTACAAAATCCGGAGCACGTTCAAATCGTCGCCGAAAAAATTCGGCAACGGCTGGCCGAACCCTTCGATCTTGGCAACCATACCATTCAAATCTCGGCAAGTATCGGCGTGTCGCTCTCTCCGCAGGATACGACTTATGCCACCGAGTTGGTGAATCATGCGGATTCTGCAATGTATGCCTCGAAAAATAAGGGACGGAATCAGGTCAACTTTTTCTCACCGGATCAGACCCACCAAATGGGCTAATGGCGGATCGCAGGGTTGCTGTCGTGTAACAGCAATTGTTAGCTAAACGTGCTACTGCAAGACCTGTCCATCTTTGTTCAGGCGCTCTTTTTATTGAAGGCTCATGGCCTAAAGCGTAGGAAGCGTCGCAGTGGGGATAGTATCGGGATTCGTGATCACGCGGCGCTGCGGCAGGTAATCGAGCAGCAGATCCGTTTCCTTCTTGACCACGCTGTAGCACTCGCAACTCAGCGTTTCAAGTTTCGGCCGGTCGAGCACCTTGATTAACCCGCGCGAATAGGAAATCACCCCCCGCTGCTGCAAATTTAGCGCGGCCTGGGTGACGCTTTCGCGGCGCACACCGAGCATATTGCTGATGAAATCCTGTGTCATGGTTAAGTGGTTGTGAGACAGGCGATCCATGGAAAGCAGGAGCCAGCGGCAGAGCTGCTGGTCAATAGAATGTTGCCGGTTGCACACCGCGGTTTGCGAGATTTGCGTGATCAAGGCTTGCGTGTAGCGCAGCATCAGCATCAACAATTGGCCGTGGCGGTTGAATTCCTGTTTCACCTGTAGTCTGGGGAGCCGATAAGCAAAACCGGCACTCTGTACCATCGACCGGCTCGGTGTGCTCTCGCCGCCCAAAAACAAGGTGATGCCCAGCAAGCCCTCATTGCCCACCACGGAGATCGCGGTCGATGCCCCGTTTTCCATCATATATTGCAGCGACACTATAGAGTCTGTGGGAAAGTAAACGTGGCGCATGGGCCGCCTGGATTCATACAACAGTGCGCGCAATGGCAAGGGCACCAGTTCCAGGTAAGGAAACAAACGGCTTTGCACGTCCGGCGACAAGGCCGCGAGAAGATGATTGTGTTGCGGCTCAGGTTTGGCGGGCATTTAGACTCTTTTGGAGCTGAAAGGTTAACAGGCTGTTGAAATTCTATACAGAACCTTAATCAGTATACCTAATGCTACCTCCGCCAACTACAACTCATTGAAATACAAATATTAGCATTCGGCATAGTCAGCTTCTTGATATGTTAAAGCCCGTTGTATGGCCCAAGGAAGCGCTCACCATTGAAGTGGATCAGGTGCGACGGTGAATCAGCCACCGAAACCTCAGTCTCCCAAGCGATTTCACCTAGATACCGGCCCATGATTGCTCGGTTCGGGAAAGTGGTCAAATAGACTAGGCCGGCAGTGGCTCCGGCAAATAGCTCTGCGAGTTCTGCATGGCGTTTGCCATCGACCGGGCCGTGACTGGTTACGGATTCGACCAACAGTAGCCAATTTTTTGCGATGTAGTGCAGGACCACGTCAGGCATCTTGCCGTGTGAATCCACGTTGACATCAAGTCCGACTAGCAGGGCAGCGTTGAAGTAGCCCCACTTGTCGCCCGTGTCTCCGACATAGACCAAAACGCTCTCTGGCGCGAAGTCCTCAATGATGGCCCGAATCAGTTCGCTGTGTTGGCCGGGGCTAAGGGTAATTTGCCGGCCCGGTGCAATCTCCAGCGGAATACGGTTATGCTCGCGTTCCATGGCATATTTGGCTACCAGGGTTTCGCGTTCGGCCAGGTACGCGGCGAGATTGCCATGCCACGCCGGCGTGTTGAAGGTGCGAATTAGGGCTAGAGCGGTGGGTTCGATCTGATAGACCGCTTTCGGGCTATTCGCCGATCTGTCGGGTTTGTCTGGGTTATAAAGGACCACACCAGCATCGCAGAACTGGTGCATGGATTGGCGGCGGAATGTCTCGCGGGTGTTGGGTGCATAGTCTTTGGCATAGTATTCCTGAGCCCACTTCATGATTGGGGTAATGCCTAAAAGCGGATTCTCCGATTCGGTCCATGCCTTTCCCGGCGTGAGGTTCAGCAGGGCCAACAGGCACAGTGCGGAACGCTCGTTCTGTTGCGCTCTGGGCAGACCCAAGGAAATGATGATCTGCTGTGCTGCCTTGATGTAGTTGTTCTTGTTGTTCATACGGTCAGGGTTTCTAGCTTGTTGTCGATTTGGTCTTGTGTGAGCGTTTCTCGCTTCATAGCCCACTCGCCAAGCTCGATCAGGGAGATCCGGCTTGGGTACTTTAGCAACTTGAGGTCGGTGGCATTAACCTGCGTATGGCCGTTGAAGCGCCGGAAATACTCATCTACTGCCGTCGTATTCAGGAACACGGCCAGTCCACGGGCCAGCGATTCGGGCAGACCATGTTTGTCCTCGTGAAACAGGTTCATGTGGTTTTCAAAACCCAGCATGGAATGATTGCCAAAAGCCGCAGGATCAACCACGCTCGCCACCACACGTCGCTTTTCCTCCTTCGATGAGAAGCGACGCACCACGCAATAAAACCCCGCTGAAAATCTTGGAAACGGAGCGCCAGCGAAGTGAAGATTTTTAGTCCCCGATAGCCGTAGCGCCGGGCGGGTTTTCGCAGCGAAGCGGAGAAAACCTGCAAGGCATCGCGACACGGCGTTAAGTCATGCGAGAGCCGATGTTTCGACCCCTTGTTGGGCCGGAACGGGGTGACGCGGACGAATCGGGGCGCTGCAGGCATAAGCGGTCGCGTAATTTTTGCCGATTTTTTCCAGCAGGATGCCCGAAAAAATCTTTCGGCAAAAATAGCGACTCCCCGGTCCAAACACCAGATTTAGTTATAACTCGCGGGCTTCCATTATCAGCTAACGCAACGAATTTTAGTGCCTTGTTTTTTGGTGCGGGCCTGCCGATTGCCAACAAGTATCGATGTAAATACCGTACTTGGCAAAAGGATATGGTTGAATGGTCAGGCTATTTTCCGGTGGCGTTTATCTGACATTGCTCAGGTTTGCCGTCCTTATAAGCTGCCGAGATACCGCCAGGACCGGTGGCACCGGTGATCAGCAAATAGGCTTGGCCGTCGATACACACCTTGTGTAAGCGCCAGGTTTGGATCTGGCCTTGAATATTGATGTGCTCCAGGCTTATTTCATCCAATGGCAATGATCTCGCCTCCGGCGGCGGCAGGGCGTTGGCGGTGGCTGATGCAATCGCGAGCAGTAAACCAAACATAAATTGCTGCATATTTTTCACCTGTGTGTTTTAGGGGCCAGCACCGCTTCAGGGCGACTGTATCAATGTTACTCGATGAACCGAACGCTTTCGAAATTATGGTTAGAGCAGGGTAATTGGGACGCTAGGGACTATTGCCTGCGGCAGCAGGTATTTTCCCACAGATTTAAGGGCGCGGCAGTCGTACAGTGACTATGCCGACATCACAGGGATTGGTGATAGGACTGATAGTCGTTCGTTGCCGGTCGGAGAGAAATAGGCCTTACTTTCTGGCTCTAGGCAGAAAATGGACCTTTCTGGTCACGAGCAATTGTCAGTTGAATCGTCCTGCCTTAATGATCGGTTCGGCTTGCGGTTTGGAGCCACCTTTTTACAGGTGGTAATTTTTCGATATTTCAAAGGAGCCAGTCAAATGAACGCTCAATTAAATCAAAGTTTCAGAGTTCTGAATGCTGAAGAACTGCAAAATGTATCCGGCGGTTGGTGCGGAACTACTTACCCCGGTTTTTGGAAAGGACCAAAACCCGGCCCTCTGCCCGACCTGTTCAATAGCGCGGTTAGCAGGCTTAACATGGTAAGCCTTAATCCCCAACCGTTACCACCCGCTGAGATCGGCTTCTTCGTAAAGTAAGAGGTTCTGATCAGAAAGCCGGCCAAGTGCCGGCTTTTTTACGTTTTGGCAAGCAACTAAATAAACGTCTTCTTGGCATAGCTGAGTGACTTTATAGGCAAAAAAACCATGCCGCCAGCAAGATGATCGCCAACGGCATGGCAGGTAGGAAGGAAGGGAGCGCAGGATGATTTACGCGGCGGCTTTTCGACGTTTACCCAATCCCATTACCCCTAGCATGCCGCTCAGGAACAGCCAGGTGGCGCCGGGCAGCGGTACCGCGGAAACGCCGGATACCGAGAAGGCTTGGTTGAAGGTGGTGCCACCGACGATGTCGGTGCCGATTCTCAGCCAGTCAGGGTCCAGGTTTTCATCGCGTATCCAGGATTGCAGATCGGGTGTGAACGGGCCGCTACCGCCGACTATCGGTTTAGCAGCCGACAACCAAATGAAATTACCGTTTTTCAATTCCACCTGCGGCACGAAAAAGTAATGGTCGGCCGCCAGAGAGATTGCGTCGTTAAAATTGATGTCGAATCTGACTTCCTGCCCGGAAACCGCGCCTTCGCCGCCGGTGGTTTGATCGGGCAGCGGATGGATGCCGTTTATTACCGAGTTGGCGGCCGAGGCATTACCATTTAGCAAGGTGACGCTATAACTCAGCGAGTTGCTGGCCGATTCGCGGCCCAAAAAAGCCACATCCGAAGGTGAGTTGACACGGGTCGGGACGCGGCCGGATGGCGGATTGACCGAATCCTTACCGAATACCCTATAGATTTCTACATTAACATTGGCGATGTCGCCGAGCGTGGCACCGTTGGCCAGTAAACCGGTGAATGTGGCCTGGTTTAGCTGGGTATGTTGCGTCAACACGAAATCGTCCGCTGATTCTATTTCCTTGCTGGTGCCGCCAGCTTGTGCGCCGGTGGCGATTCTGTAATCCGAATCGCCGGTGCTAAACGAGAAGGCTGCGGCGTCGGCGTTGGCGGCGAATAGTGTGGAAATGGCCAGAATGGGGATTAATTTGGTTTGCATGGGGATACTCCTAAAATGGTTAAAGTGCTGAGAATTTATCTCGGATAAAGAAACTGCTGGCAGCTTCTGTTTCTAACAATGCGAGTAACGTGCCAAAAGTGTATTTTTTAAATATAGGTTAAAAATCAGTGTATTAAGCCTGTTTTTGACATTATTGCTCTGGCGAGGGGGTGCGCCGAAAGTTGCAGCAAATGTGCTTGAAAGCGGTGTGATGCGAAGCATTAAGCGGCAGAGGACGGTTGTCAGGGCTGCTTATTCAGCAACTTTTGTCGCAGGGTTGCGGTGTTGGGTTCAACGAATTAAGCCGACGATCCCTGTTTATCCGAATGCTGGCATGGATTGAAGCGGTTACCCCGCCCCTGGAACTGGTGCTAAATTTAGGCTTACCGCTATTTCAATCGAGGATAGAATGAAGATCGGATTCGTAAACCAAGCTTCAACACCAGCAAACATGACGCAGAAAAGTAATCCTGGGCTTTTTTTAGCGGGATGTATAGGTATAGCCTTATCGGTTGCCGCGCAAGCTCAAACGCCGGAACCGCTGGCACCGTTGCCGCTCACGGTGGACTTAAATACGCCGCGTGTGGTGTTGGGGCAGCGCTTATTCCACGATCCCAAACTCTCCGACCAAGGTCAGCGCTCTTGCGCCAGTTGTCATCCGCTAGACAGCGGCGGCATGGACGGCAAGGTCCGTGCCGAATCGGCGGACGGTGTTTCGCTGCTACGCAATACTCCCAGCTTGTTCAACGTTTCCTTTAACTACTTTTTCAATTGGGATGGGGTAGTCACCACTTTGGAGGCGCATACCGAAAAAGTCATGCTCAATCCGAAAATCATGAACGCCAAATGGCCGGAGTTGCTCCAGCGTCTGCGCGCGGTTCCTGAGTATGGGGATGCGTTTAACCGGACCTATCCGGACGGATTGACGAAAGCCAACGTGGTCGATGCCTTAAGCAATTTCGAACGCAGTTTGGTTACGCCCAATGCGCGCTTCGACCGTTTTCTGCGCGGCGACACTGCGGCGCTTGATGCTGATGAACAGCAGGGTTATCACCAGTTCAATGCCTTGGGTTGCGTGGCCTGCCATCAGGGTGTCAATCTGGGCGGCAATTTATTCCAGAAGTTCGGCATATTCGGCGCACCGCAAGGCCAGCAGGGCCCCGTGGATCAGGGGCGTTATAGCGTGACCGGCAACGAGCGGGATCGGGGCGTGTTTCGGGTGCCCAGTTTACGCAATGTCGCCGTAACAGCGCCATATTTTCATGATGGTCGTGCCGCCAATCTGGAAGCGGCGGTGGATACGATGGCCGAGCATCAATTAGGTAAACGGCTGGCGGCGAAACAGCGCGATGCTATCGTCAAATTTCTGCGGACATTGACCGGGGAATATGCTGGCAAGGCTTTGGTCGTCAAGAACACAACCAATCCATGACTGCTATTTCCTGGCCGCCCAGGCTGATCGTCGCCGGTCTGTTGCTGGCCTTGACCTATCTCTGGCTACAAAGCGCCAGTCCGGAACTGGAAAGGCGTAACCGCCTGCAAACTACGCTGCGCATCATCGAATTGCGCGATGCCGAATTGATGCGCGATATTTTGCTGGCCCGTGCCGGTCTGCTCGCTAACTACGATTCACTAACCAAAGCCGGTCAGGAGTTGCTGCGTCTATCGCAGAGTTTGCAAACCGAATTGCAACCGGCAAATGCTGACGCCGAAAAACTAATGGGTAAATTCGCGGACCAGCTCACCGCGACTGTCCAGGATAGCTTGGTGCAAATCGAGTATCTCAAATCGGACAATGCCTTGCTGCGCAATTCGGTGATGTCCTTCGACGAGATCGGTAAGAACTTGCGGGCCACAGCAAAGCCCGGTGACAGCGCAAAGCTTGGCAATTTATGGCGCTTGATGTTCAGTTTCATGGACAGCCCGCAGCCGGAATTAGCCAACGAAATTCAGCAGGAGCTTGATCTGCTGGCCGGACTTGCTTCGTTGTCAGATGACTATCGGGTACTGATCGCCCATGGCCGGCTGATCATCGACGTATCGCCCAAAGTGGATACACTATTACGGCAGATCATTGCCCAGCCTATCGTCAGCCGGGTTGATGACTTGCAACAAGCCTTGCGCCAATACAGCGACAGTGTGGAGCAACAAGCCGGAGCCTATCGTTTGGCGCTGTATTTGGTCGCTGTGGTCCTACTGGCGTATTTGCTGTATCAATTTGCACGGCTCAGGGCGAACACACTGGCGTTACGAAAGGCTCACGCCAATTTGCAACAAGAAACCAACGAACGCTTGCAAGCGGAATCCTGGTTGCGAGAAAGTGAAGCCCGGCTGCGGGCTATCACCGACTCAGCCCATGAAGCGATTATCTCCGCGGACATGCAAGGTAATATCGTGTCCTGGAACCAGGGCGCGCAATTGATGTTCGGGTTTACGGCAGACCGGGTGTTGGGGCAGCCATTTCAGCAGTTGCTGGCAAACCCGTCGCCAGACTTTTTCGAACAAATCCGGGAAGAAGGGGCGATAAATCGACTTAATAGCCCGGTGCTGGATTCGATAGCTTTAAGGCAGAGCAGCAGCGAGTTTCCGGTCGAATTGTCCTTGTCCAGTTGGACGCGCGGAACAGAACGCTATCTGACTGCGATCATCCGCGACATCAGCGCCCGTAAACACTTGGAAGAAATAGCCCGCCAGCAAGAATTGCAGCTAATCCAAGCCAATAAGATGACGGCCTTGGGTACCTTGGTATCCGGCGTCGCCCACGAAATCAATAATCCCAATCAACTGATTTTGTTTAACGCCGGTTTGCTCGCCGATATTTGGAGCGATGCGCTGGAGATTTTGGAAGATCGCTATCAGGCGAGCGGTGAATTTTCGTTGGGCGGTTTGCCTTACAGCGAAATGCGTAATAGTGCGGCGGTGCTGATCCATGACATTAACGATGGTGCAAAACGTATCGAACGCATCGTCGCCGAACTGAAAAATTATGCCCGCCCGCAAAGTGCGGAGGCCTCGGTGTCTTTTGCTATCAATGACGTGGTGGAACGGGCAGTGCGCTTATTGAAACATTTGATAGACCAAAAAACGCAGCATTTCAAAACCGATTTTGCCGAAAACTTACCCTTGTCGTGCGGCGATCCGCAGCAGGTGGAGCAAGTGCTGGTCAATCTGCTGATCAATGCACTGGAAGCACTTCCGGACCCGCAAAAGTCTGTTAGCGTTGCCACCAAACTGCTGGACGACGGCGGGCACGTGTGTGTGGAAGTCCGCGACGAAGGCATTGGCATAGCCGCCGAGCATATCCAGCAACTATGCGACCCTTTCTTTACCACGAAGCAGGCCAAAGGCGGCACCGGGCTGGGTTTGGCAATCAGCGCCTCCTTGCTGCGCGCCCAGGGCGGCCGCTTGAGTTTCTCATCCTTGCCGGGTCAAGGCACCTGCGCTCGGGTTATTTTTCCGCTAAACACTATGCCTGAAACGGACGTTAATCATGCAATGTAAAGACCTTGGCAACCTGCCTATCTTGTTGGTAGACGACGAAACGCAGTTGTTGCACAGCGCCAGTCTGGTATTGCGTAGCGCCGGTTTCGCGGAGGTGCTGACCCTGGACGACAGCCGGGCGGTGCTGCCTTTGCTGGCAACCCGGTCCATCGGCGTAATAGTGCTGGATCTAACCATGCCGCATCTGTCCGGCAAGGAGCTATTGGAGCAGATCGCCGCCGAGTATCCGGAAATCCTGGTGATCATGATGACCGCTACCAACGAT
This sequence comes from Methylomonas sp. MK1, assembly GCF_000365425.1. Classification (NCBI taxonomy): domain Bacteria; kingdom Pseudomonadati; phylum Pseudomonadota; class Gammaproteobacteria; order Methylococcales; family Methylococcaceae; genus Methylomonas; species Methylomonas sp. MK1. The sequence continues at coordinate 946,529 of NZ_AQOV01000002.1, forward strand.
TTGCAAATCGCGGTGCAGTGTATGCGTAGCGGCGCCAGCGATTATTTGCTAAAACCGGTGGAGCAAAATTGTCTGGTGGCTGCGGTGCGGCGTGCTGTGGAGGCCAGGGTGCTGCGCGCGGAGTTTTTGTCGCTGAAAGACCGTCTGTTAACCAACAGCCCGCACGAACCCGGCGGATTTGCCGACATCGTTACCCAAAGCCCGGCCATGTTTGCGATATTTCGTTACATCGAAGCCATTGCCGCCTCTCCGCAGCCGGTGCTGATCACCGGCGAAACAGGGGCCGGCAAAGAATTGATTGCTCGGGCCTTGCATCGTCTGTCCGGACGGCCGGGCGACTTGGTGGCGGTCAACGTCGCCGGTCTCGACGATACGCTGTTTTCCGACACGCTGTTCGGCCATGCCAAGGGCTCGTTCACCGGCGCCGAGCGGGCTCGGGACGGTTTGATCGCCAGTACCGGCGAGGGCACACTGTTTCTGGATGAAATTGGCGACCTCAGCATCGCTTCGCAGGTCAAGCTGTTGCGCTTATTGCAGGATGGCTCGTTTTATCCGATAGGCGCGGATCGCCCTCGGCAAAGCCGGGCGCGTATCATCGTTGCCACTCATTGCGATGTCAGACGGCAAGTCGAGCTCGGCGCCTTTCGCAAGGATTTATATTTCCGGTTGCGGACCCATCACATCCAACTGCCGCCGCTGCGCGAACGTCGGGAAGACTTGCCGCAACTGACGCTGCATTTCGTGGAAAAAGCTGCCGACAGCCTGGGAAAGCCATCGCCCAGCGTGCCTCCGGCGCTGTTTCAGTGGTTGCATAACTATGCGTTCCCCGGCAATATCCGCGAGCTGGAAGGCATGGCATTCGATGCGGTGGCTCGTAGTCAGGGCGCTGTGTTGTCCTTGCAGAGTTTCAAGGAGACCATTGCTGACCAAGCGCTGATGAATGCAGATGGCGATGCAACGGACGGACTGACCGCTTTGTCCGGCCAGTTTCCGGAGCGTTTGCCAACTCTGAAGGAAGCCGAAGAAGCGCTGATTGCCGAAGCATTACAGCGCGCCCAAGGCAATCAGGGTGTTGCCGCCGGTTTGCTGGGCATAAGCCGGCAGGCTTTAAACAAGCGCCTGATTCGCCGCGACGCGGAGAATTTCTGAGCCGATAACCAGCGCATTTGGGGTGAGGATAGATACTGCGAGACTCCAGATAGAATCTAATAAAACCAAGCTAAGGAGAGCCGTTCATGGCTTTAATATCATTGCGACAACTTTTGGATTACGCGGCGGAACACAGCTTTGCCGTGCCGGCTTTTAACATCAGTAACATGGAGCAAGTACAGGCCATCATGCAGGCGGCCGATGCCTGCGATAGTCCGGTGATCATGCAAGGCTCGGCCGGGGCTAATCGTTATGCCGGCGAGGTGTTTTTGCGGCATTTGATATTGGCTGCTGTCGAGCAATATCCGCATATTCCGGTGGTGATGCACCGAGACCACGCGCCTTCGCCCGACATTTGTGCCCAGGCCATTCAATCCGGCTTTAGCTCGGTGATGATGGATGGCTCTTTGCTGGAGGACATGAAAACCCCGGCTGCTTTTGACTATAACGTCGAGGTGACCAGCCGTGTTGTGAACATGGCGCATGCCTGTGGCGTGTCGGTGGAAGGGGAAATCGGTTGCCTGGGCTCCTTGGAAAATCAGCAGGATTCGAATCATAGTCGCTTGCTGACCGATCCTGACGAGGCGGTAGAATTTGTCGAACAAACTCAAATCGATGCGTTGGCGGTGGCCATCGGCACCAGTCATGGCGCGTATAAATTCAGCAAGCCGCCCACCGGCGAAGTGTTGGTGATCAGCCGCTTAAAAACCTTGCAACAGCGTCTGCCGAATATGCATTTTGTCATGCACGGCTCCAGTTCGGTACCGCAAGACTGGCTGCAAGTCATCAACGAATACGGTGGCAATATTGCAGAAACCTATGGCGTGCCGGTTGCGGAAATTGTGGAAGGCATTAAATACGGGGTCCGCAAAGTCAATATCGATACCGACTTGCGCATGGCGTCCACCGGCGCGATTCGCCGCTTTGTCGCCCAGCCGGAAAATGCTGCGGAGTTGGACGCGCGCAAGATTTACCAGGCCGCCAGAGACGCCATGCAGACGCTTTGTCAGGCGCGTTACGAAGCATTCGGTTCGGTTGGGCATGCCGGTAAAATTAAAGCCAAATCGTTAAGCGAAATGGCGAAACGCTATAAGTGAGCTACTCATGGGCTGCTCGGATCATCCGCAATTTGCAGGAAATCTGCGCACTGCCTTCCGCATTCCCGACGACCGGTCGCAGACACACAGTCGCGATAGGATCCAAGATATTGCCGGGACATTTCCAAGCTACACCGGTCGGTGGCCTCAGTTTTTATACTTGGTTGAACAAAAGTGTTGAGGTTCAGGCTAATGAAAACCTTTTCAGGTCAAACCATGTCATGCCGGATATTTGCGGATCGCTGCAATAAGAGGCTACCAACCGCCTAAGGAATTTGAATTAAACCGCCAAGAACAGCGAGATAGATCGCGGGGTATCCAAGCATGCAGACCGTATTGGCAAGGTAATTAAGATGAAAAAATTATTTATCTTAAAAGTGTTACAATCGGACCTTGTTTAGGTTTGTCTGAAAGTGTGCTGTTTAATTTGTCTGTGATGCCGGGAGCAGCCTACGGCATGATCTTCAGGAGGTAACATGAGAATTTTAGCTATGGTTTTAATTGCATCGCTTGGATGGTCGATGACAGCCTGTAGTAAGGCGAATCAGATCAATGCCCGGAGTTTGCAGTCTGCTCAGAAGTCGGTTTTTTACATTAAAGATCATTTACCGCTGGAAGAACGTATACCGTTTGAGGTGGCTTATTGGCTGTTGCGCGATCAAATCAAGAACAATGATGAATTTTTGCAAGTCATCAATGGTAAAACATCGAAAGAGCTGGTTGGTTTGGGGAAAGACAATTTCGCTAAACGCAAAGCATCGGGCGATACGGAATATGCCCAGTATGAAAACTGGGAGCAGATGATTTCTAAATCCGTGCAACAACATAGCGCTCAAGATAACGGTGACAGTGCCGATCCGCGCGATAAGAAAGGCTATCCGAGGGTCGACTATAAAATGCACGCGATGTAATTTATCCGCCTTCGCCGAACTGAAGTTTAGGTACTTTAGTTACCGGACCCCTCCTTTATACCCATGCAACCAGTGAAGTCAGTCTAGGTATCTTGCAAGTCAAGCAAAGGCTTGATTAGAGGGAGTGTGTTTCCAAAGACTACCCGCATAAGGCTCCGATAGCCTGAAGTTATTAACGAATGGATAAGCCGGGATTGTTGGTATGAAAAATAAAAAATAATTCACACGTTTGTAGCGTTTTGTTATCCTCGCAAAGAATCAGGTTGTAGTTAAGCCTGGAGCTTATGCCGATCAGGCTGGACAGAAAAAGATCAGAGGATTTATATGAAGAATGCCTTGCAATTATTAACAGGATTGTTAGTGGTTGGTGACGTGAGTTTGGTTTTTGCCGAATCATCAGTTCATTCGCCAGCTGTCGGAACGGAATCACTAAAAACGGGCGGGCAAAATATTGAGAAACTTCCTGATATCGAGGTGGCTGAAAGCGTTGAGAAAGCCGCGACCTTTTCCGGCTCGACGGCCGTAATCGATAAGCAAACCCTGGAGCGCGACCAAGTGTTTACCGTCAACGAAGCCTTGCGCAAGGCGCCCGGCGTGTTTGTCCGCGACGAAGAAGGTTTCGGCATTCGTCCCAATATCGGCATACGCGGCCAGAATCCGTTCCGCTCCACCAAGGTGTTGTTTCTGGAAGACGGCCTGCCGTTCAACTTCGCGCCTTATGGTGACAACGACATTTACTATCATCCGCCGATCGAGCGCTACGACGGTATTGAAATTTATAAAGGTGCGGATCTGACCCAGTTCGGCCCTCAAACTCTAAGTGGTGCGGTGAATTACCTGACACCGAAAGTGCCGACCAAACCTGGAGGTTTTGCCAGTTTTACCGGCGGCAATCGCGACTATTTGAACGGTCACGTTCGCTATGGCGGCATGTTCAATGACATTCCCGGCGTCGACAGCACCGGTGGCACCATCGACTACATCCACAAGGAAGGCGACGGCGCCCGCGACAACACTTTCGCCAAACTCGATGATGTTAATTTAAAAAGCATCGTCGATATAAACGCCAAGCACCGCTTGACCTTGCGCGGCGACTTTTATCAGGAAGATTCGCAATCCACCTTCGGTTTGACCGAGGCGGAGTACCGTAGCTTCGGCTCGCGCTACAACCCGTTCAAAAACGACCGTTTTACTACTAACCGCTGGGCGGCGTCGGCGACGCACGAATACAGTTTCAATACCGATGCAACGCTGGAAACCAGTTTTTATTGGTCCGGATTTCACCGCGATTGGTGGCGGCAGGAAAATCAGCAGCCGACTGACGTCGTGGGCTGCGGCACGGCGTTTCGTAGTGCGCGGATGAACGGCGAGGCCGTTAATGTCGATACCGATTGCCCGTGGGTGCGGGGTCGCTTGCGCGATTACGAAACCTGGGGCGTCGCCCCGACTCTTCACGCCAAACATGACTTATTCGGCGTAGAGAGTCAGCTGGACGCCGGGTTTCGCGCCCATATGGAGACTCAATACCGGCGCACCGAGGAAGGCACTTCGGGTACTGCCCGTAGCGGCACGCGCAGCGAATTTCAGGAGCGCTTCGCCGAGGCCTATTCCGGTTTCGTGCAGAACAAATTCATCTGGCGCAACTGGACCGCGACGCCCGGCGTGCGGGTCGAGTCGGTCGGTTACGAGCGCTTGAACAAGTTGAATGGCGCCCGAGGCGGTTCGTCGGTGACCGAGCCATTGCCGTCGTTTGCGATGACCTATTCGCCCATTGACGAAGCGACGCTGTTTTTCGGCGTACACAGAGGATTTGCGCCGCAACGGGTCGAGGATACTATCGGTGCCGACGGCAACAGCGTGGAAATCGACGCCGAGAAAAGCTGGAATTTCGAGTTTGGCGTCCGCGGTCGTCCGCTGCTCGGCGTCAAAAGCGAGTTGGCCTTGTTCCATCACGATTTTCAGGTGCTCACCGCGCTGGGTACGGTAGGCGGCAACGATTCTCCGGTTGCCCAGGGTTCGGCCTTGTTCGAAGGTGTGGAGTTTTTCAATCGTGTCGATCTGGGCGATGTGTTTGGCTGGAACCACAATCCCTATTTGCAGATTGCTTATACCTGGCTGCCGACCGCTGAATCGACATCGGCGTTCCGTTGCATGTTGCGCTCCAACGGTACGCCGCAGCCGGAAAGCAGTTGCCCAAGCGGTAACGTCTACGGTTCTGCAACTGGCAAGCGTCTGCCGTATGCGCCGGAAAACCTGCTGACCGCTACCGTCGGCTATGCGCATCCCAGCGGCTTCGATGCGCATTTCGAAACGGTGTTCGTCGATCAACAATTCGGCGATTTCATGAATCTGCAAAGCGGTGCCCAACACCCCAACGGTGCCAGCAGCGTGGAAGCCCTGTCAGGCCAATACGGTAAAGTTAACGAATACATTGTGGTCAATTTCGCGACCTCTTACAAAGTGCAAAAAAACCTGACTTTGCACGTCTCGCTGAAAAACATGTTGGATAACGATTATCTGGTAGACCGGGTGCGCGGTATGTTGCCGGGCTCGCCAAGGCTGATGCAGGCCGGTATTAAATATGAATTTTGAGAGAATTATTAACGGGGCATGCGGTAGAAAAATTGTAAGAAATTTTATTTTAATTTCATAATAGTGCTAAAATTGCTTTGCCTTCCAAGCAATAAAAGTAGGGTTTGATAAATTCTGAATATGTTTTTGCGACCGGATTCTATGAAGGCTTTTTTCGTGTATGAAGCTTAATGGCGCAATAGGTGCCCCAGGAGGAAGCGCTGTGAATCTCTTTTAAACAAAGTGCGTTTCTAAAACTTATTGCGCCTTTTTTGGGAATTGCCAAACCAAATTGAAAATCAAGTTTTTGAGAGTTTTATCGAGTATTTAGCGGCTTTTTTTTCGATGAAGATTTAGACCTTACCGTTTATTTTTTGAATAACTTCGACATTTTTTAAAACGAAGTTCGCGGATAAACAAGGCAGATTAGCTACTGCCAAACCCAAGTATAGAGAATGCCGTTGCCCAACAAGGCATAGTGGAAATGCAAAATAGATATAAAGGACTTAGGAATTTAGCCGGCTAATTGGGTGAGAAAGTCCGTCAGGCCCCCACCGCTTGAGTTTCTATTGCTTCGGCAAACTTGGAAGTGGCTTGGCGCTTTTGTGTTTTTACGCTGGCAGATACGTCAAGATTTTTTGAATACATACCAAATTCCAGTCACATTTTATGACTTAGCTTAGAGGATAGCCATGAATAGCAAGGCAAGATATTTTCAAATACTCGGTTTGGCGGCATTCTTGCTGCCGCTCTATGTCAACGCTCACCCTTTACACGGGGCGACCGGCGACGTCGGTTTTCTGAGCGGCATAATCCATCCGCTAGAAAGTTTCGATCATGTTTTAACGATGCTGGCGATGGGGTTATGGTTGTCCCGATCCGCTAAACAAACCATTTATTTCATGCCTTGGGTTTTTGTGGCTTTGATGCTAATCGGTAGCAGCCTGATTTTCATGCCTGTTGAAATCGTTCATGCCGAGAACATTATGAATTTATCGGTATTGCTGTTGGGTTTGATGCTGGCGTTTAGATTTAAGGCTTCATTGCTTATAGAAGCGCTTATCGTCGGTAATGTCATGGTGTTTCATGGTTATGTGCACGCCTATGACATATGGTTGGATGTGGATGCCTTCGCTTATACCGTTGGTTTCTCCGTGGCGACTGCGATGCTGATGGCGACCGGAATTGCCGCAAACCAGCTGTTCAATCGGCTCGAAGACAAATATTCGCTCGCAGGGCGGACTATCTAACGCCGTTTTAATGCGGCGACATTCTCAAATTGTGGTTTATAGGGGAGGTCCCAATTAAATAATTCACGTTAAAAGGAGTACAAAATATCCTGAAATAAAACGCTACATTAAATACATCCGTTGTTTACCTACAAAAAAATTATTCATCGAAGAGATTTAGATATGACATTAAAAAAAATATTTATTGCATTTATCATGATTTTTGCAATGCTGGGTTTATCCGGTTCATCCTTTGCAAAGGAAGCCAAGAAAGATGTGCCTGAGATATTGAAAGAAGTGGATGCCAAAGTTCAACTAGCCTTGAATGCTATTCCTTCCGGCAATTCGCAAGAAATTGCCACACTGATTAAGGATATTTCCGAAAATGCCAGCGAGCTTAGCGCCAACTACAAATTTGAATTTGAGCGTGACAAGGTGGTGCTGAGGTTGAAAAAAGCGAGAGACTTAGCAAAAAAGTCTGATTTTGCAGGCACAGAACAAGAGCTCAAAGAAGTCCGCGAAGCATTTGCCAAATTGACAAATTACCTGTAACGGAAAATAAGGACAAGCATACAACCATGGGCTTGTTCCCTGGTTGTATGGTCATCGCACTTCAAATTTCGGTTTTTTGATTTCCTCTCCCCAACCCTCTATCCGAGAGTGCGGATGTGCCGAAACTTGAAGTAGGAAAGTATATATTCTCTCTATTCCCGTCTAGTTATGCCACAAGGCACGAATAATTAAGCAGTTTACAGCTAATTGCCGCTGCCAAACGCCTGATTCGCGAATGGATTAAAGCCGGGTTGCGTCACCACATTAAAACCAAACTCGGTGCCCTGATGGCAAGCATTGCAGGCCGCAGTGAGTGAGTTGTAATTTTCGATAAACATCTGCAAGTTTTTGTCCTTGATAGCTTGTTCAAGTCCCGCTAGTGGCCTATCTATATGCTGAGCAATCAATTCCGGGATCGGCTGTTTAATCTGCTTGTGGGTAGGATGATACTTGCCGGCATCTGTAAAGCCCTCGCGTAACTCATCGACTTCATATGCTGCAAGGTCCCAGTTTCGCGCCTGCCCGGCAAACCAAAGTTTGCTGTGACGAACCGCAGTTTGCGCCATGATTTCACCGAGTCCGGGCGTAAAATATGCACTTTGTTGATGCTCGTGTTCATGATGATGTAGATCGGCGCAGGCAAATAATAAACTCGTTGAGCCAATGAGCATGGTGGTGGCCAAGCGTGATAAGTTCATGATGGAATCCTCAATCGATGGTCTTGGGTTGAATTTGGGTAAGTTTTGGCCGAGTGGGCATGCGGTGCGAGAGCGCGCCGGAGTGGAATAAAACCTCTATTAGTTGGACTCGCTCTGTCGGGCTTTCTTGGATTTACTCAGGCGTTGTAGCGGTTGGTTTTGAGTTCAGCAGGCGTGGCAGGAAGTACGCCAAACCTGCTACCAATAAGCCGATAACGATAAAAAATATCCACAGAGGCTTCTCGCTGGCAGGTTGTTCGACAGCCAAAGCGACCGTCAGCGGGATATGCAAGGCGCTGATTTCCGGATCGATATTCAAATCGGTGTCTTTGACCTGCAATACCGCCTGATATTTGCCGGCAGATTTGAAATCCACGCTGACCGAAACCACCCCTTGCTTGGCGACCGCCATCGGCAGTTCGGCAAGCGTTTGGCCGTCTTCGCGGAGGATTTTCAGCGCCACCTGTTTTTTGCGTACATCTCTATCCAGCAAGTCCAGGGTTATCTGGGTTTTACCCACCAACGGGATGTCGATACATTCCGCGGTCGGCAGAGTTTTCATATCCTTGGATTGGCTGAGATCGGATTGATAGGCCGCGAAGTTGACGACGTAATATTCGTTGCTTTGCATACAACCGTACATATCAAAGGCGCCGCCCACGCCTTTTCGATTTCCGCCCAGCGGCACCGAAGCGCCGGCTTGCCAGGTAAAACCCAACATCAATAGCGCCACTAGACAGATTTTCAAAGTAGTCATGGTTTTGCCTCAGTGCTTGCGGTGTTGTCTGTGACGGTAAATTTCAGTACACCGCTGACGATTAGCCCATCCTCGGTGACGACCCGGTAACGAATCGCATGCGGGCCGGGCTGTAAGGCTTGGGTGCTGGCCGTTAAGCGATGGCGTTCGCCCAATACCAATCGGGTATCGGCATTGTCGACGCGTTTACCTTGACCATCGACTACCACCACGGATGGCGAGCGTTCGCTGACATTGCCGCTAAACCAGAGTTTGATATTGCCATCGAAGTTCGCTACCTCGGTATTGTCTTTGGGCTCGGATTTGAGCAATACGCCTTCCGCATGGCATGCCAGACTGAAGCCAATTAACGCCAGTGCGGCGACCAGGGTATTCGTTGTCTTGTTGTTCATAAATTCCAGTAGGACTTTTCAGAATAAATCCGAAATAAATAGCACGATGGGATCAGATAGCGGATGGAAGAAACCCAGCGTGATCAAGCCTAGTGCGACGATAAAAACCTTAGTCCAAGTATTTAGCGATAAATTTTGTTTTCGCCAAAGCAAATGGAACAGCAGCCAGCTGCCAAACCAGACAGTTAAGGCCAAGGTTTCTTTGCCGGTGTAGGAACCGATACTCCCGTCCGGACCGCTGCCCTGCGAGCCAGGTATCCAGTAGCCGAAGCTGTGTACCATTTTGTCCAGTCCGGGGGATAACCGGGAAATATGGTGGCTAACCATCAGCGTGAAAAAGGCCAGCAACACAGATAAGCTGGCTGCCACGGCAGGACCTGTATAGGGTGGTTGTTCCGAGGTTGGCTGGTCGTGTTGATCAATTTCCATCGTAAGCTCCCCTAAACGAAACGCAATTTGGCCAGGATCAGACCGACCACGAATCCGAGCATCAAAAAACTCCAGGACACCAGGATGGTAATGCCGACAAATTTACATAAATCCCGGCGGATTTGTATCGGCAGGCCGTAGTAATAGAGTAATACGGTGGCGGATAGCATTAACGGAAACGGAAATAGCGAGATGAATTCCTTGAATTCCATCAACACGTTATGAAACAGCGGTCTATGCGCCAAGATCCAGTCGCGCGGCCCATCTTGGCCCCGGTAGCGCATGTAGATCCAATTGCCGCTGATCGCGCCGGCCAGATTCAGCAGAGTGGCGGCCAGCAACCAGCGGCGTAACGACTCCAAATTGACTTTCATGCCTTTAATTAACGGGAAAGCTTTGTGGGTCAAAAAGGTGCCTACCAATACAGCCAAAATGGCGCTTACGCCGTGAATGCCGGCTTTCAGACTGTAGGCGGACGGAAACCAGAAATCCGCCGCCACAAGCGCGAGCAGCAGCAAAAGTGCAATCAAAACCTGGCTGCGTATCAGAATCTTGCTGAAGTTATCGTGCGTATACTGCCCGGCGGACATGAAATGCCTCTGTCAAAAGTGTGCCGGAAAACCGGCGGAATGTTACTTGTTGCTGGAACCGATTCGCGCTGGCGGAGGCTGTCGAGACAGGCGTTGCGCTATAATCCGGCATTTTTTAATAACAATAACGAGGAGCATACTGTGGAACGCTTCACCATCTCACTCAGCGACGAACTTGCCGCGCAATTCGACCAATGGATAGCCGCGCGCGGTTATTCGAACCGTTCCGAGGCTGTGCGCGATTTGTTGCGCAAGGAAATCGAAACCAAGCGTCTGGTTCAGGATCAAGCCATCTACAGTATTGCCACCTTGTCTTATGTCTACAATCATCACGAGCGCAATCTGGCGGAACGTTTGACTAATCATCAGCACGAAGCCCATGATCTGGTAGTTTCATCTATGCATGTGCATCTGGATCACGATGACTGCCTGGAAACTTTGTTCCTACGCGGCTTGACTGCGCAAATTCGGTCCCTCGCCGATAAAATGTCTGCCGAAACCGGCGTGCGGCACAGCTCGCTGAATCTAATTCCGGTCAAAATTGCCGCCCTGCAACATTCCCATCACGGTCACTCTTCTCACGCGCACTTTCATACGCACAGTTAAAAATCGACTAGCCCACGGACATTCTTTCAACTAAGCAAGACGTCGCAGAACCTAGTATTAAGAATGTTTTTTTTATTTTCATACAAAATCAGCCTCAATGTCTAGTTCCGTTTTCTGGTCGACTCGATTCAAGGGGGATTTCATAAGTGTTTCTATTAAAGCCGTGGACAATTCGATGGGGTTGTTGACGGCAAAAGCGTGTGGGAGCAAGCCCCGGTAAAGCTTGCGTTAAGCCGACGTTCTGGCTGGATAAACGCTTCATGGACAATTTTCAAGCCGCGGCGAGTAACTAAATTAAGCTCGAAATTTTTAATTTCATATTTTTGCGGTATCATCGCACCCCTCTTCACCTTGCACTGTGACTTGGGCTGATGTTACTGGGGCTGAATAGAAGAAGGTGACATCTCGCCGAAATGGGGTGGCCTAGCCGGAGAAGGATGCTTTCTATTTCAAGGAGAGCAGTAGAGGTTTTTGAAGTTTGTGTTTTTAATTGAATCGATATTTAAACTAGCTTTTCTAATTTTCCCATAATCGTCATGAAATCCAATCCCACAAGCAAATTCGCCGATACCGGACGCAGTCCGGGCAAGCTATTGCTATCGTTTGGATTGCCGCTGTTTCTCTTACTGGCCTTCCTGGGCAAACAATTTATCGGTTTTGACAGCATAGGTTGGCATAACGGTTTTAATCACCCGCTAATCGGTCTGGACCACTTGGTGACGATGTTGGCCGTGGGCATCTGGGCTGCGCAATTGCGCGGACAGGCTATTTGGATGTTGCCGCTGGCCTTCGTTGGGGTGATGAGTCTTGGCGGTTTGGCCGGCGCTGCAGGTATCGCGCTGCCCAGCGTCGAAGGCATCATCCTGTTATCGTGCGCGGTATTCAGCGTCTTGATTACCCGCAAGGTGCGTTTCAGCGCCAAAGTTAACGTGTTGATCGTGGCGTTTTTTGCGTTTTTCCACGGATATGCGCACGGTCAGGAAATATCCACCTCGGCCAGTCTGATTTCATACACTCTGGGATTCATGCTGGCGACTTTGCTGCTGCATGGCGCCGGCATCTTGGTAGCCAAATTGGTGGTGTTCTGTGCCACTTGCCTGTTGACCGCCATGTTTGCCAATGCGGCGCTGGCTAAATCTGCCGATTCCGTCGAGGAAGGTCAATTGAATGCGTCTGCCAAATTGGTCCAAGATTCCGGATTGCAGCAACCCGCGCTGTTCTGGCTGACGAAGCAGATAGCAGGAGGGGCTGGGGATGATAACGCGCTCTCCCGGCAGCGAATACTCGTTGCCGAATCGACATGTTGTCGAGACCAGCTAGGCAGTGTCGGATCACACAGCGGTTCCAGTGGCTCAAAGTTATTGGTTAGCGCCGAGCATTCGCACAGTCATCAGTTGTTGGCCAAAACCGAGCCTGCTCAGGGTCTGGCTATTTGCCGGGATAGGGCCATATTCGATGGCGATCATCTGGTCAATGCCGGATTGGATTTCAAGCACTACTATCGGGATGTCAATCACACCCCCGGAAAACATCTGCTCAGCAACGGCGTCGGCCTCACTTCGCCGCCCGTATCAAGTGTTTTAGCTCCGCAAGCGTTCCAAAATTCCTGCACCACCCCGAATTCATTCATTGAAGAGTCTGATCTTCAATCGAAATTTGCCCAACCTCATAGCGGCAATCTCCATACCCAAACCCTCGAATACTCCAGGCCTGATTGCGCCGTTCGTAATCAAGATCTTACCCGGCAATCCGCTCATGGCAGCTTTTTCTGCCCCACTAAATTTCTATCGTACTTAACCGCCGATGCCAGGTCTCCAGGCGGCATTTTTAGAGTTCATGTGCTTCCAGCAAGCCGAATTAGCTTGCCGTTTGCAATGTCAGTAAAACCGCTCGACCGAGTGTTTCCCGTTCCAAACATAACAATAAAAATCAACGAAGTATTCAACTTATGAGGAAAGCAATGCACACCCTAACCCACGTCCGCTGTGCCCATGTCTTTTATGCGCTAACACCTGTTAACGGTCAGTAAAGGAGCTGAAATGAATCCGTATATCGCAATGATGAAAAAGAAACCTTTGATTGTCGCCCTGGAAATCATTTTGGGCCTAAGCTGCGCGACGCTCCAGGCTGCACCCGGCACAGAGCAGCCGGAACAACAGGCGCAGTCCGAAGCTACCGATACTGCCGACAAACCGGCTAAAGCCAAGGTGAAGGCCAAAGCCGATAACACGGAAGAGCTAGGCGCGGTGGAAGTGGAAGAAGACGGCCGCGGCAAGAATTTGATCGGTATTGCACCGTCGGCTTCGCAAGGCGAAGTCAGCCAGAAGCAATTCGAATACCGGCCGTTCTCGCGTAACGGCGAATTGGTCGAAGTAGTACCCGGTGCCGTCGCCACCCAGCACAGCGGCTCCGGCAAGGCCAACCAATACTTCCTGCGCGGCTTTAACCTGGACCACGGTACCGATTTTACGACCTACGTCGACGGTATTCCGATGAACATGACTACCCACGCCCACGGCCAAGGTTATATGGACATCAACAGCATCATTCCGGAGCTGGTGAAAAAAGTCGAATACGGTAAGGGTCCGTATTACGCGGAAGTGGGGGACTTCTCGGCGGCCGGTTACGCCAAAATGTTCAGTATGGACAGGCTGGATAAAGGCATCGCCAAATTTACCGCCGGTTCGTTTGATTACTACCGAACGCTGGTGGCCAACTCCCATAAACTCGGCGACGGCGATTTGCTGTATGCCGGCGAATTCAATCTGTACGACGGCGTCTGGGAAGTGCCGGAAGATTCGAAAAAATTCAACGGCCAGCTGCGCTACACGCTGGATCGCGGCGATTGGGGTATGGCAATCAACGGTAAGGCCTATACCAACAGCTGGACAGCCACCAATCAGATACCGCAGGCTTCCATCGATAATCGCGAGATTGGTTTGTATGGCAGCATGGACCCCACCGATGGCGGCGAGACCAACCGTTACAGCGTGTCCGGCAGCTTCTGGAACCAAGGCGATAACTGGAAAAACGATGCCAATATTTATGCGGTCTATACCGACTTGAATTTGTTTTCCAACTTCAGCGGTTTTACCCGCGGCGACGGCGGCGACCAGATTTTGCAGTCCGAGCGGCGCGTGCAAACCGGGGGGCATTTCGAACACACCCGCTATAACAAGCTGTTCGGGTTTGAAATGGACAACAGCATTGGCGTGCAATTTCGTAACGACCAGATCATGGACTTAGGTCTATACGAAACCACAGCTCGGCAGATCGTCAATACCGTCAGCAAGAGCAATGTCGGGGTGACCACCGTGGGCACCTATTTCAAAAACACCACGCACTGGCACGATAAAGTTCGCACCATTGCCGGTTTGCGCGGCGATTTCATCAATAATGAGGTTGAGGTTTTGGCCAGCGGCAGCGGCACAGCCGAGACTAACGCCGCCAACTCCGGCAGCCGCGGCAAAGCCATGATCAGTCCGAAGCTGAGTCTGGTGGTCGGTCCTTGGTACAACACCGAATACTTCGCGAATATCGGTTACGGCTATCACTCCAACGATGCGCGCGGCACCACGCTGCAAGTACATCCAGTGACCGGCACCGATTTGGACCCGGACGGCAATATGGTTAGCCCGCGGATTCGCCCGGCGGCGTGGTCGCGCGGTGGTGAAGTTGGTGCACGCACTAATTTCATTCCCGGTTTGAACAGTACCGTTGCCTTGTGGTGGCTGCAATCCAGCGAAGAGTTGGTGTTCGTCGGCGATGCCGGTACTACCGAAGTCAATGGTAAATCGCAACGTTACGGTATCGAGTTTACCAACTACTACAAACCCACCGAATGGCTGACGCTGGACGCCGATTATGCGCTGACCACCGCGCAATTCAATAAAGCCCCGGACGGTGCCACCAATAAATTCATCCCTAATTCGGTGGGCCGGGTGATCAGTGCCGGTGCTCTGATCGAAGCGCCCAACGGCCTGTTCGGTACCTTGCGGTTTCGACACTTCGGCAGCGTGCCGTTGGATGAATCAGGTGCAGTCTGGGCCGGCGATACCAATATCGTTAACCTGGGTGCGGGCTATAAGCAAAAGCAATACAAGTTCGAGATCGATATCTTCAACATCCTGGGTTCGCAAAGCAACGATATTGCCTACAACTACGAATACAACTATCCGAACGGCGTCGCCGGGGCTGGCTTGATGAAACATCCGGTAGAACCGCGCATGGTACGCGGCACCATCACGGTCAATTTTTAAGGATAGCGTGATGATATTTCGCACCTTTAAAGATGGACGATGGCTGATGGCGGCATTGTTGATGTGCCAATCGGCCTGGGTTTGCGCGCATCCGCCGGGCCTGAGCTCGCTGGATGTGACGATTAAACCCGCACAAATCGACGCCAAGGTGACTTTTGCGTTGCAAGACATCGAAGCCTTCGCGCCGATGGATGGCGATTTGGACGCGGAAGTGACCGATGCCGAGCGTGAAGCGGCCAAGCCCAATATTGCCAAACTGCTAGCCGCGCAACTGCGCGTCAGTGTCGATAGCCGGGATGTTCTGCCCAGCGAACCTGGGCAGGTTAGCTTCGACGATCAAAATAATGCGCGTGTCGAACTGCACTATACGGCCGTGGCGCAAACGGCTTTGTTGCTACAGTCGAAGTTTTTGGCTTTGCTGCCCGATGGTCATCAGCAGTATTTGACGCTCAGGGACGCCAACGGCAAAGCGCTTACCGAGAAAATGCTGGGCAAACACGACGATCAAATCAGTTTACCAATCGCCAGCGCCGCGGCAGCGGAGTCCCCCCAAGCTCCGTTCGCGGCGTTTGGCGATTTTTTTAAGCTGGGCATGGAACACATCGTCACCGGTTACGACCACCTGTTGTTTTTGTTCGCGTTGCTGGCGGTGACGCATAGTTTCTGGCCGGCGCTAAAGATCATCACGTTTTTCACGATAGCCCATTCCATCACCCTGGCCTGCGCCGGACTTAACTTGATCGAGCTGCCCAGCAGTTTCGTCGAGCCGTTCATTGCCGCGACGATTATCTATGTGGGCGTGGAGAACATCATCCGCGGCGACCACCCCAAGGGCCGGCACTGGCTGACCTTTGGCTTTGGTTTGATCCACGGCTTTGGTTTTGCCGGCGTGTTGCAGGAAATGGATATTAGCTCCGGCGACACCGGCATCTTAATGCCTTTGCTGTCGTTCAACTTAGGCATAGAAACGGGGCAAATCGCCGTCGCCGCTATCGTGTTGCCGATGATCTGGTGGCTGAATAATAAAGTCGAGACTGCCGACAAGTTTCTAAAAGCCGGCTCCATTGCTGTCAGCTTGATGGGCGCATTCTGGTTGGTGGAGCGAACCATGCTGTAAATACAACCGAATGGCGGGATCCAAGCCCGCCGTTGCTGCCTCAAGGCCACCTAAACTGGCCTGATTCAATCCTGATCCAAAAAAATGGTTCATCCGAGCCACGGATTGCTATTGCCTGTCGTTTGGGTAAAGCGGTGATGGGTTTTCAGGTAAGCGTCTGAGTAAAAAAGATTTTTTAATAAAACAACAACAATTTTATAGAGGAGGAAGGCCGTGGAACTCACCCATACACTAGAACAAATTCTGTACATGATCTCGTCGTCGCTCTACCTGCCGGTATTGCTGATCGTCACTTTGCTGGCCGCTTATTCGGTCTATGTCTGCGGTCGTTTGGCGCAGGAATGGCTGGAACGACGCAAAGCCGGCTCGCGTACCGTGCGCCTATTCAATCTCGATCTGGCCGTCGCGCTGGGGCGCCAGCAACGCGCCAATGCCGCGCCGCTGGACGTGGAATTGGAGTTGCTGCTGCAAACCCACGAACATCGGCAATTGATCAAGTTGGACCAAGTTCGCTTTGTCATTAAATTGGGGCCGGCGCTGGGCTTGATGGGCACTTTGATTCCGATGGGTATTTCCCTGGCTGCCTTGGCACAAGGCAATATTCCCAGTATGGCCGGCAGCATGGTCACCGCGTTTACCGCCACCGTGACCGGTTTGGGCTGCGGCGTGATTACCTATCTGGTTGCGTTAGTGCGTGAACAATGGCTGCGCGCCGATTTTGCCGCCATGCGCCATCAGGCCGAACTGGCTGCCAGCCGGGTTTTGGATGCGCAGGATTTGGCAATCGAGGAGGACGGCCATGCGCTATCTGAGACGCTCTAGTTTGCATCGCAATAGCGAACCGCTGGAAGACCCGATTGCCGGCGTCGCCAATCTGTTCGATGCCAGCGTGGTATTCATCGTCAGCATGATGGTGGCCTTGTTCATGGCCTACAACATGCTGGATTTGATGAACCCGGAATCGACCGTAACGATGACCAAGGAAAACGCCGATGGCACCATGGAAATCGTCAGCAAGAAAGGCTCGCAAATCAAAGTATCCAAAGTCACCGACCGCAAACTCAGCGGTTCCGGCGAACGCTTGGGTACCGCCTATCGCTTGAACGACGGTAAGGTGGTTTATGTACCGGAATAAAATGTGGGCCTATCTGCTGGCGCTTGGCTTAATGCTGCTGTCTGGGCCGGTGTTTGCCGAGTCGGCGACACTGAATTTGAGCCTGATTCTCGGCGATTTGGATTCACAAACTGCCGTCGAAGCGACCGCCAAACTGCAAAACGATCCGCTGTTAAAAGGCGTGTCGATCCGCGTCTATTCCAGCTCTAAACTCGCGCAAGCCGATAACGCTGAATTGCAAAAATCTAACTTAGTGTTGGCGCAAATCACCGGCCGCGGCATTCTGCGCGAAGGCGGCGACGTCTTTAAACAGATCGCCGCTAACGGTGGCAAGCTGTATGCGGTCGGTTTGAGTTACGACGCCGATTTCGCCGATTACGGGCTGCAACTGGACAAAGCCTTGCAAGCCTATATGTCGGCGGGCGGCGCCGACAATGCCGCCAACATGATCCGGCTGGCCTTGGCCAAATTCAAAAACGTCCAGGCCGACATCGCGCCGCCGCAAGCTCAGCCGGAAATCGGCGCCTTCGACGTGCGCAGCAAGCAATTGTTCGCGGATTTTGATAGCTACCAAAAAGCTTACGCGGGTTTCAAAGCAGGCCAACCGTGGATAGCCATTTTGTTCTATCGCTCCTCGGCGCTGTCCGGGCAAACCGATACGGTAAAAACCTTGGCCGAAAATCTGGAGGCCAAAGGCTACAACGTACTGCCTGTGTTCGGCTACCCGTACGACAAAACTCTGGAAAAAATGCTGATCAATGCCGACGGCAAATCCCGGGTCGAAGCCATCGCCGCGCTAGCCTTGAAGATCGGCGCCAGCCCGGACAAAACCGTACCGACGCTGACGCGTTTGGGGGTGCCGGTGTTAAACGGCATTGCCTTGAATAGCCAAAGCCAGACGCAATGGACCGAGTCCGCAACTGGTCTGGACGTCATGGAGCGGGCCTGGCAAGTGGCCTTGCCGGAATTCGCCGGCGAAATCGCCCCGACCGTGGTCGCCAGCAAGGAGAGCGTACACGACAAGATCACCGGCCAGGATTTCGTCCGCGAAACCCCAATCCCGGAACGCATCGCCCGCTACGCCGACCGCCTGGACAAGTGGGTGAAATTGCGCAGTACCGGCAACGCCGACAAAAAAGTCGCCTTGATGTACTACAACTACCCGCCGGGCAAGGAGAACATCGGTGCCTCCTATTTGAACGTGTTGCCGGAATCGTTGCTGCAAATCTTGGAGAGACTGCGTAAGGAAGGGTATCAATTGGGCAATGCGCCGCAAGATGGCGAAGCGTTGAAAGCCGCTGTCAAAAATCACGGCATCAATCTGGGTAACTGGGAACCCGGCGCGATAGCCGAAGCGGCCGCCAGTGGGCGCGCGGTGTTGTTGCCGATTGAAGATTACCAAAAATGGTTCACCGCTTTGCCGGAAACCTTTAAAGCCGCCATGCTCAAGTCTTGGGGCAAACCGGAAGACAGCAAAATCGGCGCCTGGACCGATAGCAAAGGCCAACGCTTTTTGGTGCTGCCGGCGCTGCAATACGGCAACTTGCTGTTAGCACCGCAACCGTCTCGCGGCTGGGAGCAGGACATCAAGAAACTCTACCACGACGTGACCATGCCGCCACACCACCAATACGTCGCGTTCTACTTATGGCTGCAAAAAGGCTTCGGCGCCAACGCGATGATTCACCTAGGCACTCACGCCACCCACGAATGGCTGTCCGGCAAGGAAGTCGGCTTCACCGCTGCCGATCCCGGAGAGATTCTGATGGCCGACGTGCCGCAAATTTATCCTTACATCATGGACGACGTCGGCGAAGCCTTGCAGGCCAAGCGCCGGGCCATGGCGACCATTATTTCGCATATGACGCCGCCGCTGGACAAGGCCGACTTGAATCCGGAGCTAGCCAAATTGGCCGGGCTGATGGACGACTACAACGTCGCCGCCCAAAAGAGCGAGCAACTGGCCAAGATCAGGCTGGATGAAATCAATCAAATCGCCGGCAAGGCCGGGCTTTTAAAAGATCTGAAAATGGAGCGAGCAGAAACCGGCGACCAGTTGGAAGAACTGGAACACTATCTGAAGGAAATCCGCGAGAAAAAAGTGCCGATGGGCTTGCATACCTTTGGCAAGGCGCCGGACGAAGCAACCCGCTTGCGTTTTGCCGAAGCCATCGTGTCGCGCGACACCAAGCTGAAAGGTGAGGCCCGCAAGCAGAAAATCCAGGCCATGGCCAACATCATAGCCGACAGCGCCAACGCCGAAATGGACGCGCTGATGGATGCGCTGGCCGGCCGCTATATCGCAGCCGGCAGCGGCGGCGACCCGTTGCGTAACCCGGACGCGTTGCCGACCGGCAAGGATTTGTACGGTTTCGATCCGTCGCGGATTCCCAGCGAGTCGGTTTATAACGAAGGCGCACGACTGGCGGAGCAAGTGGTCGCCGATTTCAAAAAGCAGCACGGCCACTATCCGGAGCGGCTGGTATTCAATTTGTGGGGCGTGGAAAGCTCGCGCCACGAAGGCGTGATGGAAGCCGAGATCATGCATCTGCTCGGCGTCAAACCGCATTGGGATGAGCGGGGCCGCACCCAGGGCGTTGATGTGATTGCCCGCGAGCAATTGGGTCGGCCGCGTGTCGATGTCACCATCATTCCGTCCGGTTTGTATCGGGATTTGTTCGCCTCAGTCATCAAATTGCTGGATCAGGCCGAAACCAAGGCTCAGGAACAAGACGAGCCGGATAATCCGTTGCGTCGGCATATCCAGGAAACCCAAGCGGAATTGATGAAGCGCGGTTTAAAGCCCGAGGAAGCGTTGGACATGGCCTCGGCGCGCTTGTTCAGCGTACCGTCCGGCGCGTACGGTACCAATCTGGATCGGGCGATTCCGCTGTCCAACACCTGGACCGACGAAAAACAACTGGCCGACGTGTTCTTCAACCGCATGCACCACGTTTACGGTCGCGGCCATTGGGGCGAAGCAGCCAGCAAGGACGCGACGCTGGCGGTGGACTTATTCAAAATGTCGTTAAAGGATACCGACGCGGTGATCCACAGCCGCTCTAGTAACGTCTACGCCAGCCTGGACGGCGACGACTTCTTCCAATATCTGGGCGGCACCGCGATGGCGGCAAGGCAGGTCAACGGCAAAATCCCGGAAGTGTTGGTCGCCGATTTGGCCGACCCGACCGCTGCCAAGACCATGAGCCTGGAGCGCTATCAGGGCCGGGAGATGCAGAGCCGCTACCTGAACCCGAAATGGATCGAGTCGATGTTGAAAGAAGGCTATGCCGGGGCGCGTTTCATCAACATGGTCGCGGAAAATCTGTGGGGTTGGCAGGTGACGGTGCCGGAAGCGGTCGGCGCCGAAAAATGGCAAGCCATGTACGAAACCTACGTCGAGGACAAATACCAGTTGGACATCCAGAAAAAGTTCGAGCAAGCCGACAATTTGCTGGCCTATCAAGCGATGGTGGATCGGATGCTGGTGGCTATCAACAAAGGCTACTGGAAAGCCGATCCGGCGGTGAAAGCCAAGCTGGAACAAGTTAACAAGGAAGTCATTGCCAAAGCTGGCGTGGCCTGCAACAAGGACACTTGCAGCAGCCCGGAAATCACCAAGCTAGCCGAACAACAGGATGCAGCCAAGGCTGCGAAAGCAGCGGCGCCGGGGGCGCAAGCCCAACCACCGGCATCCGTAGCGGCTCAGTCACAGCCGCAGCCCATACAGAGTCAGCCGCAATCGCAACAGCCACCCGCGCAGTCTCAAGCGCAAACAGCACCGGACGCCGCCAAGCCTCTGGAAGGCTATGAGATGGAAGAGAAGAAAGCCGCCAGCGACAGCGCCGAGCAACAGCAACCGTTAAGTTCGGCGCAAAGCTGGTGGTTGAGTTTCGCGATCTTGCTGTTATTTGTTGCCGGTTATCTGCGCGGTAGTTGGGAGCATCGCGAGCAAAAAACATAGAGGTCGACTGGAAAAACTTTGGTTTTGTCGTTCCAGCCAAGGCGGTAACCCAGGAAAGTCGGAATTCTGGATCCCCGCTTTCGCGGGGATGATGGCTGCAGGGAATTTAGGGGGCTCACTTAGACCCGATATGAATAATAGCGTGGCGCATCGGAGGGGAAACTCAAGAAGTGGCCTGCTCTTGATGTAAGAAGAATTAAAAATAAATCTAACATGACCATGAAGCGCCGTTTTTTTAAAGGTGCATTACCGGAGGAATCGACTTTGTCTCGTTTACACGTAATAACGCTGTTGGCTTTGACCAATTTGGCTTACAGCAATCAAATCCTGGCAGAAGATAGCGACCAAAGTGTCGTGGGGCCAGCCGAAACCGCTAAGACCGACAATCCGGCTAGCAACAATGACTCGCTGGGCACGATGGTGGTTACAGCTACTCGCTCGGAAATCAGTGCAGCGATGGCGCCGGCCAATGTCAGTGTGATTACTGCTGAAACTACCGAAAACCGCCTGACCCAACGTATCGGTGACGCCTTGAAGGATGTGCCGGGGGTGTATTTACGTGGCAGTGCTTATGGCACCAGTTTCCCGGGCTCCAGTGTTAGCTCGTCTGCATTCCATGGCATCAGCGGTACGAATCGATCTTTATTTTTAGTTGATGGGCTGCCGGTAAACAATGCCAATTCAGGGCTGGTTGACTGGAATATCCTAAATATGGATGACGCTCAGCAAGTGGAATATGTACCCGGGCCATTTTCAGCACTTTATGGTAGTGGCGCGATGGGCGGTGTACTCAATGTGATCTCCAAAGTACCCACTAAACGCGAAGGACGTCTGTCATTTGGTGCCGGTGGCGCAGCTGTTGACCAATGGGGCATTAAAGGCCGTTACCGGGATCGTTTCGAAAACGGCGTGGGGATTTCCGTGACCTTCAACCACATGGATAGCGATAACTGGGCGGTGTCGGATTACGTGACGGCTTCGCCGGCTAGCTTTACGCCATCGGCGACAGCGATACCGAATGCGGTAGTAAGAGCGAATACGGCTACCGCGTTAAGAAACGCCGCGACACCGGTATTCGGCGCCATACCGACCACAACCACCCAAGGCGGTTCGACCTATATCGTCGGTGATAAAGGGGAACGCCCTTGGGAGCAGAACACCGCGTCCTTACATCTTTATTACGATTTGACTGAGCGCACCGAGATTGATGGGGGAATGAGCTGGAGTCGGAGCGAAACAAGCGCAGGGACATTTAACAGCTATTTAACCACTGCCGGAGGCTCGCCAATAGCAATTGCTACCGGAAACCCCTCTGTCACTTCAGTTGCCAGTGTGGCCGGCCTAGCGCAAAGCAATAACTTGAATTTGAATGGCCAGCGCCTTTCTGTCTATGAGCAGCAGTTCTTGCATTTTCTGCCGTCAGTGGAAGACACTCGTCGTTATTTTGCTCACCTGAAACATGATTTTGGGCATGACGTGAAATTGAATGTCGATTTTCAATACATGGATCACGAGACTTATTCACCCAGCCCAAACAGCGCGGCGTTCGACGATACCTTGAGCGGTGGAAGAGGCCAATTAACCGTCACGCCTAGCCAACGGATCGACGGTAACGTGGCATTGCGCTTCCCGTTTTTGTGGGATCAACGTAACTTTGTCACGGTCGGTTTTGGCGCAAACCATAACAATTTGGAAGGTCAAAAACGTTTGGCCTTAAGTAATTGGCAAGATTGGTCCTCAGTGACGAATACTGTTTACGATGGTAAGGGCGAGTCGAGTATTTACTCAGCCTTTATTCAGGACGAAATTTGGCTGCGTAAAAACGTAATTGCTCATCTGGGTGTGCGTTATGACGACTGGTCCACATCAGGCTCCATCGTACAAAAGGCCACGGTCACTTCGACAGGTACTACCACTAACCTGACGCAAAGTTACAGCGAGCGTTCAGTGTCGCAATTTAATCCCAAATTTAGTTTGACCTGGTTGCCGGCAGATGGCTACAAGCTGTTTGCTTCAACAGGTTGGGCATTTCGTCCACCCACCAACTCGGATTTGTATTCGACATCGCAAACGGCTAGCGGCAGTGTTTTTACCTTGACGCAAGCGGGGCCAGATTTAAAACCAGAGACCATGTATTCATGGGAAGTTGGCGGAGAGGCAACCCCCATTGAGGGCACAACTATTGCCGCCACCTATTTTCATCACTACATTTCTGATTTGATTTACCGTAAAGATACGACGTTAAGCGCAACCAATCGGCTCCAAGAACGGCAAAATGCTGGTGAAGCTGAGGTTGAAGGCGTGGAGGCCAAATTAAGGCAGAAATTGTATTGGGACTGGCTGCACTTTACGGGAACCTATACTTTAAACGACTCGATAATTACCAAGAACGAGGCGAATCCGCTTTCTGTCGGCAAGCAGATGGTGTTATTGCCGGAGACAATGTTCAGTGGCGGGTTGGATGTCAAATATGAGCAATGGAGCGGTGGCATTATTGGACGCTATGTTAGCCAGCAATATACGAACGACCAAAACCTGGATCAGGTGACCAACGTTCCCGGCAGTTATGACCCTTATTTTCTGGTCGATACCCGTATCGCCTATCAGGCGACGAAAAATATCGATCTGTCGTTTTCGGTAAACAATCTATTGGACCGGGAATATTCCTCTTTTTACCAACAAGCCGGCCGCACGGTTTATGGGGAAGTGTCTTACAGCTTCTAATGTGAGTGAATGTTGTTCCCGCCGCAACCAGCTCCGGATATTCCCAAACCGAGTATCCGGAGTAATGGCTATTTGCAGGTTATAGCGCTCGCTTAGCGTGCACAGTTCACAAAAATTGGCGATGTAAGCGCTGGCTTTGCCGTCTTCATCTGTTCTTAATCTTTTCCTAATCAAGACTTAAACATTGCTCTCTAGAATCAACTCATAGATGAATTATTCTCGATAAAGGGGATTTATGTTTAGAGTGGCAAGTGTCGTTGTAATTAGTCTGTTGGTTTCGCCGTTAGCGATGGCTGATGGGCATGGGCGAGGTCATCACAAACATCACCACCATGACCGGTACGTCGAGGTCGAGCGGGTGTATGTACCGGAGCGGGTTGTGCAATACGTCCCGGCACCGCCGCCTGCACCGCGCTACGACAGTAACGACCAACGATCTACTCAGGGCTTGGTAGGCGGCGCGTTAGGCAGTGTAGCGGGTTACGAAATGAGTAGAGGCGATCCGTTGGGAGCCGGCATCGGTGCCGCCGCGGGCGCTTGGATCGGCAACAGTATGAGTCGTTAATAGGCTACCGCCAATTAATTAACCGGCTTTGAATTTTTGGATGCTCATGCGACAGGAGGACAAAATGAGAATAAAAAATGGTAAAAAATATCAACAAGAGCAATACAGTAGAGTGGAAAAGTTATTGAATGTATTGTTGTTTTTTGTCGTTGTCTATTACAGCTACTATGTGTTGTCTTTCTCCCAAATGGGCGCTTGAGATTACTGGCAGTAGCGGTTTATTGTCAGTCTGCGTTCCCTTTATACAGTCCGGATAAGCAAACGCTAGATCAAATCAAAACCCTGCAAGGTGCAAGACTTGCAGGGTTTTTTATTGCCCGTTGTTGGACAATATCGAAGATGTGTCTAATAAATTGCAGTTCCGGAAAAACTGCCCGTCTATCAGTTCTTGATAAGATTGATGTTTCGGAGATTCAATCCCAGCCCTTGAATGCGCTGGCTGTGCTTAGTTTATTGATTACCTGTTCAAGCCGTTGACAATGCTGAACCCAGCTGATAGCTTTGCTGTCTGGCACTCACCAATATCGAGTGCTAACGGAATTTGGGGGATGACGTGGCTGGCGGACAAGATTTAAACGAAAGATCGCTGTATTTATTGAAAACCTTGGTTGAGCGGTATATCCAGGACGGCCAGCCTGTTGGTTCGCGATTGTTGTCTAAAGATCCGCAACTAAAGCTTAGTCCTGCCAGTATTCGCAATGTGATGGCGGATCTGGAAGAAATGGGCTTGATCCATTCCCCGCACACCTCCGCTGGCCGAGTGCCAACCGTGAGTGGCTACCGTTTGTTCGTCGACAGTTTGTTAACGGTCAAGCCTTTGGCATCCAGCGAGTTGGATCAACTGCAACATGGCTTGAAAGGAGAGGCGGATAAGGCTAGCGACGTGTTGAGCAAGGCCTCTAAATTGCTGTCGGACGTGACGAGGATGGCCGGCGTGGTGACTTTGCCCCGCAGAGAAAGCGTCACCTTGCGGCACATCGAATTTCTGCCGATGTCCAACACCCGGGTGTTGGTGATTTTCGTCACCGACGACCAGGAAGTGCACAACAAAATCATTCATACCCACAAGCAATTCAGTCCTGCGGAATTACAACAGGCTGCCAACTATTTGAATTCGGTTTATTCCGGCCGCAGCTTGGCGAAAATTCGCGATTTGATCGTGCGGGAGATGGAGCACGATCAGCGGCAGGTCAATCAAGGCATGATGGACGCGGTGAACATGGCGCAGCTCACCTTCAGCGAACAACCCAACGACGATTATGTATTAAGCGGCGAAACCAACCTAATGGGTTTTTCCGAGTTGTCGGACATGGAGCGTCTTAAACAGTTGTTCGAAGCTTTTAGCCAAAAGCGTGGCGTCATCCATTTATTGGATCAGTGTCTACAGGCCGAAGGTGTGCAGATTTTTATCGGTGAAGAATCCGGCTATAGCGCATTCGATCATTGTAGCTTGGTGACGGCGCCTTATTCAGTGAATGACGAAGTGGTTGGGGTGTTGGGTGTGATTGGACCGACCCGCATGGCTTACGAAAAAGTGATTCCGTTCGTGGATGTGACGGCAAAATTATTGGGCGCGGCCTTGAATCCCAAATAAATGGCCCTATCGTTAGGCCAACAAAAAAATTTAGAACCATGGAGTAAGTAATGAGTCATCAGCAATCTAGCCACGAACCACAATCGGATAGCGATTTGATCGCCGAAGTCTTGGAGCAAACCAAGCCAATGGACACCGACGAACAGCCAGCCGAAGTGTCTGGTACCAGCGCCGCAGTCACTGTGGAAGCCTTGCAGGAACAATTGGAACAAGCCCAACAACAGGCTGCCGCCAATCTGGATAAAGCCATCCGCACCATGGCCGAGATGGAAAATTTAAAAAAACGCGTGCAAAAAGACTTGGACGACGAACGCAAATACGGTCTGGCGAAATTTGCGAAAGAATTGCTGAGTGTTTTGGATAGTCTGGAATTAGGCCTGCAAGCGGCGAACGGCGATAGCCCGGAAATAGTGAAATTGCGCGAAGGCAGCGAATTGACCATCAAACAATTCGAGTCGGTATTTGCCAAGTTTAATATCGAAACCGTCGACCCCATCGGTCAAGTGTTCAATCCGGAATTGCACCAGGCCATGGTGATGCAACCCAGCGCCACCGCCCAACCCAATACCGTGTTAAACGTCTTCCAAAAAGGTTATGTATTGAACGGCCGTTTATTGCGCCCTGCCATGGTGGTGGTGGCCAAAGCCGACGATAAACCAGCCGATAGCGCAAAAATCGATGAGCAGGCTTGAAATTAAGACGATCAACCGCATATCGCTAACAACTTTTTAATTTATTACCAAATCAAGTCTGGAGAATATCAATGGGCAAAATGATCGGCATCGATTTAGGAACCACTAACTCCTGCGTAGCAGTCCTGGAAAACGGCACCGCGCGGGTTATCGAAAACAGCGAAG
Organism: Methylomonas sp. MK1; assembly: GCF_000365425.1. Lineage (NCBI taxonomy): Bacteria > Pseudomonadati > Pseudomonadota > Gammaproteobacteria > Methylococcales > Methylococcaceae > Methylomonas > Methylomonas sp. MK1. Next base: position 973,704 of record NZ_AQOV01000002.1, read on the forward strand.
GCGCGCGCACCACGCCTTCCATTATCGCTTTCACCGGCGACAACGAAGTATTGGTCGGTCAATCGGCTAAACGTCAGGCGGTCACCAACCCTGAAAATACCTTGTTCGCGATCAAACGCTTGATCGGCCGCCGTTTTAAAGAAGACGCGGTACAAAAAGACATCAAAATGGTGCCTTATAAAATTATGGAAGCCAACAACGGTGACGCTTGGGTGGAATGTCACGGTAAAAAAATGGCGCCGCCAGAAGTATCGTCACGGGTGCTGATGAAGCTGAAAAAAGACGCGGAAGCGTTTTTGGGCGAAGAAGTCACAGAAGCGGTTATCACCGTGCCTGCGTACTTTAACGACTCGCAACGTCAAGCGACTAAAGACGCCGGACGTATCGCTGGTTTGGACGTCAAACGTATTATCAACGAGCCGACTGCGGCCGCGTTGGCGTTCGGTATGGACAAACCAAAAGGCGACACCACCATCGCTGTTTACGATTTGGGCGGCGGAACCTTCGATATTTCCATTATCGAAATTGCCGAAATCGAAGGTGAACACCAATTCGAAGTATTAGCCACCAACGGCGATACTTTCCTGGGTGGTGAAGACTTTGACTTGCGCATAATCGATTTCCTGGCTGGAGAATTCAAACGCGACAGCGGCATTGATTTGCACAACGATCCATTGGCGTTGCAACGTCTGAAAGAAGCGGCAGAAAAAGCCAAAATTGAGCTGTCATCAGCGGAACAAACCGACATTAACCTGCCTTACATCACGGCCGATGCGTCAGGTCCGAAGCACTTGAATGTGAAACTGACTCGCGCCAAACTCGAGTCCCTGGTTGACGAACTGATCGAACGGACCAAAGGTCCTTGCTTGCAAGCGATTAAAGATGCCGGTATTTCGACATCTAAAATCAACGATGTAATTCTGGTGGGCGGTCAAACCCGGATGCCGAAAGTGCAAGCCTTCGTCAAAGAACTTTTCGGCAAAGAGCCACGCAAAGACGTTAACCCTGATGAAGCGGTAGCTCTGGGTGCGGCAATTCAAGCCGGCGTATTGGGCGGCGACGTCAAAGACGTATTGTTGCTGGACGTTACGCCACTGTCTTTGGGTATCGAAACCCTGGGCGGCGTGATGACCAAATTGATCGAGAAAAACACCACGATCCCAACCAATGCGTCGCAAACCTTCTCGACTGCGGACGACAACCAAACTGCGGTCACCGTGCACGTGTTGCAAGGTGAGCGGGAAGTTGCTGCGGGTAATAAATCTTTGGGTCGTTTTGACTTGCAGGACATTCCGCCAGCGCCGCGCGGCATTCCGCAAATCGAAGTGTCGTTCGACATCGACGCCAACGGTATCTTGAACGTATCGGCGAAAGACAAAGCCACCGGCAAGAAACAATCCATTGTGATTAAAGCCTCCAGTGGTTTGTCGGATGACGAAGTCGAACGCATGATCAAGGATGCCGAAGCGCACGCGGACGAAGACCGCAAACTGAAAGAACTGGTGTCGGCACGTAACTCGGCGGAAGGCATGATCCACGCCACCGAAAAATCCCTGAAGGAATTGGGCGACCAAGTCGGCGGCGACGAAAAATCGGCTATCGAATCGGCGATTAGAGATCTGCAAGCAGTGCTCAAATCTGACGATAAAGATGCGATTGAAGCGAAAACCCATGCCTTGACCGAGCTGTCCGGCAAATTAGCCGAGCGCGTTTACGCACAGAAAGGTGCTGAAGGCGGTGCTGAGGCCGGACATGCCGCAGGCGCTGCGGAAGCTGCCGCGGAGCATGATCACAATGTGGTCGATGCCGAATTTGAAGAAGTTAAGGACGATAAAAAGTAAAGACTATACCCGTTCTCCTCTCCACGGCGGAGAGGGGTGAGGCGAAGGTGTATGCTATGCTGGTATCATCCCTCATTCCTTTAATTCAACACCTACTTATAACCGCCGGTTAGCGCCGGCGGTTTTTCTCGTTATGGCAAAAGAAGACTTTTACAAACTGCTGGAACTGGATCGCAACGCGAGCGAAGCCGAGATCAAGAAGAGCTATCGCAAGATGGCGATGAAATTTCATCCCGACAGAAATAAGGACAATCCGGAAGAGGCGGAGAAGAAATTCAAGCTGGTTAAGGAAGCATACGAGATTTTGTCCGACCCCAAAAAGCGTGCGGCTTACGATCAATTTGGGCATGCCGGTGTCGATTCGTCGATGGGCGGCGGTCGAGGTGGATTTAGCGGGGCGGAGAATTTTAGCGATATCTTCGGCGACGTGTTTGGGGATATTTTCGGAGGCGGTCGGCAGCAGCGCAGCAGCGTGCAACGCGGTGCCGATTTGCGCTACAACCTTGAACTGACCCTGGAAGAAGCGGTGGGCGGTACTGAAGCGACCGTCAAAGTGCCGGTATTGGTGGCTTGCGTTGAGTGTAACGGCAGCGGCGCTAAAAAGGGCAGCAGCCCGGTCACCTGTAATACCTGTCATGGTCACGGCCAAGTCAGGATGCAACAAGGTTTTTTCTCGGTACAACAAACCTGTCCGACTTGTCGGGGTACCGGCAAACAAATCAAGGATCCTTGCCCGAAATGTTACGGCCAAGGCCGCGTGCAGGAAACCAAGACTTTAAACGTCAAAGTCCCGGCCGGTGTCGATACCGGTGACCGGATTCGTTTGGCTGGAGAGGGCGAAGCCGGTGCGAACGGCGGGCCAGCGGGGGACTTGTATGTACAGGTGCAGGTCAAGGATCATCCGATCTTCACCCGCGATGGTGCGAATCTTTACTGCGAAGTGCCAATCAGTTTCCCGATGGCCTGTTTGGGTGGCGAGTTGGAAGTACCTACGCTCGACGGCAAGGTGATGTTGAAAATTCCGCCGGAAACCCAAACCGGACGCATGTTCCGTTTGCGCGGTAAAGGCGTGAAACCGGTCAGGGGCGGCGCGGTCGGCGACCTGTTGTGCAAAGTGCAACTGGAAACACCGGTGCATCTGACCAAAGATCAAAAAGCCATGATCGAGAAGTTGGGCGAATCCTTATCCGGCGGCGGCAAACACCACAGTCCGCAAGAGCATGGCTGGATGGATGGTGTTAAAAACTTCTTCGATAAATTAACAGGCTAACTCATGGTAAGGATCGCGGTAGTTGGCGCTTCCGGGCGTATGGGCTTATGTCTGCTGAAAGCTGCGCTGTCGGCGGAAAGCGCCGAGTTAACGGTAGCGGTATCCCGTCCGGATAGTTTGGCAATCGGCAAGGATGCCGGCGAACTGGCCGGTGTGGCGGCGGCTGGTATTAAAGTCGGCGATGATCTGGTAGCACTGGCGGACCAATTTGATGTATTGATCGACTTTACCCGACCCGACGCGTCGATGGATTACATAGAAATCTGTCGGCAAGCTGGCAAGAAAATAGTAATCGGCACTACCGGTTACAGCGATGCGCAAAAAGCCGCGATTGCCGAGGCTGCCAAGGATGTCGCAATTGTCATCGCGCCAAATTTCAGTGTCGGCGTCAATCTGTCTTTAAAGTTGCTGGAGATGACCGCCAAGGTGATGGGCGATTACACTGACATCGAAGTGATTGAGGCGCATCACAGGCACAAAGTCGATGCGCCGTCCGGTACCGCGTTGCGGATGGGCGAGGTAGTCGCCGCTGCGTTGGGACGCGATCTGAAAGACTGCGCCATCTACGGTCGTGAAGGCGATACAGGTGCTCGCGACCGCAAAACCATCGGCTTTTCCACCATCCGGGCCGGCGATATAGTCGGCGAGCACACCGTGATGTTTGCCGACGAAGGCGAGCGGGTGGAAATTACCCATAAAGCCACCAGCCGCATGACCTTCGCCAACGGTGCGGTAAGAGCAGCAACGTGGCTGGCTGACAAACAGAACGGCCTGTTCGATATGCAGGATGTACTGGGTTTGAAAGGCTAAGCCGCCCCAAACCCAGCCTACAGACCAGTGAATCAGGTAAGTCTTATATTCGTAGAGGCGTTACCTCGCCAGTCAGTTTATAATGCCAGTAATCCGCAATAACCTGAGCATGATCGAAAGCCAGCAGGCTTGGCAGATTGTCAAAATTGAACAGTCCGTAGTTTTTCGCATCGTCCGCAGCCATTGGCGTACCATGGGCTTGCGCCAGGTAGACGGCGGTGACAGTGTGATTGCGCGGGTCGCGTTGCGGATTGGAGTAAAGACCCAGCAATACGGTTAGTTCCACATCCAGGCTGGTTTCTTCCTTGGCTTCGCGGATTGCCGCGTGCTCAAGCGTTTCGCCGACATCGACAAAGCCGCCAGGTACCGCCCAGCCGTAGGGTGGGTATTTCCGCTCTATCAACACGAAGGGGCGCTGTGGATGATCGATCAATTCGATCAAAATATCGGCGGCTAATAACGGTGTGATCGGCTTTGCCATGGTCTTCCTGATAATGATGAGTTTTAGCGCATAGAAAATATGAGTGTTCTGCTAAATTTAACCATGTTTTCAAGCGTTGCTGAAATTCTCGATTCTTTTTCCTCGACAAATTAATCATGAATTAATCCGCTTTTCATATCATCCCGGCTGCTTTACGCGGCGCTTTTAAAGTCGAATTAAATTTCCAAGAAGTAAAACATGAATGAGTTTATTCCCGGCCAACGCTGGATTAGTAATACCGAATCCGAATTGGGTTTAGGTATGGTGATGGATGCTGAATTTAACCGTGTCACCGTATTGTTTTTAGCGACCGGCGACCGGCGGGTTTACGCCAGAGATAACGCGCCTTTGACCCGGGTGCAGTTCAACGAAGGCGATGTGATCGAATCGGCGGATTTCGCGAAGATTAGCGTGCAGCAGGTGCAGCAGCACAACGGTTTGTTGACCTACATAGGTGTTGATGAAGACGGTCAGTTGCAGCAAATCGATGAGATGGAGCTTAACCATCATATTCAATTTAACAAACCGCAAGATCGTTTATTTACCGGTCAATTCGACCCGACAGCCTGGTTTTTACTGCGCTACGAAACCTGGCGACGTCAGCAACAGCATCAGCAAGCGGCTACCAAAGGTCTACAGGGCGCGCGAGCGTCACTGATTCCGCATCAGCTCTATATTGCCCATCAAGCCGCCAGCCGAGCCTTGCCGCGCATCATGCTGGCCGACGAAGTGGGTCTGGGGAAAACCATAGAAGCGGGTTTGATCATTCAGCATCGCTTGATCAACGGCTTAAGCAAACGCGTGTTGATTTTGGTGCCGGAGAGCCTGCTGCATCAATGGTTGGTGGAGATGCTGCGGCGCTTTAATCTGCGCTTCAGTATTTTCGACGAAAGCCGTTGCTTTGCCAGTCCGGACGAGAACCCGTTTCTTAGCGAGCAATTGGTACTTTGCAGCCAGCGCTTTTTTGCCGATTCTCCGCATCGTCAGCAACAAGCCTTGGAGGCCGGTTGGGATCTGGTGGTGGTCGACGAAGCGCATCATCTGGAATGGAGCGAAGACGCACCCAGCGCTGATTATTTGTTTGTCGAGCAATTAGCTCTGGCGTCTCCCGGTCTGATTCTGTTGACCGCTACGCCCGAGCAATTGGGTAAGGAAAGTCATTTTGCGCGGTTGCGCTTGCTTGACCCCGACCGTTTTTATCGTTTCGAACAGTTTTTGCGCGAAGAAAGCCAGTTTGAACCGGTGGCACGACTGGCGAATTTGCTGATTTCCGGCGCAGCGCTGGATGCCGAACAGCAGGAGCAATTGAAAAATCTATTAAAACAGGACAATGTCGACACACTGCTGCAACAGGTCAACGACACTCAAACTAATGCTCGGGAAGAACTGATCAAGTTGTTGCTCGATCATCATGGCACCGGACGGATTTTGTTCCGAAACTCTCGGCAAACCGTGCAGGGCTTTCCGGATCGGCAACGCCATGCTTATCCGCTGCAAGGTGAAGACACGGCGGATTTAGCCAACAGCCCTTATCTGCATTGGCTGGTTGTGCAGTTGAAAGCCCTGGGCGACGAAAAAGCCTTGTTGATCTGCAAACGCGCGGAAACCGCAATCCAGCTGGAGCAATTATTACGGCAGCACGTTGGGCATACCGCAGCGGTGTTTCATGAAGGCATGAGTATCGTCGAGCGGGATCGGGCGGCGGCGTTTTTTGCCGACGAAGAAAGTCGCGCGCAAGTGTTGATTTGTTCGGAGATCGGTAGCGAAGGCCGCAACTTTCAATTCGTGCGTCATCTGTTCTTGTTCGACTTGCCTGAAAATCCCGATTTGCTCCAACAACGCATCGGCCGACTGGATCGAATCGGCCAAAAGCACGTGATTCAAATTCATATTCCTTATTTGCTCGATAGTGCTCAGCACGTGTTATTCCGCTGGTACGACGAGGGCCTGGACGCATTCCGGCATAACTGTTCGGGTGCCGCGCAAGTTCTGAAATTGCTTGGCGAAACCCGCGATAACGCGTTGCTTAGCCGCGATGCGGCGGCAGTGGAGGCCTTGATCGCCAACACGAAGGCCTTGAACAGTCAGGTGGAAGAAGAGCTGCATAAAGGCCGCGATTTGCTGTTGGAGCTAAATTCTTGCCGCCCGCAAGAAGCCGCGCGTCTGGTGGACGAGATCACGGCCGGCGAACGCGACGGTAGTTTATGGCCGTTTATGGAAGCGATGTTCGATTGTTATGGTGTCGATGTCGAAGATCATTCGCGCGATTGCCATATCCTGTGGCCCAGCGAAAATCTGCGCATCGCCCATTTCCCGATGTTGCAAGACGACGGTTTGACGGTAACCGTCAATCGTGACATCGCGTTGGCCAGGGAAGACATGCAATTTCTCACCGCCGAGCATCCGATGGTGTTGTCGGCCATGGATTTAGTGTTGTCCAGCGAGACCGGCAATGCCGCAGTGAGTGTGGTCAAGCATCCGCAACTGAAAGCCGGCCAATTCCTGCTGGAGCTGTTGTTTGTTGCGGAATGCAGCGCGCCCGCCGAATTACAAATCGGCCGGTTTTTACCGCACACGCCGCTACGCGTGTTAGTCGATCAGCATAAAAAAGATCTAACGCTTGTTATCAGCCACGACAGCTTGATTGAGACCGGCGATAGCTTCGATAAGGCGCAAATCAGCCAATTTTTGAACAGTCAACGCCAGCATATTCAGGACATGATCAAAGTCGCGGAGCAGTTGGCGAGCGCGCAGATGCAGAAATTGGTAGCAGAAAGCAGTAACCTGATGATTGCGACCTTAACCGGCGAAATCAAGCGTTTGGTACGGCTGAAAAAGATCAACCCCGGCATCAAGGAGCAGGAAATAGAGCAACTCAAGGAAATGACCATGCTCTCGCACGAAAGCATACAGGAAACTCAGTTGCGGCTGGACGCGGTGCGATTTGTTATTACCAGCTAGCTCTGGACGATAGGGGGCTTTAGCCGTGGTGTTGTTTAAACGGTTTTGATCAACACCGTGGTGTCGTCAAGTTCGATGCATTCAAACATCAGGTCGTCGATAGAACCCTCGACGTGGTCTACGTAGTGTAAGCCGCATTCCGAGTCGACATGTTGATGTTTCAGAATGCCGTGTACACTGAACGGCGTTCCCGATTCAGGCAATACCATGGTGATTTTAACTTTGCCGGCAACATCGGGACTGATGGGGTCTTGAAGTTTAACTCGGATGCCGCTATAGCTGATGTCCAGAATTTCCGCATTCAGCGAAATTTCCCGGGCGGTTTTGCTGTGGAAAATAATGCCTGCCTGCAGGCCTCTAGGTTTTACTCTACGGTGAATTCGTTTTTCGAAACTCATTTGTTTTGACCCCTGCTGAAGAATCGCGGTTACGCTATCGAGGATTTATTGTAGGTGTAAAGTTAACTTTTGCTACTTTAGGTGTGTTCATCATGCCATATCTTTTCTATTCATACACCCGTTAATTACGGGTATAAAATAAGGCTTTTTCATGTTATTTTCAGAATTGGGTTTGTCCGAGCAACTACTTAAGGCAGTTGCCGAGCAAGGCTATGAAACCCCGACGCCGATACAGGCGCAGGCCATTCCGGTCATTTTACAAGGCCGCGATGTGCTGGCCGGCGCGCAAACCGGTACCGGTAAAACTGCCGGATTTACCTTGCCTTTGCTCCAGCTATTGCAAGGACAGCCGGTTCCGCAAAAGCCGCGGCCGGTTCGGGTATTGATCTTAACGCCGACCCGCGAGTTGGCGATGCAGGTTTATGAAAGCGTCAGAACCTACGGCAAGCATTTACCGTTTTTTGCGGAAGCAATATACGGCGGCGTCAGTATTAATCCGCAGATTCAAAAGATACAACGCGGCACCGATATTGTGGTCGCGACGCCCGGTCGTTTATTGGACTTGATTCAGCAACAGCATCTGGATTTATCCAAGGTTGAACATTTCGTACTCGACGAAGCCGACCGGATGCTGGACATGGGCTTTATCCGCGATATTCGTCGAATCATCGCCTTGTTGCCAAGTAAACGTCAGAACCTGCTGTTTTCGGCGACCTATGCCCCGGAAATCAGCGCGCTGGCCGAACAAATCCTCACCGATCCAGTTGAAATCGCTGTCGCCAAACGCAATGCCGCCGCCGATACCGTCTCGCAGCTGGTGTATGGCATTAACCGCGAATACAAGCGCGAATTACTGTCCTATTTGATAGGCAATGGTCATTGGCAGCAGGTGTTGGTATTCGTCCGCACCAAACACGGCGCGGATCGTTTGGCCAAACAGCTGATCAAGGATGGAATCCGTTGCGCGGCCTTACACGGCGACAAAAGTCAGGGCGCACGGGTGCGGGCACTGGAAGAGTTTAAAAACGGCTCGATTACCGCATTAATTGCTACCGACATCGCCGCTCGCGGTTTGGATATCGACCAATTACCGCATGTGGTGAACTTCGATTTGCCGCAAGTAGCGGAAGATTATGTGCATCGTATTGGTCGCACCGGTCGTGCTGGCGCCGAAGGTCAGGCCATTTCGCTGGTCGATCCGGAAGAGGCCTATTTGTTGGCTGCTATCGAGAGACTGTTGAAAAGGCAGATTCCGCGAGTCGATGATACCGGGTACCCCAACGTGTCATTGGCGGTGACCAATAGCAAGCCGCAGCCAAAGGCGGCTCAGCCGAACAAGCCAGCGGCCAGACGGCCGCAGAATGGCCGGCCAGGGGAGCCGGCTAAACGCGCGCCAAATTCGCGTAAACCGCGTCCGCAAACAGCAAAGCCCCGCTAATCAGCTTGACTTGTCGTGCCCGGCCATGGGCACGGCAGTCGTCTCCCGCCGAACGCCCGTTTATTCCGCAACCGGCTCCGCGAAAATATGGATAGCCAGCCATATAGATTCAATGTCCGGATGGGTCCATTCCACCCGGTGCCGACAATGCGCCGGAATCAGCAGATAGTCGCCCGGCTTCAGGTCCACAGGTGCGGATTGAGCAAATGTCAGCCTGGCTTCGCCTTGTAACAACATCACCCACTCGTCCTGATTTTGATCGTACCACTCGTTTTCCGAGCTGCAATGCCCCTTGGAAACGATGCGCTCGATGCGAATAGTAGGCTTGCTAAACAAGGTTTGGCATAATTCTATTGGCAACTGAGCTGGAATGTCTGTAAAAATGCACGAACTGCTGATATTCATAAAAGCGGGTACATAATAAAAAATTGGGGGAGGGGAATGAAAATGAATAATACGTCTTTTGCTTCGTTAATGGCGGTGGCCATCGATAAACTACCGGGGATTATGCAGCTGTCCAAACGCATTTGCGATACTGCTAAATGCGTGGATTTTTTGGCGCCGCTGTTTCTGCGGCTTTATTTGGCGCCGGTGTTTTGGATGGCGGGCACCAAAAAATTCGCCAATTTTTCCGACACGGCCGAATGGTTCGGTAATGTTGAATGGGGCTTGGGTTTGCCGGCGCCTTATGTGTTGGTATTTTTGGTGGCGCTATTTGAAATTGTCGGCGCCTTGTTTTTATTGTTCGGCTTTGCTACTCGACCGATTACCGTTCCGTTGATGGTGATCATGGTGGTGGCCGCCATCAGTGCCCATATTCAAAACGGTTGGCTGGCCATTGCGGCCGGTAGCGGTATTTTTGCCACCGAACGCACGATAGGCGCGATAGAACGCCTGGAGCGCGCCAAGGAAATTTTACAGGCGCAGGGCGACTATCAATGGCTGACCGAAAACGGCGCTTTGGTAATACTGAATAATGGGATTGAGTTTGCCGCCACCTATTTCATCATGCTGCTGGCGCTGTTTTTTCTCGGTGGCGGCAGGTTTGTCAGTGTGGATTATTGGCTGGCGCGCAAATACTTGCCTGAACTAGCACCCAAGGCCTGACGACAACAGCCCAAACCGAGCTGTTGGCGCTGATCCATTCGCCGGCCTGTCGATCCGAAACATGACCGATTAGGCCGGCATCCAGCCATTGTGCGACCTGAGTTTTATTGTCGCGCGAAAACTGGTAAGCCACTTCGACCAGATCTAGCTCCTCTGCGACCGAGATTGCCAGTCCGGCTGCGAAAAATCGTTGCAACTCGGCCCAGGGAATGGACGAGGTTTCCAAATTCACCTTGGCTTTTTCCAGATCGGGGAGTGACTCGTTCATTAACATTTTCCGGTTGGGATGTTGTAGTATGCCCAGCTATTTTATCGTAACCCGATTTATAAAACAGAAGTGAGGATTCATCGATGTCGCTATTGAGTTCATTTAAAAAGCGTTCCACCCTGGATGCGGCGATCAAGCAAGTTGCCCAGGCCCGTAAAAGCGAAGGCAGCAAAGCCGAGCAATTATACAAGGGTGCGTATCAAGGCTTTGCTAATGTCATCGCCGACCATTTGATTGTTTCCGAAGCGCTGTATCACTGGGGTTTTGGTTTATTGCACGAGGCCCGGACTCAGGAGCCGAAAGCCGCTATCGAAATTTACGAAGACGCCATTTCCAAGTTTTCTTTTTGCTTGCTGATTTCGCCTAACTATTTAGGTGCGGCGATAGACGGCGGCGTAGCATTTATGGAATTGGCTCGCATTAGCTCGGAAGCAGCCAAACCCGATCTATACGAGTTGGCGGAAGATTTTTTCGAAAAGGCCTGTGCTATTCAAAAAGGCAGTGCGGCTTACAATTTGGCCTGCGTTTATGCGTTGCGCGGCGATAACGATGCCTGCTTGGCTGCGTTGCAAACCGCCAGGGACTTTGGCAGTTTGCCCGACGAACAAAATATATTGCAAGACGAAGATATGGCTGGCGTGATCAATGCCCAATGGTTCAAGGAGTTTATGGAGGAGGTCCGTGCCACGCCGGCACCGGAAAAAACCAAACTCAAGGACATTGAAATCAATGTGGAGCCGGGCTTCAAGATAGAGAAAAAAGAGGATTTTGATTACTACTCTTAAATTATTGGGCCATTCAAACTTTAATACCCTGCGGGAACCGGCTTAGCGGGGTTTTAGGTCCGCATGAGTCGGGCTCTCCATCCGCGCGGTTTTCAATATAGCCAACCCTTTTTTTCTGCGGACGAGGGGTGAAAAGCACTAATTGAATAGAAAGTTAAAGGCGTTATCGGCGCCGATGCCGTTCGATTGAAATCGATACATTAAACAAGCGGCCGATAGCGGTTTCCATCGGCAATTGAAACCCGCTCGCGCATCTTGGTCGAAACCCCAATCGACCATGCGGCGCGTACTTTGGTCATCGCTTTGGCGCCGCCTATCCCGCCCGCCGAGATCAACAGTTCGCAAAGACCAGTTGATAGCTCCCATTTTTGCCGCGTGAATGCGGAACAACCTGTTTGATCCAGCCTTGGAAACCGTTCTAAAAACTTGAGCGCCGGAATTAATCCGGCTTGATCGTTCAGGTCGTTCGTGGTGTCGGCAAGGCGAACTTTGCTAGGTCTTTCAGGATTTAGCTGATAGTGAATGTTCTTCGGTTTCGATAGCAGGCTTGGCGTCGCCGACATCTTTGTAGCGCTGAGCGGTTTCATTGAATGCCTCGGCGATAGCCAAAAAGGCATCGGTGATATCCGGATCAAAGTGAGTTCCCCGGCCTTTCGCGATCAGTCGCACAGCTTCTTCGTGGGGATACGCTTCTTTATAAACGCGTTTGCTAATCAAAGCGTCGTAGACGTCGGCGATTGCCATCAAACGGGCGCTCAGCGGTATTTGCTCTCCCGAAAGCCCTTGCGGATAACCGGCGCCATCCCATCTTTCATGGTGACAATAAGCAATCTCCACCGCGTAATTCAAAAATGACCAGTCGCTGTCGCCAAAATCCCGTGCCGCCGACAAGATGGCAGACCTTCCCTCCTCGCAGTGCGTTTTCATAATCGTCCATTCATCCGGCGATAACTTTCCCGGCTTAAGCAGTATCGCATCGGGAATGGCAACCTTGCCGATGTCGTGCAGAGGTGCGGATTTAAACAACAGCTCGATGGCTCCATCGGAGAGACTATAGCGGGCATTAGAGCTTAACCGTTCGGCCAACAGCTGCACGTATCGTTGGGTACGGCGTATATGGTTGCCGGTCTCGTTGTCCCTGACCTCTGCCAACGCACAAAAAGCGGCGATGATGGAGCTTTGCGCGGCGATCAGCTGCCGATCTTTGCGGAACAACTCTTCCGTGCGCTCGGCCACTAATTGCTCAAGGTTTTCGTTATGCTGTTTAAGCTCGCGTCTGGTGGTGGCTAGGACCAGATGATTATGGACCCGGGCCAACACCACCGGCGCGGAAGCCGGTTTGTGAATAAAATCCTCGGCGCCCAGCGAAAGGCCACACTCCTCGTCCACGGCGCTATCCAAGCTGGTCAGAAAAATCACCGGAATATCGCGAGTCGCGGGGTCGGCTTTAAGGCGCTTACAAACCTCGAAGCCGTCGATACCCGGCATCATGACATCCAGCAATATCAGTTCCGGCGCGTCGCGGCCGATCAGCGCCAAAGCTTCGGCGCCATCGCTGGCAAAGCTCGTGCTGTATCCCTTGCCCAGGATGTTGCTCAACACCTCGATATTATTTAAGGAGTCGTCTACGATCAATATTTTTGGTCGTTTATCTTGGCTATTCATGGTCTGTCCAGCTATTTCGTTCTAAGAGTTTCTCTAATGCGATCAACGCTGCATCGTAGCGCAATTCTTGTGTCGCTTGCGCAATTTCCGCAAATTCCAAGGCTAGTTCGTGATCGCCTATCTTGCGGACGAGATCGGTGACCGAATATCGGGCATCCAGATTCTTAGCTTTCAACTGGCGAAGCAATTTCTTTAGTTCGGGAATCAGGTTGTTATTTTTAAACAGTTCTTTTGAATCGATAGATGAGGCAAGCAGTCTATCGTCAGCATTTTCTAATGACTGACTCAATAAAAGTAGTGCGGCCTCGCATTCCTGTGCAAGTACTTCCGTTTGCGCCATCAAATTCCTCTCCTCACCGTTTTTGAGCATCCGGCACAGTCGGTCGGCCGAGGATTGAAGCGCGCCGAAACCTAAATTGCCGGCCTCGCCTTTCAGGCTGTGAGCGACGAAAAACAGTTGCTCCGAATTGTCATCAGCAAGCCGTTGGCGCAATAGCGTTGCAGCGTTCCGATGCTGTTCGGCAAATGCGAGCAATAGGCGCCGGTAAAGGGCGATGTTGCCTCCCAGTCGGGCCAAAGCCGCTTGCACCGCCACGCCTGGCAGATTGCTCTCGAGTTTGGCAATTGCCTCGGTATCCGGGCAAATCTCGACAGCTTTTTCCTGTTGCGCCGCAGCGGGTTTGGGTTTGACCCACCTCGCCAGCGCATTGGCAAGTTCTTCCGGTTCGACAGGCTTGGCGATGTGGTCATTCATGCCGGCCGCTAAGCAGGCCTCTTTATCCTGATTCATCGCCGCCGCGGTCATCGCGATGATGGGTAATTCCTTTAACGCCGCCGATTGGCGAATCCTGCGGGCGGCCTCCAGGCCATCCAGCACCGGCATATGCAGGTCCATCAACACCGCATCGAAATTAGATTTCTCCAGCCAATCCAAGGCCTCCAGGCCATTGTTGGCAGTCGTGACCTCCAAACCGCCTTTAATGAGAAATTCCTGTGCCACCTGTTGATTGAGTTTATTATCCTCAACCAGTAAGATCCGAGCGCTACGGATGGCTGCTAGCCTGGTTCGGGTGGCGTTGAAAACTTCGGCGACGGGAACAGGCTGGCTGGTTTCGTTTCGTTGCAGTTGAACCAGGGTGTTGAGCAGGCTGGAGGGAGTGACCGGCTTGGCGATGATCGCATCCACCCGAATGTTGCCGGCCGACTTGGCCAGTGCCTCGTGCTCATAAGCCGTGATCATGATGGATATTGGCGGCCGGCTGTTATGCTCGCTATCGGCTATGGTCTCGGCCAGCTCCAGACCGTTCATGCCGGGCATTTTCCAATCCAATAACAACAGCTCGAAGGGTTTGCCACATCGCGCCGCTTCGGCGAACAAGCGCAAACCTGTTTCGCCCGACCGGGCCGTCGCCACCTCGAACTGCCAAGCTTCCAAAATCGAGCGCAGTATCGTCAGCGAGGTTTCCTGATCGTCGACTACCAGGGTGCGCATGGGGTGTAAATCCTGCAAACGCCGGCCCGGTGTCTGCACGCTTGACGAAATGCCGGCCGGCAGGCCTAGTCGAACCGTAAATGCAAAGGTACTGCCGGATTCGGGTTCGCTCTCCAGGGTGATTTCGCCCGCCATCAATTCCACCAGGCGTTTCGAGATCGTCAGCCCCAAGCCGGTGCCGCCGAATTTGCGGGTGATACTGGCGTCGGCCTGCGCGAAAGGCTGAAACAGCTGACCGGCTTGTTCGGCCGTGATGCCGATGCCGGTATCTCTCACCGCAAAACGCAGGCGTATGGCATCGTCCGTCCTTTCCTGTGCCTCGACGCGAAGGTGGACTTCGCCATGTTGCGTGAATTTAATGGCGTTGCCGACCAGGTTGTTAATGATCTGGCTGAGGCGGAGCGGGTCGCCTAGCAGCTGATCGGGCACATCTAACGCCATATCGATGAACAGCTCGAGGCCTTTTTCATCGGCACGTATGGAGAACAAGTCTGCCGTCGCCCGTAGTATTTCTTCCAAGTTGAATTCGATGGCCTCGATGTCTATGCGCCCGGCTTCGATTTTCGAGTAATCGAGAATGTCATTGAGAATACCCAGCAAGGCTCGCGACGAATTCAATACCTTGCCGAGGTAATCGCGTTGCTTCTGGTTCAGCTCGGTATCCAGCGCCAGTTGCGTCAGGCCGATGATGGCGTTCATCGGGGTACGTATTTCGTGGCTCATGTTCGCCAAGAAATCGGATTTGGCCAGGTTGGCGTTGTCGGCTTGTTTTCTGGCGTCCAACAACTCCGTCGTGCGCTCATTTACCAAGTGTTCGAGATGATTTTTGTAGTGCTCCAATTCGACTTCGTAGCGTTTGCGGTCGGTGATGTCCATGCGTATGCCCAGGATGCGGGTGACCATGTCGTCTTCGCCTCGCTGCACGCAGAACGCTTTAACACTTATCCAGCGATAGGTGCCGTTGGCATGGCGCATCCTGGCTTCGTAACTGTAGGCATTGGCCCGTTTCGACAATACGGCACCAATTTTTTCAGCGATGTCGGCCCTGTCGTCCGGATGGAGCCGCTCCAGCCATTCGTTACGATCACCCGGACCGGGTTTCGCCTGATAGCCCAGCATCGTGAAATAAATCGGTGACACCTCGAAACTGTCTTTTTTGACATCCCAATCGAAAACGCCGATTTGTGCCACATCCATCGTCATACGCAGACGCTCTTCCGATGTTTTGAGCTGTTCTTCGACTTGCTTGCGTTCGGTAATGTCGAGTGTAAAACCGTTGATCTGTCCGCTTTCTTCATCCAGGTAGGCGGACATCGAGAACCATTTGGTTTGCCCGGTTATGAGCACCGCTTGCGCTTCAAAGTCGCGTACCTCTTTATCTGTCTGCAGCAACTGATAAAAGGACTTCAATTGATTGAGATCGGCCCACAACTTCTCGGCCGGAACATAACGTTGCAGAAAGGTATCGACGGAGTCGCATTCCAATTGGCGTGCCAAAGTGAGATTCAGAAAGCTAAACTGACCTTCAAAATTTCTCTGAAAAATGCCGACCGGTGCATTCTCGATGATGTAGCGGTAATTTCTTTCGTTGTTCTGCCATGTCAAACGGCTGTGTCGCGCAACCAACGCCAACACTAACGAAGCGATCAAGATGACGAGTCCGGCCGTGCCGTACCAAACCAAATGTTTTCGCCACTCGGCCAGATAATCCTGTTCGGCGATGGCGGCCAACACGTACAAGGGATAATCGCCGACCCGCCGAAAACTATAGAGGCGTTTGACGCCATCGGCCGGGCTGGCCTGTAAGTAGGAACCGTGGGCCATACCCTTGGCAACGTATTGGTTCAGGGGGTGGTTAGGCATGGCCTTGCCTAGATTGGCTTCCAGGTGCGGATGGCGAGCCCAAAGCCGCATCTGTTCGTCGCGGAGTAAAACCGCGCCGTGCTCGCCAAGGTTCAGCGTCGCGTAAAAACTTTCGAACGAACTCAATTGCACAATGACGTTAACGTACCCGGCAAAGCCGCCGTCGGGAAAATCGATGCGCCGGGTTAGGGATATATGCCAGATGCCCAAGGTACGGGATATTTCCGGCGGGGAAATGTGTAAGCCAATCTGGCGATGATTTCTATGAATTTGAAAGCTTTCTTTGTCGGTGACTTTGATGGCCGGCTGAGCGTCGATGGAGCTGTAGATACAATCGCCGTTGGCATTGAATATCTGGATTCCGCCGATCTCGATTACCGCCGCTTGCTGAATATCCTTGGCCTTTTCCTTCAGCAAGGCTCGCATAGCATGGTTTTCAACGGCGTTATCGAACTGGCTGCTGCGCATGTCGTCGGGTCGAATATGCCCCTGAAGATCTTTCAGAATCAGATCGATTTTTTGTATCGTGGCCAGTGCATGCCCCTCTAAGACCAGAGCGATATTTGCCGTTTCGATACGCGCGTGTTCTATGTGGCTATCGCGCTCTTGCTGCAGACTCAAACCCATCAGCGCCGCAAATCCCAAGATACCGACCAAGCCCGCGGCGATTGCCAAACCAAAAGCGGATATTCTTGGAAAACGTTGTTTCATGTGTCACTCCCGGCTATAAATTATCATCTAAATCCGGCAATTGCTAAAAAGCCGGCGAAATGGCCGCGTAATCGGCATAGGCTAATGGGTAGGCTTATTCATTGAACGGTCCTGATTTTCAAGGAGGTTTTTTAGTCATGAATTCGGGTCGCATGGTCTTGCAACAGGCCCTTGCGACAGTCAATTGCCGATATTCAGGCAAGCTCAGCCTTGGTGAGGCATGAAGTGCTTGCCAATTTGCCGGCATCGTCCAGCTGGGGTAAGGGGCTTCCGGTCTCTGCGAATGGGATGGCTATCAATACCCAAAGGAACCAAGTTGAGCCGTGATGAGATCGTCGCGCATAAACTGGCGCGAGACGAATTCCATAGTGAATGGCCTTATCCAATCCCACCGTAAGAACAATTCGACAGGCTTATTTTGCGACGCCGCCTTGCTATCAGAACGCTGCTAATTTTGAAACGAGAAAACCGAACGCATAAGGGCAAAGGTTTCCGCTACTGTTGGTAGCAGGCATTTACAATCGCCCGCAATTTTTCCAGGCCCAATTCGCGGGTAAGCGCTATATTGCGATCGGGAATCCCCTCCGGGTCGGGATGACTAGCGACAGCTTTTTCGATACCGTCCTCGCGAATCAGATGCAGCATGGGGTAAGGGGAGCGGTTGGTGTAATTGCTGGGGTCGTTTGTCGGCGTTTGCGCAAAGCAATAGTCCGGGTGAAAACTAGCCAATTGGTAGATGCCTTCGTAGCCTTGATCGATCAGCAATTGCTCGGCGATAGCCAGCAAATCCAGGAAATCCTCAAAGTCGGCAAACGCCTCGCTAAATATCAACAAGGTAGTTTCGGTGTCGGGTTCGGAATCGAGATGTACGCACTCGGCAATCACCGCTTCCAGGCTATCCTCGATGCTGTTGCTCGACACGACCTGATAGCGAATACTGTCTTTTTCCTGCTCGCGGCGGGCAAACGGGCAAATATTGTATTCAATAACAAAAGTTTTTAGCCAAGCCTGAGTGGCGGCGATAATCTGTTGGTTAGTCATGGTGATCGAAAAAAATGATGAAAAGCACTAAACACTGTCTTTGGCTGTTGGCGTTATTGCCGGCTTTACTGAACGCCGAAGTCTATCAATGGACCGATCAGCAAGGTCGCCGCCATTATGCTGATCATGGCAATGAAAACGCCAAAGTTGTAAGCATCGATCCAGGCGTCGCGTATTACCGGGTAGAAAAGGTGTTCGATGGCGATACTATCTTACTAAGCGACGGCCGGAAAGTCCGTTTTTTAGGGATCAATACGCCGGAGGTTGCCGGTCGTAACAAGTCAGCCGAAGCCGGCGGCGAGCAGGCCAAGGCCTGGTTGAAGCAAAAGTTGGAGCAGCGGAAGGTATTCCTGCAAGGCGATGTGGAAAAACAGGACAAATATCAGCGCACCTTGGCCTACGTGTTTACCGAAGACAAGGAGCATATCAATCTGGAGCTGGTGAAACGCGGTTTGGCGACGGTGAATATCTACCCGCCGAACTTCAAATATCTCGACACCTTGCTTGCGGCTCAGCGCAGTGCCGAGCAAGCCAGGCTGGGGATTTGGGGTGAAGAGGCCTATGCGCCGCTGGCTGCGGAGCTGCTCGATGAAAATAATTATCAGGGCTGGAAGCGCCTGACCGGACGTATCCGCGGGGTCAAAAAGACCGCCAAACACAGTTATCTGCAATTCTCCGATACGGTGTCCATTAGCGTGGAGCCAATATCTGCGGGGTTGTTTCCGCCGCTGGAAACCTATGTAGGCAAAGACGTGGAAGTGAGGGGCTGGGTGAGACGCTCGAAACAGCGTTTTGCCTTGCAGGTCAGGCATCCGGCGGACATCGTGCTGCGCTGATGCGGCCCGTGTCAGGCTAGTCTTCTTCCGCAAATAAAGCCTGAATCATCAGCTTTTCTTCGTCGTTGAGGATATGCTCAGCCGAAAACCAGCGGGTGCGTTGAAACGGGATTTCCCGCTCCGCGTCGCGCATTCCAGCGCGACGATCAATCTCGCGGCGCTCGGCGCGCCGGCGATCTAATACCCGTCGGTCTTGTTTTGGCCACAGCACATATTGTTGCTGAACGAAAGCGATCCACTCCGCTGAGTTGAAGGCGAACGGATTAGTCCGACGTTCTTGCTGACGGCGCGCCCCTCGGCGGCGCGCCGAATCATCGCTAGTCATCATAGTGGCTACCACTGACCTATGCCGCCGCATACACGAATGCTGTAGAGGACAACCGGCGAATTGATGTTGAAAAAATAGTTCCTAAATAACATTCGACCAAAATAATAAACTTCCCAAGAAAATCTGAGTATTTAGGTCGGGATTTTAAATGCACTCGCCAAAATGCTCAATCAAACTTAATCCTCCGATGTCATATTACTGGACAAAGTTCCCGGTAAACGCAGCAGTTGATCGTCCATAGTCAACAATTTGGGTGTCGAGCTAAAAATTCGGCTGCTATTACACTGCGGTTTTTTGTTTTGTAATAAGTTGTTGGTCCGACGAAAGGCCACTACACCGATGCCTAACCTGCAAAACGGCGTTGACATTGCTGATGGAAACCCGGGAGAAATTGTTGGCTATGCCTTATTCCGCCGAATAAGGTAGGCCTGCAACAGCTTTTTTATGGCAAAGCCTTTGCTGTTTTGGCGGCTATGGAGCTATGCGCCATTCGCATCTGGAGAGCTCCGGGAACAATGTATTAATTAATAGCCGCGAATCAACCAAGCCTTTTTTCATCAGCGCAATCAATGTTTTATTAGTGGACCCAACCGGTACGACAGCCCACTCCTTAGGGCATTTATTCAGTAGGTTTTTTTGAGCGGTAGTAAGTTTTTCTCTAGCCATCGTTACACCTATTTTCGGATTTGGTATTGCTAACGAGTCTTGTATATGGGGTTTTACTTGACGTTGGCATACGTTAAGCCAAAAAACAGGATTTGTTAAATTAGTAATATTCATCAGGTCTATTAATAGCGTGCATTTGGGGCTATCTATAATTATTAGGCTCCGCCGGCGTGGAAACAAGGATAGTGAAGGGCCTGACTAACGGGATAGATGCACTCACAGTCGGCAGGCCTCATAGATCCGGGCGAGTTCCAGCAGATTCGTCGCGCCGGTTTTCTCCATCACTTTGGCGCGGTGGATTTCAACCGTACGGTGACTAATGCCCAAGCGCCGGGCTATTTCTTTGTTGGTTAGGCCGGCCACCACCATCTCCATAATCTCCAGTTCACGTGAAGTCAGACCGCTTAGCCGATTACACTGCGCTTGTCCTTTTATGGCCTGTGCGTGAGTGTTGATTTCAATCTGTAGCGCTGCCTGTACCCTGTCGAGCAACAGATCGGTACTGACCGGCTTGGTGAGAAAATCAACAGCTCCCGCCTTCATCGCGCGCACCGTCATCGGTATGTCGCCATACGCGGTCAGAAAAATGATGGGTAGGTGGATGTGGCGGCGGATGAGTTCGGCTTGCAGCTCGTGACCATCCAGTCCCGGCATGTTGACATCCAGCACCAGACAGCCGGGCTGGTCCGGGCAATAGCGTTCCAGAAAGCATTCGGCGCTGGCAAATGTTTGATACGCGAGGCCCGCGGTTTCAAATACCAAACCCAGACTATCGCGGACCGCATCATCGTCGTCCACTACGAATACGCAGGGCTGAGTATTCATTTTGCAAACGGTAAGGTAAAGAACAGGCTCAGACCGTCGCCGACATTCCGCTCCGCCCACATATTGCCGCCATGGGCTTGAATCAAGGCGCGGCTGATGGCCAAGCCCATTCCCAGGCCCGCGGGTTTAGTCGAGTAAAAAGGTTGAAACAGGGTTTTCAGGGCAATGGCATCCGCCAAGCCTTTACCGCTGTCACAAACACAAACTATTGCCATATCAGGATCGTCGGCGTAACGGCCGGTGGTTACGCGCAATACCTCGGACAGCTTGCCGTGTTCCTGCATCGCTTCCAGACCATTGCTGATCAGATTGACCAGCACCTTTTGAATTTGCAGTGCATTGACCGTCGTCTGCGGTAAGTCGACAGCAAGGTCCAGTTCTATGTTAAACGTGTCTAAGGTTCTGTCGTTTTTTACAAATGCGCAGGCTTCTGTCACTAAAAAGTTAATATCGACCCGTTCGCCGACGGTCTCGGTTTTATTCAAATGGCTGAATAGCTGCCGTATGACTTCGCCGGCACGCTGAGCTTGTTGCACGCAGGCTTCCAACACGTGCTTGAGTTTTTGCGCATCCGGTTTTTCTGATTGGTATAGGCGCAACGCCACATCGGCATACGAGGAAATGGCGGCCAGGGGTTGGTTAAGTTCGTGGGCAATCGCCGCTATCGTCTGTGTCGCCAGCGATACCCGAAATGACTGTTCCATCCGATTTCGGCGTTCGCTCAATTCCCGGGTCAATTTGTAGTCGGTGATGTCGAAATTGATGCCCAGCAGTCGATAAGGCCGGTTATTTTTGTCGTGCAATAAGCTGCCGCGCGTATGGATCCAGCGATAGGAGCCATTCTTGTGGCGCAAGCGGAATTCCAGTTCGTAAGCCGACTGATGGCCGGCGAGATAGTCTTCGGTGCTTGCCAAGACCCATGCCCGATCATCCGGATGCAATCGAGATTCCCATTCTTCCCAGCGGTTTAGCAACTCATGATCGTCAAAACCGATTTGCCGTTTCCATTCCGGCGAGAGAAATAAGGTTTGCGACACTAAGTCCCAGTCCCAATAACCGGCGTTCACTTCGTCGATGATCAGCGCCAGACGGGTCTCGGTATGCCGCAATTCCGCGTGGGTGCGCTTCAGTTCGGTAATGTCTACATGGGTAATAATCATGCCCTGGAAACCTTGGGTAATACGTTTGGCATGCATCATAAACCATAGCTCGCCAAGCGCGGTCCGACACGGATATTCCATCATAAATTCCGGCTGATGCCCCGCTATCAGGCTTTCAAGACCGGTCAAAGCCTTCTGCGCGTCCCGGTCGCCTGCTGCCGACGAACGACGGCAAACCTCAAGGTAGTTGGCGCCTTCCGACAATTGACTGGACGAACCGCCGTTCTCGATAGCAAAGCAATCCCAAGGCGTGTTGACTGTAGTCACCAAGCCGCTATCATCCAGCACTGCCACATGCGCGGGCAGTGAATTCAAAATACAGCGCACGAAAGCCTCGCTGCGGCGCAGGGCGTCATCAGCCACTTTGAGCGGAGTAATGTCCAAAAATGCCCCGACGGCCCCGCGCGGTTGACCCTTATCGTCCAGCAATGGCGATGCATTGGACACCACGGTAATGACTTTGCCGTCCGGGCGGACTATATCCAGAGTCTCGTCGGTCACCACTTCTCCCCGGCAAGCACGCTGGATCGGCAGATCCTCGGCGGCCAACGGATAGCCGTTTTGCAATACCGTGATGGCCGGCGGGTTCCCGCTGGACAGCGATAGTTCCGAGGTAGGGGGTAAGCCTAACATTTGCTCATTAGCCCGATTTCCGCGGATATGTTGCCCGCTATTGTCGCCGGCGATGGCGAGTCCAATGGGTACCGTGTTGTAAATAACCTGCATTTCCTCCACGCGGCGCTGCAAGCGTTGGTTCAATAGGGCAATTTTCTGCTCGGACTGTTTGCGCTCTTCGATGTCGATAACATGCACCACAATACCTTTCCGCCGTCCTGTTTCATCAGCATTAGGAATATAGGTCGCATGCACCCAGCGGGGTTTGCCGCTGCCATAGGGGATTTGTTGATCAAAGCTCACCTGCTCGCCCGCTAATGCCCGTTCCAGATACGGGCGGACGATGTCCCACGCCGAGACACCCAGAATATCCGGCACGGTGCGGCCGATAACCTGTTCCGGAGAGATGCCGAACCAGCGTTCGTAAGTCGCATTCACGCGCACATAGCGAAAATCGACATCCAAATAGGCGATCAGCGCCGGCGTGGCATCCATGATCAGTTGCAGTTCCCTATCCTGATCGCGGTATACCGATTCAGCCTGTTTTCGCGCGGTAATATCTTGAAGATAGCCATGCCATAAAATGCTGCCGCCCTGTTCACGCATCGGCATGGAATGCCCTTCTATCCAGATTTCGCCTTTACTGGGATGTTGGTAGCGGAAGGTGTCGCGCCAAGGTTCAAGGCTGCGCGCCGATTCGCTGATGGTTTCGTTGATAAGTTTGATGTCGTCGGGATGAACTCTGGCAAATACCGGACTAAAGTCCTCGGCCACCGCTTCGGGAGCCAGTCCGTACAGGGATTCAAGCGCCTGACTGGCATAAGGCATGCTGGCTGAACCATCCGCAGCCAAACGGAACGAACAAATAACGCCGGGTACGGAAGCCGCCACTTTGGACAGTTGATCCTGCAAATGACGTCCGGCTTGCAGGAGGCTGCGCCCGTCCGCATCGCGCAGAATGAGGGAATACAAGGTTTGCCCGCCAGTGTCTATCTCGGAAATGACGGCTTCCATCGGAAATTCTTCGCCGTTAGCGCGCACACCGGTCACTGTGAGAAGTTCGTTCGCCAGATGATCGCTAGCGTCTCCCGATTTTGGTGCTGAATAAATTGCCGGAAAACCAGCCGGAATAAAGTGTTCGATAGCGTCGCCAATGGCTTGATCCGCGCGGCAGCCGAACAGGTTGCCGGCTGCGGGATTGAATAATACGATACGGTATTTTGCGTCGATGCAGACGATTGCATCCCGCGCCGATTGTATAAGCGCCGCGCACAGCGTCGGGCTTTGCGCCTGCACCGATGATTCTGCTTGTGTTTGTCGAGTGAGGTCGGTGAGGGTAATGCGCAGTTCCGGCTGGTCGGCGAGATCGGTGACCATTAGGCAGTCGAGTCTGGCAGGAAATGCAGTGTTGTCGCCACGCAGCATGTGCAATTCGCAAGATTGATTTTCTCTGCTTTGCTGAATCTGCAATAAACGCCTTTGCCAAAAATCGCGGCTCTGATCGGCAATCAAGTTTGAAAAATCACGGCCAATTACGTTTTGGCACTCAACACCCAACAATGCCGCGGCGGCGAGGTTTATGGCGGATATTAGATGGTCCGGGCTGAGTGTGAGGTAGGCGAGCGGGGCGAAATCGTAAAGATGCTGGAAGCGGTCTCGCGACTGCTGAAGTGTATGTTGGGCCTGAAGCAGCGATTGATTTTGGGTCTCTAATTCAATCTGACGCACTTGCAGTTCTTGCAAGATTGTCTCTGGAGCATCCTGGGAACAGGAGGTTTTTTTTGAGTTTGGGTGTCTGTTCTCCACTTCTGGTCTAAATGGACTTGCAGTGTTTGCAGACTTGTAACGCTCGTCAGTCATGAGTCATCTTCCAGTTGGGATAGCATTGAGACCGCTTCGGGCTTATCTTCGATGGGTGTCACTCAAGCAGTATTGTGCGGATGTGGGTAGCCGGTAAGCCCTGTTTCGGCAACAGAGGGCGTTAGCAACCGGGTTTTTATCCGGCCATAGCCGAAATAGCCAGCCTTAGTTTGTGATGAGCTATGCATGGACTTGGCTTCTTGCCCCAGTTCGCGAAGAAGTATGCTGGCGAAAAATTGACCCTGTCAAACTTATCTTCAATGCTCGGTCGCTTTTGCCCATTTGCAACTTTCAGCGAATTCGCTCCGCAGTGTTTACAGCTTGGCGAGTATAGGGAATCTGCGGGCAAGGTGAATAATCAGATTTCCGCCTAAGTAGCAGTACGTATTTTTACCGGATAGCCGCTGTGTTAAAACGCGCCATGTTGGTATGGATTTCCCGTTTCAGCAATATGAATACCTGATGCAGCCCTCGCCAAACAATCCGGAAATAACTGATGAGTGAAATGGACCAGCCAAGACAAAACCAGCTACTCGCCATGCTGCCCGAAGCCAATTACGCGTACGTTTCAAAACTACTGGAACGGGTTGAAATGCGTTGCGGCGATGTGCTCTGTGAACCGGATGAATCACTGCGTTATGTCTATTTTCCAGTCACCGGCGTGATAGCCAAGCTTTACTTTACTGAGAATGGCGCCTCCAGCGAACTGGCCTTGATCGGCAACGAAGGCATGCTGGGCATTTCGCTGTTCATGGGTGGGGAATCCATGCCGCATCAAGCTGTCGTGGTCATACCGGGCTATGCCTATCGTTTGCGCAGGAGTCTATTTGAGGAGGAAATTGAACGGATAGGTGGACAGCGTAGCGGCGCGTTACATGGCATGTTACTCCGCTATACCCAGGCATTGATTACGCATATGACGCAGATAGCCGCCTGCAACCGGCACCATTCAATTGATCAACAATTCTCGCGCTGGCTGTTGATGATCCTGGACCGGCAGATTGGGAGCGAGATAGCGATAACGCAACAATCCATCGCCACCCTGTTGGGCGTGCGCCGCGAAGGCATCACCGAGGCTGCCGGGAAATTACAGCAAGCCGGGGTGATTCGGTATTGCCGTGGGCACATCAGCGTGCTGGAGCGCGCCGGCCTGGAAGCGCAAAGTTGCGAGTGTTACCAGGTCATCAAAAACGAGTTTGCTCGGCTAGTGGCTATTAGCGCTAAGCTGTCGCCGCTGTCCAAACCTATTACTGCAATAACGTCTTATGGACATGTCAAAGATCTCAGGAAGCGCTACGCGTTTGGCTGATAAAGTCTACCGGCGCTGAAAAATCGCCCCGTGATTTTGTCTGGTCACTCAGGCTATTGAAACCCAGTCACCGATAGGGGGCGATTTTATGAACACTGCATCAGCCAAAGCCAATAGCTGCTTACTAGTTATGGACTACGATCCTGCCAATCGGATGGCTAACAAACATTCCTTAGCGGCGTTTCAAGATCACGATTCGGTATTTTGCGAGGAAGAACCCAGTCATCACGGTCTCAAACTCGCTGAAGACCGTCAGCCCGAACGAATGCGCTGGGACCGGCAATTACCCGATATGCTGGACACTGGCAACTTCGCTGATCAAGCGGAAACGGTCAAACAGGCTAAGGTGTCCATCCTGATGCAGATAGCATCGGATGATGCGGCCTTTGTCGCGGACAAATCTGATGACTGCACTAGCAACGCGGACGCCGAATCGCCCACTGAAGTTTGCCGAATGCAGCATGAACAACAAATGCTTGCGGAGAAGACCGAAGCCCTGGATCAATTGCGTGAGGCGGAAGCTAAGTACCGGAGCTTGGTAGAACAAATGCCGGTCATCACCTATATCGCATCGCTGGAAACGCCGGTAAAGCTGTTATATGTCAGCCCGCAAATTTCTCAATTGGGCTATACCCAGCAAGATTGGCTTGATGATCCGCAAGGTTTGCTTAAGCAGGTGCATCCGGACGATCTGGCCGTGACCGTGGAAGCCTACGCCTATACCTATGAACATCATGCGCCTTTGCGATGCGAATACCGATTACGCAATCACGACGGACACCATCGCTGGTTTCTGGACGAAGCCAATGTGGTGCGGAATGAAGCTGGCGATAGTTTGTTTCTGCAGGGTGTGCTTGTGGACATTACCAAAGACAAGGAAACCGAGCAGGAACTGAGCTATTACCGGCAACGCCTGGAGGAACTGGTATTTAAGCGTACGGAACAACTGGAAAAACAATGCGCGATCCTCAAGTCCGCCAATGCCAGCCTTGACGCCACCTTAGTTAAGCTCAAACACGCCAATACCGAGGCGCGCAACAGCGAGAGGCGCTTTCGCTTACTGCTGGACTCGGCCGGCGAAGGTATTGTCGGTCTGGATGCGAATGGTCGTTGCAGCTTCGTTAACCGGGCCGCGTTGCAAATGTTGGGTTATTCCGAAGAAGACGCTCTGGGGCAAGACATAATCACCATGCTAGCTGACGATTTAACACTAGCCCTGGAAGCTCTCAGGTCGCCCGATCTTGCCCGCGATATAGCCGCTCAGCGCAGTGTCGCCAGTTTTAAGCGCAAGGATGGCGGTTCACTTCCGGTCGAATATTCGTTTTATCCGGTCGCGCTGGATGGATTTGTCGACAGCGTGGTGCTGGTGTTTTGGGACATGTCCGCATCTCACACCAAAATTCGGAGTTTGGCCTATCAGGCCAGTCACGATCCTTTGACTGGACTAGTCAATCGGACAGCCTTCGAACAACGTGTGGCCAGAGTATTGGCCAGTGCCCGCCCCGGCTATTTTCAACACGCGCTTTGTTATATCGACCTGGATCATTTCAAGCAGGTTAACGATACCTGCGGACACGCAGCCGGGGACGAATTATTGCGCAGAATAAGTGCCGTTTTGTCCTCCAAACTGCGGCAACGCGACACTCTGGCCCGGCTGGGCGGTGACGAGTTCGCGTTGTTGCTGGAACACACCACACTTGACCAGGCACGCAATATCGCCCATGAACTCTGCGACAGCCTACGCAATTTCAAATTTAACTGGGGGGGTACCGAATTTACCGTTAGCGCCAGTATCGGAGTAGCCGCGGTGACCTGTACTGTTCGAGATGTTGATGAGTTTTTAAATAACGCCGACAGCGCGTGTTACCGAGCCAAAGAAAAAGGCCGTAATCAGGTACATGTGTTTTTACCCGACAATGTCGAGCGCCTCAATCAATTCGGCCAATGGAAAGCTTATGGATTTTGCTAAAACGCATTTTGTGTATGAAGTATGGAGCCAGCGAATTACTAAGTTGCTAATCCGGCCCTCTTTATTACCGGTATCCCGCTCCGGCTAAGTTTATCGAAGCCAAGTGGGCTATATCTTCCGGCAAGCCCGGAGCAAACGGTATTGAACGACCGGATAAAAACTCAGTGTTCAGGATGAATGTTAACTTACTCGGAGTATCGCCATGAAACACTATCTATTAATAATACTGGGCATTTTGCAATGCCTTATCGTCGTGCAAGCCATTGAACATGCGCCCGCTAAACCCATCAATCAAGAACAATTACAGACAATAGTGCCTTACGCGGTGAAGGGGACGGTACAAACCTTTACCAAAACGGTTCACGGCGGCGTCCAGCATGTGGTAATCAAATCGGCGGACAACACCTCGCAAATCAAATTAATCCAGGCGCATTTGCAAAAAAGGGCCGAGCAATATAAAGCAGGCGATTATTCTGTCACCGAACGTTTGCACGGTGCGGCAATGCCGGGGCTGGCGCAGTTAAAAACGGCTAAAGCCGATGATATTAAAGTGCAATATCAAGCTTTGGATAACGGCGGACAGATTCATTTTTCCACCGAATACCCCCAATTCGTTCAGGCCCTGCATGAGTGGTTCGATGCCCAAACCCAGGACCACGGCAATCCGGACATACCCGGTCACAATAGCCATCATTCACCGCCTGCTGAATGATATTGTTGACTCGGCCCTTAATTACCTGGGGCCTTCATTCCCGCAAAGGCGGGAGCCGTTTAGACTGCGCAGCGAAGCCAATATTGTCGCTCCCGCCTTGACTGGAGCGACAATATTTAAGGGCCGGGTTAGCAAATAGGCATGGGAACTCAACTCGTGGGTTCCCTCATTTCCCTAGCCTTATGCTTAGAATAGAAAAGTGGGGCAATTACTCGACGCTTAAAGCGTTCCTTCTGGCAAAATACTTGGCTATCTACAAGCCGGGTCTGCGTCATGCTCGAAAAATCAATTGGTCAATCAGCCGCAATCCTGAATAGTGATTTCATCGCCATCGCGATAATTAAGGATAGGCACATCGTTTGGGCCAACGCGGCCATGCATCGTATTTTTGCTTACGAGCCGGATGAACTAATTGGGCAGGCTACCCGAAACCTGTTTCTTGACCAGGACAGCTATGAGGCATTCGGGCGTGAGGCTTACGCTGCTATTGCGGAGGGCAGCACCTATACCGGCATCATCCCGCAGAAGCGCAAGGATGGCTCGACGGGTTGGTATGAATTCAATATTTCAAGTTTCGGGGATTGCTCTGATGTGGCCGTGGGGGCAATCGTCGATAGAACCGCAAGCTATCAAGGTCTTCAAAAACTAGAAGTGAGCGAGTCCCGCTATCGGTCAGTCGTGGAAGATCAGACCGAGGTTATCAGTCGGTTCCTGCCTGACGGAACCTTTCTGTTCGTCAATGATGTTTTTTGTCGGGTTTTCGGCAAAGTCGCCGACGAGTTGATTGGTCATCGCTGGCATCCGGCAGCCCATCCCGACGATATTCCCATGATCGAGGCCAGGCTAAGCGAGATGTCGCCGGACCACCCCGTCGTCACCATCGAGAACAGGGTGTATGTCGCTGGGGGCGAACTGCGCTGGATGCAATTCATCAATCGAGGATTCTACGATATTGGCGGCATACTCAAGGAAATTCAGTCGGTTGGTCGCGACATTGCAGCCCAGCACGAAGCTTTGACCAAGTTGCAGGCAAGCGAGGAACGTTACCGAACGCTGGTGGAGGCAACCAGTGTCGTGACATGGTTCTGCCCTGCCAATGGTCTTCAGGTTGCCCCCCAACCGGCGTGGATGGCATTCACCGGCCAGACGGCGGAAGAAATGCTCGGCGCGGGGTGGGCCAAGGTCGTGCATCCCGACGATGTCGAAGCGGCTGCGGCGCTCTGGAAATCCGCAGTCGAGCGCGGCGAACCGTTCTTGAACGTACACCGCATTCGCCGCCATGATGGCGTATGGCGCTGGATGAACGTGCGTGCGGTGCCGGTTCGCGATAGACAAGGCCGCATTCTCGAATGGATGGGCATGGGCCAGGATGTTACCGAGCAAAAGCAGGCCGAAATGGCGCTGGCAGAAAGCGAGGAACAACTCGAAATGGCGCTGGCGGCATCGGGATTGGTTTTATGGGATTGGCATATTCCTGAACGTAAAGTCACAACAGGCAATCGCTGGTTCGAATTACTCGGCTACAACAAGGAGGAGTTGGGCGACAACGAAGACGACTGGATGGATTTGGTCAATCCCAAGGACCTTGAACACTTCAAACAGAAAATCTCAGCGCATTTGCAGGGTGAAACCGTCAGCTTCGAAAGCGAACACCGGTTGAGGCACAAGGATGGCCATTGGGTATCGGTCGAAGCAAGAGGCAGGGTTACCCTTCGGGACAGGCAAAATAACCCGCTACGCATGGTCGGCACGATATTGGATATTAGCCAACGCAAGCGCCTGAATGAAGAAGGTGTGGACTTGCTGAAGCGGATTGAATCGCTCATACGCGAAAGTTCATCGCCTTTAACCTCTAAGGCAGAAAACGTTAAAGCAGCCGAAAGTCTGACCAAGCGGCAGCGGCAGATTCTCGGGATGATTGCTACGGGAATGACCTCTGCCGAAATCGGAAGACAGCTACACCTAGCCACGCCAACGGTCATCTCGCACCGCAGGAACCTGATGGCAAATCTAGGCCTGCACAGCACGGCCGAAGTCACGCGCTTTGCCATCGATCACGGTCTGATTACTACCAAGTAGCGCATCCAAGCTCTTCGATTTTATGTGATTGGCATATATGTGCTAAATAATTACCATATACAGGTGGTTATTTTTTTGGCTCATTACCGTATGCTTTTTACATGAATTTATGTAAAAAGCATACGGTAATGAGCAAAATAGACTTCGGGCAAAATTGCCCACTTGCGCGATTTTTGGAAGAGGAATCGATGATAGACAATGGCGGACGCAAAGCCCAGTTCGCCAGCACTTTGTTACTCGGGCTAGGCTATCCGCTTTATATCAAGCCACCCGACAATAAATTCAATGCGTATTTGTTGCGGCAAATTCAGGAGGAAAGGCAGAATGATCTATTGTCGGAAATGGCAAGCATTTGTTCGCATTGCCCTCAATTAGCTCACTGCGAGGCAGGAGCCTTATTTCAGGTCTGCTAGAGACCAATCCGCAAACCACTCCGGCAATTCGCGCGACTCGCCTAGAGCGAGTAGTCGATGATCGATGCCGTCATGATTGCCCCACACTACTTCGTTCAGCGCGCCATCGGTAACGAGCAATTCGATATCCTTGCAGTAAAGCCCCTGGTCGCGCTGGACATAGAAACCGTAAGTCCGGCAAGCGATAGGGCGGTGGGCATAGACCAGGCAGGCGCCTTTCGCTTGGTCCAGCAGAGGGCAGATGACCGGGCGTGATACTTGGCCGGCCAGCACGGCTATCTCTTTGCTGATTTCCTTAAGTTGTTCTTGGGGTAAGGCCATTAGACCCTCTTGCAGACAATGCCATTCTTCTGCGGTGATTTTGGGTACTGCGGCAAGCCGTCGACAACAGCCATCGCAACCCTGGCGGCATAGCCAATCGGGTTGGCCGTCGCGGATGGTTTTTACGCGCGTGTTGATATCTGTCTGGAGCTGGGTGAGGGTATTCATTTGAATATACTGCCTGTTTAACCAGGTTTTGCAAAGC
This sequence comes from Methylomonas sp. MK1, assembly GCF_000365425.1. NCBI lineage: Bacteria > Pseudomonadati > Pseudomonadota > Gammaproteobacteria > Methylococcales > Methylococcaceae > Methylomonas > Methylomonas sp. MK1. The sequence continues at coordinate 1,005,133 of NZ_AQOV01000002.1, forward strand.
CTTTCCGAGCATGACGCCGGTTCGGCGCGGTCTAAATAGCCGGCTGCTTTTAACCGGATCCTAATCAAAGCTTAAGTAGATTTTAAGTCGCCAAACTTAGAATTTTCCGCAAGCGAATAACTTGTGGAGTGATTATGTGCGACTCGAATACTTTATTGAATCAACAGCTTGGCGAAAAACGCATTGGCGGCGGCACGTATGTTGCCATTGACGGCATCTTAAAATATTGCATAACAGCGCCCTTATTTGAACTGCCGATAGATTTTAAGGAATGGTACAAACCAGCCGGCAGTAATATCCCGCAACTTTATCACTTCTAATGCGTGCCGCGGTGTCCATCCCGCAGCGGCATCGCTCTATGTCTTAAGCATAAATGCTGAAATGTTATCTAACGATTTAAACATGTCTGTTTTGGAGAAAAAATGACACAAAAATATTTACCCACTATGTTGGTACTTGCCACATTAACCAGCGGCTGCGCATCCATGAGTGGTTGGCATCCGATCATCGATCCGCGCTTGGACCAACAGCCGGAAACCGCGCAGCGTGACATGGTCGAGTGCAAGTCGCTTGCTGAGCAAGCGTCCGATATTACCAAAGAAATCGGTATGGGTGCGGGTGTCGGTGCGGTTACCGGTGCGGCGGGCGGCGCGGCAGTCGGTGCGATAGCCGGCAGCGCCGCAACCGGTGCCGCCGGTGGTGCTATTTTGGCTATTCCCGCCGGACTGTGGGAAGGATACAAAGCTAACGAAGGCTTTAAACGGGCATTTAAAACCTGCATGCGTCAACGCGGTCATACGCTGGTTAACTAAACAAAACCTCTGAAAATACCTGATTGCTGCGTATGCGGGAGAGCCGCTATTTAAGGACCGAGTGAATAGTTCTACACATTATAAATATCCGTTATCAGGCAGTGGCTTGATACTATATCGCCTGGATATTTGTTGAACTTATTTAGAAATGACGATGCGTGAATTAACTGACCGAGAGTTGTATCAGGCCCTGCAATACGCCAAAAGTCAGGATGAAAATGCTGGCCGAGCCATACTTCAGCAATTCCAAACCGAGCAACCGGCGTTGGCGCAAACCGTCTTTGGCGTGTTTTCGGCGTTGATTGCCGACAAGGATAGAAATTTGGCAAATCTATTCATGGATCTTTGCTTCGATGTAATTTGCGTATTCAAGCATGCTTTCGGCGATTTGCCGGATCAGCGGGTCTTGAGCATGGAATGGTTACAGAACACCGCCGCCTTACTCGATGCCGAGTTGCAGGCATTCATGCCGGGTAACCAGATGGATACGAAGTTTCGCGATAAATTTCAGAATCGATTTACCGAGCGCCTGATCGACAGCAACTCGCAACCTGACTTGGTTAAATTCATGGACGAAACGATCAGCGAATATGTCGCCGAAAGCCCGGCTGATCCGGATGCGCTGCGCACCACCCGGACCATGATTTTTGTCGTTATTCAGCTATTTTGCGCGATGTACGATCAGGCGGAACGCCAGACCAAGGCTTAATAATCTCTGCGGCTAGGAGTAGCCCGGCCGTAGATAGATCTTTAGCCTGTTCTTTGCACCGAGCTGAAAGTCGGGCTCGGCGCGCTGGATTTAAGGTTGATGCAGCGCGGCCAACGCGCTGACATAATCGGGCTCGTCGGCAATTTCACTGACCAACTGGGTATAGATCACTTTGTCGTTTTCGTCGATGATGACGATGGCGCGGGCGGTCAGGCCGGCCAAAATGCTGTCCAATAGTTCGACGCCATAGTCGTGGGCAAATTTGGAACGGAAGCTGGAGAGCGGCACGACGTGTTTGATGCCTTCGACTTCGCAAAACCGTACTTGCGCGAACGGCAGGTCGGCTGACACTACCAGCACCACGGTATTATCCAGATGCGCGGCTTTTTCGTTGAATTTACGGGTCGAGGTGGCGCAGGTTGGCGTATCCAGGCTGGGGACAATATTCAGCACTTTGCGCTTGCCGGCGAACTCGGCCAAACCCACATCCTGCATTTTACGATTGGTTAGCTGGAAATCCGGCGCTGGCGTACCAACCGCCGGTAAATCGCCGACAGTGTTGATAGGTTTGCCTTGGAAAGTAATGGTTGCCATAGGAATGCTCCAGGTATCTTGAGTTGTTATTTTTTTCGTTTACTGAAATCGATCAAGCGCTTGCGTTTTTTAACTTGGCGATCGCTTAGTGGATTTTTCTGACCTTGAAACGGGTTTTCCGGCGACTTGAATACCAAGCGTATCGGTGTACCCGTCAGTCGCAGCTGGTCGCGGAAATAGTTCATCAAATAGCGTTTGTAGGCGCCGGGCAGGGAATCGGTCTGAGTGCCGTGTATTACTACTACCGGCGGATTGCGGCCGCCTTGATGCGCGTACTTTAATTTGATGCGACGGCCACCGACCAATGGCGGCTGATGCGCTGTCAGGGCGTCGGTCAAAATCCGGGTCAGCAAGGGCGTGGACATATCGGTCATGGCCGAGTCGTACAAGGTATGCACTACGTCGAACAACTTGCCGACGCCGCTGCCGTGTAAGGCCGAAATGGGGTGTTTTTCGGCAAACTCCAGAAACGACAATTTGATCTCGATCTGTTTTTTCACGAAATCGCGGTGTTCGGCGTTCAGGCCATCCCATTTATTCAGGCCGATGATCAAGGCGCGGCCAGCTTCTAGCACCAAGCCCAGAATATGCGCATCCTGATCGGTGACACCTTCGCGGGCGTCGATCAAATAAATCACCACATGAGCTTTTTCGATAGCTTGCAGCGATTTGATGATGCTGAATTTTTCCACCGTCAACGATACCCTGGATCGGCGGCGCATGCCGGCGGTATCGATCAAGGTGAATTTCTGACCGTTGCGTTCGAAGGGGATATAAATACTGTCGCGGGTTGTGCCGGCTTCGTCGAACACTACGACGCGTTCCTCGCCGAGCAGTCGATTCACTAAAGTCGATTTGCCGACATTGGGGCGGCCGACGATGGCAATGGCGATACCCGGATCTTGTTCTTCGAATTCGTCCTCGACTACCGGCAACAGCTCGTCGATGCGATCCAGCAAGTCGTGGACATTGCGGCCGTGCGTGGCCGCGATACCGATGGGTTCGCCGAGCGCCAGGCTATAAAAATCGTTGGTCACGGTATTGCTGTCTATGCCGTCAACTTTATTGACTACCAGCACTACCGGTTTGCCAAGCTTGCGCAACATGTCGGCAATGGCTTCGTCGATGGCGTTGAGGCCATCGCGGGCGTCGACTAGAAAAAACACGACGTCGGCTTCCTGCAAGGCGATTTCCACCTGCTTTTTGGCGAAGACGTCTATGCCTTCCTGTTCGTTGGTAATCCCGCCGGTATCTACTATCAGACAATCGCGTTCACCGCGTTTGACGCGACCGTATTGGCGGTCGCGGGTCAGGCCGGGATAGTCGGCGACTAATGCTTCGCGACTTCGCGTTAGATAATTGAACAGTGTGGATTTGCCGACATTGGGGCGGCCCACTAGGGCTATAACGGGTAACATGAATTTATTTTGCTCTCAAGGCGGCCAAGGTGCCGTCTTTGGCGTAAATGTAAACAGTGTCGTCCACGACTACCGGCTTGGCTTCTATCGCCGCTTTACTGACCTGAATGCGGCCCAATTGGCGGCCGTCGCTATTGGACAGCCAATGTACGTAGCCTTCGAAATCGCCAACTACCACATAATTTTGATAAACCACCGCCGCCGTCAATTGGCGGTTGTGTAAGTCTTTTTGTTTCCACAACGAGGCGCCGCTACGTTGATCCAGTTGCCAGACCTCGCTTTGCGTATCACTGACATAAAGGTAACGATAATCCAGGCTCAGGCCGGTGTAGGACGACACCGCTTCGTTGCGCCACAGCACGTCGCCGTCCACTTCCGAAACAGAGGACGCGCCGCCGGTGAAGCCGGCAATATAAATGGCCCCGCGCGCCGCGACCGGATCGACATCCAGATCGACTAAGCGTTCGACTTCGGAACGGCCGCTCGGAATCGCGATCGTGGCTTCCCAGATGGATTTGCCGTCTCTTAATTGCAGGGCTTCCAGCTTGCCGTTAGCCGAGCCGGCGATCACATTGTCGTCAATGATGATGGGCGCGCCGGTGCCGCGGATACTCAAGGCGGGTACGTTGTGCTCGAAGGTCCATAGTTGCGCGCCGTTATCTTCTTTTAGGCCAATAATCTTGCCGTCGGTGGTACGGACGATGACAATACCGCGACTGACCACAGGGGCGGCCAATACTTCGCTAGGCACGTCTATTTTCCAGCGTTGTTCGCCGCTGGCTTTGTCAAAACCTATGACTTCGCCGGTGCTGGTGCCCATCACCACCGTGTGCACACCCAGGCCGGGACCGGCCGAGAAGCTGTAATCGGTGTTGTTTTCCCAGGTCAGGCTGCCGTTGCCGGCCCCGCGAGCTTGCAAATGGCCTTTGTTGTCGCCCACGTAAATAGTGCCTTCGGCGACTGCGGGTATCAGTTTCAGATATTTTTCGTCCGCGCCATTACCGATTGATTCCTTCCACAGCACCTCGACCTGCACTTCCGGGGTATATTCCTGCAAGGCGGCCGGCGGATCGGCGTTGTCGTCGTCGCCGGTAATATATTCCGTTAAGCCTGAGATAAAATCGCGTCCGGCATCCAGTCCCGCGCAGCCGGCCAGCATTGGCAGACAAGCAAGCAGCGGGAAAAGTGAGCGGTATCTGATGTTCCTGATTAACATGCTAAAGCGTGTATCCGTTGGAGTGAGCTTAATTGGCGGTCGCCGGGGCAGCGTTGCTCGGCGTCGCGACGTCGTCCAGTTTGAACTGAGTCAACGGCGTGGCTTGACCGGTTCTGATTGCGCTTTGGTAAGCGCTACGAGCTTCGTCCAAGCGGTCCAGCGCCACATACAGGTCACCCTGCAATTCGTCGTAACTGGCGGAAAATCCTTCGGATTTGGCGGGATCGACCGCAGCGATCAATTGCAAGCCTTGTTCGTATTGACCGGTAGCCAACATTAACTGAATCAGACGCAGACGGGCGACATGTCTTAATTCATCGCTGTCGGCTTCTTTGATTGATTTTTCCAGAATCGCTTTAGCGCCTTCCAGATCGCCTTTTTGCACTTTACTTTTGGCCAGTTGCAGGCCGGCATAGTGGGCGTAAGCGGTGCCGGGAAATTCGAGAGGCAAGCGTTCCGCCAGTTTTTCGGTGGATTCGCTATTGTCCTTGGCCGCGCTGTCCAATAATTGTTGGTACATTTGCGAGGCTTGGTTGCGTTTGTCCAGTTGGTGGTTTTGCCAAAGATTCCAGCCGCTCACCAATACTATTGCGGTGACAACACCGGCGATCAATGAAGTCTGATTGGCTTCCCACCATTTTTTCAACTGTTCCAGCTGTTCTTCTTCGGTATCGTAAATTGCCACGGTAGTTCTCTTCTATTCTCAGGTTACAAGGGATTATTGGCTGTGCCAGTCTTGCAGGGTTTGCAGGAGTTGGTCGTGATTGTGCGTGCTTTGTTCAGCGTCGATGCGTAAGGGTTTCAAGGCTACTTCGCCGCGTTGGGCTTCGTCGTCGCCGATGATGATGGCGTACTCTGCACCGGATTTATCGGCTTTTTTAAACTGACTCTTGAAGCTGCCGCCGCCGCAATTGACTTGCAGTTTTAAGCCGGGAATCGCATCGCGGATACGCTCTGCCAAGCGCATGCCGGCGGCTTCGGCGCTGGTGCCGACCCGAATCATGTATACATCGGTAGTCGGCGCGACCGGCACGTTTTCCAGTAATTCCAGCAACGCCAGGATGCGCTCCATACCCATCGCAAAGCCGATAGCATGGTTGGCTTTGCCGCCCAATTGCTCGATCAGACCGTCGTAACGGCCGCCGGCGCAGATGGTGCCTTGCGAACCCAAGTGCTCGGTGACCCATTCGAATACGGTCTTGCCGTAATAATCCAGGCCGCGCACCAAGCGGGTATTCAACTGGTAGGCGATGCCCAGGTCGTCCAGCGTGGCTTTCAGGCTATTGAAATGCGCCAGGCTTTCTTCGCCCAGGTGCTCAAGCAACACCGGAGCTTGTTGTAGCATGGCCTGCATGTCGGGGTTTTTACTATCCAGAATGCGTAGCGGATTGGTTTCCAGGCGGCGCAAGCTGTCTTCGTCCAAAACCGCCAGATGTTGTTGGAAATAGTCGACCAGTTTGCCGCGGTAGGTCAAACGTTCTTCGCTGGTACCCAGGGAATTGATTTGCAGTTCGACTTTATCGCGAATCCCCAATTGCTTCCAAAGCCGGTCGGTTAGGGCGATGATTTCCGCGTCGATATCCGGGCCCGGCATGCCATAGGTTTCCACGCCCAGTTGGTAGAATTGACGGTAACGGCCTTTCTGCGGGCGCTCGTGACGGAACATCGGTCCGTAATACCACAAGCGGTGGCTCTGGTTGTGCAATAAACCGTGTTCCAGACAGGCGCGCAAACAGCCGGCGGTGCCTTCGGGACGCAGGGTCAAGGAGTCGCCGTTGCGGTCGTCGAAGGTGTACATTTCTTTTTCGACGATGTCGGTGACTTCGCCGATCGAGCGTTTGAACAGCTCGGTTTTTTCGACGATGGGCAGACGAATTTCCTGATAGCCGTAGGCGCCCAGTACTTGTCTGGCTTGGCCTTCCAGCCATTGCCAATAAGGCGATTGCTCGGGAAGGATGTCGTGCATGCCGCGGATGGCTTGGATAGCCTGTTGTTGTTTTGCCATGATCTTGTTTGCTGCCGGATTATTTGCTGATCGCGGTTTTTACTTGTTGAGCCTCTTTGGAAGCCGGAAATGAGCTAATCAATTGCTCGCGGTATTCTTCGGATACTTTGCTGTTGCCCAGCGCCCGTTCGGTTTGAAACGCTATCCACAGCGTTTCCGGGGTATGTTTAGCAACGCCTAGATAGCGTTCCAAAAACGCCCTAGCGGACATAAACTGACCATTCTGATAGCTGATGCGTTGCATCTCCTGCAAGGCGGGCGAATAGTCCGGTTGAGATTGCAGTGCTTGACGAAAATACTCTTCGGCGTGCTGCATGTCATTTTGTTTTGCATGGCAAACGCCCAAATTGGTCAGCGCGAACCAGGGTCGGCTGTTCATCGGCGAGGCCATGGATTCTTGCAGCAGGGCGACGCCTTTGTCGAATTTGCCTTGCTCGCACAAAAAACGGCCGTAGTTGTTCTTGATGCTGAAGTTGTCCGAGTCTTTACTCAAGGCTGTTTGATAGCTCTCGCTGGCCGCTTCGGTTTGTTTGATACGCTCGTAGAATACCGCTAGGGCGTTATGGGTTTCCGGGTTGCTGGAATCCAGTCGCACTGCGGTTTCCAGCTTTTCCTTGGCGACTTCGAGCATGCCCATATCCAAATAGCGGGCGCCCATCTGTAAATTGAGCTTGGCTTTTTCGGCATTGCTCATCGTGTCGCGGGTCTCCGGCAGTAAGCCGCAGGCACCCAGCAATAAACCGATCAGCACTAATCCGCGAGCTGTTCGCCTATTGGCCATGGGAGAGTCCTTGCGCTTGCAGCTTTAAATGTCTGCGGCTCTTGTCTTGTACCTGACCGACCAATTGCCCGCAAGCTGCGTCTATGTCTTCGCCGCGGGTCTTGCGGACGGTGGTGACGATGCCGGCATTATGCAGAATATCCCGAAACTTCAGGATAGCGGCGTTACTGGAGCAGCGATAGTGCGATTGCGGAAACGGATTGAAAGGAATCAAATTCAGTTTCGATGGCACGGTTTTCAATAGTTTGACTAGGGTGCGCGCATCTTCCGGGCTATCGTTGATACCGTCCAGCATCACGTATTCAAACGTGATGTGCTTGCGTGGGCCGGTTTTGGCGTACTCGCGGCAGGCTTCCATCAACTCTTTTAGCGGATATTTGACGTTGATAGGCACCAATTGGTCGCGTAATGCGTCATGCGGAGCGTGCAAGGAGACGGCGACACTGACGTCGCAGACTTCGTTCAGGCGCTTCATCGCCGGCACAATGCCGGAGGTGCTGATGGTGACGCGGCGTTTGGACAGGCCGTAACAAAAGTCGTCCATCATTAAATTCATTGCCGCCACGACATTATCGAAGTTCAGCAGAGGCTCGCCCATGCCCATCATCACCACGTTGGTGATGCGGCGTTCCGGCCCCAGTCTTTGTTGCGCCAGATAGAGCTGGCCGATGATTTCGGCGGTGGACAGGTTGCGGTTGAAGCCTTGTTTGGCGGTCGAGCAAAAGGTGCAGGCCAGTGCGCAGCCCACTTGTGAGGACACGCAAAGGGTAGCGCGGCGTTCTTCGGGGATGTAAACGGTTTCCACCCGATTGCCGCAGTGCATCTGTACCGCCCATTTGCAGGTGCCATCGGACGCCAATTGTTCGGCGACGATTTCCGGGACTTTGATCTGGCAGTGTTCTTTTAAATGACTGCGCAGCGATTTGCTCAGGTTGGTCATCTCGTCGAAATCGGAGATGCCTTCCTGATAAATCCATTTCAGCACCTGAGTGGCGCGAAACGGCTTTTCGCCGAGCTCGACAAAAAAGGCTTGCAAGCCTTTTCTGTCGAAATCCAGCAGATTAATCAATGCTGGCTTAGCGGATACGGTCGCAGAGTTCATCAGCAGAGAAGAAGTAAGCGATTTCTCTCGCAGCAGATTCCGGTGCATCGGAACCGTGTACGGCGTTTTCGTCGATGCTGACCGCGAAGTCCGCGCGAATGGTGCCGGGAGCGGCTTCTTTAGGATTGGTGGCGCCCATCAATTCACGGTTTTTCAGAACCGCATTTTCGCCTTCCAATACTTGCACAACAACCGGACCGGAGGTCATGAAGCTGACCAAGTCTTTGAAAAAGCCGCGTTCTTTATGCTCGGCATAAAAGCCTTCGGCTTGTTCTTGGCTCAATTGCAGCATTTTTGCTGCCACGATGCGCAGACCGTTTTTTTCGAAGCGGCTGACAATTTCCCCAATCACATTTTTAGCGACTGCATCAGGCTTGATGATTGAGAAAGTACGTTCGATTGCCATTGTGTAACTCCAGTGAGGATAGTGATTGAAAAATTAATTGCGCATTATATCTTGTCAGGCAGGGTGTTGAGAAACGCCCTGCCGAATAGTGCTTTTCCGAAACGGCTGAATAGGCCCGGTTTGTGCTGCGCCGAGTCTCAATTTTTTGGCTAGATGGAAATTTTATCGGTGCGATGATCGTTGCCGTAGAACCAGTTGACCAACATCCGGGTGCCGGTAACCGCAGTAAATACCGAAGTGGCAATCCCAATCATCAGGACCAGCGCGAAACCCTTAACCGGGCCCGTGCCAAAGCCGAACAATAATACTGCGACGATGAAGTGAGTCACGTTGGAGTCGAGAATGGTCGCAAACGCTTTTTCGTAACCGACGTAAATACTGGCCTGCCGGCTCAAGCCATTACGCAGTTCCTCGCGGATCCGTTCGTTGATCAGTACGTTGGCGTCCACCGCCATACCCACAGTCAAGACGATACCGGCCATGCCTGGCAGGGTCAGGGTGGCTTGCAAGACGGACATGATGGAGATCAGCAGTACAACGTTGAACAACAAAGCAAAGTTGGCGATCAAGCCGAACGCGCGGTAATAAGCGACCATGAAAAACACGACCAGCAGGAAGCCGGCGGTAATCGACATCATGCCTTGATCGATATTTTCCTGACCCAAACTGGGGCCGACCGTGCGTTCTTCGACGATTTCAACCGGAGCTGCCAAGGCGCCGGCTCTGAGTAATAAGGCCAAGGTGCGGGCTTCTTCAGGGCTATCCAGACCGGTGGTTTGGAAGCGTTTGCTGAAACTGTCGCGGATGGTGGCGACGCTGATGACTTTTTCGACTTTTTCTTTATGCTGAACTTTCTCGCCGTTAACGACCCGGGTTTCGGATTTGTATTCGATGAACACCACCGCCATCGGCTTGCCGATATTTTCCTGGGTCATCTTGCCCATCTTCTTGGCGCCGACGCCATCCAGCGTGATGAATACGGCAGGTGAACCGTCTTGATCCAAGCCTGATGACGCATCGGTGATCTGGTCGCCGGTAACGATAACCGCGCGTTTCAATAGCACCGGGGCGCCATTTTTGTCTTTATATAAACGGCTGCCGATAGGTTCGTGACCGCCCAAGGCCGATTGCACATCATGCTCCACGTCCACTAAACGGTATTCCAGTGTGGCGGTGGTGCCTAACAATTCTTTCGCGCGGGTAGTGTCTTGTACGCCGGGTAATTGCACGACGATGCGGCTGTCGCCTTGTTGCTGAATGATAGGCTCGGCTACGCCCAGTTCGTTGACCCGGTTACGCAGCGTGGTAATGTTTTGGCCCAGCGCCGCCTTTTTGATTTCGCGCAGGTTGCGTTCGGGGATGTTCAACGTAAATTCATTCGGACCGCTTTCCACTAAATCCAGTGTGCGGAAATCTTTGTTGAGTACTTCCGTGGCGGCAACTCTGGATTCTTCGTTAGGCAGCACGACTTTGATGCCACCAGATTCCTTCGAAACTGATTGATACCGAACTTTTGCATCGCGGAAGGCCGAGCGAATATCGTTGGTATAACGTTCTTCAGCCTGCTTCAGCGCGCTGTCCATGTCAACTTCCAACAGGAAGTGCACCCCGCCGCGCAAGTCTAGGCCCAGATGCATAGGATTTGCACCGAAAGCGCGCAGCCAAGCAGGGGTGGCAGGCGCTAAATTTAAGGCGACTGTCGCTTTGCCGGACATTTGTTCGCGCAATATGTCCGCCGCTTTCATTTGTTCGTCGGTATTGTTGAAGCGCGCCAGAATTTTGCCGTCGGCAAATTCGAAGCTTTTCAGCGTAAAACCAGCGTTTTTGATACTGGCGGCGACTGCGTCAGCCTGAGACTGCTGCAATGGCGTCGGGCTAGACGAAGCCAATTGCACTGCCGGGTCGTTGCCATAAAGATTGGGCAGCGCGTAAATCGTACCAACCAACAGCACGAAAATTACTAGGATGTTTTTCCAGACAGGGAAATGATTTTGCATGGTTATTCCATTAAAAGCAGTGACAGCCAGGCTGTTGCGAATAAAAGCGGGGGATATCGCAGGGTTAAAGCAAACTTATTCTTTGGTTCTTTTGCTGTTCAAGGTTTTGTAAGTACCTTTTGGCATCATGTTGGCGATGGCATGGCGTTGTACTTGAATAAAGCTGTTATCGGATACTTCCAGTTTGACGAAGTTGTCGTCCAGTTCGGCCACTTTACCTAGAATGCCGCCGGTGGTGACCACTTCCGCGCCTTTACCCAACGCAGCCAGCATTTGTTTTTGTTCCTTGTTGCGCTTGGATTGCGGGCGGATGAACAGGAAATAGAAAAATATCAGAATGCCCAACGGGAACAGCATGCCTTCAAAACCGGGTTGTACGGCGGTGGGCGCTGTTTGGGCCAGCGCATCAGAAATCAAGAAACTCATGGTAATCCTCTTATTGTTATCGTCGTTTTAATGGTCCGGCCGGGCGGACAGGCGCGCATTATGCCACACTAGCAGTGCTTATCACATTACGCTGTCGATTTGCCCGGCTTATGCTAGCGTTCGGCCGATTGCCTCGCCCAGTTGTACCGCTTTGCCGGCGGTCAAGTCTTCGTTCCAGGCGGTTTTTTCTTTACCGAACAAGACGATAATGGTCGAGCCCATATTGAACCTGCCCATTTCCACGCCTTTTTCAAGCGTCGGCGCGTCTTCTTGATAACGCCAAGTTCTGGGTGCGCTGATGCTAGGTGGCGTTACTACACCGTGCCAGACGGTTTCGACGCTAGACACGAAAATCGCGCCCACCAGAATCAAAGCCATCGGCCCGGCATCCGTGTCGAAAATACAGGCCACACGCTCGTTACGCGCAAAAAGGTTTGGCACTGCGCCGACGGTGGTGTTATTCACGCTGAACAGTCGGCCTGGAATATGCACCATTTCTTTCAAAGTGCCGGTTAAGGGCATATGCAGACGGTGATAATCCTTTGGCGATAAGTAAATGGTGGCGAAGGAACCGTTTTCAAAGGCCTGTGCCCGTTCCACATCGCCGCCGAGCAATTCCAGCGCGCTGTAGTCGTGGCCTTTGGCTTGGAAAATTCGACCGTTGCTGATCGGTCCGGCTTGGCTGACCGCGCCGTCCGCCGGGCAGGCTATGGCGTCGGCTGCTGAGATAATCTGCCTGGCGCCGTCTTTTAATTCGCGGGTAAAAAAATCATTAAAGCTAGGATAGTTATCCAGGTCTTGAGACTTGGCTTCCTGCATATTCACGCCGTACATCTGCACGATGGATTTGATAAACAGATTTTTCCAGGTTTTGTTTTGGCAGTGAGTCAGTTTGGACATCAAGCCGGAAAGGGCGTGATGCGGCAATGCGTATTGCGGCAACACGGTAAAAATTTCTTTTAAGTTCATGTGTCGGAATCGGGGGTTTTGCCGCTGATGAAATACGCGAAGGCGATGACTTCGGCGACGGCAATATAAAGTTGTTGGGGGATTTCCTCGCCGAGCGGGACTTGCGCCAAAATTCGCGCCAGCTCCGGTTCGTTTTGCAGCGGTACGCCGTGTTTTTCGGCGATGGCCAGAATTTGCTGAGCGGTAAAGCCTTCGCCTTTAGCGGTAACTTTCGGCGCATTTTTGCCGTCGTACTGTAGCGCGACGGCAATGTCGCTGTTATAGAAGGTTCTGCCGCTCACGGCGATTTAAGGCAGATTGACCAATTCGGGTGCTTGCCAGCTTGGGTCGCGATGCTCGGCGATCACGGTGGTGTAAATGCCGCCGCGCACATTGAATTCGGCGCGCAAGCGCATGAAATTAGGTGAAATCGCCGCGACAATATGATCCAAAATCTCGTTGGTGACCGCTTCATGAAATGCGCCGCGCTCGCGAAAAGTCCACATATACAGCTTTAAGGATTTGAGCTCGACGCACAATGTGTTGGGTACGTATTCCAGAACCAGTTTGGCGAAGTCGGGCTGGCCGGTCATCGGGCATAAACAGGTAAATTCAGGGATGTCGATGCGAATCGTAAAGTCGCGCGCCGGCCTGGGGTTTTCGAAAGTGGTGAGGTCTGCGCTGGGTTTTGTAGTCATTGCTTGATTTGGGTTGCTAGGGATTCCGGAGTGGCGGATATGACATCCGCCGGTTAAGTCTGGTTATATTTTACCAGCTAAGATGCGATAGCGTATTAAGCATTTAAAATCAATTATTTATAGCATTATTTTACGTTGGCGGGTGTGTGGGGTTCCGGGTTTGTCCTTCCTAAACGAGTCTAAACAATTGGTCGGCGGAATTGTCAACAACTTGGGGCGAATGATGTAAAATTAGTGCTAAGGCGAATCGTAAAAACCGCTAGAATGTAAGTTCAATTTGCAGGGGAGTCGACGATGGAAATCAACACTACATACCCAAACCAAAATTCCTTGGCTAGCCAAGGCGTATCCAGAGAGCAAAAAGCCGGCGCAATTGAAGAATTGGCCGAGCGCAGAAAGGCAAGTAATTCGCAAAGTCAGGTTGAGAGAACCGAGCCAAGCCCAAGCGACACAGTCAGTTTGTCCCAGGAATCTTTGAAATTGGCGCAGGCTGCCAGCGGACAAAATAGCGACAGTCAGGCCAGAATCAACAGTCCGGAGCAGGCGCAAGAGGTGGTTGGGAAGTTAATCTCGGACATTCAAAACAATCCAGTTCAAGCCCAATCCGCTGTCGCCAACAGATCGCGCGCCAACTTAGGCGCATTGTTGAATTAGGCTCGTTACGTTTCTTTCAGCAGTTTCCGCAAATAGGGGGCCAGCCTTAATGGCTGGCTCCGCTAAATTCCGGTAATTTCATACCAATCCTCGTCTCGCCCCGATTGACTGAAGTCTTGAAATAGTCGCTGGCGATAAAAACGAAGCGACTATCACTAAAGAAGTGGAATCCTGTGCTGCCAGTTGATCTCGAATGGTTGCTCTACTCGGTATCATTAATCGCCATGCGGTAGCCCACGCCGACTTCAGTCAGCAAATAACGTGGCCGCGCCGGGTTGACTTCCAGCTTGTGGCGCAATTGCCCCATGTAAATACGCAGATAATGTTGATCGTGGATGTGCTCAGCCCCCCAGACTTCCTGAAGTAGCTGGCGATGGGTGACCACTACGCCGGCATGGCGTATCAGAATGCCGAGCAATCGATATTCGATAGGGGTGATGCGTACTTCGTTGTCGGCAACGAATACTTTCCGACGCGTCAAATCTACCTTTAATAGACCGGTTTCGAATACCTCTAGGTTGCTACGGCTGCGAGCGACCCGGCGCATCAAGGCTTGCAGACGAGCGTGCAATTCGCCGCTACCGAAGGGTTTGGTCAAGTAATCGTCGGCACCGGCATCTAGTGCCAGGATCTTGTTTTGTTCCTGGCTGCGCGCCGACAAGATCAGGATGGGCAAATCCGACAATTGGCGCAGGCGACGGGTGACCGCTATACCGTCCATGTCAGGTAACCCTAGATCCAAGATCACCAAATCTGGATGTTCGCTATTCAGCATTGCCAGCCCCGATTTGCCGCAGTCGGCTTCGATTGTGGACCAACCGCGATGGGTGAGGCTGGTTTTTAGGAAGCGTCGGGTTTGTGCGTCGTCTTCTATCAGTAGAATCAGGGGGATTGCTGTCATGCTACGCTCCCAAGCGCTTCCGATTCTGCAAGCAGCGGCGGCGCATGCAGGGGTAGTTCGATGCTAAATTCCGCACCTTTGCCGGCGCGGTTATCGGCTTGAATAAGCCCGCCATGCGCCTCGACGATAGCCTTACACAATGCCAGCCCCAGGCCAACCCCGTTTTGCTGGGTTTCGGTGGCGCCGCGATAAAACTTCTCGAAAATCCGGGTTTGTTGATGTTTGGCAATGCCAGGGCCGTAATCCGTTATGCTTAAGCGGAAGCGCTTCGGCAGCGCTATCGCTTCGATGTCAATGGGGCTGCCCGGCGACGTATACTTAACCGCGTTTTCGATCAGATTGACCAGTACCTGTTCCATCAGTACCGCGTCGATCCACAATAGCGGCAAGCTATCCGGCAGCAGCGTGCGTACCGGTCTGTCCTGTAAGTGTTTATCCAGGCGGTTCAAGGCACTGCCGACGATTTCTTCAATGGCGTTCCAGCTGCGGTGTAAAATGATCTGACCGCTGCTCAAGCGGGCCATATCCAGAATTTTGCCGGTCAACTCCGACATGCGTTGCGCTTCTTCCAATACCGATTGATTCAACTCTTGGCGTTCCATGGCTGATAATCCGGCATCATTCTCGATAGCGGTGCCGACCGCACCAATGATGCGGGTCAAAGGCGTGCGTAGGTCATGGGAAATGGAGCTTAACAACGCATTGCGCAAGGCTTCAGTTTCGGCTTGCAGATTGGCCTCGCGGGCTTGAGCGGCTAGCTGAAATCGCTCCAAGGTTTGCGCGATTAAATGGCAGAAGGTGTTTACTTCCGGCGATTGTCTGACCAATGCTTCAGTTTGTAGGATGGTTAACACACCTTGCACGGCACTAGATCCGTGCAGCGGGTAATAGCTTAAAGGGTGCTGCTGTCTGACTTCGCCTTTCTCGAAGGCCCGTTGTGCCAGAGCAAGATCGATGTTGTGCAGTGAAACGGGTAATACCTGATTTGTCTGTATTTGCAGGCCGTTTTCGGTATTGGCAATCAGCAGCACCGAATCCGTACCAAATTCATTGTCGATATGTTCGGCCGCGATACGGGCAACGGCGTTGTGATCCTGGGCCGCGGACAGGTCACGACTCAATCGATAGAGCGCATTAGTATGCGATTCCCGTTGTTTGGCTAACTCGGCTTGCAAGCGTGATTTTTCAAGCAAGCTGCCGGTGACGTTCGCGACAATGATCATTACCGCCAAGCCGACGATATTTTCCAGGTCGCTAATCGCAAACGAGAAAATTGGCCGGGCAAAATAAAATGCAAAGGTTGGCGCGCTGAGTAGCGAGGCGACGATGGACGCGCTGCGACCATAGCGGCTGGCGACCAGAAATACGCCCAGCAAGTAAGTCATCAGGATGCTGGCCGGTCCCAACAGGTCGCGCAAAGGCCAATCGATCAGCGTGCAAATGAAGGGCGCGGCTAAACCCCAGGCATGGCCGATGAAACGCTCGTTTTTCGCTAAGTTCGGGCTGGAGCCGAAAACGCCAGATAATTTCATCAATCCGTTTAAGGCTTCTGCTGGTCAGAAAGACCCTGCATTGACCAGCATATGTGTGCCGATACTGGCAAAGTATGCCAACAGGATTACCGGACACCATTTCATATGGCTGCCGAACGTATATTGTCCTTTGGCTTGGCCCATTAAACCGATGCCTGGCGCGGAGCCAATTGCCAGCAGGCTGCCGCCTACGCCTAGGGTCAAGGTCAGCAACAGCCATTGTCCTTGCGGAATATCGGGATGCATGGTCAACACCGCGAACATCAAAGTGCCGTTATCGACGAATGCCGATGACAAACCGATCATGACATTTGCCAAGGTCGGGCTAAATTGTCCGTATAACACATGAGAAATAGCATCAAGATAGCCGATAAAGCCCAAGCCGCCTATTCCCATCATCGCGCCGTAGAAGAACAGCAGGGTATCCCATTCCAGGCGGCCGACTTTATCGAAAATATCCAGCCGCTTGGCTTCGACAGACATCGAGCTCAAATCGCCACCGCCGAAAAATAGCGAAAATTCCGATTGTTGCGGATTGTTTGGTTTATCGGATTTTTGCAAAAAGAAATAAAAGAATTGTAACAAGGATAGACCAGCCATCATGCCGGCTGCCGCCGGCAATCCCAACGCCATATCAAAACCAACCGCCAAGCTGATGGTGACGCCGAATAGGAATATGATGCGCTTGGCACCGCGCGGTAACAATATTTGCTGGGGCTCGACGATGGGTTTGTCTTTAGGCAAGGCAAAATGCATGGCTGCGGCCGGCAGCAGAAAATTTACCAGACATGGCACGAACAATTTGAAAAACTCGGTAAAACCCAGCATGCCGTGCTGCCAAACAAACAGCGTCGATATGCCGCCCAGCGGGCTAAATGTGCCGCCGGCATTGGTGGCAATCACGATGTTCAAACAACCCAGTGAGACAAAGCGCGGGCTATTCTTGCCGACGGCTACCACGACAGCGCCCATCAGTAGGCCAGCGGTTAAGCCGTTGACGATACAGGAAATTAGAAAAACTAAAAATCCCGTGATCCAAAATAGTCGCCGATAGCTGAGGTCTTTACTCACCAGCCAGATCTTCAGGGCATTAAAAATCCCCATATCTTCCATGGCGTTCAAATAAGTCATTGAAACCATTATGAACAATAACAATTCTATATAGGCCTGCAAGTTACCCTTGAAGGCGGTGGTCGCCGGTAAGCTATGGCCGTGTTGTTGATACGCCAGGACAATGACAAACCAGATTAAAGCTGCCGCCAGCAGCATTGGTTTGGATTTGCGCAGATTCGTCACATCTTCCAGCATCGCGGCTATATATGCCGTGATCATCACGAGCAGCGAGAAGTAACCGGCCCAATGTTGGGTTAGATCAAGATGAAAGGCTTGTGGCGCTGCCGTCGCGGACTCGGCAAATCCGAGGCAGGGAAATATCAGCGACATCAGTCCGAGCAGATAGACAACAACGTGCAGCATGCGTGCTCCGGTTAACGGGATAAATGAAGATGCCTTAAAATTGCTTTGTTTGTGGTAATTTTTGGCGACCAGCGGATTTTATTTTTTGCTGTGTAAAAAAGGCGTAAAGAGGCAATGTTTGCAAGCAAAGCCGCTACATGTGCAAAATTTGAGATCGCCTTTGTTAAAGGCTGCTAGCGTTTGCTGCCAGGGGCACAGCTGTGGTTGGTCAAGCGACAACAGCAATGTTTTTACACATTGATTTTCGAGACCAAATGCTTCGTTCAGTTTAAGGCGTAGTGTTAAGCGGATTTAAATTCCATTCGAATCGAAATGGCATTTCGAAGATAATAGCCGGCTTTGTAAACGGTCTTGAGCGTCTCTAACCAGTCATGAAGCTGGAAAAAATCAAACTTTCGGGTTTCAAATCCTTTGTCGATCCCACCACGATACCGATCAACGGCAATCTGACTGCGATTGTCGGCCCCAACGGTTGCGGCAAATCCAATATCATCGACGCGGTGCGTTGGGTGATGGGCGAAAGCTCGGCCAAGCATTTGCGCGGCGGCAATATGGCGGACGTGATTTTCAACGGTTCGTCGGGTCGTAAACCGGTCAGTATGGCGTCTGTCGAACTGGTATTCGACAACAGCGAAGGCAAGGCCGGCGGCGAATATTCGCAGTACGCCACCATTTCCATTAAACGCCAGGTCAGCCGCGACGGCCAGTCGTTGTTCATGTTGAACGGTTCCAAATGCCGGCGTAAGGATATTACCGATCTATTTTTGGGCACCGGTCTGGGCTCGCGCAGTTACGCGATCATCGAGCAGGGTACGATTTCCCGGATGGTGGAAGCCAAGCCGGAAGATTTGCGTATCCATATCGAGGAAGCTGCGGGCGTTTCCAAATATAAAGAGAGGCGTTCGGAAACCGAAACCCGCATGCGCCATACCCGCGAGAATCTGGAGCGGCTGAACGATTTGCGTGACGAGGTCGAAAAGCAAATCAAGAATTTGGCCAAGCAGGCGGAAAAGGCCGAGAAATACACCGAGCTGAAAAAGCAGGAACGCCAATACAAGCAAGAGTTGCTGGCAATGCGCTGGCAAAATTTCCAACGCTCCGCGCAGAAGCTGGAAGAAAAACTGCAAAGTATCGCCGCCGAACACAATCGTTTGTTCGTGCTTTTGCGCGATACCGAAAAATCCATGGAGCTGAAACGCGGTGAACAGAAAGCTCAGCAGCAGCATCTGGACAGCACCCAAGCGGAATATTATGCGGTGGTTGCCGAAGTCAGCCGGCTGGAACAGACCATCAAGCACAACCAAAAAAGCCACGAAGAAACCCTGGTCGAAATCAATCGCTTGAAACTGCACGCCGAGCAGGCGCAATCCGAATGCGAGCAGGACCGGCAGCAGCTGGAGGAAATTCGCCAGACCTTGCTGGAAGCCGAAGAAACCATGATTGTGGCCCGCGAACGCGAGGAAGACTTGCTGGGCATTCAACAAGACGCGCATTTGCAAAAGCAGCAATGGCAGCAGCAGTGGGAAGCGTTTTTGGCGGAAAACGCCGGTTATCGCGAACAAGCGGAAGTGCAGCGGACCAAGCTGGTACAGCTGGAAAATCAAAACCGGCAGTTGCAGACGCGCTTGGACAAATTAAACGGCGAACGTGGCGGCCTGGCCGACACCCAGTTGCAACTGGCATTGGAAACGCTGGATAGCAGTATCGAATTGATTGAAGCCGAACGTGATGCGTTGCAGCAGCAACTGGAAGTCGTGCTGCAACGCATCGCCGAACTACGGCCGGCCATCAAACAACTTCACGACAGCCTGCACGCCAGCCGAGCCGAATTGCAGAAGGTTAACGGCAAGATCAGTTCCTTGGAATTGTTGCAGCAGCACGCGATGGGTAAGGATAAAAAAGAGTTGGGCGTCTGGCTGGAGCAGGTAGGCTTGGAGCAACAACCGCGCTTAGCTGAATTTCTGGATGCGGAAGAAGGCTGGGAAACCGCCGTGGAAACGGTATTGGGCAGTTACCTGGAAGCGATCTGTGTAGATAGCGCCGATTCGATATTGGGCGAGTTGCAGGATTTGACCAAACAGTCCTTGGTGGTGTTTGAAACGCATGCCAGTTCAAGCGGTGCTAGTGCTGATTCGGTGGCTTTGGCGAGTAAGTTGCGCAGTCGCTGGGATTTATCCAGTCTATTAAGCGGCATCTACTGCGCCGAGACCATGCAACAGGCCCGGCAAATGAATTTACAGGCGCACGAGTCGGTGGTGTTGGCCGACGGCACCTGGCTGGGTAGGGATTGGATCAAAATCAGCCGGGGCAGCGACAGCAAGGCCGGTGTATTGCATCGCGAAAAAGAATTACGCGAACTGAAGCAGCGGCAAAGCGAACTGCAAATGACGATTGCCGAGGATGAAGAACAATTGGCGAACGCTGAACAGGAGTTAAAGGCCGCCGAAAGCAATCGTGAGCAGTACCAACAAAAGGAAAAGCTGCTGAGCGCCGAGTTTTCCGCGAAAAGCGCCGAGTACAGCGCGCAATCGGCACGTTTTGAACAGCAAAAACGCCGCCTGGAGCAACTCGATTACGAAATTGAAGAAATCAGCCAGCACCTGGCGGAAAACGCTGAAAGCATCTCAGAAGCTGAGATGATCAAGCAGGATGCCGAGCAAGCTTTAGGTGATCTGGGCGACAAGAAAACCGAATTGGAACAACTGAATCAACAAATTCAAGCTCAGCAGCAGAACACCGATGCATCGGTCGACGAGGCGCGTCGACATTTGCATCGTTTGCATGCGCAGATCGAATCCTTGAAATCCTCGGAAGTGCTGACAGCCAAGCAGATTGAGCGTTTGCAATTACAGCATCAGCAGTCGGCTGACCGAATCGCCGAGTTGGAAAACAAATTGCACTATGCCTTGGCACCGCTCGACGACGAGAAATTGCAGCTGGAAGAGTTGTTGGAGAGAAAAGCCGAATTCGAGGATAACCTTCAGTCCGAACGCCAGGCGCAACAAGCCAGCGAACAGACAGTCAGTCAATTGGCTGAGCAATACTCGCAAACCCAACGGTCCTTGGAAAAACAAAAAGAAGCCTTGGATCAGGTGCGTTTCGAGCAACAGGACAGCCGGGTGCGGCAGCAAACGATTGCGGAGCAACTGACCGAAGTCGATGCCGATCCGGAGGCGATACTAACCAATCTGTCCGAAGGCGCAACGGAAGCTAAGTGGAAAAATGCGGTCGATGATTTGACCGATCAGATAGAAAAGCTGGGGTCCATCAACCTGACGGCGATCGAGGAATTCAAAACCCAGTCCGAACGGATGAAGTTTTTAAACGAGCAGCATGACGATTTGGTTGATGCCTTGAATACGCTGGATCAAGCGATCAGCAAGATCGACAAAGAAAGTCGCCAGCGTTTTAAAGAGACTTTCGACAAGATCAATAATGGTTTGAAAGAGAAGTTTCCGCGTTTGTTTGGGGGCGGTCAGGCTTATCTGGAGTTAACCGAAGACGATTTGCTGGAAGCCGGCGTCAACATCATTGCCCGGCCGCCCGGCAAGCGCAACAGCTCAATTCATCTGTTGTCCGGCGGCGAGAAGGCTTTGACGGCGGTGGCCTTGGTGTTCTCGATTTTTGAATTGAACCCGGCGCCGTTCTGTTTGCTTGATGAAGTGGATGCGCCTCTGGATGATGCTAACGTCGTGCGCTTTTCGCAGATGGTGGAAGACATGTCGGCAACCGTACAGTTTTTGTATATTTCGCACAACAAAGTCACAATGGAAATTGCAAAACATCTGGCAGGTGTTACCATGAAGGAGCCTGGAGTATCCAGAATGGTGGCGGTTGATATTGATGAAGCAGTGAGCATGGCAGAAAGCTAATGGATAAAGAATTATTAAGAGTCGTGATTATTTTGATCGGCGTGCTGGTGATGATCGGCATGGTGTTGTGGCATTTCGTCAAATCGTTGCGAGAAAGACGCACGCCCGACGATTATTACGACGAGGACTCTTACGACGACCGCGTGGTTGACGAGTTTTCGGTCGAGGAAGACGACGATGAGATGGATGTATTTGCGTTGGGCAGCGAGTTGGTTGATGGAGATGCTCTGTTAGACGATCAAGCCATCAAGCCCAGCCCAAAACCCTCGACCGATGTCTCGCGTAAGGATGTCGATAAGAAACAAGCCGCGACCTTGGCTAATTCGCGGCGTTTGGAATTGCCGGCCTTGATCGAGTTCAGCATCGTGGCGCGAGCCGATCAGGGTTTTAACGGCGAAGATTTGTTCGAGGCTTTCGAACGCGTGGGTTTGCGTTACGGTAGTGTGCGGGTATTCGAGCGCGTAGATGCCAACCGAATGGTCGATTTCGCTGTCGCCAGCATGGTCGATCCCGGTACTTTTCCCGATACCGGGCTACAAGACTTTTATTGCCCCGGCATCGTGTTTTTCATGCAGCCACGTGAGGTCGATGCGCCGTTGGCGGTATTCGATGACTTCATGGAAACCATCGATACTCTGGCCGACGAACTGGACGGCGTGGTCTGGGACAATCAGCGGCAGCCGCTGACTGCGGAAACCGTCGCGCAGTTTAGACAAATATTGGCCAAGGCCGCCTAAAGCAGTACCTCGCGGGGGCAGGGCAGCCGCCGCATTTATTCTGTAAACCTAACGAATTAACTAGAAGCTAAGTGGATCAAAAAAATATCAGAAATTTCTCCATCATTGCCCATATCGATCACGGGAAATCGACATTGGCAGACCGATTCATTCAAATTTGTGGCGGATTAAGCGACCGGGAGATGGAGGCGCAAGTACTCGATTCCATGGATCTGGAGAGGGAACGCGGCATCACTATCAAGGCGCAAAGCGTCACCCTGGATTACAAAGCCAGCGACGGCGTTACCTATCAGCTGAATTTTATCGACACACCGGGCCACGTGGACTTTTCCTATGAAGTCTCGCGTTCTTTGGCGGCCTGCGAGGGCGCTTTGCTGGTCGTTGACGCCGCGCAAGGCGTGGAAGCGCAAAGTGTCGCCAACTGCTACACCGCTATCGAACAAGGATTGGAAGTCGTGCCGGTCTTAAACAAGATCGATTTGCCGTCAGCTGAGCCCGAGCGGGTAATGGAAGAAATCGAGAATGTTATCGGTATTCCTGCCGACGAAGCACTTAAGATTAGCGCCAAGACCGGTATCGGCGTGGAAGCGGTGCTGGACCAATTGATCCAGAAAATTCCACCGCCGGCCGGCGATGAAAATGCGCCTTTACAAGCATTGATCATCGATTCCTGGTTCGATAACTATCTGGGCGTAGTCTCGCTGGTGCGTATCGTCAACGGCAATCTGCGTAAAAAGCAAAAGATTACCGTGATGTCGACCGGTAAATCGTTTCTGGTCGAGAAGCTGGGGGTCTACACGCCAAAACAGCTGGAGAAACAGCAGTTACACACCGGTGAAGTTGGCTTTATCGTTGCGGGTATCAAGGATATTTTCGGCGCGCCGGTCGGCGATACCATTACCGCGACCGATAACCCTGCGACTGAATCCTTGCCGGGGTTTGAAAAAGTTCAGCCGCGGGTGTTCGCCGGTTTGTATCCGGTCAGTTCCGACGACTTTGGCGCGATGCGCGAAGCTTTGGACAAATTGCGCTTGAACGATTCGGCATTGAATTACGAGCCGGAAACTTCGCAAGCCTTGGGCTTTGGCTTTCGTTGCGGCTTCCTGGGCATGCTGCACATGGAAATCGTCCAGGAGCGACTGGAGCGCGAATACAATATTGACCTAATTACCACCGCGCCTACCGTGGTTTACGAAGTAGAAACCCATGGCAGCGAAATAGTGATGGTCGACAACCCGGCTAAGTTGCCGGATGTTGGCACCATCGTCGAGATTCGCGAGCCTATCATTCTGGCGAATATTCTGGTGCCGCAAGCCTACTTGGGCAATGTGATCAATCTGTGTATCGAAAAACGCGGCATTCAGAAAAACATGCAGTATGCCGGTAGCCAGGTGTCGCTGAGCTACGAGTTGCCGATGAGCGAAGTGGTGCTGGACTTCTTTGATCGTTTGAAGTCGGTCAGTCGTGGTTATGCGTCTTTCGATTACGAATTTTTGCGCTTCGAGCCGGCCCCCCTCGTTAAGCTGGACGTCTTAATCAACGGTGACAAAGTCGACGCCTTGTCAATTATCGTGCATCGCGACTTGAGCCAGAATCGCGGCCGCGATTTGGTCGAAAAGATGAAAGATCTGATTCCGCGGCAGATGTACGAAGTGGCGATTCAGGCGGCTATCGGCGCAAAAGTCATTGCACGCTCTACGGTAAAAGCCATGCGCAAAAATGTCACAGCCAAATGTTATGGTGGCGACATTACCCGTAAGAAAAAGCTGCTGGAAAAGCAGAAAGCCGGTAAAAAACGGATGAAGCAGGTGGGTAGTATCGAGATTCCACAGGAAGCCTTCCTGGCGGTGTTGCAGGTCAACAAAGAATAATAACGATCAATTATGGATTACGATTTTTCATTTTTTCTGGTGGTAGCCAGTTTTGTCACCGGCATTGTCTGGGGTGGGTATAGCCTATATCTGAAGCGGGCCAATCTGCCGTACCCTACCGAAAACGAGCCGCTAATGGTCGAGTATGCCCGCTCGTTTTTTCCGGTAGTATTGATCGTCCTGTTGCTGCGCTCGTTTTTGTTCGAACCGTTCCGGATTCCGTCGGGATCGATGATGCCAACATTGTTGGTCGGTGATTTTATTTTGGTGAATAAATTCAGTTACGGGGTGCGCTTACCGGTGTTGAACACCAAGGTTATCGAAGTGGGTGAGCCCAAGCGCGGCGACATCGTGGTGTTTAGGTTTCCGAAACAACCGGAAGTTGATTACATCAAACGGGTGATTGGTTTGCCGGGTGACCGCATCGCTTACTTTGACAAAAAGCTTCACGTTAACGGTGTTCCTGCCAAGCAGGTGTCGCTGGGGCGTTATCAAGGTGTTGGGCAGGGCAGTAACATGACCGGTGCCGAGCGTCTGGAAGAGGATTTGTTGGGGGTTGAGCATTCCATCTTGGTTAGTCGTGGAGCCTCGTCTGTTGAGGATGTGTTTGTGGTCCCGCAGGGTCAGTATTTCGTCATGGGCGATAACCGCGACAACAGTAACGACAGCCGTTATTGGGGCACGGTACCTGAAGCCAATCTGGTGGGTAGAGCCTTTTTTATCTGGATGAATTGGGACTGGCAAAATAACGGTATTGCTTTCGACCGGCTAGGCACAGTGCTGCGTTGAGCGGTTTACTGCGTGGCAATCCGAAAAGACAATGCTTATTGCGGTGGATTCTCGATAGCCGCTGGTTTATTTCTAATTTTTCTCGGGGGTAGTGTTATGCCGTCATCATTAAAAAAACAACGCGGTTTAACCTTTCTGTCTATTGCCTTTATCTTGGCGCTAATTGGTTTCTTTACCCTATTGATTCTAAAAATTGCGCCGATTTACATCAATCACAGCCGGGTGGTAAACGCCTTGAAAGCCGTGGAAAATACCACCGATATAGTGACTAAAACCAAGTCTGATATAAAAAGTAGTTTGGAAAAACGCTTTGATATGAATTATGTAGAGCACGTGACTAATGACAATATTAAAATTGTTGCGCAACCCGGTTATGTGCGGGTTGATATCGACTACGAACGCGTAGAGCCCATCATGGGTAATTTGAGTGTGTTGGTTGAATTCCACGAAGGATTCGAAGCTGGCAACAGGTGATTAAAAAACCGGAAATTCTTGCCGGCAAGTTGGGTTTAAGTTTTAACGATCCCAGCTTATTTGCGATGGCTTTGACTCATCGCAGCATGGGTGCCAGAAACAACGAGCGTCTCGAATATTTGGGCGATTCCGTGCTGGGCTTCGTCATTGCCCAAAAATTATACGAACTGTTCCCTGAGGCCGGAGAGGGCGCCTTAAGCCGGCTACGAGCCAGTTTGGTCAACCAAAATTCGCTGGCGGAAGTGGCTCGACAGCACAATATCGGTGATTATCTGATCCTCGGTTCCGGCGAATTGAAAAGCGGCGGATTTCGTAGAGACTCGATTCTGTCGGATGCATTGGAAGCCATCATGGGGGCCTTACTGAAAGATCAAGGGGTTGAGGCCTGTCAACAGTGGATATTGCGATTATTCGATGACAAGCTGGCTGCGCTGAAAGTGGACGATTGGACCAAAGACCCGAAAACCCGTTTACAGGAATTGATGCAAGCCAGCCGCAAACCCTTGCCGATTTACGAATTGGTCAGTATGTCCGGCGCGGATCACGCGCAAACCTTTGAAGTGAAATGCACTATCGCATTAACGCCGGAAACTCGTAACGGTGTCGGTATTTCCCGAAAAAAGGCCGAGCAGGCAGCTGCTGAAAATATGTTAAATTTTTTACAATCCAGGGATAAATGAACTGCGGATATGTTGCGTTAATCGGTAGGCCCAATGTCGGCAAATCGACGTTGATGAATCACTTGCTGGGTCAGAAACTCAGTATCACCTCAAGAAAACCGCAAACCACCCGGCATCGAATTCTGGGTATCAAGACGACAGCCGCCGGGCAAGCCATTTTTATGGATACGCCGGGCATGCACAGCGACGAAAAAAAGGTATTAAACCGTTATCTGAATAAGACTGCGGATAGCACCTTGCTGGGAGTCGATGTGGTGATTTGGCTGCTGGACGGCTTGTATTGGCACGAGTACGACGAAAAAATTTTCCAGAAACTCGAGCGAGCCGGACTGCCGGTTATCTTGGCAATCAACAAGGTCGATAAAATCAAGGATAAGGATGCGGTGCTGAAGTTTTTCGCCGAGGCCCAGCAAAAATATCCGTTTCAGCATATCGTGCCGGTTTCAGCACTGAAAAATACCAATCTTGAGCTACTGGAACAGCACATTATGGCCTTGTTGCCCGTGGCCGAGCCGATTTACCCGGAAGATCAAATCACCGACAGGCCGGAGCGCTTTTTTGCCGCCGAAATTATTCGCGAAAAACTGACCCGCCGTTTGGGTGACGAATTACCTTACGCGCTGACCGTGGAAATTGAACGTTACGAGGAGTTTCCGGAGCTTTGCAAAATATACGCAGCGATTTTGGTAGAGCGGGATAGCCAAAAAAGCATCGTCATTGGGAAGCAAGGCGAAATGCTGAAAAAAGTCGGTAGCGAGGCGAGGGTTGATATCGAAAAATTGATCGGCCAAAAAGTCTACCTGGAACTGTGGGTTAAAGTGAAAAAGGGCTGGTCGGATAACGAGCGTGCCTTACAGAGTCTAGGTTTCAGCGATTTTGGTAATTAATGAATGGTTCGGCGGTTTATTTACAGCCAGCGTTTGTGCTCCAGCATCGGCCATACCGGGAAACCAGCGTATTGTTAGATGTCTTCACTCGGGATTTTGGCGTGATGTCCATGCTCGCCAAGGGTGTGCGTAAGGAAAAGTCGAAAATAGCCGGCTTGTTATTGCCTTTCAGTGCCTTGCGGCTGTCTTTTGTCGATAAAAACGAATTAAAAATTCTTTCTCAAGTTGAATATGTCGATTGCTACCCTTTAGAGCGCTTGGCGTTATATTGCGGATTTTATGTGAACGAGCTGGTGCAGATATTTGTGCACAAATACGATCCTCAACCCGAGATATTCAGTTGCTACGAGCGTTGCCTGAGTGATTTATTGCTTGGTGAGCGTATCGAGCAGACTCTGCGTTATTTTGAACTGGATTTATTGCAAGAGGCTGGCTATGCCGTTGCGATGGACTCCGAAGCTAACGGTAATCCAATAATGACAGGGCAACGCTATAATTTTTTAGCGGATTTCGGCATGGTCGCGGATAACGAAGGCTTGATCGGTGGTGAAACCTTGTCAATATTGGCCGCAAGGGCTTCGCTGGAGGGCCGGGCTTTGTTTGAAGCCAAACTACTCTTTAGAAAAATGCTGGATGGGCATTTGCAAGGCAGACAGCTGAAAAGCCGGGATGTACTGGCAAAAATCATTAAGTATTTGTAGGCAAAAGACGAAACTCAGGACGGGTTTACCGTCTTTCATCCATCTTACTCATCCGCTTGCGGACTTATATTCAATGGAAAAGCAAATCATCTTATTAGGCGTCAACATCGACCATGTTGCGACCTTGCGCCAGGCTAGAGGTACCCGTTATCCCGAGCCGGTGCAGGCTGCGCTGATCGCCGAGCAAGCCGGTGCTGACGGCATTACCGCGCATTTGCGCGAAGACAGGCGGCATATTCAGGATAGAGATATTTATTTGTTAAAGGATATGTTGCACACCCGGTTGAATCTGGAAATGGCCGTGACCGATGCTATGTTGGCATTTGCGGTTAAGGTTGAACCGCAAGCTTGTTGTTTGGTACCGGAGCGCCGAGAGGAGTTAACGACCGAGGGTGGTCTGGATGTGGCGGGTGCCGGGGATAGGATGCGTTCTGCCTGCCAACAATTGGCGGATGCGAATATAGAAGTCTCCTTGTTTATCGATCCGGATTGTCGGCAAATCGACGCGGCTGTTGAGGCTGGCGCGCCGGTGGTGGAATTACATACCGGCCGTTATGCCGACGCTGCAAGCAAACTAGAGCGAGAGCAAGAGTTGCAACGAATCCGCACGGCTGCGGCTTATGCGCACCAAGCAGGATTGCAAGTCAATGCCGGTCACGGCTTGAATATCGCCAATGTAGAAGCTATTTGCCGAATCGAGCAGATTGTCGAGCTAAATATTGGTCATTCCTTGATTGCGCAAGCTTTGTTTTCCGGCTTGGATAGCGCGGTTAGGGATATGAAGCGCGTCATGCGGGAGTCGCGTTTACTCGGTTGATTTAATGCAGAAAGAACTCGAATTTTATCAATTAACCTCGATAGGCAATCGCGAGGTCAATCAGGATTGCATGGCGCACCGGGTGTGCGCTGATTACGCACTATTTGTCGTCGCTGACGGATTAGGTGGGCATTACTCCGGCGAAAAAGCTTCACAATTTTTTTGCCGTAGCTTGATTACCCTAGCGGAAAAATATCATGCTCATATAGCCTCAGTGAAGGCAGAGACGGTGATGGCTGCTTGGGTCGCAGAAGCTGTCAGGAATATGAGTGAACTATTTGCCGACGATCCGTTTGCAAGCGATGCCCACACCACCTGCGCAATTCTGTATTTGGACCAGGAACGAGCGATAGTGGCGCATTGCGGAGACTCGCGAGTCTATCGTATCAATTCCGAGCAAGTACAATGGCGCACAAAAGATCATTCTGTGCCCCAACAACTGTTTAACGAGGGCAAAATAAGCGAATGGGAAATGGGGGTTCATCCCGATCAGCATAAGCTGACGCGAAGTATAAATGTGTTGAGTGCGCCTGCGGTCGATATTGCCAGTTTTCCACCTATGAAAAGCGGCGAAACCTTTCTGCTCTGTAGCGACGGTTTCTGGGAGTTTGTAAAGGAGCAGGAGTTGTTGGCGCTATCGCAAGAGGGTAGCGGAAAGCCGGAGTTGCAGAAGATGGCAAAGATGGCCGTGTTACGCGCCCAAGGTAAAAGCGATAATGTTACCGTGCAGTGGATAAGGCGGCGTTAGCTGTTTAGTAGGAGGGCAGGGGCTGAACCAACGCAGCCCCGGTAAACCAATAGCTTAGTGTGTTGCCAAGCCGTGTTTTTGGATTCGGTAAAGCAAGGTGTCTCTGGAAATACCCAATAAGCGTGCCGATTTGCTGCGATTGCCCTTGGTTCTGTTCAAAGCTTGCAGAATCATATCTGCTTCCAGTGCATCAAGTTGTAACCCCAACTCCGGCAAAGTAAAGTCTGAGCTGACTGTTATTGCGCTACGGTTGAACTCGTGGGGCAGATTTTCCGGCTCGATTACTTTGCCCGCCAACAGAATGCTTAGTCTTTCGCAAAGATTGCGCAATTCACGAACATTGCCCGGCCATTTGTAGCTGCGCAGCGTTTTGATGGCTTGTCTGCTGAACGTAGGCGGTTCCAGGGAATGTGTGGCTGAAAAGTGCGTGAAAAAGTGTTTAGCCAGTATTTCGATATCTTCGGTGCGCTGATGCAATGCAGGCAATTCCAGAGGCACTACATTTAAGCGGAAATACAAGTCCTGACGAAACTGACCGTTTTCTATCAACTTGGTGAGGTCGGCATTGGAAGCCGCAATCACGCGCACATTCACCATATACGGCTTGGTGCCGCCAACGGGCAAGCATTCTCCCGACTCCAGAAAGCGCAAAAGTTTTGCCTGGATTCCCAAGGGTAAAGAATTGATTTCGTCCAGAAACAAAGTGCCGCCATCGGCTGCCTGAAACAGTCCTTGCTTGTCCGATACCGCCCCGGTAAAAGCGCCTTTCTTATGGCCGAATATTTCTGATTCAACCAGACCTTCAGGGAGTGCCGCGCAATTTAAGGCAATGAAAGGTTTATTTGCGCGCGGGCTATCCTTTTGAATGGCCGTTGCCAGTACTTCTTTTCCCGTGCCGGTTTCGCCTTTGATCAACACGGTAACGTCGGTCGCCGCAACGATGCGAGCGCTGCGAATCAATGCTTCGATTGCGGGAGATTGTCCAATAATAGGATCGAAGTTATCCACTGTAAAACCTCTCAAAACGTCATGATGTGTTCAACGCGCATCGGATAGAGCCATGGGAAGGCCGCCAATAACGCAAAGATAATAAACAAGGCTGCAACCGCGTGTTTAAAGTGCCGGATTTTTGAAAGCCTCGCCAGTAATGAGGTCATTATACCGACACCCATCACGGCAGGTAAAGTGCCCAATCCAAATGCCAACATCGTGAGCGCGCTGTGGGTAATGCTCCCCGTGGTAACTGCTAGTGCCAATGCCGTATAAATGAGGCCGCACGGTAGCCAGCCCCACACCATACCAAACAACAAAGCTTGGGTGCGATTTTGTACCGGAATCAAGCGGCGGCCGAATGGTTCGATCAGCTTCCAGAAGCGTGCGCCCATTTTTTCTATGTAGGCAAAGTAAGGAAACCAGCCGCCGAGGTAAAGTCCGGCGCCTGCCATCACCACGGCCGAGAGCAGTTGCAAAAACCTGTGCGCCTGACCTTGAGCAAAAGGTAAAGTCAAGAAGGCCTCCAGGACGCCAACCAAGGCGCCGGCCATCGCGTAGCTGAGAACCCGGCCGATGTTGTAATTCAGTACGATGCCGAACAGACGGCGTTTATCGTTGCGAAGTTCGGGTTTCAGGCTGTAAGTTAGGGTGCCGATAATGGAGCCGCACATGCCTATGCAATGCAGGCTGCTGAATAAACCCATTACAAACGCGGCAAGATAGGAAGCATTAAAGTCGAGGTAAAGATGCATAAACAAAAAGCCGGGGTAATAAGGTATCGAGTGAATTAGCGAGGATTATAGACGCTTTCCGACACGGTAACGACGCGCAGATATTTAAACTAACTGCCGTTGGACAAGTTATTCGCACAGATGCGATTCCGCCCTTGATGCTTGGCCTGATACAACGCGTCGTCCGCCGCTTTCAGTAAACTGGCAACGTCGTCGAACGTGTGGGCCTGCAAGGTCGCAACGCCGATGGATATGGTCACGAAATTGTTGGGGTTGCTCTGTGTGTGCCGTATTTTCAGATTCTCTATGGCTTCGCGGTACTGCTCGGCACGCATCAGGGCACCTATACTGTCGGTGTTGGGAAGCAGGATGGCGAACTCTTCACCGCCCAATCTTGCTACCAAGTCTTCGGGTCTGTGGGTAATTGTTTGTAAGGCGCGCGCCACCCGTTTCAGGCACTCGTCGCCCATAGGGTGACCAAAGTAGTCGTTAAATTGTTTGAAATTGTCAATATCGGCAATTAACAAGGAGAGCGGCATGCCGGTGCGTTTGGATTGATTCCATTGGCGTTCCAGCGCGGCGTCAAACGCTCTGCGGTTGGGTATCTCCGTCAGTCCGTCCAGCGACGCCAGCTTTTCCAACAAATCGGATTTGGTTTTTAGCTGAATTTGAGTGCGTACTCTTGCTAAAACAATCGATGGCGAAAACGGTTTGGTGATGTAGTCGCTACCGCCGATTCGAAAGCCGTGCACCTCATCTTCTTCCGAATGTTTGGCGGTCAGAAAAATAATCGGAATATTGCGGGTTTTATCCGATGACTTGAGCTGATGGCATATTTCATAACCATCCATGTCGTCCAGCATGATGTCCAGTAGGATCAGGTCAGGAAGTTGGCTGGTAGCGATATGTAAAGCCAGTTCGCTGTGCACGGCTACTTTTACCGTGTAATGGGGTTCGAGAATATTCTTGATAAGATCCAGATTTTCCGGGCTATCATCCACGGCCAGAATGGTATGCGTGTTTCTACTTTCCATTTTCCTATATCCGATGTTCCAGTATGTGGTTGAGAGCTTGCGCAGCATCTACAAACTGGTAATTGGCAATTTGTTTTTTGATGGGCAATAAGATTTGCAGCAGAGCTTTATCGTCGATATGGCGCATAATCCGTTCAAGTTGCTGGTCCGAGTCGGAATCGAAGGTTTGTAGTTTATCAATCAATATGGCCAGCTGCTGCCGAGTTTCCAGCGTGGAGTAGCGCGGTTCACCGTCGCCGTGGCTCTCGCTGTTGGCCAAATTACTGTTGATACTACTGATAACCTTGGTCATCTCCAGTGTTGTGGCGACAATATTACTGTCGATATGTGGCACATCGGCAATATTGGCACGGAAATCGATTAGCGATTCTTCCAGCCGCACTAAGTGGCTTTGCAATTGTAGCGCGCCGAGCGAGCCGACCAAACCCTTCAAAGTATGGACTAATTGATAGGCCTTGTCGTACTGGTTGTGTGTGAAGGCTTGGTCGATTTCGTTCATGGTATCCGCATGATTTTCAGCAAATTTTAGTAAAACTTTTCGATAAACGGTCAGGTTGCCGGCCGTATGTTGTAAGCCGGCGGAGGTGTCTATGCCATACAGATAAGGAAGCGGATTGCTTGACATCTGTTCGCTGTTCGGATCGGTCTGGGGCATTCCGTCAGCTCGCGGTTTAATCCATTTCGCCAGCGTGGCGTAAAGCGTTTCCGGTAATATCGGTTTGCTGATGAAATCGTCCATATCGGCTTGAAAGCATCTGTTGCGATCATTGCTCATCGCGTTGGCGGTCATCGCTATGACCGGCAAGGTTTGGCAGCCGGGTATT
Source organism: Methylomonas sp. MK1 (assembly GCF_000365425.1). NCBI lineage: Bacteria > Pseudomonadati > Pseudomonadota > Gammaproteobacteria > Methylococcales > Methylococcaceae > Methylomonas > Methylomonas sp. MK1. The sequence goes on from NZ_AQOV01000002.1 coordinate 1,037,966, forward strand.
GCTCGTATATGTTTGGTGGTTTGATAGCCGTCCATCACCGGCATTTGCACATCCATTAACACGCAGTCGTAAGTGGTTTGTTGCAGTTTTCCCAAGGCGATTTCGCCGTTTTCGGCCACGTCGACTTGCAAATGTGCTTGTTCCAGCAGCTCAATCGCCACAATTCGATTCACTTCGTTGTCTTCAACCAGCAATACTCGTGCGCCGCTGATATGCTGCAATTTCCCGCTATCGAGGGGGAGCTTTTGTTGGTATTGCGCGTTGCGTATCGAAGCAAGGCTGGTGATGCCGAGTTTGACGCTGAAGGTAAATGTCGATCCAAGGTTTTCTTGGCTGGAGACGCTTATCGTTCCGCCCATTTGTTCGACCAATTGTTTGGAAATGATCAGCCCCAAGCCCGTGCCGCCGTAATGACGCGTGACACTACTATCGCCTTGGCTGAACGCCTGGAATAGCTTGGCCTGTTTTTCTGCATTCATGCCGATGCCGGTGTCGCTGATACTAAACTGCAAACAAGTCTGTTGCGCGGAGCGTCTAAGCTCGGTGAGCGTGACTCTTACCTCGCCATGCTCAGTAAATTTGATCGCGTTCCCGATCAAATTGATAAAAATTTGCCTTAGCCGTTGTGGGTCGCCGATCACCGGGAGAAAAGTCAGACTCTTAGGTGGGCGAATCAAGGCTATGCCTTTGCTGGCGCAGAGTTCGGACATCGTGGAGAACACCTTATCCAGCATTTCTTCTAATAGAAAAGGTACGGATTCCAGTTGCATTTTTCCGGCTTCCATTTTGGAAAAGTCCAAAATATCGTCAATGATGGTCATCAACGAGCGCGAGGCGGTTTCCACTCTTTCCAGGTAGTCGCGCTGTTTGGCGGAGATATTGCTGTTCAGACATAATTCAACCAGGCCGATAATCGCATTCATCGGGGTGCGGATTTCGTGGCTCATATTGGCGAGAAATTCGGATTTTACCCGTGTTGCCTGTTCCGCCTGCTGCTTGGCTTCCAACAGCCGTTGCTCGGTTTGCAGGCGGTCGGTGATGTCTTGCATGGTGCCTTGAATGCCAGTGGGTTTGTCATTAACGTCGCGAATAACTTGTCCGCGTTGGTGGACATGACGAATTTGGTCGTTACCGAGCACTATCCGATGTCTGAAATCGAGACGGCCGCTATTGATCGCGTTTTGCATCGACGTTTTGAAAAAGCTTTGGTCGTCCGGGTGAACCAGCGTGCTTAAAATGCTGGAGAAGTTGGGGGTAAAAACAGCTTTACTGGTTGCGGTGATCCGATACATTTCGTCCGACCAGCTAAAGTGATTGTCCGGCAAATGCCAATGCCAATCGCCGATATGGGAAATGCTTTGCGCATCCAGTAAGCGTTGTTTTTGGTCTTGCAACGCATTGAGGGCGCGGCTGCGTTCCAGCTCGGCGGTAATTTGCAACGCGAATAATTTCAGGGTGTCTGTGGCAAAATTAGTATCGGGAATGGGCCGACAGTAGGATACCGAGATAAATCCGAAACTATTTTGTTGTTTGTCGTGCAATGGAATGCCTAGATAACCTTGGATTTGTTGGTGTCGCAGCCAATCGGCGTCGGGGAATCGTTCCGCTACATTATGTTCGACGCAACAAATAGCCCCGGCGGCAACCTCGCGGCAAGGTGAGTTATCTAGGCTGAATTCGCGATTACCGACAATTTTGCCTTTTGCGCAAAGCGATAGGCTGCGGGCACGTCCATCGCCCGTTGTCTCGGCAATTAATGCAAAGTCGGCTCCCAGGGTTTCCACGGTCAATAGCGTCAGATTATCCAGTAGGGATGTCGCATTTTGCGGCAGATTGCTGGATACGATATTCCTAATCACGCTGGTTTGCTGGCGCTGTTGAGTAATGTCGGTAACCAGGCCCTGATAATCGATAATCTTGCCTTGCTCGTTGCGCACCACCATCTTGCGGTCTTGCACCCATTTTATGCCGCCGTTTTGGGCGACGATGCGATAGGGTTGATGCGCTATTTCGGAACAGTCCGGATCGTTGCGGCAGGTGGCGATTTCGCGAAGGAAAACCCCAACATCATCGGCATGGATCAGGTTGAGATAAAACAGATTGCCGGTAATCAATTGTTCGACGCTGTAGCCGAACAGCTGGCGGGCGTTCTCAGTGGCGAACTCTATCGGTAATCCTTCGGAATTATTCCATTTCAATACCACTGCCGCGCTCTGGCTGATAATTTGATAGGCGCGTTGCAGATTATGCTCCGATTGTTTGCGCACGCTGATGTCTTGGTGCGTGCCGCATAACCGGCTTGGACCGCCGCTGACCGGGTCGTACGCTACAACGGCGCCGGAACCTTGTATCCATACCCAATGGCCGAGTTTATGGCGCATGCGAAATTCCACTACATAGGGGCGGCCGGACTCTATGTGCTTGGCAACCACCTCTTTCACGCGCTGTCTGTCATCCGGATGCAGGCGTTTGTCCCAATCGCTGACATAGTTATCCAGTTCGTCATGGCTGAGGCCCAACATGTCCAGCCAGCGTTGATTCACGGAATGTTTGCCGCTTAGATAATTCCAATCCCAATAGCCCAACTGGGCGCCGTCTATGACCAGGGCCAATTGTTCTTCAATTTGCTTTCGAGGTGTGATGTCGATATGGAACTGGATTAATTCGCTGTTGTTATGCGTGGACAGACGGGCAAGCGAGATTTGCTGCCATGTTTGATTTGGAAAGGCAAAGTCGCTGGCCGGCATGGCCTTGCCGGCCTTGATATGTTGGCATAAGGGACATTCTAATTCGGCATGGTTGGTCGGGTGAAACCAGGCGTGTATGGCTTGTCCCGCTAATTCCGCCGGGGACTTGCCCACCGACAAAGCCGCGGCTTTGTTGGCACTGCGAATAATGCCCCGATTATCGACCACGATGGCGGATTGGGTGAGATGGTCGTAAAAGTCGCCGATGGGCGCCAGTCCGGATGGCAGATGTTGCCGATTTGACAACAGTTCGCTAAAAATCAGCAAGACAGCTAATCCCGGCAGCAAAATTATCAGTATTTCGGTCAGTTCCCTGGTGCCGTTTATGCTCTGATAGAGCACTACGGTCATGTCGCATATCAACAGTAAACACACTGCGACCAGCACGAACCGGCGTATCTGATTGTCAGTGTTTGCGAGTTTATCTGTCATATTTTGCTGATGTCGGGAATCTTGCCGGGAGGGACGGGAAAAATCTTAGACCGGGTATCGGTAAATGTGAATCCATGTCGCCGGAAAACTGTCCGGTGCTCAGCAAATTGGGATTTTATACGCTGCTCCCGCCTGTTCTTTAACGAGTTTGGGCACCAGATAGCCGGGGAGATGGCTTTGCATATGCTCAAGTAGATCCTTGGCAGCGGTTTCGGATACTTCAAAATGGCCGGTGCCGCTGGCGTGGTCCAGCAAATGCAGGTAGTAAGGCAGAATGCCCAATTCAAACAGTTTTTCACTCAATGTACAGAGCGTCGTGCCCGTATCGTTAATTCCTTTCAATAGCACGCTTTGGTTTAACAAGGTAACGCCGCGGTGGCGTAAATCACCACAAATCGCACCAACGGCAGGACTCAGCTCATTCGCATGATTGGCGTGAAATACCATCACAATTTGTTGCGACAGACTGGAGAAGGAGTTCAGCAGTTGCCGGGTGATGCGCATTGGCAACACGATGGGCACCCGGCTATGAATACGAATACGTTTGACATGTTCGATCTCCCCCAGCCGATCAAGCAGTTGGCCTAGTTTTTCGTCATTTAGCAACAAGGGGTCGCCGCCGCTGAGGATCACTTCGCTGATTTCCGGGTGGCTGATGATGTAGCTAAGTGCTTGTTGGACTTTTTGCGTCGACAGCTGCAACTCCGCATAAGGGAAATTGCGCCGAAAACAATACCGGCAGTGCACTGCGCAAGCGCCGGTGCTAATCAACAATACTCGGCCATGATACTTATGAATAATGCCGGCTTCGGCGACTGCGCCCAGGTCGCCCACCGGGTCATGGTTGTAGCCCGGATAGTCGATCAGTTCGTTCTGAGTCGGCAGTACTTGTCTCAGCAAGGGATCATTCGGATCGCCGGGGCGCATGCAGTCGGCAAAACCGCGCGGTACCCGCAGCGGAAAGGCTTTGAAATCCGGTAGCAATGCCACGCTGTCTGTTGGAATATGCAGATAGTCACAAAGGGCTTCGACGCTGGTAAATGCATCGGCAAGCGCCTGTTGCCAGCCGGCGGTTTGGGTGTTCAATGCTGCTCCGGTTTCCGATTAAAAATCTTATCCATTATAATCGTCCGACTATTATTTGTTTCACGAGGAAAAAATGGCGACTTTTAGCACCAACGAGTTCAAGGGCGGTTTGAAAATCATGTTGGACAACGACCCTTGTTCGATTATCGAAAACGAGTTTGTTAAGCCGGGTAAGGGGCAGGCGTTCAATCGGGTCAGGATCAGAAATCTGAAAACCGGCCGGGTCATTGAGCGTACCTTCAAATCCGGTGATACCGTGGAAGGTGCGGATGTCGTTGATAAGGAAATGCAATATTTGTATAGCGATGGCGAATTCTGGCATTTCATGGTGCCCGATACGTTTGAACAGTACCAAGCCGATAAAAATGCGGTGTCCGACGCTATAAAATGGCTGAAAGAACAAGATGTTTGCACGATGACCCTATGGAACGACTCGCCATTGTCTGTCACACCACCCAACTTTGTGGAATTGACTATCACCGAAACCGACCCCGGTTTGAAAGGCGATACCTCTGGTGGTGGCGGTAAACCGGCCACGCTGGAATCCGGCGCGGTGGTGCGAGTACCGTTGTTTGTACAGATCGGCGAAGTGATTAAAGTCGATACCCGAACCGGCGAATACGTGTCCCGCGTTAAAGAGTGACGGTTCTCTGGCAGCCTAGCTGCCCAATTGAGCATTTGCGCACTCGCGCGCAAATGCTGGCGGCGATACGGCGTTTTTTCGAGGCACGGGATGTGCTGGAAGTCGAAACGCCGCTATTGTGCCCGGCCACCGGTACCGATCCGCAGCTGGATTTTTTCAGTAGTCAATTTAATTTCCCCCCGAACAGACCCACCCTGTTTTTGCAAACATCGCCTGAGTTCGCGATGAAACGGCTGTTGGCCGCCGGCAGCGGCAGTATTTATCAGATCTGCAAGGCGTTTAGGAATGGCGAAGCCGGGCGCTATCACAATCCGGAATTCACGATTTTGGAATGGTATCGGGTTGGCTACGATTTGCGGCAGTTGATGGCGGAAGTCGCCGAATTGTTGCAGCAGCTATTGCAGCCTTTTCGTGCCGAATTGCCAACCAAGCAAATCAGCTACCAACAGCTATTTCTGGATTCCACCGGTTTGGATCCCTTGATTTTTTGCCTCAGCGATTATCAGGCTTATGCGGCTGAGAATGCGCTTCCGGAGGCTAGCGAGCTGTGCGGTAACGATCATGCCTTGTGGCTGGATTTCATTTTTAGCCATCGCGTCCAGCAGATGATGGATAACGATACGATTTATTTGCTGCATGGCTATCCGGCGATACAGTCTTCGCTGGCGCGCTTGAATGTCGATGATTCGCGGATCAGTGAGCGTTTTGAAGTGTTTATCAATGGCGTGGAGTTGGGCAATGGTTTTTATGAACTTGCTGATCCACTTGAGCAGGAGGCGCGTTTTGATAAGGAAATTGCCTATAGGCTGAGTCATGGTTTGCCGGCGGTTGCTAAGGACGCCGCATTTTTGCAGGCCTTGAAATGCGGTTTGCCGGATTGCAGCGGGGTGGCGATTGGTTTGGACCGGCTGCTGATGATTGCTCTGGGCTGTGCGTCCATTAGTGATGTGCTGGCTTTTCCTGTCCGCGTTTGAGGCTCAATAATGAAAAGTCCGAAAAAACTCCCCCTTCGCCGAAGGGGGATGTAGTCGGTAGGTTTCCCTAAAAACGATTAATCGATTTGCCTAGTAGGGCCAGCTGAGCGAACTTTTTTGCTGGTCCGGGTGGTCTGCGGCATCTAGCGCTGTTTGTATGTCGTCTACGAAAAAACGTCTAAGGCCGCGGCCAAGGCGATGCGCCAGGACCGGTAGAGCGTGATCTTTGTCTAGATAGGTCACGGGTTCGCGACCCTTGCGGTAATTGTGTAGCGCTCTTCTGACTGCGCCGCACAGATAGCACTCTGTCCCCTCAGGAAGAGTGGTGTTCAAATCGCGAAGTAGATGTGGAGTTATTTTATTCATAGCATCCCCCTCCTCATTCGGAGTGTTGGGCGGTAATCCTTATGCCATGCGAAGATCCGCAACCGGGATCTGTTATTTAATAAAAATAACGTGATTAACTTATCAATTTGGCAAAAAAAGTCAACGAGTATTTGGTGGGCTTTTTTGACGTATATCAATACCTTGGTTCACTGCTTGGCAGGGTATCGCAGGTGGCAAGCTTAACAAGAACAAAGGGCGGACAAGTTAGCCCGCCCTCATATTTACCTTAATCCTGCTTTTCGGTTTTGCCGGCAGGGTTACGCAACCTGATGCCCAATTCTTTCAATTGTTCTTCGCTGACCAATGCCGGCGCATTGAATAACGGGCAAGCGGCAGTTTGGGTTTTCGGGAACGCGATCACATCGCGGATCGAGCTGGCTCCGGTCATCAACATGACCAAGCGGTCCAAACCAAAGGCGATGCCGCCGTGGGGCGGTGCACCGTATTTCAAGGCATCCAAAAGGAAGCCGAATTTTTCGCGGGCTTCTTCGTGGCCAATACCCAGAATGTCGAATACGGTTTGCTGCATCGCGGTGCGGTTGATCCGGATCGAGCCGCCGCCGACTTCGGTGCCGTTCAGCACCAAATCGTAAGCGCGTGACAAGGCGGTGCCGGGATTAGCGACCAAATCTTCCACCGAGCAGCTAGGCGCGGTGAACGGATGATGGATGGCTGTAAAGCGTTGGGCTTTTTCGTCCCAGGCAAACATTGGGAAATCCACGACCCACAAGGGTTTCCACGGTCCGGTCAACAGGTTGCGGTCCAAGCCCAATTTAACCCGCAAGGCGCCCATCGCTTCGTTGACTATGCCGGTTTTGTCGGCACCGAAGAAAATCAAGTCGCCGTTCTGCGCACCGACTTTTTCCATTACCTTGGCCCAGACCTCAGCCGAAGCGAATTTGACGATAGGCGATTGCAAGCCTTCGACGCCGGCAGCCAAGTCGTTGACTTTGATATAAGCCAAGCCTTTAGCACCGTAAATGCCGACGAACTTGGTGAGTTCGTCGATCACGCTACGGCTCAAGTCGCCGCCTTCAGGCAATTTCATTGCCACGACGCGGCCGTTTGGATCGTTGGCGGGGCCGGAGAAGACTTTGAAATCGACACCTTTCATTTCCGCGGCGATATCCACCAGTTCCAGCGGGATACGCAGGTCCGGACGGTCAGAACCGTAACGACGCATGGCTTCTGCGTAGCTAATTACTGGGAATTGCTCCCCCAAGTCGACATCGATAATCTCTTTAAACAAGCGACGAATCATTTCTTCCATCACCGCCATGATCTCTTGTTCATTCATGAACGAAGTTTCGATATCCAGCTGGGTAAATTCCGGCTGGCGATCAGCGCGCAAATCTTCGTCGCGGAAGCAACGTACTACCTGGTAGTAACGGTCCATGCCGGCAATCATCAGCAATTGTTTGTAAAGTTGAGGCGATTGCGGCAAGGCGAAGAATGAGTTCTGGTGGGTCCTGCTTGGGACGATGTAATCGCGCGCGCCTTCCGGCGTAGCCTTGGTCAGGTAGGGCGTTTCGATTTCGAAAAATTCGTGATCGTCCAGATATTGGCGCAGGTTACGGGTCACATCGCGGCGCACTTTCATTTTTTGCTGCATCGCGGTGCGGCGCAGATCGATGTAACGGAAACGCAGGCGGGTCTCTTCGTTGACTTCGATATCGCTCTCCAACGGGAACGGCGGGGTTTCCGACTCGTTCAATACTTCGATATGTTTGCCCAGAACTTCGATTTGGCCGGTGGACATATTCGGGTTATGCGTGCCTTCAGGGCGGTCGCGGACGATGCCTTCGATACGCAGTACATATTCACTGCGCACGTGTTCGGCAATCGCAAAGCTTTCGGCCATATCGGGATCGAACACCACTTGCACCAGGCCGGCGCGGTCTCTCAAGTCGATAAAAATAACGCCGCCGTGGTCGCGGCGACGATGGACCCAGCCGCACAGGGCAACGGTTTGACCTAAATGTTGGGTGTTCAATTCTCCACACTTGTGGCTACGCATAGTTGTTCTCAGGTTAATCAAAATACGGGGTATAGGTAAAAATTAGGAAGTGCCAGTCGTTTCGGAAAACTGGCAGTTACCATGAGATTCCTAATGGTTATGGTTGGGGCAGCCGCTGCAACTGCTGGCTTTTTCCGGGGCTTTGTTTTCGCCGGCGACGTTTTTCTTGTTGCCGCTTTTAAAATCGGTTTCGTACCAGCCGCCGCCTTTCAAACGAAATCCCGCTGCGGAAATTTTCTTTTTTAATTCCGCTTCATTGCAGGCCGGGCAAACGATTAAGGGCTCTGCACCCAGTTTTTGCAGGGCTTCGTGTTCATGTCCGCAAGCATTGCATTGGTATTCGTAAATAGGCATCTGCTTCTCCAGTTGAAAGTGTTTAAATCGGCTTACTAAGGGCGGGGTTTTAATTTTTCAAGGCCCTTAATGTTAGAATAACTGGCTATTTTAAATGAAAACGCCCGGAGATTATGGATAAATTGACCATCCGCCAACCCGACGATTGGCATTTGCACGTTAGAACCGGCAGTATTTTAAAAACGGTGATCGGTCATACTGTTAGGCAGTTCGGTCGCGCTATTATCATGCCGAATCTGAAACCTCCAGTCACAACGGTCGCTCAGGCTTTGCTTTACAGGCAGGAAATTTTGGCAGCTTTACCGCCAGGATCGACATTTCAGCCCTTGATGACCCTGTATCTCACGGCAAGTACGTCGGTGGAGGAAATCAAAAAAGTGGCCGATGCCGAGCATGTGTTCGCCTTTAAATTGTATCCGGCCGGTGCGACCACCAATTCCGATGCCGGCGTGGCAGACATCGAAGCGGCTTATCCTTTATTCGCGGCGATGGAGAAATACGGCGTGCCGCTATTGATCCACGGTGAAGTCACCGATGCTGAATACGATATTTTCGACCGGGAAAAAATCTTTATCGATAGTAAATTAAGCAAGCTTACCCGGCAATTCCCGGCGCTACGCATTGTTGTCGAACACCTGACGACCCAGGAAGCGGTAGAGTTTGTCCAAGCCTCAGGCGCGAATGTCGCCGCGACTATTACCCCGCAACATCTGCTCTACAACCGTAACGCGATTTTGGCCGGCGGTATTCGTCCGCATTTCTATTGTTTGCCCATTTTAAAGCGCGAGCATCATCGCCAAGCCTTAATAAAAGCGGCTACCAGCGGTAATGCCAAATTTTTCCTTGGCACCGACAGCGCGCCGCATTTGACCGGGTTGAAAGAAAATAGCTGCGGTTGCGCCGGTTGTTACAGCGCGCATGCGGCGTTGGAATTGTATGCTGAAGCCTTCGAACAGGTTGGCGCTTTGGACAAGCTAGAAGGATTTGCCAGTTTTTACGGCGCCGATTTTTATGGGTTGCCGCGCAACTCCGCGAGCGTTACTTTAGAAAAACAAGCCTGGATCGTGCCGGAAGCCTATGCCAATCCGAATGGCACTATTACACCATTACGGGCTGGTGAAAGTTTGTCATGGCGCTTAGTCGTCGCCTGATTCCTTATGATAAGTGGGGCAATTCAACCTGATTAGCGGTTTGTTTCAACCGGCCCTGTCACCTTTTTATGTCGACTTTAGATGTGTCGGGCTTTGCCGACTTTGATATTGTTGGCATGAAATTGGCTTAATATTTTGTCATAACGCTGGCGTGATTCTGGTCGCTTGGATGTCCAGTGCTCAGAATCGATATTTTCTCGAAAAATGACCATACCCGATAAACTGATTTACCGCTGGGGCATCCTGCCGCTTTGGCTGCTGTTGACCGCAAGCGTTTATTTTCGTTCGCCCATACCCATCGACGAAACGCGCTATCTCAGCGTGGCCTGGGAAATGTGGCTGCGCGGCGATTTTTTGGTGCCGTATCTAAACGGCCAGACCTATAGTCATAAGCCGCCCTTACTATTCTGGTTGATTCAAGCTGGTTGGGGCGTGTTCGGCGTTAACGCATGGTGGCCGAGTTTGGTAGGACCTCTGGCAGCTTTAGCAAATCTGTTGCTGACGCGAAAATTAGCGGAAAAGCTTTGGCCGGAGCAAGCGGTAGCCGCATTGTTGGCGCCGTGGATATTGATTGCAACCTTGTTATGGACTTTGTTTGCCGCGTCGATCATGTTCGATGTTCTGCTGACCAGCTGGGTGTTGTTAGGCATGCTCGGTGTTCTGGAAGTTGTACAAGGTGAGGAGCGCAAGGGTTGGATATTGGTTGCGGCAGCGTTGGGTTTGGGAATTCTAAGCAAAGGGCCTGTGGTTTTTTTGCATCTAATTCCTACCGTAGTTTTGGTCGTTGTTTGGGCGCCGCGTCCGATTGTTTTCAGCCGCTGGTTTGGTGGCTTGTTGATAGCCGCCTTGATCGGAGCTGCGATAGCGCTAGCCTGGGCGATTCCGGCCGCCATGGCCGGTGGCGAGGAATACGCCAACGCGATACTTTGGCATCAGACCGCTGATCGCGCAGTAAGCACTAAAATCCATACCCGCTCAGTGTTCTGGTATCTGCCGTTTTTGCCGATGTTTTTGTTTCCGTGGTTGTTTTGGCCGCGTTTCTGGGGCAGTTTGCGCGGTAGCCGATTTTTTAGTGATTGCGGTCTACGTTTCTGTCTGGTTTGGCTGGCATCAACCTTTGTAGTGTTCTCGTTGTTGCCCAGCAAGCAGATTCATTATTTGATTCCGATGTTACCGGCGTTTGCGTTGTTGGTGGCCAGGGTGGTAGTGAATGCCCACAAGCCGAAATTAGCGGGCGAGTGCTTGCTGCCGCTACTGTTCGGTGCAACCGGGATGTTTTTAGTTTGTCTGCCCAAAGTGCCGGGCTTGTCGAAACTGAACTGGGTCCAGACTGTGCAGCCAGCATGGGGATTGAGTGTGTTGGCTATTGCCATCATGTTGGCGCTGCTGGTTTGGATTAAACGCAAGTTGCCGGTTGCGGCAATATCGACGGCCTTGGTGGCGGCCATTTTTGTCGGATTTATATTTTTCTTCCGCTATGCCGGTCCGGCATACGACCTGGCGCCCGCGGCAATGCAGGTGAAAAGCTTTACCGAGCAGCACATTCCTCATGTCTATGTCGGCAATTACCAAGGTCAATTCAATTTCTTGGGGCGATTAACCCAGCCACTGCCGGTTTTACCTGCGGAACGGCTTGCCGATTGGGTGGCTCAGCATGCGGACGGGTACCTGATTTCCCTGGAAAAAAACAAGCCTAGCGACGCCGTATACCTACAGCCCCATCGGGAATATTGGCTGGTATTTCGGCGCGCGGGGCAGGCTGCTGAGGTCAAGCCGCTATAACTCAAACCTGTACAAAATTCTTATCTGTGTATAAGCGTTTGATACAATTCACAACTTTTTCAACTTTTACCAAGATATGAAGATTTCTGTAGTGGTCCCCGTTCACAATGAAACGGACAATGTCGAATTGCTGATCGAGGAAATCCATCGCGCGCTGGGCGATGGGGAAACCTATGAAATGATTTTTGTGGACGACGGCAGTACCGATGACACCGGCGTTAAACTGCAAGGTGCGATGCAGCAATATCCGACGCTGCGAGTGCTGACACATCAACGCAGTTGCGGGCAAAGCCGCGCGGTGCATACGGGCGTCTCGGCGGCGCGTTATCCGTGGATTGCCACCTTGGACGGCGACGGCCAGAACGATCCGGCCGATATACCCAATCTAGTCGCTGCCTGGCACGAACAAAACGACAGCCAATTGTGGATGGTGGCCGGCTTTCGGCATCAGCGCAACGACACGGGTTGGCGCAAGTTCTCTTCCAAATTTGCGAACGCGGTGCGGCAGGCAATTTTGCATGACGCCACGCCGGATACCGGTTGCGGCTTGAAGTTATTTCTGCGTGATAAGTTTTTGGCTTTGCCGTATTTTGATCATATTCATCGTTTCTTGCCGGCTTTAATCAGAATGGCGGGCGGGCATGTCATTTCGGTGAAAGTGAATCATAGGCCGAGAAATTTCGGCACATCAAAATACGGAACCTTGGATCGGGCGTTGGTCGGCATCGTCGATTTGCTGGGCGTGGTTTGGTTGAAAAAACGCCATAGCCTGCCGATTGTTAGCGAGATTCAGCGTGGTTAATCGCTGGATTCAATCCGTTTGCCCCGCCGTATCTCAGGAGTAATTAACATGGAAAATGGTATCGTTTATTTTTTTACGCATTTGATCGATAAATGGCAGCACCATTTATCGATCATGGATTCGAATGACATCATTTGGCTCACCATCGGATTGGTAGGGCAGACCTTGTTCATGATGCGCTTTATCGTGCAATGGATACACAGTGAGCGGCACCAGAAGAGCATGATTCCTGTGAGTTTCTGGTATTTCAGTTTGTCGGGCGGTGTGATTGTGTTGGCTTACGGCATCCACCGTGTCGATCCGGTGATTATCCTTGGTCAATTGCCAGGTACTTTTGTGTATGCCAGAAACTTAATGCTGATTCGCCGCGAACATCGCGACGCGTTGGCAGAAATGACCGAGCAAGATGTGGGGACCTAAACGGTTTGACCGTCTGGAAAAGTGCCTAGCCTGATTTTGCGTGAGGATTTTTCCTAACTATTAAAAACAGACTGAATTTTTACCCTAAACTATGGCCCGAGCAAATGGCGTTTTGGCGAGGTGTGCTATGAGGGTGTTAATTTTGCTGGCGATGATTTTGAGTTTTCACTCGGCAAGTGCGGAAGTATTCAAATGTATCGGTAAGGACAGTAAAACCGTTTATCAGGCCAAGCCTTGTCAAACCAGTGATAAAACCGTGCAGTTGGATATTCAAGCCAATGAAGCCCAAGAAGCGGCGGCCAAAGCGAAGCTGGAAGCTCTGCAAAACGAACAGGAAGCTGCCAAAGCCGCCAAGCTGGAAGCGGAAAGACGCGATGCGATACTGAAAAACCAAACCGAATCGACAAATGCCCTAAAGCAAAGCGCAATTGCGCAACAGCAGCAAGTTGAAGCGGAACAGCGCCAGGCGGCAGCCTTGGAAAGACAGGCGCAGCAAAACAATAATCGGGTGCTGATTGTCGCGCCTCCCACCGTGTTACCGGGCACGCCCGCGCCGGTGACCACCGAAAATTTACGTTAGTCAGCCTCGGGAACCTCATGCTCTGGTTAAAAGCCTTACATTTAATTTTTATGGTGACTTGGTTTGCCGGCTTGTTTTATTTGCCCAGATTATTTGTTTATCATGCAATGAGCGACGACAGTATCAGCAACGAACGTTTCAAAGTGATGGAGCGCAAATTGTATTACGGCATCATGACGCCGGGCATGATTTGCACCTTTATCTTCGGCGTTTGGATGTTGGGCGATTACGCCTGGATGCTTTACTCCGCCAGCGGTTGGCTGCATCTTAAGTTGGGGCTATTGGGCTTGCTAGTGGTTTATCATTTGTTTTGCGGCAAATGGTTGCTGGATTTTAAGTATGATCGCAACCGGCATTCGCATGTGTATTACCGCTGGATTAACGAGATTCCGGTATTGTTCTTGGTCGCCATAGTCCTGTTGGCCGTCGTAAAGCCGTTCTAATACGCGGCATCCTCGGTATGTCTGTCGCTGTGGCGAGCATGTTGTTCACTCAGTTCAGCCAAGCGTTCCGGTGTGCCTATGTCCATCCACAGGCCGGAAAATTTCTCCCCGCTAATCCGCTGTTGCTGCATGGCACGATTTAACACCGGTCTTAGTTTTAATGGCGCGACGGGGATGTTGGCAAACAGCTTGGGGTGATAAACGCCGATACCGCTGAATGTCAGTTTGTTCAAACCTTGTTCCGCCAATACACCGTCGGCGTTAAGCGAAAAATCGCCTTCCGGATTATGCGGCGGATTATTGATCATCACCAGATGAGCCAGGTCGACGGCTCTGGTCCGCAAGTTGGCTAAGGGATAATCGCAAATAATATCGGCGTTAAGCACCAGGAACGGCTTATCACCCAGCAAAGGCAGGGCCTTGGCAATACCGCCGGCCGTTTCCAGTGCGGTTTCGCCTTCATCAGAATAACCAATCGATACATTCCAGCGCTTACCATTTCCGCAATAGTCTTTAATCTGCTCGCCTAGATGGGCGATGTTAATGATGATTTCGGTAAAGCCGGCGGCTGCCAGGTTTTCTAGGGTGTACTCGATCAGCGCCTTGCCGGCTGCTTTCAGTAAAGGTTTAGGGGTGTGGTCGGTCAATGGTCGCATTCTTTCGCCGCGTCCGGCCGCCAAAATCATTGCCTTCATGCGGATGCTCCGACACGCGGCAGCACCTGTTCTTGCAGAAACTGCTGCATGTCTGCGAACTCGAGATAGAGGTCGCAAACACTGGAGATGTAAGCCAGGGTGCGCGGGATGTCGGCCAAATAATGGGATTTGCCGTCGCGAAGATGCAGTCTGGCGAAAATGCCCACTGCTTTCAGGTGGCGCTGCATGCCCATCAGGTCGAACCAGCGTTTGAATCGATTAAAATCGGCGTTCAGCAGTCCGATTGCCAACAGGCGTTGATGATATTGCTGGGCCCAACTGATGACTTGCTGTTCGGGCCAGGCGATGTAACAGTCGCGCAGCAGCGATACCAGATCGTAACTGATAGGGCCGATCACCGCATCTTGAAAATCGATAACCCCAGGAGAGTTGTGTTCCAGCACCATCAGGTTGCGCGAGTGGAAGTCTCGGTGCACGCAGACTTGCGGCTGTTCAAGCGCCGAATCGATCAAAATAGTGTTGAGAGTTGTCGCGAGCGTATGTGGAATGGCAATGCCGAGTAGTTTTTCCAAAAACCATTCGTAAAAAATAGCTAGCTCGCGGAGGAGCAGGGCGCTGTCGTAAGCCGGCAAGCCGCAGTCAAGCGGGTTTACGCCGGTTTGTAGTTTGAACAAGCTGTCCATGGCCTGGCTATACAGAAGCTCGGCGTTGCCGATTTGTAAGCGGTCGAGAAAACTCGTAGAACCTAAGTCTTCCAGCAACAGAAAACCTTGGCGACTATTCTGTTGATAGATATTCGGAATATGGATATCGCTTGGTTTCAGCAATCCGGCGACGCGTACGAACGGTTCGGTATTTTCCTTGTCCGGCGGTGCGTCCATGGCAATGTGGCAGCCGTCCCGGTGCTCAACTCGGAAATATCGCCTGAAGCTGGCGTCGCTGGAAGCCGGGGTAATTTGCTGTATATCAAGTGCGACGTCGTTATTGAGCCAATCGACAAGCTCCGCCAAGCGGCGGTCTGAGCTGGAAACGTACATTTTTATTAATTGCGGGTCAACCTAAGGTAAAATGATGGGAAGCATTTTATTCGATTTCCATTCCGCTAAGTCAATTTAGCTGCATTCGCCAAGACATGAATTATCGGTTTTATACAATTTCTTCAGCATTATTGTTTTTTACGGGCGTCGCCTCTGCTGCCAATAATGCGGCGTGGAATTGTGAGCAAACCAAAAATGGCGAATGGACTTGTCTAAATCAAACACCTGCTGGCAACGAGCCAGCTGCTCAGCCGCAAGTGATTAAACCTATCCCGCCCGCCCAAACCAAGCCTGCCCCGCCGGAAACAGTCGCGCAGCCGCCTGTTCCCGTCGTGCCCGCGCCCGTTCAGCAAGCGGTCAAGCCGGAGCCGGAAAAGGTTAAGGTGGTCGAAAAGGTGGTGGAAAAAGCCGTCGCAGAGCCACAAAAGTTGCGGGTTAAAGTCACTGAAAATCAAAAACCGGTGCTGGAAAAAGTCGAGCCTAAAACCGAGACAGCCAATGCCAACACCGGCAAAGTGCCTGGTTGGACTTGCAAAACCGGCGACGACAAGAGCGGTTGGAACTGTAATCTGGTGGGTGCCGATCCGAAAGGCGAGGCCCATGTCGTGGCTGAGGGCGGCGGCAGTGAAGAGTCCGGTTCGTCTTGGTTTACGCCTACCTTTGATCGCAAACAGGAGCGTAATTTTCAAACCTTACGGGCGGAGTTTGATAAAGATCCTTGGCAAAGCTGCGAAGTGTGGGGCGCTAAAAAACGTAAAATCAGAGCCACCTCCGCCGAGGTTCGCGATGCGGCAACCACCGATATCAATGCCGATTTTTCGGAAGTGTTCGACGGCGAAGTGCTTAATTTTGCCGGGAATGTCGATATGGTGCGCGCCGATCAGCATTTGATCGCCGACAAGGCCAGCTACGATACGGTTGCCGAGACGCTAGATGCACAAGGTAGCGTGTTATACAGTGAAGACCAAATGGCGTTTTCCAGCGAGACCGCCTCCTTGAGCCTGGGTAAAGACGAAGCGCGCTTGCGGAAGGCGCAATTTATCGTCGCGGAGGCGCCGTTTCGCGGTAATGCCGAGGTGGTTTATCGCGAGAGCAAAGGTTTGTCGCGTTATAACGACGCCGCTTTTACCAGTTGTGCGCCCGGCAATCAGGACTGGATCGTGCATGCGTCGCGGATGAAAATTAACCGGGACAGTGGGCAAGGTTCGGCGAAAAACGCCTGGCTGGAATTTAAAGGCGTACCAGTGCTTTACACGCCGTATATTTCTTTTCCTACCGACAATCGCCGTCTGTCGGGCCTGTTGGCGCCCACCTGGGGCAGTACGCAGCGGAACGGTTTTGACGTCTCCGTGCCGTTTTATTGGAATATTGCCCCCAACTTCGACGATATTGTCACGCCGCGTTACATGAGTAAGCGTGGCGAGCAATTACGTAATAAATTCCGCTACCTGACCGATATGTCCAGAGGTACGTTTTCTGCGGAATATATGCCCAACGATCAATTGGTCAACAAGGCCCGTTACTCTGCAAGCTGGAAAGATCAAACCAGCTTGTTACCCGGTTTAAATTCCTTGCTGGATTTGAATTATGTGTCCGACAAAACCTATTTCAATGACTTGAACAATGCTTTGGGCTTCCAAAATACCAGTTATTTGCCCAGTACCGCGTTACTGAGTTACGGCGGGTCTGTTGCCGGCACCGGTGTAGGTTTGTCGGTGGGGGCATACCATTATCAATCGGTGGATAAAACCATTCCCGATGCCGCGATGCCCTACGATATGCTGCCTCGTGTCAATTTCAACGTGGCGCGTGCGTTCGAAGGTTTGCCGGTTACGCTGGCGATGAATAACGAGTTCACCCATTTCTATCACACCGATTTGGTTAACGGCCAGCGTATTAATATTGCCCCGTCACTCAGCTTGCCATTGGAAAGTAGCGCCGGGTATTTCATCCCGAGAATCACCGGTCAATACACGCAGTATCAATTGAGCAACCAAACCTTAGCCGGCCAGCCCAGCACTATCAGTCGGACCTTGCCGATCTTCTCGGTTAGTAGCGGTATGAATTTCGAAAAAGACCTTAATTTCGGCGGTTCGCAGTATCTGCATACCTTGGAGCCGCAGGCTTTTTACCTGTATATCCCGCGCAAGGATCAAAGCAATATTCCGGTTTTCGATACCGCTTTGTACGATACCAATTTTTACAGCTTGTTCCGGGAAAACCGTTTCGCCGGTGGGGACAGGATTCAGGATGCCAATCAGGTCACGCTGGCGACTGTGTCTCGGTTTATCGATTCTAATACCGGTCTGGAGCCTTTGAAAGTCAGTCTGGGACAGATTATGTATTTCCAGGACAGAACGGTGACAATGCCTGGGCAGCCTGCCGAAACCAGTAACACGTCCAATTTCGTCGGCGAACTGAGCGGCCAATTCAGCAAACATTGGTCGTATATGACCGGTACCCAATGGGATCCGGAAGCCAACGGCTTTGCGCGCGGCCAGGTGGCATTAAAATACAACATGCAACCTAACCAGATTGTTAACCTGGGCTATCGGTACCGTCGTAATCCCTTGGATAGTTTACAAACCATTTCGCAAACCGACGTGTCGTTCCGCTTACCGTTATTCGGTGAATGGTATGGCTTCGGACGTTGGCAGTATTCTTTGAATTTCGACAAAACCACGGAAAGTTTCATTGGCGTGGAACGGGAAAACTGTTGCTGGCGCTTCCGTATTCTGGGTAGGCGCTTTATCAACGGTGCCAATACCGTCGCCTTTATCGATCCTAGCACCAAGCCGGAAACCGCGTTTTTCGTACAGTTGGAACTGAAAGGTCTGTCCAGCTTCGGCGACAATGTCGATACGTTCCTGCAAACCAACCTGAAAGGCTATCGCAAAGCCAGCTATTTTGAGTAAGCAACGCATGATAAAAAAATGGGTAGTGATTTTCTGTTTGCTGCTAAGCGCTTACATCGCTCCGGGCCAAGCCCAGGTGTTGGACCGAATAGTGGCGGTGGTGGAAGAAGATGTGATTCTGGAACGCGAACTGAATAACGAAGTTGGGGCCATCGTCAGCAAATTGCGTAGTAACAATGTAACGATGCCTCCCGAATATGTCCTGCGGAAACAGGTGTTGGAACGCATGGTAGTCGATAAGTTACAACGGCAACTGGCGGCTAAATCGGGCGTACAGGTCAGCGATGAGATGCTTAGCGCTTCAGTCGCTGATATAGCCAGCCGCAACGGCTTGTCGGTTGAAAGTTTTCGTAACGAGTTGGCCAAACAAGGCATGGAATACAAAGCTTTCGAGGATAATCTGCGCAACGAAATCATCATCAACCAGCTGCGCGGTCGGGAAATCGGTTCGCGGGTCAAGGTCACCGATGCCGAAGTGTTGCATTACATGGAAACCCAGAGCAAAGCCGGCCAGAGCAACTCCCAGTATCATTTGGGGCATATTCTGATCGCGGTGTCCGAGGCGGCTTCGGCCACCGCTATACAAAAAGCCAAGGACAAGGCTGATCAGGTGATCGCCGATTTACGCGGCGGCAAGGATTTCAAACAAGTCGCGGTGAGTGTCTCCGACGACGATAATGCCTTGAAGGGCGGCGACTTGGGTTGGCGCAGCATCGGTCAAATTCCATCCCTGTTTACGGAAGTGGTTACGACGATGAACCAGGGCGATGTTTCTGAACCGATTCGCAGCCCCAGTGGATTTCATATCATCAAAATGTTGGAAACCGAGGGTGCCGGGCAGCATATCGTTACCAAAACCAAGGTCAGGCACATTCTGATCAAGACTAATGAATTGGTGGACGACGCCGAAGCGCAGAAGCGTTTGGTGGCGCTTAGAGAACGGATTAACGATGGCGACGATTTTGCCAACTTGGCGCGCGCGCATTCCGACGACAAAGGGTCGGCGATTAACGGCGGTTCGCTGGATTGGGTGGGTCCGGGCGCATTAGTGCCGCCTTTCGAGGAAGCAATGAACAAGTTGGCGATTAACGAGATTAGTCAGCCGGTGCAAACCCAGTTCGGTTGGCACATGATCCAGGTCTTGGGTCGCGAAAATCAGGACAACAGCGAGCAATTCAAAAAAGACAAGATCCGCGAGGAAATCCGCAAGCGTAAAATCGAGGAAGAAACCGAATTATGGTTGCGGCGCTTACGCGACGAGGCTTTTGTGGAAATCGATCTGGATAGACTGTAAGGCACTATGAACGCTTTCTCTGTCGAAAGTCGTAAGGAAGATAAGTTTAAAAGGCGCTTGCAGCGCATAGTCACCGAAGAAGACCTGGCCCAGCAACGAGAGTTGATACAGCGTACCGCGGCCGAATTGGATATAGATCTATTGACTTGCGCCGCGGCCTTGGTTTATCTGGGTCAACCAAACTTGTATCCCGCACATATCCAACAACCCAAATTATTGGTCCCTCTACCGCAGCCTCACAGTCGCGGTCCGCATGCAAACGGCAAAATGGTGCGTTATCGCCTGGCCGTCGGCAACCAGCACCAAGTTAGCCGTGACGATATTCAAGCGGTATTGGTTGAAGAGTCCGGTGTTGATAAAAAGCGCATCGGCCGAATCGACATTCGCGATACCCACACGCTGGTGGAGTTACCGGACGGCATGCCGGCGGATATTTTTCAGTTATTGACCGAAGCGACTATAGGACCGCATCGCCTCAATATCAAACGCATCAAGCCGAATAAATTCAGGCAAGCGACGCGCACAATCCAAGAAGAAGAGAGCTGATAGCTCGGATAGCACTGTTTTTTCGTAGCTATTAGTTGTTGCTATACCGGTCACGCATACATTTCGGTAGATCAATCCGCAGATATTATTCCGTATCGCCATTAAAAGGGAATTATTCCTATAGGCATTGAGGGAAACGGAACTTAAAATCGTCGCCATCCGATACAAGTTTCCGATAACCAGACCTAGCTATGAAATTTACCTATACCAAATCGCTTTACGCCATCCCCATGGCTTTTATGATGAGCCAAGCCTTTGGGGCGGAGCAGACGGCTCCCGATGAACTTGCCGATGTCGAGGTGATTGAAACCACGCCATTGGACGGGGTAGGTAAAGCCAAAGACCAAATTCCCGCGCCCGTGCAAACGGCAACCGATAAGGACATCAGCAAAACCAATGCGGTAAATATTACTGACTTTATGAACCGCTCCATGGGGAGTGTGTTTGTTAACGATACCCAGGGTAACGGTTTTCAGCCGGACATCAACTATCGTGGTTTTACCGCTTCACCTTTGCTGGGTACTCCGCAAGGTATTTCGGTTTACATGGACGGTGTAAGGCTGAATCAGCCATTTGGCGATGTGGTGAGTTGGGATTTAATCCCCAAGTCCGCGATTAAGTCCATGACCATGATGCCGGGTTCCAACCCTTTATTCGGCCGTAACACCCTGGGTGGCGCGCTGTCGATGGAGACCAAGGACGGCAAAAGCAATCCCGGTACGTCAGTGCAAGGCTTGGGCGGTGCCTATGGCCGTCATGCGTTTGAGTTCGAGCACGGCGGCTCTAACAAGCAAACCGGTTTGAATTGGTTTTTAACCGGTAATTATTTCGGTGAAGACGGCTGGCGGCAAAGCTCGCCGACAACGGTTCGACAAATTTTTGGCAAGGCCGGTTGGGAAGGCGAGCGTACCGATATTAAATTTACCACGGCTTTTAACGACAATGGTCTGTACGGCAACGGCTTGCAGGATTTCAGGTTGTTAAATCAGGATTACACCAGTGTCTATACCAAACCTGATATTACCGAAAACCGTTCGCTGTTTTTGAATCTGGAAGGCAAGCATCAGTTGAATAACACTGTCGTGCTGGCTGGTAACGCCTACTATAGAAATATTAAAACCGGAACGTATAACGGCGATATTAACGAAGGCTCGTTGGACCAGTCGGTTTATACACTGTCCGCAGCCGACCGCGCAGCGTTGACCAGTGCCGGCATCCCATTTCCAGCATCCGCGACAAACAACGCAACCTCGTTTACCTCTTTTCCGTATCTACGCTGCGTCGCTCAGGCGCTGCAAAACGATGAGCCTGGCGAAAAATGTAACGGCCTGATCAACCGCACGACTACGCAGCAGGAAAACTGGGGTGCATCCGGACAGGCTATTGTTTCAAACAAGCTTTTTGGCAGAGACAATCAGTTTTTATTCGGCGGCGCGTATGATCAAAGCGTAATGGGCTTTCGTCAATCCACGCAATTGGGTTATCTCAATTCAGACCGTAGCGTCACAGGTTTGCCGAATTATGCCGATGGGGTGACGGGAGGCGATGTTGATGGTGTGCCGTTTGACAATAGAGTGTCGCTGAACGGCGATACGATAACCTGGAGTTTCTTCACGGAAGATACATTTGAATTGGCTAAAAATCTGCATTTGACTGCTTCCGGCCGTTACAACTACACCTCGCTGAGCAATAAAGATCAAATTACTGCTAGCGGCAGCGAATCGTTGACCGGCAAACATGCGTTTGATCGTTTCAATCCTGCGGTCGGTTTGACGTATAACCCGATCAAAGAAATTGGCTTTTACGCCGGTTACAACGAAGGTAGCCGTGCACCGACCAGCATTGAGCTGGGCTGTGCCAATCCTGATCAACCTTGTAAACTGCCGAACGCGATGGCCGGTGATCCCCCGCTCAAGCAGGTTATTACCGAAAACTGGGAAGCAGGTTTTCGTGGTCAGTTGCCTGGCAAAGTGGATTGGAACTTGGGCTATTTCCATATCGAAAACAATAACGACATCATGTTTGTCGCTGATGACCAGGCGGGCTTTGGCTATTTTAAAAACTTTGGCAAAACACGGCGCCAAGGCATAGAAGTTGGCCTGGATCGAGAAGTGGAAGAATGGAGTGTGGGGGCTAACTATACCTATCTGGATGCGACCTATCAGTCCAATGAAACCGTTAACGGTCAGGGCAATAGCACCGGCAGTCTGGGCGCGGGAGTGGACGGCAGCACCATCGACATTCGCCCGGGCAATCGCATACCGTTAACCCCGCAGCACATGTTCAAAACCTATGTCGATTACCAAATCACTAAAGATTGGGGGACGAATCTAAATATCATGGGTTTTTCGGAGTCGTTTGTGCGCGGCAACGAGAACAATGCGCATCAAGCCAATGGCCGTACGGCTTTAGGTTCGGGTGTGGTGCCTGGCTACGTGGTGGTCAACTACGGCGTGCGGTTTACCCCGAGCTTTGTACGTGGACTGCATATCTTCGGCCAAGTGAACAACATTTTGGATGAGCAATATTCCACCGGAGGTCAGTTAGGGCCGGCGGGATTAGATGCCAACGGTAACTTCACCGCTCGGACATTGGGTGCCAATCAACCCGTACCGCAAACTACTTTTTATTCGCCCGGTGCGCCGCGTACTTGGTGGTTGGGCTTGCGTTATTCCTTTTAAACACTATTCGTAGCCTAGACGGCATTCCAAGGCGGCAGCCGGAATCGTACTCGAGACGATTCCGGCTTTTCTAGGTGCCTTCAGTCAACGGGAGGTCTGCGTCGAATTTTGGGAAGGAGCCGACCGCCAGTACTCGGTATCGGTGCGGCAAATTGCGGTCGATACACAATATTTAAGTCATCCGGTTAAGCGGACGCGGTAAAATGTGCAGTCACGCCGTTTTTCGGCAAGCCCTGTTAATTGCCATAGCGACTATGACTATTCAATATATCAACCGCCCGGATCAACTCGATAGCCTTTGCCAACTGATTAGCCAGGAGCCATGGATAGCCCTGGATACCGAATTCCTTCGCGAAAAAACCTATTACCCCAAGTTTTGTTTGCTGCAAATAGCCGCACCGGGCTGGGTGGCTTGTGTTGATCCCTTGGCGATAGCCGATTTAACCCCGTTGTTAGAGGCGATTTACAATCCCAATATTGTCAAAGTGTTGCATTCCTGCCGGCAAGATCTGGAAATTTTTTACCAGATTACCGGCAAAATTCCCGGCCCGATTTTTGATACGCAGATTGCCGCGCCGCTGCTGGGTTTTCAGGAAAATCCCGGCTACGCGATGCTGGTATCCAGCTTCCTGAACGTCAATCTCAGCAAAGCGCATACCCGTACCGATTGGTCGGAACGGCCCTTGAGTCAGGATCAAATCCAGTATGCCGCCGACGATGTGATTTACCTCTGCAAGATTTACAAAATCATGTGCGATCAGCTGGATAAACTGGGGCGCTCAAACTGGTTGGAGAGCGATTTTGCCTTGTTGAACGATCCGGAGTTGTACCAACTGTCGCCGGAAAATGCCTGGTTGAAGATTCGCGGCAAAAACAAGCTGACCGGCAAGCAATTGTCCATCATGCAAAGTCTCACCGAATGGCGCGAACGTACCGCTCAGCAAGAAAACAAACCCCGCAGTTGGCTGTTGCAGGACGATTTGCTGCTGGAACTGGGCAAATTACAACCCGTGACCTTGGCCGATTTAGCCAAAATCCGCAACATCAATGACCGCACTGTTAATCGCTACGGCAAAACGATTTGCGAATTGATCGATAGCGCCAAACAACGTGCACCCAAACCCCTGGCTGAAAAAGATCAAGCCGGCAAGAAAACTCAGCAGCATGAAGCGATAGTGGATGTGCTCAGCGCGGTGGTTAGGATCCGTGCTGAGGAAAACTCACTGAATCCCATTATTTTGGCTACCCGCAAGGATCTGGAACAATTATTGTCCGGCGATGAGGATTGCTTGTTGTTGCACGGCTGGCGTTACAACATGGCTGGCCGGGAGTTGCAGGGCCTATTGCGCGGTGACTTGACCTTGAGTTTGCAGCCGGATGGCGTGGTGATTAGTGCTGTTTAGTATGCAGCGGCCTGTCATACCTCAGCGATACTGCTGATTTATCAACCCGGCTACAAAATCTTGGTGGCCGGCATTTCCGTATAAGCCCGCGTCTCGATTAACAGCCATTGCGCTGTCGCCTGTGCGGCAGCGAGTGCGATAACAAAGATAACTGCATCGGTGGCGGGGCGCGGGAGAGTCCGCTATGCTGATTTACCGAATTGTTCTTCAAACAATGCCGCCGGCAGCGGTTTGGCAAACAGATAACCCTGACCGTAATCGCAGCCGATAGCGGCCAGCAAATCACGTTGCTGCTCGGTTTCCACACCTTCCGCGATAACTTTTAAGCCCAATTTATGCGCCATCACGATGATGGCTTCGCAGAGCACGAAGTCGTTCGAATCCTGCGATAAATTGCGGACGAACGACTGGTCTATCTTCAAATAATCGATGTCGAATTTTTTCAGATAGGACAATGCGGAATAGCCGGTGCCGAAGTCGTCTATCGCTACTTGCATGCCGGCGTCGCGGAAAGCCATCAAATGATTATGTACAGAAAGATTGGCGTCCAGCAGCAAGCCTTCAGTAATTTCTACCACAATACTTTGGCCCGACAATCCCAGTCGATGCAAATAATTGAACCAGTCTTCAGGGGCATGCTCGGCGCTTTGAAATTGCACCGGGGATTTGTTGACGCTGATTTGAAATTCGGGATGGATAGTGGCTCGCCAAGTTTGCACTTGTCGTGCCGCGGTTTCGAATACCCAATCACCGATTTCTCTGATTAAACCGGTTTCTTCCGCCAGCGGTATAAATTCCGCCGGGCTAATCAAGCCACGCTTTGGATGATGCCAGCGTAGCAAGGCTTCCGCTTTACGCACTTCGCCGTTCAGCAAGTCGACGATAGGTTGATAGCACAGCAAAAATTGCGCGTTGGCCAGCGCGGTACGTAAGTCGCCTAGCATCGCGGCGCGGGCTTCCAGCGCGTCCTGTAAGGCTTGGGTAAAGAAGCGGTAGTTGTTTCGGCCCTGGTTTTTGGCGGCGTACATGGCCTGATCCGCATTTTTTTGTAACTGGCTTAAATCGGTGCTGTCGTTTGGATAAAACGTGATGCCGATACTCGCAGAGACATAAGCTAGTTCGCCGTCCAAGCTAAACGGCGCACTGAGTTTTTGCAGTAGGTTTTTAGCTATCGGTTCGGAGACTTCGATGCAGTCCAGCTCGCTCAAGATAATCGTGAATTCGTCGCCGCCCAAGCGCGCCACGGTATCGGACTCCCGCACGCAGGTCTGCAAGCGCCGCGCGGTTTCCTTCAGTAATTTGTCGCCCATGTCGTGGCCCAGCGTATCGTTGATTTCCTTGAAGCGGTCCAGGTCGATAAACAACAGTGCAAACAATTGTCCCATGCGGTGGGCTTTTTTGATTTCCTGTTCCAGCCGGTCGCGGAACATGCGCCGATTAGGCAGACCGGTGAGCGGATCGAAGTTCGCTTGCCGCCAGATTTGTTCCTCGGATTGTTTACGCTGAGTGATGTCGGAAAACAGGGCGACCCGGCGTTGCGGCTTGCCTTCCGCATTGTAAATGGTGTTGATTGCCAGTTCTTCGACGAACAGGCGGCCGTCTTTAGACCGATTTTTTATTTCTCCGCGCCAAGCGCCGGTAGTATCCAGCGCGTCCCATAGTTCTCGGTAAAACGCCGCATCATGCTCGCCGGAACTGAGAATATGCGGTTTTTTGCCGACAACGTCTTCCGCCGTATAGCCGGTCATCGTCGTAAATGCGGGGTTGACGCTGAGGATGGTATTATCACTGTCCACCACTATCATCGCTTCGCTGCTGTTGTGGTAAACCAGAGCCGCCAATCTCAGGTTTTCCTCGATTTTGCGCAACTCGCTGATATCGCGGGCAAAACCCACTGTACCCAGCAACTGGCCTTGCTCATCCATTACCGGCGCTTTATAGGTCTCGAACCATTTACGTACGCCGCGATCGACAATTTCTTCTTCGACTATCAACTTATCCCTTAAGGCCAACACGCGCCGGTCATCGGCGAGATAACTTTCGGCCAGTTCCGGGGGGGCGATGTCGAAATCGTTTTTGCCGACCAAGGCTTCCGGATTATCGGCGGCAAATACGTTGGCGAATTCCTGGTTGACCGCCAGCAATCTACTTTCAGTATCTTTCAGCCAAATCGCATGTGGAATGTTATCCAGCAATGCGCGCTGATAATATTCTTTCTGTTGTAATGCTTGCTCCGCGCGATGTTGATTGCTGACATCGCGAAAACTCCATACGCGGCCGACAATAATATCGGCGATACTTTGCGGCTTGGAATAGCGTTCAAAAATCCGGCCATCGCTGAATTCGATCAGGTCGTAACTTTCTTGATCCGGGTGATTGTAGAGCTCCTGGACTTTGTCGAAAAACTCGCCCGGATTTTTTAACTGCTTGATGGCTAAATGCAAAAGTGTTGTATCGTCTTTATCTTCTCCAACCGCAGTGTTGGGCAACTGCCAAAGTTCAAAAAAACGCTGGTTGTAAGTAACGATTTGGCGTTGGAGGCTGACGACCAGAATACCGTCAGCCGTGGCTTCCAAGGTAGCCCTTAGCAAGGAAACCGATTGGGCTAATGCGTCTTCTCGGGCTTTATTCTCGCTAATGTCTTCGTAGCTGCCCAAAACCCCGATAATTTCATGATCGGAGTTGCGTAAGGGTATTTTCGATGTGCGCAGCCAAATGGTATTGCCGTCAGGGGTGGTTTGCGGCTCTTCATAAGCCAGTTTGCCCTCACCCGATATGATGACCTGGCGATCATCCGCTTGGTAATTTGCGGCTTGATCTCGCCAATTCAGTTGATTGTCGTCCTTCCCGATTAAATCCTTTGAGCTATGTTGTCCGGCGTCGCCGGCAAATAGCGCGTTGCACCCCAAATAGCGAGAATCCAGGTCTTTCCAGAACACTCGGATCGGCAAGGTTTCCAGGATGGTTTGCAACAATAAATTGGATTCGGTCAGCGCTTTTTCGGATTTTAGTTGCTCGGTAATATCGAACAAAATGGCCAGGTTATCTCCGACATACGATTCGCCCAAGGATACCGAGCCCGCGAGCACAGTACGCCGCTCGCCGTGTTTGCAATGAATTTCCGCTTGGATGGTTTCGAAACTTTGTATGCGACGGGATTTATCAGTCAACTCCTGCCAGGTTTCCATAATGGTCCGGCGGTAGACAGGGTCCGGATAGGCTTTGGGCCACCATTCGTCTAGCGATTTAATATCGTCCAGCGTGTAACCGAAAGCTTTGTTGAAAGCCGGATTTAGCAATGTGAAATTGCCTTTGGCGTCGTAAATGGCCTGGGGCACTGGGGAGTAGTCGATTATTGCCTTCAAACGCCGTTCGCTATCTGCCAGTCCTGTGGTAATCAATTGCTGTTTGTGTAGGGTTAGTGCCAAAGTCGTGCCGGTCCAGGACAGTACCAATATATAAAACCATAGGTTCAGCAACTCGCTTTTCTCAAAATCGTCGCCGAAAAAGCCCAGATGATGTGCGGCTCCGAATAGCGCTTGGATGGTAATCAAGCCGGCAATCAGTGTCACGCCATGACGATTGAAACGGAGGGCGGCCCAAATGGCAAACAGAAACATCCAGTAACCGCGGGCGATTTTTCCAAAGACAGGCTGGAAAGCTTCGAGAAATACTACTTGGCCGGCGAACAAGGTCAGAATGATCAGCAGCAATGCTTCCAGGCCACGTTTTTCAGCAAGCCATTGCTTTGGCCAATTCCGCCAAACCAATAATATCGGCGTGGCCGTGACAATGCCGAAAGCATCCGCCATCCACCAATGTAAAATCGATTGCGGGATAGCCGCTAGTGGTATGAAACCAGCCTGATGTAAAGCCAAAGGGCCAATACCTGCACTGATCAAAGAGCAAGCGGCGCCGGTCAGGGTTAGCCAGATAAAGTGGCCTGGCTCGGTTAAGTCTAAAGAAAAACGCTGTTGGTTTTTTAGCAGGTAGGCGGCTGTCGCCGATTCCAGTGTGTTGCCGGTTGCAATGGCAAAAGACAGTGGGAACGAGTCGTCTACCATCAAGCCGGCGGCAAAAGCACCCAGAAATATGCCTGGCCAATAGCGAAGGCCTTTCAGCAATAAAGCGGCCAATCCCAATCCGCCGGAAAACCACACCAAGGTGACATTGCCGGTTTCCGAGAAATAGGTGAGTACAATTTTAGCCAATAGGCAATAAAGCCCGGCCAAGCCGAGTATCGCCGGAAAGTCTAGCCAGCGGTAATTGGGAAATGCCATGAATCGCTTCACATCTGGTGTTTGGCTAAAGTTGCGGCAGTAAACCCGCCGCTAGCAAGCTTTCGTAGGCTTTATAAGCCGCAATTGCCGATAAAATCAGGAAAAACACGCCGCTGGCTTTATGCAGCAAGGACAAGGGGATTTTTTGCAATACGGTACGCCCGGCCAGCACGCCGAGTCCTGAAGTAAAGGCCAGTGCCAGCGTCGAGCCCAACCAAACCGCAATCGGTTGCGCGGTACTGCTGAACGCTACGACGGCCAGTTGGGTTTTATCGCCAAATTCGGCGACGGTAATCAATAAAAAGGTCGTAAAAAAAATACCGTGGCCGCTTTTCTCGGCGATTTCCTCGTCGTCATTTTCTTCGTCGTGGTTGAGTAAGGCATGCAGACCGAATGCGGAAAAGAGCAGGGCGACGGTGGCCGCGACCAGATATTCCGGTAACCATTTCGCAATCGCCGCACCAAAAACCACCGCCAAGGTGTTGAGCAGCGCGAACGCGGCGATAGCCCCCCACAGCACTGGAGCCGGTCTGTGCTTGGACGCTAAGGTCATGCATACCAATTGGCTTTTATCGCCGATTTCAGCAGCCGCGATCAGCGCAAAGCTGGTGCCGCCGGTCGCCAGTAATTCCGCAAGGTTTAATGCGCTTATTTGGGTGATGAATGCTGCTAAGTATTCCATTCGGCACTGAGGCGTTTGATCGGAAGATAAAACACCCAAAAGGCTACTGCCTTTTGGGTGGCGCACTTGGTTTAGGCAGTTTTTATGTCAGTATTTTGTCCAAGATCATCATGATGATGAAACCGGCCATTAATGAAAATGTAGCGATGCGCGAGCGGCCTTTGGAGTGCGTCTCCGGGATGATTTCTTCGCTGATGACAAACAACATCGCACCGGCCGCAAACCCCATCGCAATCGGCAGTACCGATGAAAACACCGTGACCATGGTAATGCCTAGCAGGCCGCCCACCGGTTCCACCAAGCCTGTCAACGTGGCGATGGCGACGGCTTTCCATTTGTTGTAACCCAAGCCCACCAAGGGCAGTGCTACCGCCAGACCTTCCGGCAAGTTTTGTAAGGCAATCGCAATAGACAATACCAAGCCGTTTTTCATATCGCCGGAGCCAAAGCTGACGCCGACCGACATGCCTTCCGGGAAGTTATGGATGGTGATGGCGATGATGAATAAGGAGATTTTTTGCAGCGAATCCAAGGAATGATCGCTGACCGAATCAAAATGCAGATGCGGCAAACGGCTGTCGGCAAAATGCAGGAACAGCGCACCGATCAGCATGCCGGCCGACACGATCCATAAACCTTTGCCGGGCCAGATTTGCTCGCCGTAGTCCAGGCCGGGCACCAACAAAGAAAACGCGGTGGCCGCCAACATCACGCCAGCCGCGGCACCCAGCAAACTATTGAATAATCGGTCGGATATGTTTTTAAAGAACAGGGCAGGTAAGGCGCCGATGCCGGTCGCCAATCCCGCCAGCACGCTGGCCAGAAAGCCGATGACCACCACTTTGTCAAAAATAAGGTACAGACTGCCGAATACCAAAAGCTGGGAGAGCAAAAACAAACCGATAAATACACCCCAACGTTGCATCAGCGGCAAGGTCATTACATGCAGGTATTGGGGATGGGCTTGCAGGCGAAGATAGTAGTCTTCGAGCGTTTTTTGAATATTCAGCATATTTTTACCTTTATTGTTCTTGTGGCTAAAGCTGGGATTATACTGAATTCATTCGAATTGCCGATTTTTACCCACAATGTTTGCGGGGAGTTTCTCGGTCATCGGTAGCTAACACTAAAGATGTAAGACGGGAATCCGCTGTTGTTCACCTGCGGCGCATGGGTTTTATAAAAAGGCTCAGGTTGTATCCTAGGCCGGTTTCGATTTACAGTGCCGGTTTTGGCGGCCATGATGTGGCTTGATCCGGTATTTAGGCGTTTTTCAGGAGTTCGACAGAATGAAGGTTTTGCAAGGTTTTACAGCAGTCAGTGTTCTTGCGGTGATCAGCGCTTGCGCACCCGTTCAACAGCAGGTTTCAGATCAGACTTTTGCTCTGGGCGGGTCGCAGGCCGGCTATGGTTCTGGTGCTGTGGGTGCCGTCGCCGGGGCAATGGGGCAGACTAGCCAATTGGGATTGATCGATATATTGGTCGGGCAATTGGGAATCAGTCCGCAGCAAGCGCTCGGCGGTGTCGGGTCAATTTTTTCCGTGGCGCAGCAACGCATGAATCCCGGTGACTTCTCGCAGTTGAGCAATGCCGTGCCGGGTATGGACCGCTATTTGTCCTCGGTGCCACAACAGGTTTCCGCTGCCAGTTCACAATCTTTGCTGGGCGCTGCGGGCGGATTAATGGGCGGGCAACTCGGCAGTCTGGCGAATTTGGCCGGATCGTTTCAATCTTTGGGCATGAATCCGTCCATGGTCAGCCAGTTTGTGCCGGTGGTTTTACAGTATGTGCAAAACCAAAGCGGCGCCGGCGCTATGAGTTTGCTTCAGCACGCTTTATATTAAGTTTCGCACCAACTTTTCCGGCTTGAGTCCGGCTAAATTGGTGTCGACCTCAGCGTAATTTTTACAACGACAGACTAAAAAATCATGGAAATATTATTGATCGGCGCAGTTTTGATGATCTTCGCCATTTTGCTATCCGCATGGCTGATGACTTTTGCGAAATGGTTTCCGATAAAAGGCATAGACGGCGAATTTTTGAAGGACTACAAAACCTTGATCAGAGCCCACGTGGATTTTGCATTGATGGCACTGTTTTGCCTAGGTTTTTACGGCGCGAAAGTGCCGTTGCCGGTGACGGCTTGTTGGTTGGTGGTGATCGGCGGCCTGACCAATCCCGGCGTGTTTGTGGTTGCGGCATTCGATCCCGACTTTTGGTCCAAGCCGATCTGGCGGATTTATTCGGCTTTGAGTTTTGTGGTAACCACGCTGGGCTTTGGCTGGATCGGCATCACCTTGCTGCAATATGCCCTGTAAATCGGCTGGCGATGGAACCGACTGTTAAAAAACCGGCCCAAGGCTTTACACTTCTTTGTTTTATTTTCAGGTTAAAAAATGACTGCTGCCTTACCCATACATGATTACGCCTTGCTTGATGATGCCGAATGCGATGCCCGCATCGTTGCCGCCAAAGCCAAACTCGGCAAACGCTGTATCGTGCTTGGACATCATTACCAGCGCGATGAGGTCTTCAAACACGCCGATATCTTCGGCGACTCTTTGAAATTATCCCGGGAAGCCGCGCAATCTGAGGCCGAATACATCGTGTTTTGCGGCGTGCATTTCATGGCGGAAGTCGCGGATATTTTGTCGCGGCCGGAGCAAATCGCGATCTTGCCGGATTTGGCGGCCGGATGCTCGATGGCCGACATGGCCAATAAAGTCAAAGTTCAGCAATGTTGGGATGAACTGGCAAAAATCATCGACGTGGAAAACACGGTGACGCCAGTCACTTACATCAACTCGGCCGCTGATCTAAAAGCCTTTTGTGGGCAACACGACGGCATCGTTTGCACCTCTTCAAACGCACAGAAAATTCTGAATTGGAGTTTTGCGAAGCGCGAAAAAGTATTGTTCTTTCCGGATCAGCATTTAGGACGCAACACCGGCTACCGGATGGGCATCCCGTTGGAGCAAATGGTGACCTGGGATTTCAATAAACCGCAAGGCGGTTTGACCGAGCAGCAAATCCGCGACGCCAAGATTATTCTTTGGAAAGGCTATTGTTCCGTGCATCAAGCGTTTCAACCGGAGCAGATTGACGCGTTCAAGGCAAAACACCCGGAAACCATTGTCATTTCCCATCCGGAAGCCTGCTTCGAAGTCTGTGAAAAATCCGATTTCATCGGTTCAACCGAGATGATTTTAAAAATCGTCCGCGAAGCCGAAGCCAATACCCGCTGGCTGGTGGCGACCGAGCTGAATCTGGTCAACCGCTTGAACCAGGAATGCAAAGCCCAAGGCAAAAGCGTGCATTTCATGGCGCCCACTTTAAGCATGTGCTCAACGATGTTCCGTACCGACCCGCAACATCTGTGTTGGGTGCTGGAAAATCTGGCGGCCGGGCATGTGGTTAATCAGGTCTCTGTGCCTGCCGAGCAGGCGGCGTTGGCGAAAAAGACTTTGGATAATATGCTTTTGGCATCGTAACGCCTTCTAAGCGCATGCCCGCTTTGAGTTATAGCGTTGCTTACCGGCTTGAGTCTCTTTTGACATGTTCCAGCGGTTCAGCGTGGTCTTTCTGGCAACGAATGGTGAAACATCCGGGCTTTATTCACGTATGGGCGGGTGCAATATAGCCGCTGGGTTTCCGCCTTCGCGGGAGCGGCGATATTTGAGGGCCGGGCTAATAATCTGAATGCAGTGCCGGCTGTAACAGAATTTTTCTGACGCCGGCTTGCGCGGCGTGCGCGAATGCGGCCAGTCCGCCGCTAAGTGGGTATTGGCCGTCTATCATAGTTGCCACGGGCAGTTTGCCCTCGGCCAACAGCGTTAGGGCGTCTGCAAACGGCCCGCAACGCGAACCGATGATGTTGATTTCGTAAACCACCACTTTGCTTAAATCCAGAGCCGCGCTGGCCGCGAAGGTGCTTTTTAGTACCAAGGTGCCGCGTGGTTTGACGATACGCAAGGCCTGGGCAAAGCCGGCAGCTTGACCGCTGGCGTCTACGACGCAGTCGAAATTGTTGTCCGGAATCTCGGCAATTAGGTCGGTAGTTAGCTGCCATTGTTCGGGCAACGCCAAGGAGCTTACTGAACGGCCCACCACCGTGACCTGGTAGCCGGCCAGACTCAACACTTTGGCGATCAATAAACCCAATCTGCCGGGGCCGACGACGGCGACGCCCGTGACGGGGACTGCGGCAATTTGTTTGACGACGCGTAATGCGGCGGCCAAGGGTTCGGTAAATACGGCGGCTTGATCCGGCACTGCGTCGGGAACGGCGTACAAGTTGGCAACCGGCAAGCTGAAGTAATCGGCAAATACCCCGTCTTTGCCGCGTATTCCCAGCACTTTGCGATTGAGGCAATGCTCGGGGCCGTCGCGTCGGCACACCTCGCAGGCGTTGCAGCCGATATTGATGGAGCCAACCACGCGCCGATTCAGCCAGTTTCGGTGTTCATCGTCGGCAACGGCTTTTACTGTGCCGACAAATTCATGACCGAGGATGCCGGAAAAATCTGCATAGCCCTTTACCAACTCCAGGTCGGTGGCACAGATACCGGCCAAACTCAATTCAATCAAAGCATCGCCGGCAGCCAATTTGGGTACCGAAATATCGTTGCGGTAGGATAATGATTTGTCTAATCTCAATGCTTGCATGGGTATGGTCAAGGAGCCTTGCAGAATTAACTTTTTACCAAACATTCGGGCCAAGATATACCTTTAGCGTTTTTCAAGTATTTTTCAGGTGGTTTGCGATGAGCTATTTACCGACGACAATTTCCGCGGCAGCATTTCAGCATTTTCTTTCCACGCCATTGGATGCCTTGCTTGCCGGACATCAGGCTGAAAATTCGCAGCAAAAAATGCTGGCTTTATTCCAGCGTTGTGCGGCAGAGGTTCCCGCTTATCGGCAGTTTTTACAAGCCAAGCAAATCGATCCCAAACAGATTAACGCTTACCCGGATTTTCAAAATCTACCGTTAATCAACAAGGCCAACTACATGCATGCCTATCCGCTGCCGGAGCGTTGTTTCGGCGGCAGTCTGAGCGGGGCGGACCGGGTAGCGGTGTCGTCCGGTTCCACCGGCGTGCCGACGTTTTGGCCACGTTCGGCGGCATATGAACTGGATGTGGCGGTGCGTTTCGAGCAAGTGTTCAAGGACAGTTTTCAGGCCGATCAACGGACTACGCTGGCGGTGGTGTGTTTTGCGCTGGGCAATTGGGTGGGCGGATTGTTTACCACGTCTTGCTGCTGGCATTTGGCGGGCAAAGGCTATCCGTTGCTGGTGGCAACGCCGGGCAATAACAAAGCCGAGATTTTTCGGGTGGTGCGTGAATTAGCGCCGCACTTCGAGCAGACCGTGTTATTAGGCTATCCGCCGTTTGTAAAGGATGTGATCGATGCCGGCGCCGCCGAAGGCATAGACTGGGCCCAATTCAAGCCCAAACTGGTATTTGCTGGCGAGGTATTTAGCGAAGAATGGCGCAGTTTGCTGTCCGAACGTATTGGTTCGGAGTCGGTTTGTTTCGATTCGGCATCTTTGTACGGTACCGCAGACGGCGGCGTATTGGGTAACGAAACGCCGCTCAGCATCGCCATTCGCCGTTGGTTAGCGCAACGGCCGGAAGCGGCGCGAAGTTTGTTTGGCGAGTCGCGGTTGCCGACCCTGGTGCAATACGACCCGCATAGCCGTTTCTTCGAAGTACACGAGGGGACTTTGGTGGTCTCCGGCGAGAACAGTGTGCCTTTGCTGCGCTATCACATCGCCGATAAGGGTGGGGTGTTGAGCTACGCGCAAATCTGGGATTTTTTGCGGCAGCACGGCATGCAGTCAGTCGAGGATTTAGGTTTGGACAGTGGGTTTCAAGCTCGTAACCTGCCGTTTGTGTATGTGTTTGGCCGCGCGGATTTTACCGTGTCGTATTACGGCGCCAATATCTATCCGGAAAACGTTACTGTGGGGCTGGAGCAGCCGGAGATCATGGCTTGGGTGACCGGTAAATTTGTCCTGCAAACTCAGGAAAACGCGGAAGGCGATAAATATCTGCATATCGCCGTGGAATTATTGCCGGGCGTGGTGCCCGAACCGGCAATGGCGCCGATGATAGCGGCCTCCATCCGTACTCAATTGTTGCGGCTGAACAGCGAGTTTGCCAATTACACGCCAGCCGAGAAACAACTGCCGCAAATCAGCTTACATAGTTTTGCAGATACGGAATATTTTCCCGCCGGGGTGAAACATCGTTATACCCGACGCTAAATGAACTAAGCGAAGACTCGGTTTGAATTAACCGGCATGGGGCGAGAGGTGCATTAAATTGCCAAGCACCTGCACGCCCCAAAAGATTCCGAAACCCTAGATTGTTACCTTGCTACCATCGAATTTAGTAAAGGTATAGCCATCGAAAGGTTCGTTGTAGGTGTAACGCTGGTCTCTAAGCAGGCTGATCGCCAGTGCTTCGCCTAAGCTATGCGAAGCGGAAATGTCCGCGCGAATATGGAAATTGTTAAAGTTGCGGCCAAAACCAATGTTGTTGACCAGTTTGTTCAACTCTCCGCCCACGGTCAATTTTTCAGAGCCGGTGTAAGGTCTGAGTTTGCTTGGATCGTTAGGGTCCACCTCCACCGGATTCGGTATGACATAGCTTTCGTCAAAGAACGCTTTCAACAGCGTGATAGGTGTTGCTGCGCTGATGGTCGCGCCGCTGGGATAACCCGGATGGGTGGGGGCGCCTACATTGCTGGCGCTGTTCAGTAAATAGCTACCGTATTGCTTGTAAATACGTGCCACGGCTTCCGAATTTAGAATATCGGGATGGATAGGGTAATTGGCGCCGTTGGCCAGAATTTTGTGAACCAAACCGCCGTAATCTTCCGGTCTCAAGCGGCGATTGACGTACCAGTTTTGATAGTAAGACACCCGGTTGGTATAAGCGCCAGCCAGTGCCAGCAAGCCTTGGATAAACGCGGTGCTGAAAGACGAAGCCGTTGATTCCTGGGTTTTGGAATTGACATAAGGATTGGCCGGATTCAATGGTGC
This sequence comes from Methylomonas sp. MK1, assembly GCF_000365425.1. NCBI lineage: Bacteria > Pseudomonadati > Pseudomonadota > Gammaproteobacteria > Methylococcales > Methylococcaceae > Methylomonas > Methylomonas sp. MK1. The sequence goes on from NZ_AQOV01000002.1 coordinate 1,074,327, forward strand.
ACCGACACCGCCTAGCAACGGATTGCTGGCATTGGGTGCGGAGGTAAGTATTTGCAATACGTGCAAGTAAGTAGGACCGCTGCCGCGCGCCAATGTCGCCAAATCGCGGCCATTGATGATATGCCGGCGACCGGCTTCCAAGGTAATGGTGCGGCCTATGCTTTTGCCGTTGCGTAGTGCCAGCCATTCTTCATACGTGGCGCCAAATGTCTCGCCGGCTTTTTGAATCGGACGGGTTTGCGCTTGGCTGGCGATGGTGCCCCAGGCCGGGATAGGACGCAGTAAAAACTGCGAAATATAAGGGCCATCCAGGGTGCCGTCGGGCACGATATATTTGCCTTTTTTGCCGGACGGATCAGCATGGTAATCGACATAGGACGCGGTGCTGCGGAACAAGGTTTCCGGGGTGACCTTGCCATTGATTTTGGGACCGTTGAAGGCTTTCAGGCTATTCAACTCGGTTACCGCCGCCAGCACCAGCTCGTTATTGGTGTCGTCGCGATATTCGCTGAACGGCACATCACGCAACAGCGCTTGCCAATAAACTTCGATGTGATCTGCGGCCAGTTCGGCGCTGTCGAGCGGCGCTGCTTCCGGAATGGCCAACTGGCTATTGGTGATGCCTTCAAGACTAACCGATAAAGGGCCCTGGATACCGGCTAATTTAGTAGTGCCGCCCAGTTTGATTTTTTCAAAATCTTCATGTTTGCCGGTTTTTAGCGCTTTTAAAAATGATTCGTAGGAATCGGGTAGCACATGGCCGTTTGCATCGTGTTGCAAACCTTTCGTGGAAATGGCGATTTTGTTCGGATAGCGTAGTTCGTCGCCATTATTGGGTTGTGGCGGAATATCGATCTTGTATTCGGCTTCGGCGGATTTTAGGCGGGCCTTAAAGGCTTTTTTCCGTAAATCCTTGCTATGCAGGGTATCGAAAACATCGCGCTGATATTTTCTTGAGAAGTCTTGGCCGAGCGATTCGGGGATTGCGTCGTCATCGTCAAAATGACCCCGGCCGACAGCCGCTTGAACCGATGCCGGTAAGGTTGGCGCCAACACACCTACGGCGGAAATCACGGCAGCCCGACCGATAAACGAGCGCCGGCTGATTGTGCTTGCTCCTGCATCCGAGGTTTCGGCGGCACTCTGGCCGTCGTCCGATGGGGATACGTTGGATATAGCGGTTTGTGCGGGAAACGATTTGGTTGACATAGGATTTTGCTCCGTAAAATCTTTTAATGTGGCATGCAATTAAAGTGTCCTGAGAGTCGAGGTTTTTTGAGCCTCAATATAGTTATGTCAATTTCCATGCCAGCTAGAAACTGGCGAATCTTATGGCTTGGCGCCGGTCAATATGTTGCGGATAGAGCATCTATTGGTGTATCGCTGTTGCTTACGTAATACCCTGCAAATGTAAGCGCTTAAGTTTTGGAAGATAAAGTCTTCGTTTAGGGTTCCGTATTTCCGTCTTGCTGGTCTCGAATTGAGTCGCTAAGACACAAGAAAACGGCCATGTTTATTTCCTTATGTTTCATAAGGATTGGACTATAATTAGATACACATCACAAAAATAGTCGGAGCAGGGAACTGGCGATCAAGCCGCAAGCAGCCGGCATACGCTTACGAGGGAACGTTCTGTTGTAAAGGAGATTGAACATGTCTGTTCCATATCCATCAGCCGACGGCGGTATTTCGGTAGAACTCGGCAAGGGTCCTGCTCTGCCAGACTCCGGTTCCGGAAAAATCGACTTATTTCCCATCATCAATCAAGACTTCCAGAAAATTAAAACTCTGAAGGACTTGGCGCTACGTCATATAACGCTGGAACAGTTCCCGGTCGTCAACGCCTGGCGTGAGAAGCTGTTCGCGCCGGAAGGCACGCCGGAGATTTGCGACGAGTTGCCGCGCTTGCTGACCGAATTCTTACGCAGGCCCGAGAGTCAGGCCTTACCGCCTTACACCCGGCGCGCCCAAGCGCTGCGCCACATCTTCGTCAACAAAACCGCAATCGTGCATGCAGAAGACTTACTGCCCGGCCAAACCACCACCAGCTTCGTCGGTCCGGTGGTCTACGCCGACACCATAGGTTATTGCATCTGGCCGGAATTAAAAACCGTCACGACCCGCACCCAAAATCCGTTCAAGATTCGCCCGGAAGTGGCTGACCGCCTGAATCGGGAGATTTTTCCATTCTGGCTGGAACAAAAACCGGTGCAGGAATTAGCTCGGTATAGCAATTACGATAGCGCCGACTATGAAAACCGGGATAGGGTTGGCGGTGATTACCCGCCGTCCATTGATCCGCCGTTAAGTAAAAAAGCCGGAGAAACCCCGAAAGCTCAGGAACTCATGGAGCGGGTGGCGTTCTTCCTATCCGACAAAGCCACATGCGTTTCGCATACGGTGCCGGATTTTGAGCGGGTTTTGAAATATGGCTTCGATGGTTTGATTGAGCGGGCTCGGCAAGACATCGCCAAAGGCGTAGCGGCTACGCCGCAGCAGGTAGAGTTTCTGCAAGGCGTAATCGAGGTTTACGAAGGTGCCAAAATTTACGCGCAGCATCTGGCCGAGGCCGCTGATAAAGCCGGCAATCTGCCGCTGGCTGCAATTTGCCGGAAGATTCCGGCCCAGCCCGCCGAAACCTTGCACGAAGCGCTGGCGGTTGTCTGGATTTGCTATCACCTGTTGCTAAATGAAAACACCAATTTCGGTTTTTCCATCGGCCGCCTGGATCAAATACTTAACCCCTTCTATCTGGCCGATTGGCAAAAACTGGATAGCGCGCAAGCGCAGGACGATTACATCCGGTATGCCGTGGAGCTCGTCAGTCATTTCTTTCTGCATTGTTCTGATCATGTGCCGCTGTCCACGTCCGGCTCTGAGACCCTGTTTGCCGGCAGCGGCTCCAATCAAGCGTTGACCGTGGGCGGCACCCGTTACGAAAACGGCCAAGTCGTCGATGCGGTCAACGATATGACCTACATCATCCTCAAGGCTACCGAGATTTTGTCGATCCGCGACCCTAACGTGCATGCCCGCTATCATCGGGATGTGCATCACAGCGACGCCCAAGGTAATCCGCTGCCAACCGAGGTGATGGACCCGTATTTAAGACGCATTTGCCAGGTGAATATCCTGACCCGAGCCACGCCGGCTCTGCATGGCGATGCGGCGGTGGTGCCGGCCATGGCCAATTACTATGCGGCGCACGCCGGCATTAGTGCAGAAGAAGCCTTGGCGGATGCCTACGATTACACTTCTATCGGCTGCATCGAAGAGAACGCCGCGCATAAACATTACGGCAATACCGGCTCGACCTTGATGGTGCTGCCGGCGGTGTTGGAGCTGGCTTTGTACGGCGGCAAACACCGCAGCGACGGCGTGGCGCCGAAATCGGCTAACCTGTTTTACGGCGACGAGCGTTACACCACTCAGCCTTTGATTGAAATCGATAGCATGCAAGCGTTTATCGAAGCCTTTAAATTTCAATTGAACGAAATGGCCCGCCATGTCGTGCAATGCAATAATTACTTTGGCCGTTTCTACGAACAATCCCGGCAGTCGCCGTTCTTGTCCGGGTTGTTCACCGGTCCTACCAATACGCCGGACAGCAAAGGCGCCAGTTTTCGCGATGTATCCGCCGGCGGCGCCAAATACAATTCGGCGGGGATTGCGGTGATCGGTTTGGCCGATGTGATCGACTCGTTTTGCGTGCTGGACACCCTGGTGTTTGGCGGCAAAATGTCTGCCGGGGAATTGTTGGCGGCGATGCAGGCCGATTTCGATGAAAACAGCCTGCAGCCAAAAAGCGCCTGGGCGGCATTTCTGGCGCGGGTGCAAAACTGGTTGCATCCAGAAGATGCGCCGCTCAGCTTGCCGAATCTAAGCAAAGATCGTTTAAAACAAATCAAGGAAATGGTCCGCTTGGCCCCCAAATACGGTGCCGGCGTCGATCAAACTCCCGGCGGTATTTACAACAACGCCACCGCGGTTAAATACACGCATTTGCTGACGGAAATGTTGCAGGAGGTGTTTGCGCAATACCGGACTCATCGCGGCGGGCGTTATCTGCCCGGGTACTGGAGCATGACCAATCATGCCGGCTTCGGCATGCTCACCAAGGCCACACCCAATGGCCGGCGTAGCGGCGAATCGTTTGCCAGCGGCATCACGCCGTGCCCGGGCGTTGTGAAAGCCAACGGCGAGCCGGTTAATTTGCTGGATCATATGCTGTCGGTCACTGCCGTGAATGCTAATACGGTACAGAACGGCTACACCTACAACCTCAGCCTAACCACTCGCGATCGCGGCCATTTCGCAGAAGATACCGAATTGTTCTCGCGCTATATGAAGGCCTTTGCCGACCAAAACGGCGTGCTGGTACAAATGTGCGTGTCCTCCATCAACGATCTGGTGGCGGCCGACCGCGCCGCCACGGCGGCCGGGCAAGCGGGCGCCGGCGAGGCCGAGCACAAAGCCCTGGAGCCGTTCAAGGATCTGATGATACGCGTGGCGGGTTATTCGGCGTACTTTGTTACGCTCAGCCCGCAAATGCGTAAAGAGATCATTCAAAGAGCCAACTTTGGCTTGGATACCGGCGCCGAGCAACATACGCTCAACGCAATTTAATAGGAGAACTGTCATGCATGCCGGATTTCCCTGTTTATTACCGAATTTACAAAAAACCTTGAAGTTGGGCGCCAAGGCCGCGACCCAGGCCGGCGATCTGCCGGCAGTGTTGGATAAGGCCCAAGGTCGTTTACTGGCCGGCGGTATGGCTGTCGCGCTGCGGCTGGGGTTTGGCTATTTATTGCGCGATTGCCATCTGGATGCTGGACAAGCTGCCAAGGCTCATGCGTTTTTCGAGGAAAATTTCGTGATTCTCGATCCCGCCGCGCCGGCCGGTCGCCGTTATTATCAAGGCAAATTTCTGATCCGCACCAGCCGGCGCGGCGACGATATGAATGTGTTGCTGAGGTTTTGCCCCGATCCCGATGCGCTGTATATCAAGACCCCATTCGGACAGGCGCTGAACTCGCTGGCGCTGGTCGATACGCAAGTGCTGACTGAAAATCAAGCTGACCAAATTGAGAATGACCCCAGCCAGGTCGATCTGGTCGTGCGCTTCAAGGACGTGCAATCCATTATCGGCCTGTTGGGCCGTTCCGGTGTCGATATCGTCGGTTTGCTGCTGGAGAATCTGGTGCAGCTGACCGGCCATGTCGGCCATCTTTTCAAACTGGGCGCTATCGCCACGGATATTCAGTTGTCCCTGGACCTTCCCAAAGCGGCCTGAACATGGAGCAGGAAGATGGACAGCAAAGCCTACATCTTCGATATCAAACGCAATACCAGCGAGGACGGGCCGGGCATCCGCACCACAGTGTTTTTCAAGGGTTGTCCGCTGAGTTGCAGTTGGTGTCAAAATCCCGAAGGGCTAGCTCCGGGGCCATCCCTGTCTTTTCGCCCCGAGCTCTGTGATCCGGACGACTGCGATAGACTTTGTATCAAGGTCTGTAAAACCAAAGCCTTAACCCTGCAAGACCAGCTGCTGCGGCTTGATCGAGAGCGCTGCGATCAGTGCGGGCGCTGCGCGACGGTGTGCTCTCGGCATGCCTTGGAGCTGGTTGGTCAATGGCTGAGCGTGGACGAGCTGTTTTACCGGGTGGCAATAGACAAGCCCTTTTTTGATGCTACCGGCGGCGGCGTTACGGCGTCCGGTGGCGAATGCACCATGCAGATGAATTTTCTGCACGAGTTTTTTAAAAAACTCAAAGCCGTCGGCATTCGAACCGCCATCGAAACCAACGGCATGTTCAACTTTGGCCGATTCGAACGCTTGTTGTTGCCGTGGCTGGATTTAATTTATTTCGATCTAAAGTTAATAGACGAAGCCGACAGCATCCGCCATACCGGCCATTCCAATCAACCGATTTTGGACAATCTGCTACGCCTGACCGAGGGCGCCAGTGTGCCGGTGCGGGTGAGGATTCCGCTGATTCCCGATATTACCGCGACCGATGCTAACCTGAGCGGCATCGCTCAATTCTTGCGGGCGCACGGCATCACACAGATCAGTGCTTTACCGTATAACCCGTTGTGGCAGGACAAACTGCAACGTTTCGGTATCGAGGCCGGCTACCGGCGCGCCACCTTCATGAATGATGCAGAGATCAAACACTGTCTCGATTGTCTGCACACATCCTGATTTCAAGGAGAGTCATCATGCAAACCGATTTCCATCACGCCGTTACCTATGTCACCGCCCGTACTGCCGGTTTCGATCATGACCAAGCCGACATCATCGCCTATTCGGCACAATATGTGGACGACGCCGTCAGCGAAGGCGTCGTGCATTTCGATAACGACGCCTTTTATGCGCGGATTCATTCCTCGCATAAAAGCACCGATGTCGGTAATTTGAACAACGATTACAACCATCTGATCTGGTTGCCGTTCCATTTTTTGCCGGGTAACGGCGGCAAGGGGCCGGGCGAGGATCCGGACGGTACATTTATCCAGAAAATCGTCTGCCTGCCCGATAGTCCGCCGGCCAAGGAGATGGTGCAGGCGGCCGTCGCCGATAAAGGCAAACCCTACAGTCTGCATCGGCTGGGGATTGCTCTGCATGTGTATGCGGATACCTGGTCGCACCAAGGCTTTGCCGGGGTAATTCACGAGATCAACCAAGTGGAACATGCCAGAGAAATCAAAAGCTCCGGTATGTATGCCAAGCAACTCCAGCATATGCTGGAGGATTGGCTGGACGATGTCATTCCGCCCTTGGGTCATGGTCGAGCCAAGATGTTTCCCGATCTACCGTTTTTGCATTGGCAGTATAAGAACGGTCGCGGTGTCTGGGTTGATCGCGATAACCCCACGGATTTTTGCAAGGCTGCGGATGCGATGTGTAAAGCCATGCAGCAGTACCTGAATAAACCCCCAAGCGGGTTGCCGGCTGCGGATAAGGCCTTACTGAATAAAATCTTTCTGGAATTAAAAATTAAAGAAGATAAGACGCGTCATGAAAGATGGCTGGATATCGTAAAAAGCGGCTTTAACGGCGAAAAATTTAGTTTTGGCAGCGCCGAGATTAGTTACGTGGCGGAAGGTGTGGGATCCTGGAAGGAAAAAGCCTTGGGCAGCAGTTGGGATCTGCGCGTTCATCCCTATAAGCCCGGATTTTTAAGCAGTAACTGGAAGTTATTCCACGACGCCTTGCAATTGCATCGCTTGACGGTGCTGCACGATATTTTGCCCAAGTACGGCATTTGCGCGGGCTAAGCCGATAAGCAGGAGACACCTCATGAAGGCCAATACCGAAGCCGATCTATCTTGCCGTACCCTATACCCCATCGTCTTGTTACACGGCATCGGTTACCGCGACGATATGTTGATGCTGAACTCCTGGGGGCGGATCCCTAAAGTTTTGGAAGCCGCCGGCGCTCAGGTGGTTCAGGGCGGTTTGGATGCCTGGAATAGTCATGAAAACAGCGCGCTCGCGCTGAAGCCAAATATTGAGCAGCTGCTTAGCGAAACCGGCTCGACAAAGGTCAATATCATCGCTCATTCCAAGGGCGGCCTGGAAGCACGCTATCTGATTTCCAAGCTGGATATGGCCGAAAAAGTCGCCAGTCTGACCACGGTGTGCACGCCGCATCATGGCTCGGCCGTGGCGGATCTGGTCGCCGGCGACATTCCTGATACCCAAAACCTGTTGAGCGTAAATTTCTTCAAACGGCTGGCGCAGAGATTGGGGTTCGGCGCGATGGACATCCTGGCCAGAATCACCGGCGACAAAAGCCCCCAAGCCGGCATGGCCATTAAACAGCTGACTCGTAGTTATCTGGCGGAATTTAATCAACAAGTACTTGATGCGCCCGGCGTGTATTACCAGAGCTACGGCACGCTGATGCGCCGGGCTATCGACGATCCGGTGTTTGCTGCCACCCATGTGTTGCTGAAACGGATAGAAGGCGAGAACGACGGCATGGTCTCCACGCAATCCTGCCAGTGGGGCAGATTTCGCGGTTTGATCGGTGATAGCAATCTGGACCGAGGCTTGTCGCATGGTGACCTGGTGGACTATCGCGGCCTGCTGCTTACTCATTTCAATGTTCCAGCGGCATACCTCGACATCGTCAAAGACCTAAAACAACAAGGCTTTTGAGCTGGGCCTATACGTCCAGCCTAAGCAAAAAATATAACAAATACAGGGGAAGGACCATGAACAACTATCTCAATGTCGCCAATTTCCCAACCGCTTCGGAGCCTGAAACACAAGCGTTGGCCAATGCGCTCGAAGCTATTCTCGCCAACGATCTTCAAGACGGCGCGCTGCCTATGCTGGGCCGCTTTCGCAAAATTCTGGGAGACAATCTGCGCCGCGAGGAATGGGACGCTGTCCACGAAAAATTGCTGACCTTATTCAAATGCGGCATCAGCACGCTGCTGGACGGGCCGATGATAGGGGTTTCGATGTCTATTCGCGATAGCGATTATTTTAAGGAGACCGCCAAGAAACACGGCGAAAACCGTTCGATGCTGGCGCATCTGGAATGGATGGCGACGCTGTGGAATGTCACTTATGCCAGTACCGGGTTATGGATGGGTAAGACGTTTGAGCCGGTGACTAAAGAGGTGTTTGCCGGCAAATGCGGCCACGATCCCGTCGCGATCTTTAATTACGACCCGGAAACGACTCGTATCGGCCGGAATTTTTTCCGCGAACCGGATGATCCCAATTTCATTCAAAGCTTGGGCATGCCGGTCCTAACCCAGTTCTGGAATCTGCGGGACAGGCCTTTGGATACCAAAGCGCAGGGCTTCGATAGCCAATTGCTTGCGCAAAATCTGGCCAAGGAAAAAGCCATTCCGTATGTGAAAACCGGCGGGATTTTCCTGTCCTTGCCCGGCAAGTCAGTGGTTGGAGAGATGAACGGCAAAGCCGTGTATCAGCTTAACTATCGTTGGCATGACTTACATCCGGCGTTCCCGATGACCCGCCTAATCGACGAGTTGGTACAAATAGAGGAGGGCGTCTATCTGGGTCAACTGGTTATGGCCACCCATCATTACAGTCTCGGCACGTTGCAGATACCTTTGTTTGGCGATCATCCGTCGGAGTGGGAATTGGGCGAAGCGTATACCGGCGATAATTCGGTCGATTACGGCTATCAAAATAACGGCTTTTTTTTGATGATAGATACCGCTCGCGCCAGGGAAGCGTTCGCCGACGCAGCCTTTCCGAACCTGCGGCCCCGGCCCGGCGAACGCGGCTGGAAGGAATTAGGCTACGACAAGCCAGTAAGGGCCAAACCGGGCGCCTCAGCGGACGGCGTGGAATGGACGAGCGGCTGGCGCGACGATCCCGAATTGCAGCGTAAATTCACCACACTTTGCCTGGAAGCGTCGCCAAAAACTGACGATGGCGATGTGCGGGAGTTGCTACAGCCAGGCGAATCAATTTTGCAAATGTTGCAACGCCAGCAAGGCAAGATTTCCGCGGCCAGCGGTTTCGACGATCACCTGCGGCATTTTGAGGTGTTGAATCGTCTGTTTCGTTGCGGCGTTGCGCCACGTATTGCCGATGGCGTGTTTCAAGGCCAGGGCCTGGGCTACAACACCCGCTTCGATGCGCCCGAAGCGCGCGCTTGGTACGGGCAAAGCGATCCTTGCAGCGGCTTTGATTATTACCACGGCGCCACGCTGAATTTGCATTGGGGCTTTGGCGACAGCTTTATCGCCAACATCGCTCGCTCTTTGCAGGAACACAGCATGATTCCGGCCGCGCTGGCCGATAGGCTGCAAAACGATCCGCGCGCGCCTAATTTGCTGAACGCGGTATGGGCCAACATCGGCCGCTTTATATTTCCTTGGGCAGGTAAATCTTTCGAACGGATCAGCGGCCGTAAGTTGAGCATGCTGCTGGACGAGAGCGACGACCTGGCGCAGCGCTATCCGGAGCGGGTAGCCGAGCTAAAAGCCCATCCGGCCAGCTTTCCGCATTACGCCTTAGTTGAAAAAAATCGTGAGCATTATTGGCCAGAGCCGGGTGTTTACGCCGAGCATTTGAGCAGCGGCAGTTGGGACCAAGGCATGTCTAAAGCCGACAAGTCCTTCTGGGAACGGGAAGCTGCCGAACATTGGGTATTTGGCAATAACATCCAGGATTCGCGCATCCTACCCACCGATGCGTTGTTCAGAGTATTGGATATGAATTACCATCCGCCGCTGCCATCCATACAACAGATCACCGATGCCGGACCGTCGCCGTTCGTCAGGCAGGGCTATAGCTTTTTGGGTGTAGATGATCGGGAATCGATTTTGCCGATGAACAACGGACCGGATAAAGCCAAGAAAGTATTCCAGTTTCACTACCGCTATCCGCTAATCGGCGGTCCGGCGCCAATCGGTACGTGTCTGGATGAATTGGTGGAGCTTGCGGAGGGTTTGTTCCTGGGCCAGCTGATATATTCCACCGCTTTGCTGGTGCCGTTTCACTCAGCTACCGATCCGGCGGAATACCAATACCAGCTATTCGGTTATTTCCTATTGCTGGATAACACCTGGGAGAAACATCGGCAGGCGATAGGTTTTGATATCAACAGCTAACTTGGCGGGTCGGCTGGTTGCCGCAGGGACTCTTTTTGCGAGAGCCCCTCGACAAGGTTTTTGTTGGAACGGCAGGATTGGCGCTTAACGTTTTTCGTCAACTTCCTCGCCGATTTCCCATTCCTCGGTAGCGGTTTCGATAATTTTTCCGCTGGCGGCGTCGATTTCGACTTTGGTTTCTAAGCCTTTGTCGTTGACGATGTCGAATTCATAAGATGAGCCGCCGTTTTCCTCGACTTCGTATTCGACTTCCTCAATCTTGCCCGGGTTGGCTTTTAGCGCAATCGTTGCGGCATCTTCCTCGGTGACTTTGACATTCTTTTTGAATGCCAGGCTATTCGGATCGGCCACTTCAGATTCTTTTTCGGTCAGCTTGCCGCTGTCGGCATCGCACATGAACTCCCATTCCTGGCGGTTGCTGTCGCGCAGTTCCAATTCGTAAGCGCCTTTGCCGGCTACGTTGAGCTTTTCCAGTTTGACCAGTTCGCCCGCTTTTTCTTTTTTTACGGCTTGGATGCAGTTTTCCAGGCCTTGATCGGCTGCCACGGCACTAGCGGACAACATGCCAAAACCGGCTAATACAGATAATGTTAACAATGACTTTTTCATAAGCTACCTCGCAAATAAAAGGAAAAATTCCCGAATGACGGGAATCATACGCTGTTATCGATAATCAAGCCATGGCAATTCGCAAACTTTCTGAGCGAGCCTCGATTATCGATAGCCAGTTTAAGTTTGATTTGAGTTTGGCAATTGGACACGGTCTTACTGCTGATGCCCAATTGCAGCGCTATCGCTTGCAATGAACAGCCTTCGGCTAACAGACAAAATACATCGAATTCGCGGGAGCTGAGCGATACAAATGGATCTAACTGCTTTTTGATTTGCCGCATGGCCAACAACTGCGCTATGTTTTGGTCCAGGTAATATTCACCTTGCACAAGCTTGCAGATGATCTCGGCCAACTTCACCGCGTCGGGAAGCACTGCTAACAATCCCGTCACACCGGCCTGCATATAAGTCACGGCATGGGCGCTGGAATGGCGAAGCAGGACCATAAATTTACACGCGGGAGCAATAGATTTTATTTGATCGATCAGAGTCAGATTCTCCTGCAAGGCCGCCTCTCCATCGATCAGGACTAGGTCTAAAGCCGCGAAATTCATCGGGCCCGCAGTATTTGGCTCCATTGTTACGACCACAATACCTTGTTTCTCCAGCTCTACCGGATCAAGGCCAATTTCTGCAAACCCTGGTGGTAGCAATAGTCTGATGACTGACACAATATCTTGCCTTTTGTCTAAACGGGTGTAATTGCCAAGCCAAGCCCTTGTGGTGCAAAAGGCATTGTTCTCTCTGGCGTCGATGGGCTCGCCTTTTGATTAGGGTTTTGGTTTGAGCCTAGCTGACGTTGGAGATTAACAGAAACAGGGCGTGTTAACGCTGTTCTAATGACTCTCGATGTTTTTCAGCATCCGTTCTATGGACTGCATGTAGATCTGTACGCTGCTCTCAAAAGCCGGCGATATGGCGGTAAATTGAAAGCCTATCCGATGCGCCGTGCTTATCGTACTGGTTTTAACGTCGATACTGTATTTGGCGCGCAGCCCGACATCGGCATGATGATGTTCGTGATCGTGCAGGAATAATGTGCAACTGACCGCTTCGATAGACAGTAAATCTTGTTGTAACGCATGCTCGGGATTGATTAAGGCCAGACCGCACAAACCGATATCCAGCAGTTTGAAGGTTTTTGTAAGGGCAGATTGAACGCCAGTGGTGGCGTCGGTTACGTTAAAGTTAAACTGGCAATAGGTGCCGACATGCGATTGCGGTACTTTCACCCGATAATAATTACGCCGCTGCCGCCAATACAGCCTATCAGGCAAGGGCATCATTAACACTGGGCCCTGCGGGCTTTGCACCAGTTTGATGTTCACCCCTTGAAATGTCGCTTCAATCCCATCCACCTGCGTGAAGAAATGCACACGCTTGGTCAGTAACAGACGGTCCGTCAATTCTTTCGTCGGCGCAATGTCTATCGCCAACGTATTATGCTTAAGGTCAATTTGCACGATCGCGGTTAAAAACGATTGATTATTCACGCCGTAGCGAGCGGACAAAATACAATTACGCTGCTGGATTTCAGTTAGGTAATTGACAATCTGTTTCTGGTTAAAAATCGCGTAGTCGTCTTCCATCGATAGTTATCGTAGGTTTTGCAAATATTCGGAAAATATAGGTTAAAAGTCGGATTATTGCTGGCTTGAAACTGGGAGTATTTAATGTTTAATGTGGAGAAGTGTAGAGACGTGTAGGTCAGGGTACGTGACAGCGTTCTCTGACTTAGCGAACTCTATGAATGCAGTGAATTATGTAGGTCACGTTGGCGTGATACGACTGTATGGATGCAGGAAGTAGGGCAACGCAGGAGCAGTTGCCGAGCGGCTACGTGACGAATCGAAGCCAAGTTGTCAGGGAACGCTAGCGCGCACCCTGACCTACGCACTGGCAAAATCTCAATCCATTTCAGTCCATTTATGTTTCATTATGGTTTACCTAAATCACATAACGTAGAGCTAAGGCGCGCGCCTGTCGCGGAAGACTGGCGAAGCCACCGAAGTCGGAAAAACAACAAAGCTTCAAAACCGCCCCGAAAAGGCGCGTCCCGCTTGATCGCAATGTTAGGCTCTGCAATCAGATTTATTAATCCCCTGTTGATCATCATAGTTTATGCTCACTTCCTTTGGTAGATCAAGGCAAGGGATTGCGGCGTTTAATGACTGTGTAAATTGCTTCTTTAGCCTTGGTGTTTTTAGGGCTTTCACAAGAACGTCAATACCCGCTAAGACAGATAAGTCATAAGCTACCTCGCGTGAGATTGCAGGGCTTTCTAGCCACGGCGTAGGATCTGGTTTTCCAGGTTCAATAAAGTCAATCGGAGGACGAGGGAGTTTTATGATTGGGACATAAAAACAGTATTTTTTTCCGCCTAACTCAAAACATGCTTGCATTTTAATTCTCCTAAGCGATTGTTAATATGAATAAAAAACTATTTCGTGTTTTGAAACCTAACGTTAATTAATAACCCGATGCCAGGTCTTTTAAAAAATAAAAATACAAACCAAAACATCGAATTAAGACTGAGTTTAAAACCACTTAATTGTGTTGTCTGTGAACTATTACCGCTGAAGCTTTTGGTTAATTGTGCCTAACGCAAAAGCTAACCCGCGTAGCGAAGTCGGGTTGAGCGGCGGGTTATGCTAAAGGCGCTCACCTTTTTTAAGTTCGTAAACATACGGTTCGGAATCTTTAACGTAGCTTCCGTGATACCCAGCCCGCGTAGGGCGCATCAGCGAAGCGTCATGTGCCGGATCATCAAAAACCAACAAACGACGTATACCGGCAAGCCTATTCGACGGCATACGTGTATATCAAATACGTCATGAAGTACCAGAGCAAATCCTGAATACTTGCTAACTCCGAATATTTTCCGCCATAACATCCCGCAGACTTCCCGCGGCATATTTGTGCAACACGCTGGCAACCAATGTCTGATAAGGCAATCCTTCCTGCAAGGCTCGGCGCTGTAACGCCGCTAAATCCCTGGCGGATATTCTGATGTTGATACGCTTGTCTTTTTTAAAGGTAGCCTCGGCAGTTTTGGTTAAATCTGCCTTGCGCTCTTCGGTCAATATGGATTCGAATTCGTCGGCTTCGAAGGCAGCCAATAATGCCTGTTCTTCTTGATCCAGTTTTAAGTTAGTCATGTCCGCCTCGCAGATAGTGTTTCGTCGCTTTGCGACTGGGGATGATGGTTTTCAGAAAAATCTCTTCGTTGGTCTCGACGTAAGGCACCAAATAAACGTAGCTATCGACATCCACGACAAATATTCTTTGATTGGAATATTTATCCGGATTGGGGTGGGCAACATCATCCAGCAAATCGCCGGATTGAATTGCAAATACTACGTCTTCGAATGAGATACCTCGTTCGGCGATTAGAGTCTGATTTTTCTCTGTGTTCCAGTTAAATTGCTTCATGGCCTAGCCTAACATAGCGTGTGCCTATCGTCATCAGCAGCGACCAATTACCGGTCAACCATAGGCAAACTCAACACAGCCTCCGCCCCACCGCCCTGGGCATTGCCAACCTTGATCTCGCCGCCATGCAACACGGCTACTTCCCGGACGAAGGCCAAACCTAGGCCGGTGCTCTTGCGGCCATTATTGGGGCGCGGCAAGGAGTAGAAGCGTTCGAATAAACGTTCCAATGCGTAGTCAGGGATGCCAGGGCCGTAGTCGCGGATACGCAAGATGATTTGCTTGCCGTCGCGGCGGCCGTTGATTTCGATTGTGGACTCGGCAGGGGCAAAGGCCAAGGCGTTATCCAAAAGATTGGAGATGGCCTGCCGCAATAAAAACTCTTCCGCCAGCACCGGTAGCGGTTCGTCTAGCGTCACGGCGGTTTGCAAATTTAGTTGCAGCAGTTGCGGGGCTTTTTCGGCCAGGACGCTATTCAGCAATTCGCCCAAATCCAATAGCTGTGGATCGGATAATTGCTGGCGCTGCTCCAATTCCGCCAGTCCCAACAAACGTTCGATCAATTGATCCAGGCGTTCGGCCTGTTCTTTGGCGTTGCCGGCGAAACGGCGGCGGTCTGCATCCGGTAGTGGTTCTTCCAGCAATTCCGCAGCGCCGCGGATGGCCGCCAGCGGGCTTTTCATTTCATGGGTTAGGGTTTGTACGTAACGCTCGACGTATTGTTTGCCTTCCAATTCCCGGCGCATGCTTTCCAGGGCATGTGCTAGCGTGGACAGTTCGACGCTGCGCAATTTGGGCGGACTGGCTTTGCCGCCGGACGCGACGCTGCGGGCGTAGCCGACCAATAAGTCGATGGCGCGGGTTAAGCGCCAGTTGAACACCGCGCCGAATAGCAAAGCGCCGCCGAACAGCCAGAAGGCACCGCGCTGCACGGCGGTTTTGCTGGCCTCTACAATGGGTTGCAGCAGGGCGGTGGGGTAGGCGACGGTGACCACGCCTACCAACTTTTCGCCGTCGCGCACCGGCGCGGCGACATGCATGGTCGAGCTGGTTTTATCGCCAGGACTGGCTTGCGTGGAACGGGCGCCGTATTGGCCTTGCAGGGTTAGATAGACGTCGTTCCAGCGCGAGTAGTTTTCGCCGACTGCCGTACCTGCTGAGTCGAATCGGACGATGCCGGTCGCGTCGGTAACGTAAACCCGGTAATCCAGGGATTGTTTGGGAAAACCGAAGATGGTCGCTGACACCGGCCGCTTGCTGTAACGCTTGACCGCCTGGGCGAAATGGCCGTCGGCGATGTTACCCTGCAACAAGTCTGGCGCGGCCAGTTCGGCCAGCAGGTTGGCGGTATCCACCAAGCTGGCTTCCAGCGCGGTGCGCACGCCGGGGCCGATCTGTTTTACCACCAGCAACAACACCAGTTGCCCGGTCACGGCCACCAGCAGGAAATAACCCAAGAACAGCCGTACCGATAACTTCATCGGCCTTGCAAGCTATAACCCAGGCCGCGATGCGTGCGTATCGGGTCCTGGTCGGCGGCGGCCAAGCGTAGTTTGGCGCGCAAGGTTTTGATATGGGTATCGACGGTGCGGTCGAAGACGTCGCCGGGGTCTTGCCAGATTCTTTCCAGCAGTTGTTCGCGGGAGAAAATCCGTTCCGGGTGTTCGATCAATAGTTTCAGCAACAAAAACTCGTAACGGGTTAAATCCAGCAACTGCCCGCAATAGCCGATGCGGCCGGCTTGGCTATCCAAATCAAACTGTGTGTCAGACGTCACTGCTGGCTTATTAGCGTCCGCTTTACCTAGCCGGCGCAGGATTACCCCAACTCTGGTCGCGACTTCGCGCGGGCTGAACGGCTTGGTGATATAGTCGTCGGCGCCGATTTCCAAACCGACGATGCGGTCGATTTCGTCGCTGTGCGCGGTTAGAAAAATCACCGGGATGTCAGAGAAACGGCGCAACTGTCGGCACAAGTCAAAGCCGTTGCCGTCCGGCAGACCGACATCGAGAATAGCCAGAGAGAACGAGTCGGTTTGCAGCCTGGACAACGCAGTTTGCAGCAAGCTGACGTGCTCGGTCTGATAACCGCTGCTGTTCAGAACGTAAATCAAGGTGTCGGCAATGGCCGGTTCGTCTTCGACGATTAAGATGCGTTTCGCGGCAGTCACGGCTTTAATAGGTCATGCAGGCCGCGCTCAATAAGCCCGCCGCCAGCGCAAAACCGGCCAGCACGATGGCCGGCCCCAGTTCGTCGTCGGCGATGCGTTTACACAGGTCGGCAAAGGCCAGCCTCAGGCCGACGAACACTAGTACCTGCAAAAATAAAGCAATGCCGGCCCAGATCAACATGTCGATGAACGACACGCTGTTGGCGACAGCTCCGGACAGCGCCAGCACAAAGCCCAGCAATGCGCCGCTAAACGCCACCGCCGGCGCGGTTTTGCCCTCGCGGATCAGTTTGAATTCGGCGTAGGGCGTAATCCACAGATAGCAGAAAGCAAACACGCAGGTCAGCGCTGCAGCGGCGACGAAGTGCAGAAAAAAGCCGTTGGCGCCGGCCAGGAGGTTAGAGAGTTCTAGCGATTCCATAGTCAATTCTCGACGAAATAATGCGGGATGAAGCGGCTATTGTTGCCGGTGATTTCGGTTTTGTCTTCACGGATGCCGATGCCGGCCGGTTGATCGGCGATGACCCAGGAGCCGATCACCGGAAAATTGCCGGCAAAGTTGGGCAGCGGCGTGTGCTTTTGATAAATGTAAGCAGCGCTGCCGTAACTGCCGCCGGTTTCGACGACGCCAGCGCCACGGCGAATCTGGATGTTGGCGCCTTCGCGGGAATACAGCGGCTTGCGCACATAATCGCCCAGCAGCGGTTGGTCGGCGAAACTGGCCGGCAGCAGATTGGGGTGGTCGGGGAACAGCTCCCATAAAATCGGCAAAATGCCTTTGTTGCTGAGCAGCAGCTTCCAGGGCGGTTCCAGCATAGCGGGCTGGGCTTGCGGCAGGTAGGGGCCAAACTCCTCGTGCAACAGCCATTCCCAGGGATAAAGCTTGAACAGCGCGCTGATAGGGTTGTTGCGCAGATCGACAAAGCGTTGCCCGCTGGCGTCCCAGCCGATTTGGTCGATTGCCAGGCGCTGTGTTTGCAGGCCGGCTTGCACGGCGGTATCGCGCAGATATTCTAGGTTACCGTTGTCCTCGTCGCTGGTTTCGACGCCGGCAAAATGCAGGCTGGGCTGGTGCTCCCGGTAATGTTGCCAAAAGCCGAGCAGTTTTTCGTGTATCGAATTAAATTGATCGGCGTCCGGATAGCATTCCCGCAACCAGAACCATTGCACCACAGCCGCTTCCAGCAGCGCGGTGGGCGTGTCGGCGTTGTATTCCAGCAATTTGGGCTGGCCGCTACCGTCCCAGGCCAGATCGAAGCGGCCGTAAACGCTGGGTTCGCGGCGCTCCCAAGAATCGACGATATAGGGCACGGCCCAATCCGGAATCAGCAGTTGCTTGAACAAATTGCGGTCGATGATGGCTTGGACGGCTTTTAGACACAATGCATGCAATTCGGCGGTGGCATCGTCGAGAATATCGATCTGGCTGGCCGTGAAGCGATAGCAGGCCGATTCGTCCCAGTAGGCTTCGTTGTCCAGGGTGTGATAAGTCATACCCACCGCTTCCACTCGCTGCTGCCAGTCGTTGCGGGGAGTTAGCGCTATACGTTGCATGTTTAGCCGCCGAACGAACTGTGCGATCCACCAAAGAAGCCGAAGCCGCCGCGTCTTGTCGAGCTATGGCTGTCCGAGCCGCCATTACCGCGATAACTGGAGCCGGAACCGCTGCCGTGGCTACCACTGCTTTTACATTCGACCGGGTTGCCCATGTCGTCAACGCAATCTTGTTGGCGTATCCGAAAATCGTTCGGGTTGCCGGCATAGCTGGCTAGCGATAAGCCGCCCAATAAAGCCAAGGACACCTGCATGGAACGGCGGGGAACTGTTACTTGGACCGACTGGGCTTCCGGTGCGGCTTGCAATATGCTTTCCCAGGTGGATAGCCGGGGATAAAAGTCGTAGTAATAAATCGCACCTATCAACAGCATTAGATAAAAATCCAGTCTGTTACCGCACAGCAGAAACAGCGGCAAGCCCAACCAGGCCACGCCATTGGCGATCAATGCGGAACGGAAAGCCTGTTGCTGGGCTTGTGCAACGCGTAAGGAATAGTTAGGCACATTGACGGGCGGCTTGGTCAGCGTTTGCAATAGCGGATACGCCGCCAAGGCCACGGCAACAAACAATAAGCGCACCGGCCACGCCGGCAACTGGGCCGCGTAACCGGCAAAAACCGGATATTGCCAGTACAGCATGGTTGCATAAATCACATACACCAACAGGTATACGCCGGTAAGCACTGCCATGAAGCGGAAAGACGATACCGCTTTATCGAATTCTACACAGACGGCGCTGTTGCTGCTCAATGGGCGGCTGGAAAAGCTGCCCAGCCGATAGATGTTGCGGCGATAAGAATCCAGCCAAAGTCTCAGTTCCGGCGACAAAAAATTGCCTGCTACTTGAATCGACTCCCGGGTGTTTTTGTTGGAGCCATGAAAAAATCGCCAGGATTTTGCGCTACCCTGCTCTTGGCTATCGGCAACCAGCAAAGCATGGGTGGGAATGGTAGTTTCGCCTAGCCAACTGCGCTTGACGATTTTATCTGGATAAAGCGTAATCGATATTGTCGACATGGTGCCAAGAATCACCCAAGCCCAATAAGCCCCTAACAAAATAAAACTAACTTCGAGGATGAAAAAATGGCTCAAAAACCCGGCCCAGGCCATCAGCAAGGCTAGCGCCAATCCGAATAGAGCAAGGAGTTTTTTCCATACACTGTAAGTAAGAACCAGTCTTTTATTTAGCGACGACGATGGCATAGGCTAGGCTACATAGGGCTATGAGGTTGGAATTGGTTGCGGGGTAATCGTCGGCGAAGCATAGCCGCTACTTGGTGTTTTTGCTGAAAATAGGGGATGGGGGCGCGGATGTCGATATTGGCTGGATCGCCGTTGAGCGGTGTATTTTAGATTTGCCTTTTCCTGTTTTGGTGCGTTGGCAATCCGTTTTGGTGCGAAACCTGGGTTTGGCTTGCTTGGATTCGCAGCCTAGAGCTTGCCGTCGCTGGATTCGGATGGCTGGCACAATCCGTGCTGCAAGTTACGCGGTGCAATGGCGCACCCTCGGTTCCCTTCAACAACGGCGTTGAAACGTTGCTGGTTTTATACCCGCTGCATCGTTTACTCGTCCGTCGTGCCTGCCTTTATTTCTTCAAGACATTCGCTTACGAGTAACACACCCGTTTCCAGGGGAGCTTTAGCTTGCGCACACAGGCTTAATCAAACGAATGGCGGTGCTTGCAAAACGCCGGTATTCATGTTGTTCCCACATTTAAAAGGTGAGTTATGTCCTATCTGATCCCGTCGGAATTCGTCACAAAGATGGTCGATGCCGGTGAATCCAAAATCTTCATGTCAACCCGCGATACGCTAATCCGCGCTTACATGGCCGGGGCGATCCTGGCGTTGGCGGCGGTATTTGCGGTGGCGATTACCGTGCAAACCAACTCGCCGATCTTTGGGGCGATTTTATTTCCGGTCGGGTTTTGCATGCTGTATCTACTGGGTTTCGATTTGCTGACCGGCGTGTTCGTATTAACGCCGCTGGCCTGGCTGGACAAACGTGCCGGGGTAACCTTGCCCGGAATTCTTAGAAACTGGGGCTTGGTGTTTTTAGGCAATTTTCTCGGCGCGTTGACGGTGGCGGTGATGATGGCCATCGTCTTTACTTATGGGTTTTCCGTTGAACCGGATGCGGTCGGCAAAAAGCTAGCCGGCATCGGTGAAGCTAGGACGCTGGGTTATGCCAAATACGGCATCGCCGGTTGGTTTACTATTTTTATTCGCGGCATGCTCTGCAACTGGATGGTGTCTACCGGCGTGGTGGGGGCGATGATTTCGACGTCGGTCAGCGGTAAGGTGATTGCGATGTGGATGCCAATCATGCTGTTCTTTGGCATGACCTTCGAACACTCGGTCGTGAACATGTTTTTATTTCCCTCCGGTTTGATCATGGGCGGCAATTTTTCGATTATGGATTATTTTGTTTGGAACGAGATTCCGACCGTGTTGGGCAATCTGGTCGGCGGCTTGGCCTTTACCGGCTTGACGCTGTATTCCACGCACGTCAGAACCGCGCCGAAACGCTCTTTCAACTAATCCTTATTCGATCCGGCCTTGCCGCTGTTATAAGCCAGAGGCCTTTTTCTCGCTGTTCAATGTGCAAAGGAGTTAAAGATGACACGCAATGAAGTGACCGAATTGGTCGTTACGCAAAAACAGGCCAAGCAACTGAGCTGGGCACAACTCGCCGAGTCGATAGGCTTGAGTAAGGAATGGACCACCGCCGCATTGCTGGGGCAGATGACCTTGAACGCCGAACAGGCCGCCACCATCGGCGCGCTGCTGGATTTGCCGCCCGAGGCTATCGCGCAACTGCAAGTGGTGCCATACAAAGGTTCGCTGCCTAGCGCCGTGCCGACCGATCCTTTGATCTATCGTTTTTACGAGTTGGTGAATGTGTACGGCACCACTTTTAAAGCGCTGATTCATGAGGAATTCGGCGATGGCATCATGAGCGCTATCGACTTTAGCATGGACTTGCAACGCGAACCTGATCCGAAAGGTGATCGGGTCAAAATCGTGATGAGCGGGAAGTTTCTGCCTTATAAAAGCTATTAAGGCGAATGTGCCTTAAGTCATGTCCGGGCCATTGAGCGTCGCCGTCGGTCAATATTCCGATAAAGGCCGCAAGGCGCTGAATCAGGATTTTCACGGCGTTTATATTGCTAAAGAGCCGCAGTTAAGCGCCAAAGGCATTGCGATAGCCTTGGCCGACGGCATCAGCAGTAGCGAGGTCAGTCATATCGCCAGTCAGGCGGCGGTGACCGGGTTCCTGGCGGATTATTTTTGTACCTCGGAAGCCTGGTCGGTTAAGAAGTCGGTGCAGCGGGTGTTGACCGCCACCAATTCCTGGTTGTACGCGCAAACCCGGCAAAGCCGCGATTGTTACGACATGGATCGCGGCTATGTTTGCACCTTGAGCGCGCTGGTGATCAAATCCGCCACCGCGCATTTGTTCCATGTCGGCGACACACGGATTTATCGGCTAGTCGGCGATGAGTTGGAACAGCTCACCCACGATCATCGCTTATGGATTTCTCAGGAGAAAAGTTACCTGAGCCGGGCGATGGGTATGGATTCGCGTCTGGAAATCGACTATCAAGCGTTGACCGTTAGCTTGGACGATACGTTCGTGTTGGCGACCGATGGCGTTTATGAATACGTCAGTGCGCACTTTGTGAGCCAAACCATCCGCCAAGCCGGCGACGACTTGGACGGCGCGGCCAAAGCCATCGTCCAGGCGGCCTACGCAAATGGCAGCGGCGATAATCTGACAGTGCAGATTGTGCGCATCGAGCAACTGCCGCTACCGAGTGCTAACGAACTGTATCAATCCTTAACCGCCTTACCGTTCCCGCCGCAGTTGGAAGCCAGGATGGCGTTCGACGGTTACACCATCGTCCGCCAATTACATGCCAGCAGCCGCAGTCACATTTATCTGGCGGTGGACAGCGAGACCCAGGCGCAGGTGGTGATTAAAACCCCGTCCATCGACTTGCGCGGCGATCCGGCCTACCTGGAACGCTTTCTGATGGAAGACTGGATTGCCCGGCGTATCAACAACCCGCATGTATTAAAGCCTTGCGCGCAAACCCGCAAACGCAATTTTCTGTATGTCGCCACGGAATTCATCGACGGCCAGACCCTGAAACAGTGGATGATCGACCATCCGCAGCCGGACCTGGAAACTGTGCGCGGCATCGTCGAACAAATCGCCAAGGGCTTGCGGGGCTTTCATCGCCTGGAAATGCTGCATCAGGATCTGCGGCCTGACAACATCATGATAGACGGCATCGGCACCGTGAAAATTATCGATTTCGGTTCGACCCGAGTCGCCGGCGTGATGGAAATGGGTATTCCCGTCGGCCACCAGCATATACTCGGCACCGCGCAATATGCCGCACCGGAGTATTTCCTGGGCGAGCCGGGCTCGGTGCGTTCCGAGCAGTTTTCCCTGGCGGTGATTGCCTATCAAATGCTGACCGGCAAACTGCCTTACGGCGCGGAAGTGGCTAAATGCAAATCCAGGGCCTCCCAAAACAAACTCAGCTACGACGCTACCTTGTATCGCAACCGGGATATTCCGGGCTGGGTCGACGATGCGATCCGCAAGGCTGCGCATCCCGATCCGCATAAACGTTACGAAGACTTATCCGAGTTTATCTTTGATTTACGCCATCCCAACCCGGCGTTTTTGACCAAGACCGGGCCGGCATTGCTGGAACGCAATCCGGCAGCGTTTTGGAAAGGTGTGTCCTTCATCTTGGCGGGCGTTATCGCGATATTATTGATTAAGCGATAGAATTTCGCCGCAGGTATCGATGTCCCTTATTTTTCCGCCTCTGCTATCCTATGGGCTGTGCCGGAAAACCTAGAAGAATTGATCTGAATTTAACGAAGGGCTGAAATTTAGAAAACACCTCATGCTCCCTGGTATTCTCCCGGAAAATTAGCCCTACGGTTAATACGTAACTTCTTAATAATTACAATTCAAAACAGGAGTTATCCATGTTTTTCCGCCCGCTGCTTCTTAGTTGTTGCGGTTACCTAATAGTCGCGACCGCTCAAGCGCAACCGGTTTCTCCGGAGGAAGAAGAAAGAGCCTTATCGCAAATCTACGGCACCGAGGAAATGGTCAGTATCGCCAGCGGATACAAACAACCGATTTCCAAGGCGCCGTCAATCGCCACGGTAATTACTGCCGCCGATATTAAACAGATAGGCGCCACCGACATCGACGAAGTACTGGAAACCGTACCGGGCTTGCATGTCGAACGCAACACCATCGGCTACAACCCTATCTATACCTTTCGCGGCATTTTTTCGCAGTTCAATCAACAAGTGTTGATGATGGTCAACGGCATTCCGATCACCAATTCCTATACCGGCAGCCGTAGCGAGGTTTGGGGCGGCATGCCGATCCGCGACATCGCTCGCATCGAAGTCGTGCGCGGACCGGGATCGGCGGTCTACGGCGCCGACGCTTTCGCCGGCGTGATCAATGTCATCACCAAAACCAAACAGGATATCGAAGGCACCGAGCTCGGTGGCAGGGTCGGCAGTTTCGACACTTACGACGGCTGGGGTTTGCATGGCGGCGAATGGGCTGGCTTCGACGTCGCGTTGGCTTTTGAATACCATAAGACCGCTGGTCAGGACGCCGTCGTCGATGCCGACCTGCAAAGCCAGTTCGACCGCTTGCTGGGGACCAGCGCCTCGCTGGCACCGGGGCCGCTGAATATGTCTCGCGACAATCTCGATGCCCGGTTGGATTTGTCGCGTGGCAATTGGCGGTTTCGCGGCGGATTGCAACATCGTAGTGATCTCGGCATCGGCTCCGGCGTCGCTCAAGCCCTGGATCCGGTCAACCGCTATGCCGGCGACCGCTGGAACGCCGATCTGACCTACCACACCGACGACATCGAAAACTGGGATTTGACCACCCAGGTCAGTTATTTCGAATCCAGCCAGGAAATCGAGCGTAATCTGACGCTGTTTCCAGCCGGGACTACTTTACCGATCGGTGCCAACGGCCAGATTGGCGCCGGTGCGCCGGTGACGTTTCCGAACGGTTATATCGGCAATCCCGAGGTGTGGGAGCGCCATGTCCGCATCAGCCAAGCCTTCGCTTACAGCGGTTTTCAGCAACATCAATTGCGCAGCGGTATCGGCTTTAATTACGACAGCCTGTTCAAGGCGCGGGTCAGCCAGAATTTCGGCATCGATCCCGCCACCGGCACGCCGATACCGTCGCTGCCGGGCATCCCGCTGACCGACGTTTCCGGCACCTCCTCGACGTTTATCCCCGAGGTGGATCGGAAAGTGGCCTATCTGTTTTTGCAGGATCAGTGGAACTTTGCCAACGACTGGAGTTTGACCGCCGGCGCTCGTTACGACCGCTATTCGGATTTCGGCAATACCTTCAATCCGCGCGCGGCATTGATTTGGGAAGCTCGCTACGATTTGACCGCCAAACTGATGTACGGTTCGGCGTTCCGGGCGCCGTCGTTTCAGGAAATGTATATCATCAACAACCCGGCGCAGCTCGGGAATGCCGCCTTGCGCCCGGAAACCATGGAAAACGTCGAACTGGGTTTTGACTATCGGCCGACGGACAGCCTGCGCCTGGGTTTGAATTTCTTTAACTTCTGGTGGAAGGACATCATCCGCTTCGTGCCGGATGCCGGTGCCACCACTTCGACGGCACAAAATACCGGGACTCAGCAAGGCTACGGCACCGAACTGGAAGCGGAATGGCAGGCCGCCGACACCTTAAAAATTATCGGCAACTACGCCTATCAACGTAGCCGTGACCAGGCCCTGGACCGCGATAGCGGCTATGCGCCGCACCATCAGGTCTATCTGCGGCTGAACTGGCAGTTTCTGCCCGACTGGCAGCTCAGTCCGCAAGCGAAGTGGATTGTGGGTCGGGACCGCAGTTTCGGCGATACGCGCAAGCCGGTCGCGGATTATACTTGGGTGGATGTGACGCTACGCCGGCAGAATTTGGCCAAGCATCTCGAAGTGGCCTTTTCTGTGCGAAATCTGTTCGATGTCAGCGCCCGGGAACCCAGTCTGGCAGGCAATCCGGCCGCCATTCCCAACGACTTGCCGTTGGCGCCGCGCAGTTTTTACGGCGAAATCAGTCTTCATTTTTAGCCAAGGCGCCGTTGGTCGGGTCTTGCTTATACCGTAGTTCGGGAGTCATTTTGTTTTATAGACTATTTTTTCAGCTAGGGTTGGCCTTATGTGTGCTGTGGCCTTTTTGCGGCGGTGCCTGGGCGCAAGCGCCCACCGTTGCCATCGTTTATCCCGATGTGCGCGAGCCTTATCGTTCGGTGTTCATGGAGATTGCGCGCGGCATGGAACAAGAGTTGGGTAAGCCGGTAGGGCATTACTTGTTGAACGAGCGCGACAAGTCCGTCGACAAATTGATTCAGGACCTGAAAAACGACAGGATCGATGTGGTGGTGACGCTGGGCCGCGCCGGATTGGCGGTCGCCAAAGCGGTATCTTCCCAATTTCCGGTGGTGATCGGCGCGACGATGATCCGCCCGGACGAAGTGCAAGGCTTGGCCGGCATCAGCCTGACGCCGGCCCCGGAAGCCATGTTCGATCATTTGAAAAAACTGGTGCCGGAGGTGAAAAAAGTGACCGTGATCTACGATCCACGGCAAACAGCCTGGGAGATCGAGCGCGCCGGGCGGGCGGCTCTTGAACGCGGCTTGACGCTGGTAGCGCAACCGACCGGCAACTTACACGATTCTTCGGATCAGTTCCGGCAGATTCTGCTGGAAATTAAAGACAATTCCATCGCGCTCTGGCTGCCGCGCGAAAACGCCGCCATGGACGAATCGTCCTTGTTGCCGGAAGTGCTGCGCGAAGCCTGGGAGAAAAATTTTGTGGTGTTTTCCAGCAACCTCGACCATGTGCGCAAAGGCGCATTATTTTCGCTGTACCCGGACAATTTCAGCATGGGCCGCAGTTTGGCCGGTCTGGCTATCCAGCAATTACAGGCGGGCGGCAAATTCGAATCGGTCGAACTGCTGCGGGATTTGCTGGTAGCCGTCAATTTACGCACCGCGGAACATCTGGGTTTGCGCTTTTCCAGCCAGACACGCCGCGAATTCGCGATGGTTTTTCCGGTGCCTTAGACGCCATGAAGCGTTTGCGATGGCCTAGGTTCAAGCGGGCGAGTTTCCTGCAACAGCTTGCCGTGACCTTTTGTTTCGGTCTGGTAGTGATATCGATATTGTCGGCATTCGGCATTTCCACGCTGTCTTACTACATCGTCCGCGATAAATGGGTCGCCCAAGGCCGGCAATCCACGGAAGCCTTTGCTGCACAGAGCACGCTGGCCTTGCTGTATGCCAGCAAGGAGAATGCCGAGGAGCCGGCCCGACGCTTCCTGGCGTTTCCCGATGTGCGCGGCGTAGCCATTTACAACAATGCGCTGGAGCCTTTATTCGAACGCGGCGAACCGGCCATGCCCGCCGCCGATACCGACGCGGTGCGCTGGCCGGAATCCCTGGCCTTGGTGCATGAGAACGAACAAGCCTGGTATTTTGCCGCGCCGGTATTCACGCGCAACGCCGCGGGGCAAGAGCCATCACCGTTCGAGGCGCAAATGCCGACGCCGGAATTGGTCGGCTACGTGCGCTTGGTGATGGGCAAGCAATCGCTCAATGTCATGAAAGAAAAAATTCGCTGGACCACTTTGATGGCGTCCAGCGGCTCGGCCGCGCTGTTTCTACTGTTTCTATTGGCGATGTCGCGGCGCTTGACTTTGCCGATTCAACAACTGGCGCTGAGGATGCGTAAGGCCTCGGCCGGCGCGAAAAACGTTCGGGCCCGGTTGAGCGGGCCGCGCGACATCATCGAAATGGGCGAAGCCTTCAACACAATGATGGCGGTGTTGGAAACTCGGGAAAGGCAGTTGGAACGCGCTCGCGACACGGCTTTGGAATCGGCGCGCCTGAAAGGCGAGTTTGCCGCCAATGTCAGTCACGAGCTGCGCACGCCGCTGAACGCGGTGCTGGGTATGCTGGAGTTGTTGCAGGACATGGGGTTGACGCCCAAGCAGCTGGAATACTCGATGGTGGCCCGCAACGCCGGCGAAGCGCTGTTGAAGTTAATCGAAGATATTCTGGATTTCTCCCGCATCGAATCCGGGATGATGAAGCGGCAGCCGGTCGATTTCGTGCTTTACGAAACCTTGGATGAAGTTGTGGAATTGATGTCCGCTCAGGCGCATCGAAAAAATCTGCAACTCACTTACTCGCTAGCCGACGATATACCGCTGGTGTTGAACGGCGAAGCCTCCAGGGTGCGGCAGGTGCTGATTAATCTGGTCGGCAACGCGCTGAAGTTTACCGAACAAGGCGGCATCGCCATCGATGTGCACACCGAAGCGGCGGAAAGCGATGCCATCCAGTTGAGATTCTGCGTGAGCGACACCGGGATGGGTATACCCGAGGCGGCGCAAAGCAGTATTTTTGATGCCTTTGTCCAGGCCGACGGTTCCAGAACCCGGCATTATGAAGGCGCCGGTCTGGGATTGGCGATTTGCCGGCAATTGGTGCAACTGATGGGCGGGCAAATCGGTGTCCAAAGCCGGGAAGGGCAAGGTAGTTCGTTCTGGTTTACCGTACCCTTCAATCCGCCGCGCGGTACCGAGGGCATCTCAGAGGCCCGGCAAGCCTATTTCGCCAATCTGCGGATATTGATCGTTACCGAGAATGACAAAATGCGGCAATTTTTGGCGCAAAGTCTGGAGCGCTGGAAAATTCACTACCGGCATAGCGGCTACGGCATCAAAGCCGTGGATATGTTGCGTTCCGCCAATGATCAGGATCAGGCGTATCATTTTGTCATCATTGATCTGAGAGATGCCGACGACGCCACTTGGGTGGATATGATCGTTCACGATCCGGCGCTCGCGGCTGTCAAAATCGTGTTGCTGTCCGACCCCGGCAATGCCGTCAATCTGCCGCGCTTGCCAAACGTTGCCGCGCAGTTGGCCAAGCCGGTACAGGTTTCCAGACTATACGATTTCATATTAACCGCCGGTCAGGATTATCAGGAACCCGCGGCCGACTTGGCGCCCGAGGTCGAGCAAACAGTCGTGCTCGGGCGGCGGATATTGATCGTCGAAGACAACCGTGCCAGCCAAATGGTGGCGGCGGGCATGTTGGAGCGACTCGGTTGCCGTTACGAAATCGCCGGCTCCGGCGTCGAGGCCTTGTCATGGCTGGAGCATCAGGCTTTCGATTTGATTCTGATGGACTGCCACATGCCGACCATGGACGGCTTCGAAGCTACTCGACGCATCAGACTGTTGCCTGAACCGCTGGGCCGGTTGCCCATCGTAGCAATGACCGCCAACGCCCAGCAAGGCGATAGCGATTTATGTCTGGCGGCCGGGATGGACGATTATCTGGCCAAGCCGATCAAGCTGAAGCCGTTGCAGGAGAAACTGTTGAGTTGGTTCGAGGGCAGGCCGTGCGTGACCGCCGAGCCGCTGTCGCCGGACCACGCGCTCGAGACGCTGGATCACGCGGTTTTACGGCAATTGCGCGATGAAATCGGCCAGGGTTTTGTGAAGATGGTCGGCTATTACCTGGAAGATGCGCCGGCGCAAATCGAGCAAATCGCCCTGGCGCTTGCTACGGACAATCGCTCGCATTTACGCGAATCGGCCCATGGCCTGAAAGGCGCCAGCCGCAACCTGGGCGCGGAAAAGCTAGCGCTTATTGCCCGGCAACTGGAAGAGCAGGCGACTCAAGCACAGATTGAAAACGGCGAGGCCTTGTTGCAGCAGTTGCGTGACGAATACCGCTTCATCGAACAACTGTTGCGCTTGGAAATGGGCGGGGAAGCCGCCGCTGAGCCGATCCCGCAGGCGGGCCCCAGAATCCTGGTGGCGGACGACGATAGAGCCATGCGTTTTGCCTTGCAAGATGTTCTGGAGAAAGACGGCTATCGGGTGGACTTGGCCGGCACCGGCCGGCAGGCGCTGGCGCTGTGCCAGCGGCAAATGGCTGATTTGATCTTGATGGACGCGATGATGCCGGAAATGGACGGTTTTGAGGCCTGCCGCAGAATTCGCGCGCTGCCCCTCGGCGCCGACGTGCCGATACTGATGATTACCGCTCTGGAAAACGACCATTCGGTGGAATTGGCTTTCTCGATAGGGGCTAATGATTACATTCCCAAACCGATTCATTTCGCGGTATTGCGTAAACGCATCGCGCATTTGCTGGAAGCCAGCCTGACGCAACGGACCCTGAATCGCCTGGCTTACCACGATCCCTTGACCAATTTGGCCAATCGCACGCAATTCATTGACCGGCTGAACTCGGTGATCGCCGTCAGCGCGGATCAAAATCAGCTTCATGCTGTGCTGTTCCTGGATTTGGATAGGTTCAAGCTGACTAACGACACCTTGGGGCATGATGTCGGCGACCAATTGTTGAAAGCCGCGGCGGAGCGGATTCAAGGCTGTGTGCGACGGGAAGACATGGTTTCTCGGTTCGGCGGCGACGAGTTTACGCTGTTGCTGGCAAACATCACCAATCCGCAAGTCGCCGCTGCCGTCGCCGACAAGATCCGTATCGCCATCGCCCAGCCATTCGCGTTGATGGAGCAAGAGTTTTACGTCAGCTCCAGTATCGGCATTTCGCTGTATCCGGCCGACGGCACCGACAGCGGTTTGCTGATCAAGCACGCCGATACTGCGATGTATCGCGCCAAGGAACAGGGCAATACCTATTGTTTTTATGAAGACAACATGGAATTTGTCGTGTCGACCAAGCTGCGTCTGGAAAGCGACTTACGCCGGGCGCTACAGCGCGACGAGTTCTTTCTTCACTATCAGCCGCAAATCGATCTGGATTCCGGGCGGATTGTCGGCGCAGAGGCTCTGATCCGCTGGCGGCATCCCGAGCTGGGCTTGATAGCGCCCGATCAGTTCATTCCGGTCGCCGAAGAAATCGGTCTGATCGAGGCGATAGGCGCGTGGGTGTTAGGCGAGGCGTGCCGGCAGAGCCAAATTTGGCGGCAAAGCGGCTATCCGCCCTTCACGATGGCGGTCAACGTGTCGGCTCGGCAATTAGATCAGGAAGACTTTGTCGCGCAAGTCATCGCTATCGTCAACGAAACCGGCTTGCCTGCCGAATATCTGGAATTGGAGCTGACGGAAAGTTTGTTCATCCGCAATCCGGTGCGGAAGCGGGCTGTCCTGGCCAAGCTCAGGGAAGCCGGCTTGCAAATTTCGATAGACGATTTCGGTACCGGTTATTCCAGCCTGAACCAACTCAAGCAGTTTGCCTTCGACAAGCTGAAAATTGATCGCTCGTTTGTGGCGAACATACCCGACGACGCTGACGCCGCCGCCATCGTGATGGTGATTATTTCCATCGCCAAAATCCTGAAATTCAAGGTGATAGCGGAAGGCGTGGAGACGGAGCAACAGGCGCAATATTTGTTGAGAAACGACTGCGACGAGGCGCAGGGTTATCTGTTTGGCAAGCCGATGGCGGCCGAAGAATTTTCGGCCTTGTTGGCGCGAGTCAATGTGATCTAGGATTAGGCGCTGGCAGTTTGCAGCCGCCTCCCCACTTAGCGAGGTTTTCGCTCAGCCATCATTCCCGAGATACCGGCAACATTGCGATGCGATTTTCAATGTCTTGCATCAGTTGTTTGTAGGCTTCGCCATCGGTGCCGCCAAAGCGGCGGATAAACTCGGCTTCGCTTAGCGATTCCGGTAGGTCGGCGGTAGCCGGCATCATCTGATTTTCGTTGGCGACAGCCATAATCGCTTGGATTTTTCGAGCGAGCGCCGGGCTGGCGACGGCTTGTTCGCCCATGCGCGTGCCGGCCCGGTCGGCGGCCAGGTCGTTAAACGAAAAACCGCTGCCGCCGCGGGAATCTTCTATTTCTTTAAACAATCCCACCGCATCAGCCAAGGGGGTGCCCGAATAGGCGGCCAGCATCGCCGAAACCATATAATGTTTGGTCAGGTCGTCTCTATCGTTCAACGTTACCTGGCGCCAAAGCGGGCGCGGCCAGAGCCGCGATTCGGGGATGATTTTCGTCAGGCGCTGTTGATTGACATAAAGCGTCAGTACCAAAATCAATGCCCGGTTTTCCGCAATCGGGTCGCCGCTGGCGCTTCTTTGTAATGCCAGTATAAAAAGTGGTTTGCTGAGATCAGTGAGACTGACGCTTTTATTATCTGTCTGGCTTAGTTCGGCTAAACGCCGCTGATAAGCCTCTAGTCGCTGCAGGTCCTCCGGCGTTAGTAATGCACCGCGCAATTTGCCGGGTAAGTCTGCTTGCCAACGATAGGTAACCGTCAGGCGCTGCGGTTGAAACAGCACATGCTTGACAATATCGGCGAAGGCTTGCCGATCCGCCGCCGGTTGTAAGGTGTTGAGCGCCAATTCCAGCAAGGGTTTGGCCAGCATGCCGGGCAGCCGGAGTTGGCCCAAAGACAGTTGGTGTACTTCCGGTAGGTCGGTGGTTTGTTTAAGCTCCAGCGTCAAATTCAGATATTGGCCTATGGGATTGCGGGGCAAACGCAGGGTGGCGTCAATGTGGGCCCCGCCTTTGTCGATCCGTAAGCCCGCCACGCCGTTGGCGTATTGGTTGGCAAGATAATTGATCGCCAGGTCCAGTTCTTGTTGATCCAGTACGACTCGGGCGATAGCACCTGACTTTAAACGGCGTGGATCGTTTTGCCGAAAAATCAATTTGCCGCGGGCAATCTGTTCCGGGGTCAGGTCGGCGCGGGTCTGTAGTTTCGGCGTGTCGTCAATGGCCAGCCACAATGCCAATCCCAATAATACGGGCAATAGAAAGAGGGTCAGTAGCAAGCTTTTTGCAATCCATTTCATGGGTCGTTCTGTTCATCCTTGCTGTGGGCAATGACCAAGCTAAGTGCTTAATACCTTATCGCCGGCCTTGCGCTAATGCGGTTTATTGCGTTGTTCTTCATATGCGGACGGACTGATGCCGGCGCTTGCCAGATATTCGCGCAGATGTTTGATTTCTTGTTTAGTGCATATGCCGCTGTGATGCGGATGATGTAACACGCCTTCGACGTTATTCAAACTCACGTGAAAGCGCGCGCCGTGGCTAGGTTGCAGGTTGGCGCCCAGGTGGTGCAACAGCGATTCTATTTCCCGCCAATGGATGTTGCCGCTAACCGGATCCTGGAATATCGCGCGTAGCAGATTTAAATGGTGGCTCATGGCTGCATCCTCCTGCATCAAAATTGGTAGCTTAAGTTTGAACCGAGTTGGGGTTCAATTTGGCTGGTGAAAGGTGGTGTTTAACTAAATCTGTTTCAAAATAAGAAACAAATCATGTAATAAATGCCTTATTGTAAATAAATGGCAAAGGTTTATAGTTAAACCGTCTTCAATGAATCGGCTGAAACCCAGTCAAGGTGGAAAAATGAACAAGTCAAGCAATCTGTATAAAGACATCGTCACCGGATTGTTTTTTGCTACCGGTATGTTCAGCTTCCTGTCCGGTCAGTTTGTTCTTTCCACACTGTTTTTTGGCGCTGCTTCCCTGTTTAGCAATATCGAAGTGGCTAAACCGGTCCGATTTTAAGTTTTTTCGTAGTACCTCCTCGTTGTAACGCTACACATTCCACAGCCTCCACCCTGCTCAAGGTGGGGGCTTTTTTTGTATTCAAGCAGGCGATTTCTCAGTCGGACTTGGAGGTTTTTGCCGGGTCTGAAACCACAGTATATTCAGCTTCCAGGCTTTGCCCGTCAACCTGTGCATTTTTAAGTTTTCGCAGCAACCACCAGCCTCTGATGCCGATTATCGTCAACGGAATTAGCAGTAAGGCAAAAAACGCCGAAAACACCACGGTACCCAAGACCGCGCCGGCAATCATCGCCGGAATGGTCAGCAGATTGGACAGCTTGCTTTGTGGAGGTGACTCAAGGCGGGGATGCGCACCGGAGCTGTCGATGCGGATGGTTTTCTTGTAGATTTTTAACATGTCGGGCACCTTTTAAAATGGTACGAGGCCGGCCTCGTTCCCGAAAAGGACTAACGGGTCGTTAGCTTTCCAGGGCGGGTATTTTCGCATAACCGTCGCAAACAGATTGGATGTTAAAAAGTCGTCCAACCAGTGTTGCAAGGCCGGGTAGGGCGAGCTGGCAAACCAAGCGTTATCCACTGCGGCAAACTGCCGGATAAACGGCGCAATGGCGGCGTCGGCCAAGCCGAAAGTTAAGCCGCACAAAAAGCGAGTCCGCTGCAAGCGGGTTTCCAGCTCGGCTAAAAACACCTCGCCTTGTTGACGATAAACAGTTTGCGTTTGTTCCGGATAGCGGTCCGCATATTTGTAGCGGTCCAAATAGTATTTGAAATCGCCGTCGTTCCAGTCGATTAATCGCTTAGCATCTTCCGGCATTTGGTCCAGCCAGTCTTGCGGGTCGTGTTGCGCCAAGGCCCACCGCATAATATCCAGGCTTTGTTCGATCACTTGGCCGTCGGGCAACACTAATACCGGTACGGTGCCTTTTGGCGAAACGCTTAGCATCGCCTCCGGTTTATTGCTGAGCTCGATTTCTCGGAGTGCGACGCTTAGCCCCGATACGGCAATGGCTAAGCGTGCCCGCATCGCATACGGACAGCGGCGGAAGCTGTAAAAGATGGGGTAAATCGGTTCTGCGGTGAGGGACGGTGCAATCATATTGGGATTGTCAGTGACACATTACTGTAAATGATCGTCGATTAAAGTCTGGTAAAATAACCGATTTTAGCGTCAACCCATTTATTTCGTCACACGCCTGAAACGGCGACAACGCTCTTTTTACTCTTAATCCTCGGACACTCTCTTGATTTCTACCGCTAATATCACCATGCAATTCGGGGCCAAGCCCCTGTTTGAAAACGTTTCCGTGAAATTCGGCAACGGCAACCGCTACGGCCTGATCGGCGCCAACGGCTGCGGCAAGTCGACCTTTATGAAAATCCTCAGCGGCGACCTGGAACCTACATCCGGCAACGTCAGCGTCGATGCCAACGAGCGTTTGGGTATCTTGCGCCAGAATCAATTCGCGTACGAAGAGCAACGGGTGCTGGATGTAGTGATGATGGGGCATGCCGAGATGTGGGCGGCCATGTCGGAACGTGACGCCATCTACGCCAATATGGAAGCCAGCGAAGACGACTACATGCGCGCCGCCGATCTGGAAACGGTGTTTGCCGAATTCGGCGGCTATACCGCCGAAGCCCGGGCCGGTGAATTATTGTTGGGTTTGGACATCCCGCTGGAACAACACAACGGCCCGATGAGCGCGGTGGCGCCAGGCTGGAAACTGCGGGTTTTGCTGGCGCAAGCCTTGTTTTCCAATCCTGACATCTTGCTGCTGGACGAGCCGACCAATAACCTGGACATCAACACTATCCGCTGGCTGGAAAACGTGCTGAACGAGCGTAATTCCACAATGGTGATCATCTCGCATGACCGGCATTTTTTGAATAGCGTTTGCACGCATATGGCCGACCTGGACTACGGCGAATTGCGGGTCTATCCGGGCAATTACGACGATTACATGACCGCCGTGACCCAAGTGCGCGAGCAGTTACTGGCCGGCAACGCCAAGAAAAAAGCCCAAATTGCCGAACTGCAAACCTTCGTGGCGCGCTTTTCTGCTAACGCTTCCAAGGCCAAGCAGGCCACGTCCCGGGCGCGGCAGTTAGAGAAAATCAAGCTCGACGAAGTCAAGCCGTCCAGCCGGGTTAATCCGTTCATTCGTTTCGACCAAGCTAAAAAACTGTACCGTTTGGCGGTGGAAGCTAAAGATTTGGCCAAAGGCTACGGCGCGGAACCCTTGTTCAAGAACTTGAACATGATGATTGCGGTCGGCGAGCGGGTGGCGGTGATTGGTCCCAACGGTATCGGTAAATCCACCTTGTTGAAAACCCTGGTCGGCGATTTGACCCCGGACAGCGGCGAAGTGAAGTGGGCGGAAAACGCAGACGTCGGTTATTTTGCGCAGGATCATGCCGAGGATTTTGCTGAAGACATGCCGCTGATTGAATGGATGGGCCAATGGCGCAAGGAATCGGACGACGATCAGACCATACGCGGCACGCTGGGGCGTTTGTTGTTTTCCAATGACGAAATCAACAAATCCGTAAAAGTCATTTCCGGTGGTGAGCAAGGCAGGATGTTGTTCGGCAAATTGATTCTGCAAAAAAACAACGTCATGGTGCTGGATGAACCCACCAACCATTTGGACATGGAATCGATCGAATCACTGAACGCGGCCTTGGAAAACTATCCAGGCACGCTGATTTTCGTCAGTCACGACCGCGAGTTTGTATCGTCATTGGCGACCCGGATTATCGAACTCACGCCGAACGGCATCGTCGATTTCAGCGGTAATTACGAAGACTATTTAAACAGTCAAGACATCAACTAAGGCTAAGCCGCCAGAGCATTCCGGCCCGGATAAATCGGTCAGTAATCTCTGGCACCGCGCACGAACAGTGTCGCACCAACGTCGGTATACACCTCGCGGTGCGCGCTGCCGGCCGGCGCCAGTTGGTAGTCGCCGGCGCGCAGCAAGACGTCGTCGATAAACAAGTCGCCGTCCAGCATCATGCATTCCTCTTCCAGCCGATGGCCGTGTGCCGGGCATTTGGCGCCGGCTTCCAGGCGATAAAAACCGGATTCGCGTTCCCCGTCCTGCCACAGCGGTTTTTTCCAGACGCCGGGGGCAATTTCCTGCCAGTCGTCTATTTGCTTGGTAAACACGCTAAACGACTCAGCCTTGCCAAACGGCAGCAGACCCGCCAGTACTTCCCGCAACACCTCGCGACTATCGCCCAGTGAAGTGCCGCGTAAATAGGCGAGTGCGCCGTTAGCCGACCTTATCCCGCCGTGCCGACTGCCGGCCGGCGAGGCGTGATAGTCCAAGGGGCCAAGCCGCAAGTCGCCCATTTGCAAATCGCCGTGCAAGACGATGCCTTCTTCCAGACAGTTGTGCCGATGCGGTATCAGGCTGGCGCCGGGGGCGAATTCGATCAATACCGAGTGGCCTTGCAGGCCGCCGTCCCAGAGTGGTTTGACGCGGATGCCGGTTTTCAGGGCTTGCCAGGCGCCGTGTCTGGCGCGCACGGTGAGTAAGCCGGCTTGTTTGGCAAGGCTGGCAGAGACTTGCGTCATCAGGCCTTGGCGTAACGAATTGCGGCGTTCGCCGGCAACCGGAATCGGCGCCAAACCGTCGGCCAGCAGCGTTTCGAGTTGCTGCAAATCGTTGGCATCTGCGCTATCCAAAGGCGGGAATTTGTCTGTCATGTTGTTTAGTTAACCTCGCCGGCATCGGCTGTCAATAATTGCTGCATAGTCTGTAGGGCCCGCCGGATATGTGATTTCACAGTACCCAAGGGCAAACCGCTGCAAACAGCGATTTCGTCGTGACTCAAACCCCGGAAAAATGCCAAAGACACCAATTGCCGGGGCAAGGGCTCCAAAGCCGCCAGGGCCGTTTGCAAGCGATGACCTTGCTGCACCGCTGATAGTAAATCCGGCGGCATTTGTTCGGCTGGGGCTTCGATCAGCACCAGAGCGTCCGGTTCCAGCTCGCTTAGATTGCCGTCCAGTTGCCGCAAGGCGTCCAGTGCCCGACTGCGAGCCATCGTCATCACCCAGGCTTTTACCGAACCGCGTTCGGCATCGAAGCGCGGCGCCTGCCGCCAGATCTGCCAGAACGTGTCTTGCACCACTTCTTCGGCACACTGCGACCGCCGGGTGATGCGTAGTGCCACACCGTAGACCTGATCGACCAGGCTATCGTATAAGCGCCCCAGCGCGGCTTGATCCTGATCCACGACGTCGGCGATCCATTCCCGCAGTAAGGCTTCGTCGGCGGTCGTTGCCAGTTGTAGGTGCTGGTCGTCGTCCGAATCGCTATCCGTCATCGTCCTCGCATCCCTTTAAAAGCTATACGCGGCATCGGTTGGTTTGGATGCGAGGCGAAGTTGGGATAGCGCTCAAAGTGTGAACCAGGCGACATAAGGCATGTGGATTTTTCTTGGTTTGCCAAGATTGGTGGCGGCATTTAAGAGGGCAGAGAGTGGGAGTTTGTGGTTGGGCCACTATAAAACAGCCGTTTGCGCGTGGCAAATAGTCAAACTACCGAAGTGATTATTGCTTGTGCTCTGGGTTAATAACACTCGTCGTTTCCTATCGAAAGACGCTTATGTGCCAAGCACCGACCAAGTTCGTTGCACAAACCCGGCCGCAAATATTTTTACCTGTTTTGCATCCAATGCCGAATTGGCCGCGTATCAGTCATCGCAAGCCGGCGCGAATGCCGAGTATCGCCATCCGCATCTGGAATCCGCCGCCGGCTTGCCATTTCTAACCATAGACTGAGAGGAAACCACGATGAAAAAGCTATTTCCGGTTGCGTTGTTAGGCGCCTGCCTGACCGCAGCGACAGCGGTTGAGGCCGCGGACTTTGAATTTAACGGCAACTTTGCCAACGATAACGATAAGCTGAGCTTTGCCTTTTCGCTCGGCTCGCCCGGCACGGTGACCTTGTTTACCTCATCCTGGCTAGACGGCGGTTTCGATCCGATTTTGACGTTGTGGGACGGCTTAGGCAACCAATTGGCCGAGCAAGACGACGGCGGCTTGGGCGGCAGCCAATTGTCGAACGGGGTTAATTTCAATTACGGCGAATTCGACAGTTATTTAGCCATCAATCTTGTCGCCGGGAATTACCTGGCAACCTTGACTCAATACGACAACTTTTCGGTAAGCGCCGCGCTGGCCGACGGATTTTTACGGGATGCCGATCCGCAATTTACCGCCGCCTTCGGTTGTTCGAACGGCCGGTTTTGCGAGGGATCTTTAACCGATAGCAATGGCGATCCGGTGGAACCGAATCGCACGGCGGCTTGGGATCTACACATTCTCAACGTCGCCAATGCCCAGATCGTCAGTGTGCCGGAACCGCCCACCCTGATGCTGCTGAGTTTGTCCGGCTTGTTTTTGCTCGGTGGCCGGCTGGGAAAGGCTAGATCCGCACCGCGAACCGACGCGGAAGCGGCCAGTCCGGTGCGTTTGGCATAAATTCCATTTTCCGGCATCCGTTTGCCGATTTTCCGCGTATTCCCTAACGCAGCTGCTTGAAGCTGCGGCTTTAATTAATGAGGAATTAGACTATGAAAGACTTACATCACTACAGCAGTTGGCCGCTGACCATGTTCGCCAGCGCTTTATTATTGATGGGCGGCATACCGTCCGTTGAGGCCGCCAATCATCGCGAAGCGCCGTTAACAGCGTTGGATACCAAAGCCGACATCACCGATTGGTACGCCTTTGTCAGTTACAACGATCCCAGCAAGGTGACGATGATTCTGAATGTCGATCCTTTGCTGGAACCCAGCAACGGCCCGAATTATTTTCCGTTCGATCCGGAAATTTTGTATGAAATGAAAGTGGATAACAATTTCGACGCCGACGAAGACATTACTCTCCAGTTCAGATTTAAAACCGAAAACCGCTTGCCCGGCGTGTTTACCGGATTTGTCGGTGCCGGCACCGGCATTGTAGCGCCGGCTAATTCACCCAACCCGATCGCAGCCGGTACCTTAATTGTGCCGCCGGCCATTACCGCACTGGATGGCCCTGGCTCGGAAGGTTTGGGTTTGCGGCAAAGTTATACGGTGACGCTGATCAAAGGGAAGGGTGCCAACCGGCAAGTTATCGATCTGACCAATCAGCAAAAGCTCTATGCGGTGCCTTCCAACGTCGGGCCGCGCACCATGCCTAACTATCAAAATCTGGCCAGCCAGGGAATTTATGATTTAGGCGGCGGCGTTAGCGTATTTGCCGGCACCGTCGACGATCCGTTTTACATTGATTTGGGTGCGACTTTCGATACGTTTAATTTTAGGGTTGGCGCGTCCGGCGTCGGTGTGCCGGGGGTGTTTGCCGAGAACCAAAATGATGCGGAACATCAAAACTTCGCGTCCGACGATGTGGCCGGGTACAACGTCAATTCCATTGCTATCGAGTTGCCTATCGCCATGCTTACCCAAGACGGCAAGCAACATAGCGCCGGCGAAGCCTTGGCGGTAGTCGGTACTTACGCCACCACCTCCCGGCCACGTACCAAAGCCTATGCGGATAAACCGGGCGGCAAACCCAAACTTGCCAATGCCTATGTGCAGATTCAACGGATGGGTAACCCGTTGATTAATGAGGTGTTGATCGGCACCGGCGATAAAGACAAATTCAGCATGAGCGAGCCCAAGGACGACGCCAGTTTTGCCGGTTATGTGCTGGATCCGTTATTGGCCAGAGTCGTCAACGCTGCTTACGGCGGTGCGGTACCCATTCCGACGCCACCGCGAGTTAATCCGGCCAATCCCAGTTTCGACCTGGGACCCTTGGTGTTTTATGCCGCGCCGATTTGCCCAGGTTGTTCTCCGTCGCAACGCGGACCGGTCGCGGATTTGCTGCGTTTGAACACCGGCATCGGCCCCGCACCTGTCAGCGCCCGTAAACGCATGGCATTTCTGGCGGGCGATACTGCCGGCTTTCCCAATGGTCGGCGGGTGTCCGACGACGTCACCGATATTGCCGCGCAGGCTGTGGTTGGGGTTTTGAATCCGGCCTTTAACAGCTTTCCGAATAACCGGGTTGCCGACGGCGTTAACACCAACGATAGAAGCTACCAGGAAGTGTTTCCTTATGTAGCTTTTGCCAATAGCGGCCGGCAAAGCCGCCATGTCGATCCTGGTGAGGCCGGTTGTTTCGATGCCGTCTCCCTGGCTGTGGGGAGTTGTCCAAACAATTAGAAAAGAGGGAAGGGGGCGGCGCTGCTCGCCCCCCTGTTCGATAAACATCCGAAGGAGGAGCCAATGAAGCACTGGCTTACATTAGGTTTAATAATGTCTGTTGCTGTACTCAGTGATGCGGAGGCGCAAGCTTATTTACCCAAGACCGATGACGAAATCGTCGAAGTCTTGCCGGCCAGGGGCGAAAGCTGGCTGGAAATTCGTTACTTGCGCAAACAAGTCGCGGCTCAGCCTAATGACTTGGAACCGGCTTTAGCTTTAGTCCGGCGCTATATCGAACTGGGCCGCGCTGAATCGGATCCGCGCTATTTCGGTTACGCGGAAGCGGCGTTGGCGCCATGGCTGACAGTCGCGCAACCGACAGCCGAAGTCCTGACCTTGCGAGCCACCTTGTTTCAAAATCGCCACGAATTTCCGGCGGCTCTGGAATATTTGCATTGGGCTTTGGCGCGTCAGCCGCGCCTGGTGCAAGCTTGGTTGACGCGGGCGGCGATTTTGGAAGTGCAAGGCCAACACGCCGATGCTCTGAACAGCTGTTTACCTTTATTGAAATTGGCAGAGCCGCTGATCGGCCAAGTTTGTCTGAATTCCATTCTGAGTGTTTCCGGCCAGCTCGACACTGCTTATCGCCAGTTGGCACGAGCAGTAAGCGCTGCGCACAGTGCCGCACCGGCAGACCAACAATGGGCATTGACCACGCTGGCGGAAATGGCCGAGCGCATGGGTAATACAGATGCGGCCGACCGTTATTACCGGCAGGCGCTGCAAGTGCCGCGCCGCAATGGTTATCTGTTGGCTACCTATGCCGATTATTTATTAGACCGGAATCGTTTCCAAGACGTGGTGGAATTGTTAGCCAACGATACCCGCGCCGACGGCTTGTTACTGCGCCTGACTTTTGCCGAAAA
Source organism: Methylomonas sp. MK1 (assembly GCF_000365425.1). NCBI lineage: Bacteria > Pseudomonadati > Pseudomonadota > Gammaproteobacteria > Methylococcales > Methylococcaceae > Methylomonas > Methylomonas sp. MK1. Next base: position 1,115,471 of record NZ_AQOV01000002.1, read on the forward strand.
AGCCTTGCGGCTGCCAACTGCCGCTGTGCATATAGATGCGCTGACCGCTCGCTTTGCCGCTAGCCGGATGCGTGGCGATACCAGCCATCAAGGCGAAGAGGCGCGCTTTTTATTGCATGTGTTAAACCAGCCCGAATCGGCGCTGGCCCTGGCACAAACCAATTGGGCCGTGCAACGCGAGCCGCGCGACGCGCGCATTTTGTTGGAAGCGGCGGTGGCTAGCGGCAAAACGCAACAACAGCTGCAACCGCTGCTGACTTTTTTAACCGAGTCCAAATTGCAAGATGTGCGACTGCAAACGCTACTCGCGCAAATTGGGGGGAGCGGAATATGAACGGGCCGGCAAAATTCCTTCACCCCTTAAATACTGTTTGCCCTGGGCCTCTCGACTGCGCTCAGGGCAGGCCTGTCGAAGGGCAGGCCCCACCAAGCTTAGACGGGTTAAGCTCGAACCGAATACGCGGAATCATTTGGGTCGGGTTAATCATGGTCTGGCTGCTGACTGCAAGTTTTAATGTTTTTGCCCATAAGGCCAGCGATAGTTACATGACGGTGCAGGTTGATGGGTGGCAGATCTCCGGGCAATGGGATATTGCCTTGCGCGACCTGGATTACGCCTTGGGTTTGGATGCAAACGACGACGGTAATATTACCTGGGCGGAGTTGCGAAATAGTCGGGATGTTGTGTATGCCTATGCGCTGAGTCGTTTGCAAATGACGACGGCTAAGCAAGTCTGTTCGCTGCAAGCAGGGGATTTACGGGTGGACGAACACAGCGATGGTCATTACGCCGTATTAAATTTCCGGGCGACTTGTCCGTCTGCGTCCACGCCGTTGTCGATAGACTATTGCTTGCTTTTCGATCTCGACCCGCAGCATCGCGGGCTGATAAGCGTCATTCATGCCGCTAAAACCGATACCGCGATCTTTAGTCCTGACCACCAACGTAGCGAATTTGTGCGGGACGCTGATTATTCCGGGTGGCGGACCGTGGCGCGATTCGGCTACGCCGGGCTATGGCATATCTGGATCGGTTTTGACCATATTCTATTTTTGTTAAGTCTGTTGCTGCCGGCTGCTTTGGCGTGGGAGCGGGGTGCTTGGCAGCCAAAACCAGGCTTTAGACCGGTATTTTTCGATGTGCTAGGTGTGGTCACCGCCTTCACGTTGGCACATTCGTTCACCCTGAGCCTTACGGTGTTGCAATACCTCTGTCTGCCGTCCCGCTGGGTAGAATCGGCCATTGCCGCCTCCGTGGTGTTGGCAGCGTTGAACAATATTTATCCGGTGTTGGTAAAACGCCGCACCTGGTTTGCCTTTGCTTTCGGCTTGATCCACGGCATGGGCATCGCCAGTGTGTTGTTGGACATGGGCTTGCCGGACACGCAGCGGCTGTTACCGCTATTGGGCTTTAATTTGGGTGTGGAAGCAGGGCAGTTGGCGATTGTCGGTGCGGTTTTGCCGTTGATAGTCGGCTTTAGCCGCTATCGCTATTATCCGCTAGTCGTGATGAAAACCGGTTCAGCATCCATCGTCGCCGTGGCTTTGGTTTGGTTAGCGGAACGAAGTCTGGATTTTCAGATGAACATATTTTGAGCAACTTGGCGTATATCGGTGCTGCTGATTATTAACCCGGCCCTTAACTACCCTTCGCCTGTCTAAGGGCACACCAGCCTGGGCTTCGCCACACTCAACCTCAACGGAATGCCAGTGATCAATAGGCCTGGTTAGTAAATATCGTCGCTCCTGCGCAGGCGGGAGCCGGCTATATTGGATTCACTGCGCGGCCTTATTGCAGATCAAGGTCCGGGCCGGATTGCTGCGGATATGACGTGGCAGCCAGCACTGCTTTTTCGATGTGGGCTATCAGCTCCACAATTTGTTGGTCCAGCATAAAGCGTAGCTCCCACTCGACGGCCAAATCGTCGGCCAGATTGTCGATACGATGATGATCGATATAACTTTGCTTTAGACGTGCTTGATGATTGGCAAGCTCGATCCGGTTGCCGGCTTGTTCGCCTTGCAGAAGTCTTGCGGCATATTCCAGGGCGGTTGCCAGCTCGGCATCGAACGCCCGGCTGAGCTGTTGCAATTCATCAGGAAAGTGGCTGAAGCGCTGGCCGCTGAGTAAGCGATAGCGTTTGCGGACTTGCAGCAAGCCGGATAAATGGCCGGCGTCCTTCACAATATTCCGCAGCGCCGCTCGTTCATGCACTTTCTCGACCAAGCGCGCATCGGGTTCCAATACCGCGTGTGCCAACAAGTCTTGAGCGGCGGCCAGCTCTTTTTCCGCCGATAGCCGTAAGGGTAAGGTGTAAGTCAGCAGGTGACTGACATCGGGTAAGCGCTTGGTGAAGCTGGCAAGTGTGCGCAACGCCGCTACGCTGTGGTGGCGGGCCAGTGCAATCGAGCGCCGCGGCCACAGTGCGTAATCGATAACGCCCATCACGATGAGTCCGAGCAATATGCCTATGACCCGGTCGCGCGGCAGATATAGGTCGGTGACTGGACCGAAATCGTGCAACACAAACAAAGCAAACGAAAAACCAAGTTGTCGGCCCAGGTAGGCGATGCGTTCGCTGCCGGCGGTAATCCAGGCTGCCAACGCCCAAAATGGCGTCGTCGCCAGCGCAAAGCCGACGATGGTATCGAGCTGAGATTGAAAGACCAATACGTAAAAATAAGCGCAGATCCCGCCGACGGCGGCTCCCGACACCCGCAACAGCGAGAGCCGGTAGTCGGCGCCGAGACTGGTTTGCGCTGCGACCAGACAGGTAGGAATCGCGGTGTTGATGTCGGGCCAGCCCAGGCTTTCCACGATCAGCATGCATAGAATCGCCCCCAGCGAGAATTTAATGCCGAATTGCACGCTGTCGGCATGGCTTGCCCAATACTCGTAAGCAAGCCAGGCCGGCAGCCAGCTATGTTCAGGGTTATCGTCGGATTCCTGGCCGATGTCCTTACTGTCCGCCACATCTACAGGTTGATGTAAAGCCTGTGTCAAACCGACAATGCGTTGCAAGGCCCGCCACAAAGCGGTTAACAACGACGGATTTGATTCCCGGGCATAGCTTTGCAACACCTCCTCGCTTAACAAGCGCGTGACGGCTGCGGACACATCGCGTGATTCCACCACGCCTTGCCGCAAATTGGCGCAGGCGCTTTGCATAGCCCGATAGACATGCAGTTTTTCCGGCGTCAACGGCTGGGCTCTATATTCCGCCGCAAGCACCTGATTAAGCCAATCCGCCAACTGGCGCAAACCGTCTATTTCCAGCAGCAGCGCCCGATAAGTCTGGTGGCGTTCGTGTAACGCCGGATGGATCAATTCGGCGTTGGCCAGCAAACCCAGCAACTTGCCGAGGCTGCCGGCAGCGGCGTGCATGTTTGCTTCCGGCCTGGGGCTATACGCACCCGCATCGGCCAAACGCGCACTGAAAATGTATTCCACCGCCGCCAATTGTGTGGTGATCTCCACTTTTAACAGTTTCAGAGGATCTTGCGGTTTGATGGTCAGATGCACCGCCGTCCATGTTCCGAGTGCGAGTATGCCGATAATGGGGATATTCCATAAGGCATGGTAAATATTTTCATCGGGCGTGCTGGGGCTGTACAGTACTGCCACCGAATACCATAAAGCAATGCCCGTGGGCCAGGCGATCAGGCGGGCGTGAAACAGGGACAAAGCCAATATAACGAACGACAGCGGCAGCAGTAACCAAGGGTCGTTGCCAGCCAACATCAGCGTCAATACCGACACTAAAGTCGTCACAATCAGATAGCCGAGCTGGCGCATTCCAAACGCCAGGGATTGGCCGGCATTGGCGTGGGCGTCGTAGCTTAAGCAAATCAATATGGAAATTGCTCCCAAGGGCGGGATATGCAGGGTTTGGCTGACGAGCGCAATAGTCAGCGTGACGGCAAACAAGCGCAGGGCGGCTACACGACGCGCAGCCGAATCTTTGAGTTCGGCTTTGAGAAATTGCCCCAGGCTGGTGCCAAACCAAAGCCGGCCGGGTTTTGGCTGCGAGCTTAAACCAGGCCGGCTGTCGCCAATGGTCATGGCGGCAGGGCTGTATCGGCTGCGTCGGCAGTTGGTTTCCGCACCGTAACAAAGGCGGTCATCCCCATACGGAGCGGATGCTCGGGGTCGTGCTCTTTAATCTCGATCCGTACCGGAAAACGCGAAGCCAGAATGACCCAGTTCAGTGTGCGTTCAACTTCCGGCAATACGCCATGCTGTTTGATATTGTCGGGCGAATTGGCCCAGCCGATCCCGGTCACCACGCCGGGATAGCGCTTGCCCGGATATGCGACCAGAAACACTTCGGCTTCCTGGCCGGGTTTGATCGACCGCAAATAGGTTTCCTTGAAGTCGGCGATCACATACCAGTGGCGATCATCCACCAAAGCGAACATTTGCGCGCCGGCCTTGGCGTATTCGCCTTCGCGGGTATTCAAATTGGTGACATAGGCGTTAAACGGCGCGCGCACATAACAATATTCCAGATCGAGTTCGGCGGCGGTAACCATGGCTCTGGCCGCTTCGATGCGGGCATTGACGTCGCCGACCTGGGCAATCAACGAAACGGCGCGGCGACTGTCGCTTTTGGCTTCCTCGATCGCGCTACGGGCCGATTGCTCCTTAGCTTTCGCATCCGCCAACTCGGCGCGCGAAGCCGCATAGCGCGATCGCGCCTGTTTCAGCTGATCGGTGGTGACATATTGTTTATCCGCCAAGGGTTCCAGTCGCTCCAGATAATTATGCAGATACTCGTCTTCCGCCTCGATTTTTTTGACTTCGGCGTCGGCGGCGGCGCGCTGGTGTTCCAGACGCTCGATGGCAATTTCTGCGGAACCGCTGGAAGCACGCCGGGAATCGACATCTTTTTCCGCGAGCAGCAATTCGGCCTTGGCTTTGTCCAATCTGGCCTGATAGGGGCGCGGGTCGATCACGTACAGCAAATCGCCCTGTTTGACATATTGATTGTCTTCGACATGCAATTCCACGATGCGGCCGCTGACTTCCGGGGCGATGCCGACGATGTTGGCCCGCACCATCGCATCGTTGGTGCGCGGATTTTGATAGTTGATATGCCAAACCAGCGAGCCGGTCGCCACAGCACCCAGCACGATGGCTATGCCGATGACCCGACCCAGCAACATCCGATTTTTCAGGCTTAACCCTTGACTATGGTTTTGACTGTTTTCCATCAGGTACCGCCGTTTTCATGCTGCATAAAACACCAGCCAGATGCTAAAGGTGCACAAAGCCCACAGGCTGGGGGCGATCAGCAGCGGTGGCCCCAAATGCGGTGCCAGGCGGTAGTGCACCAATTGCCACATCAGCAGCATGCTGGTCGCCAGCCCGCTGAGGATGCAGATGATCCAGGCCGGCCAGAACGAACCTTGCAGGCTCAACATCGGATCGCAAGCGGTCAGGAAAATCGAGAGACTCGCCGGGAAAAACATTTTAAGGGAACCTCTAAACATTCCCTCGCCCTCAGGGAGAGGGCTAGGGTGAGGGGGGTAAGTAATTGATTTTAATTCCCTCATCCCAACCTTCTCCCGGGGGGAGAAGGAGGTGTATTTATTTTTAGAGGCCCACTTAAGTAAATGCCCAGAGATCATTGTGCGCTTCACCTCAAACGTATGAACATTTCGGTACTCGCTAGAATTCATCATCGACTTGTTCAATATGATTGCCGCGCGCGGTGATGACCGCTTCATGCAGCCTCTGTAAATCCGCCTCCAGCTTCGAGATTTCCTCGGGCGCATAATTGTCGAACAGGCGGCCGATATGGGCCAGATGCTCGGGGAAAGTTTGTTCGTAAACCGCGCGGCCCGCCTCGGTCAAGCGGATGATCTGGCTGCGACCGTCTTTTTTCGAGGCAGACCTTTCCACCAGGCCCTTGTCCTCCAAGCGGCTGACCACACCGGTGAGCGTGCCTTTGGTAATCAAGGTTTCCTCGCCAAGTTTCTTGGGCTGCATGCCGGCGGTTTTGCCCAGCGTAATGATCACATCGTATTGCGGCAAGGTTAATTCAAGCCGGTGAACGTGCCTGGCCGCATACGACAAAAAGGCCTGGTGGGTGCGGAGTAATTGGCGCAGTACGGTCGGAAATGTAGAGTCGGAGGACATAATCTAAAAATAATTGTTCTAATTAGGATTCGATAATAGCTATAAGCTTATTCACGCTCAAGAAAAACCTGGTGAATCGCTTAGCCGGTATTTGCTGTGTTGAACTAGAAATGCTTAGAGGCCACAGTATGAAAGACAGTCATTTAATGCTCATCCAACACTTCCGGATTTTGCTCGCCTGACACATAAACCAGCGTTGCGGCAGAACGTAATAAAGTCGCTCGACTATCGATTTCGGTATAGCGGGCACGCGCCAAATCCTTTTGCGCCGATAACAGCTCGATTACCGTCGAAAAGCCGTGCGTGTAAGACTCCTGGGTGGCGGCATAGGATTCCTCGGCGGCTTTCAACAGAGCCAAGGCAAACTCGCGTTTTTCCAGTGCGGTTTTGGTGTCGGCATAGGCTTTCCAGATGTCGCGCATGATTTCCAGGCGCAAGGCCTCAAGTTGAGCTTGGGACGCCGACCTTTTGGCCTCGGCTTCCCGTACGGCATTGCTGCGTTCAAAGCCGTCGAACAAGGTCCATTCCACATTTAACATGGCCGTATCGACCATGGTGTTGGCGGAATAACTTTCGCCGCCCGATGGCTTGGTATGCACATTGCCCCAGTATTGATTACCCACCATGCCGCGTAGCGACACTTTCGGCCAGAATTCCGCTCTGGCTTTTTTAACGTCCGCTTCGCGGGCACGCAATTCGGCAAGGCGCGCCAGTAAATCGGGACGCTGCTCCAAGGCCTGATCGACAATTTTTTCCACCGATTGCGCCAGTTCTGAGGGCAACGGTAGCTTGCTCAGGTCGACCAGTTGCAGGCTGTAAGCCGGCGATATTCCCAGGCTCGTCGTTAGATCGGCACGGGTCTGCGTGACCGAGCCGCGCGCATCTTGCAGGTCATAACTGGATTTTGCCTGCTCTTGCAGCGCCAGCAACAAGTCGGGTTTGGTGGCCAGGCCTTGTTTGAGTTTGGCTTGAACCGAGTCGGCGTTGGTTTTCGCTGACTCATAGGTGTGCTGAGCCGCCGTCACCTTGGCCAAGGCGGCCTGATAAACAAAAAAACTGCTGGCCACCCGATAGGCAATTTCCTGGTGTTTACGGTCGAAGGCAAAATTAGCCGCGCTCAGCCTCTGTGCACCGGCATCGACCAGCGCTTCCCGGCGGCCGAAATCGAATAAGGTCCAGGCTAAATCCAGACTGGCAAACGCCGCGTAACCGTTGCTGACCAGCGCGCTGCCGGGGATGGGGAAGCTACTGGTAAAATGCTGGCCGAATGCCATTGCCGTCAGGGTGGGATACCAGTTGCTGCGATTTCTTTCCAAGCGCGCGGCGGCGGCTTTTGCTTCCTCCCAGCTAATCCGCGTTTCCGGATGCGTGTGCAGGGCCAAATCCACCAAGGCCGGCAAATCGTAGGTTTGCTGGGTATCGATTCCGGCATCTTCAGTTGGAGAGCTGGACGTATCCGGCGCTGGCGGGCGGTTTTGGGCTTGATAAGCGTGCCTGGACAAAGCCGGCCGGGCAGGGATTGGCGGATCATATTCCGCAATTGGCGCCGGCTTCGGTACGGTGCAGGCTGTCAACAATGTCAGTGCCGCAAGCGCCGCGTTGCGATAGGCTGGCGCTAAATAGGGCAATATTGCCGAGCTGGAAACGAATTTTTTCAAGCGTTTATTGGGTAGTCGAATCACTCGAATTTGGAAAAATCCCCTAGTTATTAATCTATTCTTTGGCCCCCGAACTCTATCATTTATTCGGGGCCTGCGAGCAACAGTTGATTCATGCGGTTACTGTTTTATCAAGTCATCACACTTCAAATTTCGGTTTTTTTGATTCCCTCACCCGGAGGGCGAGGGAACGGATGTGCCGAAATTTGCAGTGTGGGAGATATATCCGGTCTTGAGATTAGGACAAAGCCGGTATCTTGCCGATGGGAGGTACAGTTTCAGCCGTCGGCCTGGGCAATTTGCCGTTGTCCCAGTGCCGTTTTGCCGGCTCGACAGCCTTGGGCGGTGCGATCTTTCGGCCCTGCATCAATTCGTCGATTTGATATTTATCCAGCGTCTCCCAATCCAGTAAGGCTTGCGCCATGTTGTGGAGAATATCCATATGGGCTTTGAGGATGGCTTCGGCGCGCCGATAGTTATTTGCCAGGGTTTGTCTAATTTCATGATCGATCAGGCGCGCCATTTGCTCCGACATCGGTTTGGTTGAGCCCATAAATCCGCTGTCGTTGTCGCCGCAATCCATCGGGCCCAGACGATCGGATAAGCCCCATTTGGTGACCATATTGCGCGCCAATTGAGTGGCGCGTTGTATATCGTTGGAGGCACCGGTGGTGACTTTGTTTTTGCCGTAAATTAAGGCTTCGGCAATCCGGCCGCCGAACAGGCTGGAAATCTGGCCCTCCAGTTTATCTTTGCAGGCACTGTATTGGTCGTGTTCCGGCAGAAACATGGTGATGCCCAAAGCACCGCCGCGCGGCATGATGCTGACCTTATAAACCGGGTCGTGTTCCGGCATCAAGCGGCCGACGATGGCGTGGCCGGCTTCATGGTAAGCAGTCATCAGCAAATCCTCGCGACTCATGATCATGGTGCGTTTCTCGGCGCCCATGATGGCTTTGTCGCGGGCGCTGTCCAGGTCGTGCATTGTTACTTCCCTTTGGTTGTTGCGGGCAGCGAACAAGGCGCCTTCATTAATCAGATTGGCTAGTTCCGCACCTGAAAATCCGGGTGTGCCGCGCGCCAGATCGTTGATGTTAACATCGTCGGCCAAGGGCACTCGGGTGGCGTGGACTTTGAGAATTTGTTCGCGGCCCTTGATGTCCGGCAAGCCGATCTGCACTTGGCGATCGAAGCGGCCCGGTCTCAGCAAAGCCTTGTCCAGCACATCGACACGGTTAGTCGCTGCAATGACAATGATGCCTTCGTTGCCGCTAAAACCGTCCATCTCCACCAATAATTGGTTAAGGGTTTGTTCGCGTTCTTCGCCGCCGCCAATGTTGCCGCCAGTACTGCGCTGGCGGCCGACTGCGTCGATTTCATCGATAAAAATAATGCAGGGCGCGCGCTTTTTAGCTTGCTCAAACATATCCCGCACCCTGGACGCGCCGACGCCGACAAACATTTCCACAAAATCGGAACCCGAGATCGAGAAGAACGGCACCCCGGCCTCGCCGGCAATGGCCCGCGCCAATAAGGTTTTACCGGTACCGGGAGGGCCCACCATCAACACGCCGCGCGGAATTTTACCGCCCAAGGCTTCGTATTTGCCCGGATCTTTCAGGAAGTCGACCATTTCCGCCACGTCCTGTTTGGCTTCCTCGGCGCCGGCCACATCGTTGAAACGCACCTTGACTTGATCTTCGGTCATCAATTTGGCCCGGCTTTTACCAAAGCCATTTTGCGCGCCGGCACCCTGTTGTTGCTTACGCATGAAATAGATCAATACCCCGATCAACAGCAAGGTAGGAGCCCATGAGAATAAAAGTTGCGTTAGGGTAGATTGGGTCTCAGGCCGCTCGACTTTGATCTTGACGTCATACTCCAATAGGTCGTCTATGATCCGCGCATCGCCAGGATTGAATGTGGTAAAGCGCGTGCCGTTATGGCGGCGGCCATCGATAGATTTGCCGTCTATCACCACTTCGGCCACGGACTTGCTGCGCACATCCTTGATGAAATCGGAATAGGAAATGTCGTTTTGCGAGTTGTAAGCAGATAGGCGGGGACTGAATGCCGCGAATATTGCGATAGCGATTCCAACGGTTATGGACAGGGCGATTAAGAGCTTTTTCATGATTGCGATCTCCTGTTTAGGATGCAAGGTTCAAGTAATACGCTTAGGCAAGACTTGGGTTTGTGCACGGACGTTTTCCACATCAAGCCAGGCGAGAAGAGAACACTGGTTCGACATAAGAAAATCAGCAATTTTTGCGCCATTAATTCGATATAAAAAGACCTGCATCGCCGCTTCGCCAGTTGGCGAACGAGTTAACTGTCACGTTTTTCTTTTCGGAGGTAAGAAAACGCTTGGAACATAGGTCCAAGGCCGGCCACGCGCATCAAATATGCCGGCGTTATCGACAATGCAGGTCGTAAAAGGGAGCATTTACACAAGGCTTGGACCCAGTAATGTTCAAGCCTTGTGTCCAATATGCACACAAAACGCCCCTATTTTGTGCACCGATGCGGTCCGTTGATACATGGCTGAACCGGCCTGTGTTTACGGCTTAGTGGCTGGAAACATAAAGTTTGTGCATTTCTTCATAGCGGCTCAAAGCTTCTTTCAACGATTCCCCGGCCAATTGCAAATCGCCGCCGCGCGCTGCTTTCCATGCGGTATTCAGACGTTTGCCGGCATGTTGGCGTTTGACTTCGAGATCGTTGTTCTCGATGTCTTTTTGCTGTTGTTTGGCATTGCTGACCAGCTCGGCGACGGTTTCTTTGTCCGCGCCGTTTTCCACCGCGGAGATGGACGCTTTGACTTTGGAAATGGTGCTTTCCAGAGCGGCTCTTACTTCTTCGTGGCTAAAGGTCGCCGCGGAGACAGGAAAACACAGCGCACTGATAAGGGAGATTGCTATAGAGAAAATTATGAATTCTTTGCGTGACATCATGATGTTAACCTCGGTAAACAAGAAAAAATAAATCGATAGAGGGTTGGGCCTCGGCACTTCAGGATCAAAACGAACTTATGTTTCGAGAGCTTCGTTTCAATTGTTAGTGTGGGTAGAGTTTATCAGATTATGGTTCTGATTAGAACTTAATTTGTTTCCATCAGAACTACTTGTGTGTTTTTCATCACACTTTTTAATTGAATATGCATAATCGTAACGGTGAGAATTGGTACGAAGGCACGTGCTGGATTGAATTGATCGCCAGCAATTCCGTGTTTTATTGGTAAGCTAAGGGCATAACTACTCTTATAACCACGCCTCGGAGAAAATAATGACCACACTATTAAAAATTGCCGCCGCCACTTTGTTGAGTTTGAGCGGCACTTGTGCATATGCCTACGGCAGTAGTCAGAGTTCGCAGCACTGCGATAAACCGATGTTTTCGGAGTTTCAGCCGGCAACCAATAAATATTTGCAATCGTTTAGCGAGTTTTCGTTTATGGCTTCCGCCAACACCACGCCAACTTCGGTTGTGGTTAACGTCAGTGCAGGCGAGACCAAATATCAATTCACCGCTAAACAACTGCAAATTACCCAACAACCTAGCGGCCGCTTAGAGGTAAAGGGCAAAGTGGATAGACCTATAGAAGGTGGTTTCGCGCGCTTGAGTATTACCGCACACAGCAAACCCGGTTGTGAAAAAACCGACGGGTATCTGATTCGCATTCATTGATCGCGTAAATCTCGGTTCACCCGAGGCTTTTACCGACCTAAGCCCCTGGCCAATAACCCGCAGGGGCTGCAATCTCGCTAGTTAGCAAGGTTTTTGAATGCCCAGGGTTCTCTGCATGACTGCTTTCTAAAAATGTTTGAAACACTTTTCCCTTTGTCTTGCCGATTGTTAACCTGGGACTCAAATATCCTAACTCCCGCGCCGACGGGAGCCGGTTGCTGCATGAGATTCTCTGTGCGGGACGGACCGCCATAGGGCATGCAGAGCCTAAACCTTCCCTATCGCCAAACTCAACGACGGAGGAGCATCCGGCAATACTGGATATCTGGTCTATAGTTGCGATTAATCGACAGATCCAGTGTTGGGACGTTAGAGGCGTTCAGAGTAATGCCCAATCCTGGTGCTGTCACCAGCCGGACTACTAGGTTACCCGCGAGGTAATTTCCGGAACGGCTGGGTAGAGATAACCGCACGTCAAGAGATTAAAAAGGTGATAACAATGATTAAAAAGCCTGGGTTTTATCTGTTTCCATTGTTGTTTTTGGCATCCGCAGCTGCCGCCGATTACAAAGCCGATATCGGCTATCAAGCCTTGCTAACTCAATTGGGCGCAAACACTCCGACCGGCGAGGGCGTCAATGTGGTTCAAGCCGAAGCATCCTTAGTGGAATCGAGAGATCACCCTGATTACCCCATCTACGCGCCGGATATTCTTAACGCCCAATTTGCCGGCAAGACGTTTAGTTTCCCGGGTAAAAAAGCCAGTACCTCGCCATCGGCACATGCTACCAGTGTCGGTGCCAGGTTTTACGGTAAGGATTCCATTGCTCACGGCATAAACAATATCGCCAGTTATGATGCCAACGCCTGGATCGAAAGTCTCATTAGTCCAGCTGCCTTGGCTCCTGTCAACGCCAGTCGGATTGCAAACCATAGCTGGGTCGGCAAAGGCGACACCGTGCCGGAAACGGCGATGATTCTGCGCCTTGTTGATCGACAGGTGCAGCGCAACGAATTCATCCAAGTGGTTGGTATGCACAACGGCCTTAGCGACTCACCCTTATTGGGTAGTGCTTACAACGCGATTGCGGTGGGTCGTACCGATGGCAGACAAGATAGGGGATCCGATGCGGTGGATTCTTTGTATATAGCGGGACGGACGCGTCCCGATGTAGTCGCGCCGCAAACCACCACCAGCGGAGCCACACCCATAGTAGCCGCTGCTGCCGCGTTATTAGTTGAGACCGGCCACAAGGGCGCGGCCAATCTATCGCAGGGATCTATTGATATTGAAGGCGTGGGAACGGTTTACAACGCCGAACGCGCCGAAACCGTTAAAGCCGCGCTGCTGGCGGGCGCCGACAGAGCGACGCAGAATACTTCAACCACGGATAATATCGTCGATTACCGCATCAGCGGCCATCAAACGCTGAACGGCCTGGACGATAGATTCGGGGCCGGCCAACTGAATATTTTGCATAGTTACCAAATCATCGCCAGCGGCGAACAAGATAGCCTGGAAGATGGCGGTGCCCAGAACGGCATCGGCTTGGCCGGATTCGACGTGGATACCGAGTTTGGCGGCTTGGCTAGCAATAGTCTGGCGACATATAAGTTCGCCGCCGCGACGGATATGAATTTGCAGGCGTCTTTGGTATGGAATCTTGGGGTATCGAACGACCTGAATCTGACAAGCACTTTGCACGACCTGAATCTGGAGTTGTTCGATAGCACGGCACAAAACATCGCCGCGTTCTCGGCGAGCAGCGCCGACAACAGCGAGAACCTGTGGCTTAGTCTGGTCACCGGTCATCACTACGAATTACGGGTCAAGTCCGGTGAAGCCAGTCCGTTCAACTGGGATTACGCATTGGCCTGGCATATGAGTCCGCTGCAATCGGCACCGGTTCCGTTGCCGGGCACATTTTACTTGTTCTTTTCCGCGCTCGGCGGGCTTGGCTGGCTGGTTCGCGGGAAACGGTGGAACACTCAAGTATGCTGATTTAAGGAAACTCTGGGCAAGCAGTTTTCATCAGCGCTTCAGCGCGCTGATTGCGAGCGTAATCAACACTTTGTATCAGCGGTTGCGCTCCCTCTCTTCAGCCTATTCAGATACCCAAGGGGCATAAGTTGTGGCAAATAACTTTGCACATGAGTTATTTCACGGAAAATTCCCCGCGCATTACCACTCGCCATCTACGTATCTTTCTGTATTTAAAGAAAAATGTTTTGTGGTCTGAATGTTGTATGTGGATCAGCGTGCTTAGCCGTAGGCGTAGAAACGGCTAACACGATTTGGGACTTCCAATCATTCATATTCGGTTCTGTCGCTGACTTTGCAAACTGGACCCGCTGCGCGGATTAACCGCTTCCGAATACGCGGGAATGACGAATTTTTAGAGGCCCTGAAAATCAAGTTCCCAATGCGCTCTAATTTCAATCAACATAAAGGTTGTAATCGTGAATAAACTAATAAAATCAATTGGTATCGCCGGATTGGCGGGGTATGCGTTCATTGCCGAGGCCCAAGCAAATACTCTGGAAGTGTCAGGAACCATTTATAAAGTAAGCGGCGGCACTACTTACGATACTTGGAAAATCAATATGCTTAGCGGCGGTACTTTCAAAGTCGATGTGTTGGCTTATGAGGCCACTCAAAAGCAAACATCCACCGCCGGTTACCAGGAAATCGACCTTAACAACGACGGTGAAATTACATTTCTGGATCCGGATACTTATATCTACCGCGATGACGGCTTGCTGGATGCCGGCGATATGTTGGCGCGTTGCGACGATTCCGACGGCAATCACTGCCCCGATAGCAGCAATCAGCCGATTTTGACTAACACCGACGGTTCGGCGGACGGTTCCCTTTTCTTGCGCGATCCGGCATTTAACGTAACCTTGCAGGCCGGTAATTATTTATATCTGGTGGCCGATTACACCTTATCGACCAGTGAAGCCGTCGCGGGTATCAATACTAACGATAACTTGACCTTACCGACCGGGCTTGCCGCCCGCGATCACGGCGACTATCGGCTTACCTTGAGCTCCGATACCCTGAATTTTTCTCTGGCTGGCAATACCATCACCGTCTCGCAAGTGCCGGTTCCCGGCGCCGTTTGGTTATTCGGCAGTGCGCTGGCCGGATTGGCGGCGGTAGGGCGGCGTAAGATAGTTGCGGTTTGACCTTGGTTAGCAGCGGGAAGCTTCGGCTTCCCGCTGTTTTACGGTCTGGTATCGCACCAAAACTAGCGAACTCCTTACTCGCTGCTGTTCCGAAATTTCCCTGAAAGCCTTTGTTTACGGCAAGCCTAGCCATGCGTTGGTTAGGTCTGTATCTGGATTCTTATATCTCAATATAAGATATTTAATTCTAAATATATCGTTTTTGTTGGTTACTGGCTTTGCGTAGCATACGCAACGTGGTCAAACAAAGCCCAGCTTGTCGCAAGCAGATCCGATAACCCTTTTTCAGGAGCACCCATGAGATTTACCCATACCTTTAAGCCCTTACTCTTCGGTATAGCCCTGGCCCTGAGCGGCAACGCACTGGCCGAACGCACCTTGCTGAACGTCTCCTACGACCCGACTCGCGAGTTATATAAAGAATATAACCAACTGTTTAGCCAATACTGGAAAACCAAAACCGGCGAAGATGTCACCATCCAGCAATCGCATGGCGGCGGCGGCAAACAAACCCGCGCCGTGATCGATGGCCTGGAAGCCGATGTGGTGACCTTGGCCCTGTCGGGCGACATCGATCAAATCCACGAGAAAGCCAACTTGTTGCCAAAAGACTGGCAAAGCAAATTGCCTAACAACAGCTTGCCTTATACCTCGACTATCGTGTTCCTGGTGCGCAAGGGCAACCCCAAAGCCATTAAAAACTGGGACGATTTGGTCAAAGACGGCGTCTCCGTCGTCACCCCCAACCCGAAAACCTCCGGCGGCGCCCGCTATAATTACCTGGCGGCCTGGGCGTTCGCGGAAAAGAAAAACGGCAGCAAGGACGCCGCCAAGGCTTTTGTGGAGAAGCTGTTTAAAAACGTGCCGGTACTGGATTCCGGCGCGCGCGGCTCCACCACCACTTTTGCCGAACGGGAAATCGGCGACGTACTGATTACCTGGGAAAACGAAGCCTACCTGGTGTTGAAAGAATTCGGCGCCGATAAGTTCGAAGTGGTCACCCCGCCGTTTAGCATCCTGGCCGAGCCACCGGTGGCGGTGATCGAAGCGGTGGCGAAAAAGAACGGCACCCAGGACCTGGCGACCGAGTACCTGAAATATCTCTACACCAAGGAGGCCCAGGAGATTATCGCCAAAAACTTCTATCGGCCGACCGACAAAGACATCGCGGCTAAATACGCCAAACAATTCCCGACTTTGGACCTAGTCAGCGTCGCGCAACTGGGCGGTTGGAGTGCTATACAGAAACAACACTTCGACGATAACGGTGTGTTCGACAAAATTTACGGGCGCTAAGAATGCTTAGGCAGTGGAGGGTGTAGCCATGGTGGAAAATACCATCGAATTGCTCCGTGACGATCTGGAACGGGCCTTGTATCTGGATCTGGACGAATTCAAACTGGAAATCCAGCAACAGGAAGTTTTGAGTCGGTTTATTGGCCTGAAATTGCGCAGCGAGTTTCAACCGGTGTTCGATGCCGGCAAATCCCAGGGCCTACTTGGCTACGAAGCCTTGTTGCGCACATCCACCGGCTTGGAAGCCGTAAGTCCGGACTTTGCATTTAGTTGGGCGGATAACCAGGGCAAACTGGTGAAGTTGGATAGGGTGGCGAGAACCCTGCACATGCTTAACTATCTGAATCTGCCGGCGGATAAGGGCTTGCTGTTTTTAAACGTACATCCCAAATTGCTGGTGAGCGTGAATACGCACGGCAAGGTGTTCGAACACATTCTGCATTTACATTCCGTGCCGACTACAAAAGTCGTGCTGGAGATCATGGAAAACGCGGTGGAAGCCGATCAACAGTTGCTCGAAGCGGTGGACAATTATCGTGATCGCGGCTTTCAGGTGGCTATCGATAACTTCGGTAGCCGGCATTCCAATCTGGACTGCTTGTGGCGTTTATCGCCCAGCTTTGTGAAACTGGATTTAAGCATCATCCATCAGGCGCAAACCGATGCCAAGATTCGCCGGGTGTTGCCGAAATTGATCGAAATCATCCAGGCCTTGGGCGCGCAAGCGATCATCGAAGGCATCGAAAACGAAGTGCAACTGGATATTGCCTTGGATGCCGGCGGCAAATTGCTGCAAGGTTACTTCCTGGGTCGGCCGGCCGCGGCTGGGCACTGGCAAAAACCTAGGTCGGTGGTGCAAGACAATCCTTTAATGCCCGGTGCGCCTCAGCATTTTGGTAGTTTCAGCGTCCCGGCCCAGCATGGTATGTAAGGTGTGATGATCGTAAATTTTTAATGTTTTACCGATGGCTCGGTGAGATGGGCTCTCCTGTGGCAATCCTGCTAACCCCGCCGTTTTTCGGCGGGTTCTTTTTGCGGTTTGAGCCAGACTGATTGCCTTGAGCTTCAGTATCCATAGCTTAAATTGCGGATTTTTTTCAACTCGCCGTCTTCAAACTCCAGCAGCTGTTGAAATTTGCGCGGCCCGAAGTTGTAAATCCATTCTTCGATTAGCACCTCTTCAAATTGATCTATCTCCAGTGCGCCGTAGGGATGCCGTAAGCGGCTGCCGCGGATTGCTCGGCGCTGTTCGACCGAATCGGGTTCCCCGCATTTTTCCAACACTTCGGATTTATAGTCACCGACCTGGACCAGTTTATGTCCACAGCGCAGCGCAAGCGCATCGCCGGCAAATGCCAGCATGCCCAATGCCAACAGTATCCCTCTGATTGGCGAACCTGCCATTATGGGCTTACCGTATAACTTTGCGAGTAGCTGCCGCCCTTACTGCAAACATTCCGGCTGGTGGGCGATTCACAGGACACATCGGTAAATTCGGCTTTTAACTCGCCGGCCTTATCCGGCACAAAGTAGAAGCGGAAATTCGGGTCGGCGCTGATCGCAATATCGATTTTCGCGTTGAGTACGGGCTTGCCATTAAACGTCACTTTCAATTGGTCGATGAAGTGCGATTTTCTGATAAATCGGGTCATTTGATCCATCTGCATACCCGTGAGGTTGGGATGGCTGATCATCAATTGCGTCAAGGCTGGTTGACCGCTTTGGATACCGTCATCGAGCCTAAACTTGACTTTGCCCAGCCGCTTCATGGCTTCATCCAGATCAGCGCCGATCGGTGCAGAGCAGCCGCCGCTGGCTTTTACGAATTTTTTGGTCATGCTGAACTTGCCGTCATTGGTTTCGGCAACCGCGCGAATGTCGCTATAGGTATTGACGCGCACGCGCAAGGCTAAATCGGCTTTGCCACTCTCCGGGAAGAACTCGAATTCCCCGACAAACGGAAACGGGTTTTTATCGACGAACAGCCAGATCTTTTTGATGTATTTATCTTTGCTTTGTGCAAACTTGCTGGTGACTTTAACCGGCACAATCGCCGGATCTTCCGCCCGATAAGGGGCATCCAATTCAATGACCGCGTTGGATTCTTCGATATTTTTACCAGCGAAAAATTGGCTTTTCAGAA
Organism: Methylomonas sp. MK1; assembly: GCF_000365425.1. Lineage (NCBI taxonomy): Bacteria > Pseudomonadati > Pseudomonadota > Gammaproteobacteria > Methylococcales > Methylococcaceae > Methylomonas > Methylomonas sp. MK1. Next base: position 1,133,586 of record NZ_AQOV01000002.1, read on the forward strand.
CCGTGTTCCAGGTAATGTCATCGCCTTCCGCGGCAGCGGTCGCGGGCAAAATCATTAAAGCCAGCAGATAAATAAGGTTGTAAGGTTTATGCATGCTTTTACTCTCCTCTGTTTAATCTTCCCATTCCAGCTCGGCAAATGCGATAGTCACATTTTTGCGGTGGAATTGTTCAAATAATTGCCAATGCTTTTTGGCAGGCAAGCCGACGCTATTCACCGCCTGCTCCAATGTTTTGCCTTGCTTGATCATGGCTCTCACTTCCGTTGCCAATCCAGTCAAGTAGGCTTTTTGCGCTTGTAGACTTGCCGGCCAATCCTTCACCAACTGACCATGGCCGGGCACCACTAATTTGTAGTGATTTTTCTCCAAGCGCTCCATCTCCGACAACCAGCCTTTGATGCTGCCGTCTATCACCGGGATATGCTCTAAAAACAATAGATCGGCTAGCCACATGGTATCGGTGGTCTTGTCGTAAATGCTTAAATCGTTATCGGTATGCGCGCTCGGATGGGCGGTCAGGAGCAGTTCGCGATTTCCCAGGTTCAAAGTCATTGTGTCCTTTACTTCTATACCGGGCGGAATGATGTTGTCTTGATTGACCTGAATATCCAGCAATTCTGCTGCACGACCGAGGTAATGGTCGCCGCGCGTGGCCATAGCGCGCGCCAGCTTATGATGGCCGACAAACTGCACGCCCGGTTCCTTGAAGGCGATATTGCCGTAGATATGATCGGGATGCACATGGGTATTGATCACATAACAAACCGGTTTAGCGGTAACTTGCTTGATGGTATTGCGTAGCGCGATTCCCTGCTGCGGACTACCGCCGCTATCAATCACCGCCACGCAGCGCTCACCAATAATAAAGCCGATATTGGCAATCTCGCCGTGATTATCTCGATCCGGCCAATGGTGCGCGGAGGTATGTAGATAGATGCCCGGCGCCACTTGACTGAAAGACAGCGGCGGCAAAGCCATACTGCTGTAACTGGTCAATAGGCCTATTAACAACAACACAAACTTCATTCAGTTGGCTCCTATGCGGCGATGCGTTTGAAAAACTCGGTTTCGGCAATAATATCCTGATTATTTTCAACCCTATCCAGATACACTAGTCCCAATAGATGATCGAATTCGTGTTGGAAGACTCGGGCCGGAAAATCCTGCAACGCCAAGCGACAGCATTCGCCTTGCCGATCTTGATATTGCACTTCGATAGCCTGGTAACGCGGCACCAGCGCACGGATACCCGGCACGCTTAAACAGCCTTCCCAATCTTTATGTAACGTGCTGTCAACAATTGTGAAACTTGGATTGACCATCAGAATTGGGGACATTTCCGGGGCATGCGGATAACGGGCTGTTGGCCGGGAAGCGATGATCAAAATTTGCCGCGAAGCACCCAATTGCGGGGCGGCTATGCCGACACCATTGGCCTCCAGCATAGTCTCATGCATGATTTCAATCAGTTTGTGGAACTCCGGGCAGGCAAAGTCGTCAACTGGCTGCGCCTGCTGGCGCAAAACCTCGGCTCCCAGTTGTGCAATCGGTGTTTTTGAAGTCATGGTTGTGCTGAATAACGCATAGGCAGGTTGCGGAAATTACTCGTTTCGGGCGAAAGTATACTGCCGATTGGCGGAATCTTCCTGCCTTTACTTTACGAGGCTTTTTTGTGATATTAGCAGCAGGCCAGTTGCCGGAAATGCAGGGTTCCGGTGGCAAACCACTTATTAGAACAATTAGTTTTTTCCACAGGAGATAGTATGAAGAAAATAAACAAAACCCCGTTCGCCATCGCAATCGGCGCATCTCTGCTGCCAACGCTGGCGGGCAATTTTGCTCAAGCCGATAGCAATCCGTTTGCATTGTCTGAGTTGAGCTCAGGCTATATGCTGACTGCCGAGGCCAAACCTGAAGCCGGTGCCGATAAAATGAAAGACGGTTCTTGCGGAGAAGGGAAATGCGGCGCGTCTATGATGAAAAAAAGCACTGACAGCAAAGCTGCTACCGAAGGCAAGTGCGCTGGTAACAAACCGGCTGCTCCAGCTGCGGACAAAGCTGCTGAAGGCAAAAAAATGGAAGGAAACTGCGGCGCTAACATGAAATAAGCGCCGATGACGCCGGCTTTATTTAAATAAGAAAGCCGGCGTTTCTTACGCTAAACCGAAAAGCTCTCCCCGCAACCGCAGGTACCTTTTACATTGGGGTTGTTGAACTTAAAGGCCTCGTTAAAACCTTCTTTGGCATAATCCAGCTCAATGCCGCTCAATTTATCCAGATCAGCCTGTTTCACCAGCACTTTTACATCGTATTGATCGAACACCACTTCATCGGCTTCGGCCTTGTCGGCATAATCCAGCACATAGGCGTACCCGGAGCATCCCGAGGTTTTAACCCCTAATCTCAAACCTAGGCCGGTTCCGCGTTTTTGTAACTGCTTTTGGATTTGCCTCGCGGCACTTTCGGTAACGGTAATAGCCATTGCTAATTCTCCTAGTTAATTTGCTATCAATGCTTTTAAGATATCGACGAATTGATCGATTTCGGTTTCTTGATTGTCTTTACCCAAACTGACGCGGATCGCTGATTTAGCCAAAGAGGCTTCCACCCCCATAGCCGTCAACACCGGGCTGATCTCGCCGGACGACGCTGAGCAGGCGGAGCCGCTGGAAACCGCGATATTGCGCTGATCCAACTGCATTAACAACATTTCGCCGCTAATGCCGGGGATACCAAACTGCACGGTATTCGGCAATCTTTTGGCGTGTTTGGCAAAAATCACCAAGCCCGGAATTGTGCGTAGGGCTTGCTCCAAACGCATTCTCAGCGCCAGCATCCTTTGCTCCCTTAAGCCCATTTCCGTCTTGGCCAATTCAGCCGCTTTGCCAAAACCCACTATTGCCGCCACATTTTCGGTGCCGGCCCGCGAGCCATGCTCCTGATCGCCGCCGCGTAGCCAGGGCTTTAAAACAAAATCTTCCGCGACTACCAATGCCCCACAGCCTTTTGGCCCATATATTTTGTGGCTGGACAAACTCATCAATTTAACGCCCAGCTTTTTGAACGAAAATGACATTTTACCCAAGGCCTGGACCGCATCGGTATGCAGGTTGACACCGCGCCCAGCCAAACATTCGGCGATGTCCGCAAGGTCTTGAATAACCCCGGTTTCATTGTTCGCCAACATCACGGACGCCATGTCGCCGGCTTGCCAATTTGCTTTATCCAACCCGAGTAATGGCAGTATTCCGGCGCCATCTACCTCAAGCGTTTGCAAATCGCGAAAACACTGCCGGTAGTACGTGGCGTTCTCGAAAATAGAGGGGTGTTCGGTAGCCGAAATTGCTAGCCCCGTGCCTCTGGCGTTGGCTAGCGCCAAAGCATTGGCTTCAGTGCCTCCGCTGGTAAACACTATCTGAGCTCCTGGCGCATCGATTAGCGCCGAGATTTGCTCCCTGGCGGTATCGATAGCGCTGCGGGCTATGCGGCCGAGCTTATAAAGACTGGATGGATTACCGTACATGCCATGCAAGTAAGGCAACATCACTTCCACCACCCGCTCGTCACAGCGGGTGGTGGCGTTATGATCCAGATAGATCATTACGCGATGCGTTTTTCCTGCCGGGGTTGCATTTCGATCACATGCTCGACTTGTTTGCTCTGTCTTTTTGCCACGTCACTGACAAAATCGCGCTCCAGTAGTTGTCCAAGACTAATTTCTTTTAAATAAGCGCGAATTTGCTCGCTCAAGCCCATCCACAAATCGTGTGTCAGGCAAGGTTCGTCGTTGTGGCAATTGGCTTTGCCACCGCATTTGGTTGAATCGACAGGTTCGTCGACTGCCTCGATAATGTCGGCAATGTTAATATCTCGGGCGCTACGGCTGAGCGTATAACCGCCACCAGGTCCTCGTACGCCTTTGACCATGCCGGCTTTGCGTAAACGAGCAAACAATTGTTCAAGATAAGACAAGGAAATGGTTTGCCGAGTCGCAATGTCAGTCAAAGTCACCGGGTTGGATTGGCTGTGAAAAGCCAAATCCAGCATCGCGGTGACCGCGTAACGCCCTTTTGTGGTAAGCCGCATTTCAAACCCCTTACAAACTAATGAAAATAATGCTGACTATAAATAAACCCAGTAATTTGGTCAAGTATTCAATCGAAACTGGTTCTTGAGGTATTTAACACAGCCAAACTGTAACGCATATTTTTGAATTCTGAGGACAGATCAAGCGTTTTACAGCTTGAACTCGTTGGGAATTTGCGGGGTAGAAATCTCGCGACTCTGCAAGAAGCTCAAGGCAAACGCTAATCAGTTTGAGTCACGCAGATGACAAGCGCTGGAGGGTTTGTTGTTAGAAAATACCTGATTATGTTATTGCTTATCCTTTATCTCACAATCATCCAATGCCGACATGGCCTGACGCTGGCAATCGATGCCGGCATCGTTTAGCACGTGTTGCATATCGGCTATTTGCTTATCGAGCTGATGGATATGATCAAGCATCAGATTGATGGCATTCGCGATGGGGTCCGGCATATCACCAGTCGCCCCGTATGCGTCGAAACCGATTTTCTGGGCCATTGCGTCGCGTCGCGCTTTTTCTTGCTTGGCTTTCGCATCGACGATATGGGCCGGAATCCCGACTACCGTGACACCAACGGGCACCGATTTCACCACCACCGAATTTGAACCGACTCTGGCGCCATCACCAATTTCAATCGGTCCCAGCACTTTGGCGCCGGCGCCTATTACCACGCCGTTGCCCAATGTCGGATGGCGCTTGCCCTTGTTCCAGCTGGTACCGCCCAAGGTCACGCCATGGTATAGCGTGCAATCGTCGCCAATCACCGCTGTTTCGCCGATTACCACACCCATACCATGATCGATAAAAAACCGCCGGCCGATTTGCGCGCCGGGATGAATTTCGATGCCGGTCAGCCAGCGGCCCAAAAACGATAAATAACGGCCCGCCCACCTAAAACCACGTAACCACAGCCAATGACTGAAATGGTGAATCAGTACGGCGTGGAAACCAGGATAGGTCGTTATTACTTCAAAAGCCGATTGTGCGGCCGGATCTCGGGCAAATACGCAGTTTATATCTTCTTTGAGTCTGGCCAGCATGGCGTTATTCGGCATTGTGATTTTGCGAGAAGCGCAGAATGCCTCTCAGGATATCCAGCTCCTTGGTATCGAGCTGGGTCCGATTAAAGATTCGCCGCAAGCGACGCATGATTGATTTAGAGCGCTCCGGGTGCAGAAAACCTATATCCGCCATAGTCTGCTGGAGATGCACATAAAAGGCTTCCATTTGTTCGGCTGTCGCCAGAGGTTCTTCACCCATATCGCCCACCGTGCTGACCATTTCCTGGCCGGATGCGACGAATAGCTCGTAGCACACAACTTGCACTGCCGCCGCCAAGTTCAGTGAGCTATATTCTGCATTGCACGGAATCCGCAACAAATAATGACATAAGTCCAATTCATGATTTTTTAAACCGGAATTCTCACGGCCGAACACCAAGGCTATATTTTGCTCCGGTAATGCACCCACCCATTTTTCGGCGGTTTGTCTGGCAGTCAAACTTGGCCAGCTGATGGTCCTATCGCGCGCACTGGAACCCAATACAATCCGGCAGTCGGCAATAGCATCCTGCAAGGAAGCGAAGACAGTTGCCGATCTAAGCACGTCGTCGGCCCCGGATGCTCTGGCTGTGGCATCGGCATGAGGAAAGCTTTGTGGAGATACCAAGCGCAGTTGATTCATCTGCATATTTTTCATGGCTCTAGCCACCGCGCCGATGTTGCCGGGATGGGAAGTCTCCACTAAAACCACTTTAAAATGTGATAGCAATGCCCGGCCTCTGCGGCTAAAAAAGCAGCGATTCTAGCAAAATTTGCTATGCTATCCGAGTTTTCTAACTGCTCATTTCCAATTCGATCTATGCACCCGATGCTTAATATTGCCGTCCGCGCAGCGCGGAATGCCGGCGACCTAATCCAACGCTCTTCACAAAATATCGAGAAACTCACCATCGATCAAAAAAGCCGTAACGACTACGCCTCCGAAGTTGATCGGGCCGCCGAGCAGGAAATTATCAAAGTCATCCGTGCCGCGTTTCCCGACCATGGCATTCTGGCCGAAGAAAGCGGCGAGCATAAAGGTAACGATTACACCTGGATTGTCGACCCTCTGGATGGCACCACTAATTTTTTACACGGCTTTCCACAATATGCCGTGTCTATAGCGCTAAAAAACAAAAACAAACTGGAATTGGGTGTGATTTATGACCCCAGCCGCGACGAGCTCTTCACTGCCGAACGCGGCGGCGGGGCGATGTTGAATAATCGCAAAATCCGGGTAACCAAACAAAGCAGTATGCGCGGTGCCCTTATTGGCACTGGTTTTCCGTTTAAAACCATGGAAAACATAGAGCCCTATCTAGGTATGTTCAAAGCGGTCTGCGCAGATTCTGCCGGTATCCGCCGCGCCGGAGCCGCCGCGCTGGATATGGCTTATGTGGCCTGCGGTCGTCTGGATGCGTATTGGGAAATCGGCGTGAAGGAATGGGATATTGCCGCCGGAGTGTTGCTGGTGCAGGAAGCCGGCGGTGTTGCCACGGATTTTTCCTTTAACGACAAATACTTACAGTCCGGTAACATTATCGTTGGCAACCCCAAGATGCACCAGTTGATGTACCATGCCATCGAGCCGCATGTGCCGGCGCGTTTAAAATAAAGCGCAATTTGGCATTTAGCCTAGAATTGTTATCGTCTTGTCTTTTCTTTTATACTTACCGGCTAATCAAATTATAAGAGGCCATCATGGAAAAACCCTTTATCCTGCACATGCTGACTACAGCCAAGAACTTAAGCCCGTTCGACGTCAATATGGCGATGGACGCAGGCTGGATTTCAGCAATCCCCTACATCAACGTTGAACCCAGCGAAGTCAGGGGCTTGGTCCAAGATGCTATTTTTTCGCGCAGTCCGAAAGGCCTGTTGCGCACCGCTATTTTTATCGGTGGCCGGGAGACCAAGCAAGCAATGGATATGTTGAAAATGGCCAAGAATTCCATGGTCCCGCCTTTCGAAGTATCAGTATTCGCCGATCCTAGCGGCGCATTCACCACGGCAGCCGGCATGGTCGCAGCAGTTGAAAAAGAACTGGCTGAAAAATTCGACACCACGCTGGAAGGTAAAAACGTGATCGCCCTGGGCGGTACCGGTCCGGTCGGTCAAGCGGCTGCGGTGATTGCCGCTCAAGCGGGCGCTAAAGTCCGAATCATCGGTAGGCAACTCGATAAAGCCGAGCGCACCGCAGAGCTATGCAGCGAAGAATTTGGCGATGGCAAAATTACAGTGCTGGCAGGCGCCGACGCCGATAAGACCGAATACATGAAAACCGCCGATGTGGTTTTTGCAACGGGTGCGGCCGGCATTGAATTGCTCAGCACAGAATTAATCTCCCAAGCTGCGCAATTGAAAGTAGCGGCCGATGTAAACGCGGTACCGCCAGCCGGTATTGCCGGTGTGGATGCGTTCGATAATGGCAAACCCTTAACTGGATCTACCAGTGGCGCGGTAGGCATAGGCGCTCTGGCGATAGGCAACATCAAATACCAAGCGCAAAGCCGTTTGCTGAAAAGAATGCTGGAAAGCGATCAACCGCTATTCTTACATTTCGAACACGCTTTCGAAGTCGCTCGCGAATTCATCAAATCGTCTAAGTAATTAGCTAAGCTCCCCAAAGTCTGCCTATCACAGAGGGTAAGGTAAAAATGGCAAAACGCAGCATACTTCACATGTTCGACCCGATGCCAAACAACAGTCCGTTTGACATTAACATGGCACTCGACGCAGGCTTTGATGTGCTGATGCCGTATTCCAACGTCAAATTGGAGACCATTCACAATTTGACCCAAGATGCGATTTTTTCGCGTAGTCCCTCGGCCAGCAAAAAAACCGCGATCTTTATCGGCGGCAGGGATATGGGCATGGCTATCGACATGTTGCAAGCCACCAAGCCGGCCATGGTGCCGCCATTTGAGGTTTCAGTATTTGCCGATCCCAGCGGAGCTTGTACCACAGCGGCTGCTTTGGTGGCTTGCGTGGAAAAAGCGCTGAAAGAACATCATGGCAAGGAATTGAAGGGTAGCAAGGCGGTTGTGTTCGGCGGCACCGGCCCGGTCGGTATCGCCACCGGCGTGATAGCGTCCTTGCAAGGCGCAGAAACAATCTTGGTGGATCATCTATCGATCGATTCCGCAAAGGACGCTGCCAAACAATACAACCGGCGCTTTGGCGCTAGCATGACTGGAGGGGTTGCCCATAATGACGAAGAAAAAGCAGCGTTAATAGCCGATGCAGACTTAGTATTCTGCACGGCAAAGGCCGGTATCCGCGTCATCAATGCCGCCGTCCTGGCGCAAGCCAAGCAGTTGAAAGTAGCCGGTGATGTTAATGCCGTACCGCCATCAGGTATAGAAGGCATAGAGTTAAACGATTTATCGGCACCATTAACCTTGGCGCATCAAGCGACAAATGCGGTCGGTGTCGGTGCGCTGGCAATAGGTAATGTTAAATACCAGTTACAACACGAATTGTTAAAAATGATGTTGGAAGCTGAAAAGCCGGTATTTCTGGATTTTCGGGAAGCTTTTACCAAAGCCCGCACCTTGGTCTAGCTATTTTTAGGGATGTGTGGCAAACAACCCACATCCCTGCTCCTTAAATGGCATCAAGATAATTAAATTTGACCGCTAATCTGGTCAACTCCACATCGTTTTTTATATTCAACTTGCGATACAAGCGATAGCGATAGGTATTGATGGTCTTGTCGCTCAGTTGCAAGGCTTCCGACATTTCCTGAATACTCCTGCCGCGTAAAATCAGGCGCACCACTTCAGCCTCACGTTGGGAAAGCTGTAAAAAAGGCGAAACATCCGCGCCTGGCAAAAACTGAAAAGCCAAATTACTGGCCACATCCTGGCACAAATAGCGCTTACCGGAAATTACCGATTTAATCGCCGCCACCATTTCGCTGACCGGCGAAGCCTTGGATACAAAGCCGACCACACCTAGTTTCAGCAACTGTTGCGGTATGGGGCCGTCGTTGTGCACCGACAAAGCAATGATTTTAATCGACGGCCGTGATTGCAATATGCGGCGGCACGCTTCAAATCCGCCTATGCCAGGCATATTAATATCCATCAAAATGACATCGGGCGGCTCTTGCTCGACAATCCGCAAAGCTTCCTCGCCACAATTACAAACGGCGACCACTACAATATCCTTTTCAGCTGCCAGCAAAGCTTCTATGCCGCTTCTGACAAGCTCATGATCATCAACCAGCAGTACTTTAATCATAACTTCCTTTTTCTGGGTCTTTTATCTGGTCAAGTTTCCCAAATTTCATCAACAACAGCAACGCTAAAAGTTATTAGGATAGACCCAAATAGCGTCGTTGATTCGTGGTTTTGGCGTTTAGCCGTTAAAATAGCGGTTTTGATAAAACAACCTCAGGGCCAATATGCGCACTTCCCAATTTCCTCTTAGTACCGTCAAAGAAATACCGGCCGACGCCGAAATAGCTAGTCATAAACTCATGATACGCGCCGGCTTGATTCGCAAACTTGCCGCCGGCGTCTACACCTGGCTGCCGCTGGGTTTGCGAGTATTGCGTAAAGTTGAGCATATTGTACGTGCGGAAATGAATAAAGCGGGTGCTTTGGAAGTACTGATGCCGGCCTTGCAACCTGCGGAGCTATGGCAAGAAACCGGTCGTTGGGAAAAATATGGACCGGAGTTGGCGCGACTGAAAGACCGTCACGACCGCGAATTTTGTCTGGGTCCAACGCACGAGGAAATTATCACCGATCTCGCTCGTTATGAATTGAAAAGCTACAAACAGTTGCCAATAACGTATTACCAAATTCAGAGCAAATTCCGCGACGAAATCCGTCCACGTTTCGGTGTGATGCGTTCTCGCGAGTTCATCATGAAAGACGCTTACTCCTTCCATCTCGATCAGGAATCGCTACAAGCGACCTACGACGTAATGTATCAAGCCTATACCAATATCTTTAACCGCTTTGGTTTGAAATTCCGGGCAGTGATAGCCGACTCCGGCTCAATTGGCGGCGCGGTCTCCCATGAATTCCACGTACTTGCCGAATCCGGCGAAGACGCAATTGCCTTTTCCACCGTCAGCGATTATGCCGCGAATGTCGAAAAAGCCGAAGCTCTCATGCCGGACGGGACACGCGCCGAGCCGACCCAAAGCAAAACTTTGGTGGATACGCCAAATCAGCACAGCATCGAAGAGGTCAGCGGATTTTTTAAGGTTGATGCCAAGCAATGCCTGAAAACCTTGATCGTCAGGGGCGAAGACGACAGCTTGGTTGCGCTGTTACTGCGTGGCGATCACGAATTAAACCCGATTAAAGCCGAAAAAATCGACGGTGTCCTGTCGCCACTGCAATTTGCCAGCGATGAAGAAATTCTCGGCGCCTGCCACTGCAAACCCGGTTCGATAGGTCCTATCGACTTGAGCGTCAAGATAGTTGCTGATCGCAGCGTGATTTTGATGTCCGACTTTATTTGCGGCGCCAACCAAGACGGCAAACATTACCAAGGCGTCAACTGGCAGCGCGACCTGGCCTTACCTGAGCACATTGCAGACTTGCGGATGGTAGTAGAAGGTGATGCTAGCCCGGACGGCAAAGGGCAAATTACCATTGCCAGAGGCATTGAAGTGGGCCATATTTTTCAGCTGGGCACTAAATACAGCGAAGCGATGAACGCCGCCATTGTTAACGAAGCCGGCAAAAACCAAATCATGATCATGGGCTGCTATGGCATTGGTATCTCGCGGGTGGTCGCGGCGGCTATCGAACAAGGTCACGATGAACGCGGCATTATCTGGCCCAACGAACTAGCACCGTTTCAAGTGGCTATTTGCCCAATGAATATGCATAAGTCGGATCGCTTGATCGATACGGTCGAGAAAATCTATAAAGATTTAACGGATGCGGGTATCGAAGTGTTACTGGACGACAGAAAGGTTCGAGCGGGATTCATGTTCTCGGATATGGAACTGATCGGCATTCCACACCGGATTGTAATCGGCGACCGCGGCCTGGATAGCGGCACCGTCGAATATCAAGGACGGATGGATAAAGAAAGCCAAAATGTTGAGTTCGGCAATCTAGTTGGTTTTATAAAGGACAAACTCGCTTAGTGTCGATTAGATTAATCAGACGAAAAAGGGCGCAAATTGCGCCCTTTTTATTGACTGCACTAGACGCTTGTTAACGTACCAGAGTAAACATAGATTTTACCGCGCCGCATTTAGGGCAGCCCCAATCTTCCGGTACATCTTCCCAGCGAGTACCAGGTGCGACGCCGTTGCGTGGATCGCCCAATTGCTCGTCGTAAATGTGGCCGCAGGTTTTGCATTTGTATTTTCTATACTCTGCCATGGATTGATTCCTCGAATTGTAATCACGGTTTAAAGAAAGCCCGGCGATTGTAGCCGATGCTCTGCGCACAAAAAACCACGAAGATTTGGAGGAGATTGTTCGGACTGCCTGAAAGTCGTCCGGCCGGGCTTAATCAGTCTATCCTTAAAACGATCTAATGGCATGAATTTGATAAATAAATGTCATTTTTGTCCTGTTCAATATTTGGCTGGTTTACGGCGCGCAGCATGATGGGATGGTATTTATTCTGTCGTATTCGCAATGATCTTATGAATTCGTTTGGTGCTAATGCCGATGATGACCAAAATAAACGGAATCGATGCGCCTTCCACCAACTCGGCGTCCACATGCCATCCTAAGCTGTGCAATGCTTCGGCGATTTTGCCGATTAGGCTCGCAGCATAATAGGTGATGGCTACCATCGAAATGCCTTCAACCATTTGTTGCATGCGCAACTGCATTTTGGCGCGCAGGGCCATGGACGATAACAAGCCCTGATTTTGCCGCTCGATAATAATGTCGACTTTGGTGCGTAACAACTGGCTGGCATTGCTCACGCGTTCGGAGACCAGAGTAAAGCGGTGGGATACGGAATTGCAGGTATGCATCGCCGGTTCCAAACGCCGTTTCATGAATTCGCCCAAGGTTTGAATGCCCTGAATCCGCACTTCACGCAAGTCTTCCAGGCGTTGGCCGACCAATTGGTAGTAAGCGCTGGCTGCGGCAAAGCGAAATTGATGGGTGGAAATATGGTTCTCCACTTCAGCCGCCAACGCCGTTAACTCATCCAGTAGTTTGGCGTCATCGTTATCCGGCTGGGTCATGGAATTGGTGATGGTATACAACTGCCGATCAGCCTTTTTTAATTCCGGATACAGTTTACGCGCGATAGGGAACGCTAACAGCGCCATCACGCGGTAAACTTCGATATCGAACAAACGATGCAATAAGCGTCCGGCCTGCGCGGTTCTCAAGTTTTGATTGACCACCAAAAATCGGCTAAAGCCATCGACATGAATCCGAAAATCAGTAAATACGGCTGCCGCGCCGCCGGTTACTTTTGAGCCGACGATCGGGTTGCCGGCAAAGTAGGTGGTTAACGGGGATAAATCCATTTCGTCTTGGTAATTAACGTCTGCTGCTGAGACGACGCTGGCATGAGCGGCAACGATCACTTTTCCGCTGATCTGCGATAACCAATCGACTGGGACTTTTTTTAAAGCAGGGTCTGCAAACGGCTCCGCGGCGGTGTCGTAGGCATAAAAGCTGTAGGTGCTGAATTCGCCGTGTTGCTCCCAACTCATCTGAAACGCATCGAAGCTGGCGCTAAAGTGGTCCGCATCCAGGTCGGGCGGTGCAGTTCCAAACCGTTCGCAGAGTGCTTTCAAATGCCGACGTTCTTGCATTTTCTCGTCGCTTGTTAGCGATAACGCCAAGTAACTGGCCCTGACCGGCAAGCTGAGAATAGACGAGGCCCTAGCATGGACTTCGTTGTGCAAGATAAACCGTTGCGGATGATTTTCCGGGATCTGAAATAGAGTAGTCACAAGTAAATTGGGTAGCATCAAGGGTTAGCGTTTATCGCTTTTACCGATGAATATAACGTAGAGAAGGGTAGGTTGCTACTGCCCAAGCGGATGCGGACAACGGGCGATAAAAAATCCGAGTATCAGAACTGTGTGATGCTCTTATTCAGGTGTGTAGATGAAACGGTTTGTGCCACGCAAATTATTGATTTTAAATGGATGTCGATATTGGAAATCCCATTGGCTCTGACGCAGGCCGTTTTTTGACAGCGATGTTTCTCGGGTTTGAGTAATCGGTTGCGGCTTTTGGGTCCGCGGCTGAGTATTACTCCAGTTTGGTAAATTTGCTCACAAAGCTGATTTGGCAGTTTTGACCTGTTATCCCAGATGCAAAACTCCTTTGGTGGCGTAAATAAGAGTCGTACATGGCGCAGCCATCATGCGAATGAAAGTTTATGAAGGGGTCGTAGCCTTTTTGGGAAAAAAAGGAATGACAGAGCTGCTGGGACAGTGTCAGTTGATTTTGGGCTTTAATGAGCTTTTCCATGTCGTTCTCCAATGATTTGCAGTCGATATACCATACGCTTTCTAACAAAATGCTTCTGTGACACGCGGTTCGTAGTTAAAAATATTTTGCGTTTTTTTTAAAAAAATGGCGAGAAAACAGCCTGAGTCACAAAGCTGGTGTTTTCGTTTTATGGGGGGCAGTTTGTCCCTCGCAAGTTTTAGCGGCTTAATTTTCAAGTCAGCTTTTACAGTACTTTGCGGACAGCAACTGATTATTTCGATAGGGCGCGGCTTGGCTGGCTTCGCATATCAAAACGGTTACATTGTTTGGGTTTGTCCGCAGTTGTCAGGCTACTCATGTTGCTTTTATTCCTGCCCGGAAGATTCTAAAAGCGCGAATAGTAAGCGGAGAAAGTGAGGTTTCAAGCTGAATTGAGTGGCAGTTTGGTGTGGGTTGAATGTCTGCAAGCTTCTCCTGTGTAAGCAATCCTTGTGGCAAAATGTCGGCAAAAGCAAATTTGAAATGTGACAGAGTGCTATAATTACAAAACACCGATAGGCATTAGCCTTCGGAATCATCACTATCCGAATGATGTTTAATCAGGAGATTATGGATGCTGAGACATAATTTAGAAAATCAAGACAATAAGCAAGACGACGTAGAGCTGTCTCGACGCAGCTTCTTTGGACGTCTGGCTGTTGGTGCTGTTTTATCTATTGCAATGCCCGGCGTAGTTCATGCTGCGAAAAGCGTAGCGGTAAAAGCAGATAAAAATCATCGATTGGCGAAGTCGGCAAGGAGCGCAGTGCGTTTGCCTAAACATGGAGTCATTCAGGCGACCAAGGCTGTTCGTCAACCTGCCAAACTAAGCAAAAGCGCTGGCGGAAACAACCTTAAATCTGTTGTCGGCGAGCATGGGCACCTGCATACCGCCCATGCGGAACGCCACTCCCTGCATGAGTCTCGCGTGCGAGATATTTACACAGGCAAAAAGCAACACGTAAACACGGCGTCATACCATGCCAATCGTCATGGTAATCAGGGCGGTAGAGTACATTCTATTATTCAGCCGGCGCCAAGAGAGTCATTCATGGAATCTAGCCAAGATTCGTTGTTCTTGGCTGATCACGGTCGCTTGGCGACACATCGGGCGTTGGCGTTTCAAAATCCGCACACTGGGGACAAATTAAGCCTGACGTATTTTGAAAGAGGCCGTTATCTTACTGATGCGTTGGATGAAATCAGCTTTTTGTTGCGCGATTATCGCACCGACGATGTGCATCCTATCGATCCGGAATTACTGGATCAATTACACGATTTGAAACAAATTTTGGGTTTAAATCAACCGTTTGATGTTATTTGCGGTTATCGTTCGCCATTGACCAACGCTAAACTGCATGCCGAGAATTCCGGTGTTGCGAATAACAGCTTCCACATGCATGGGCGGGCAGTAGATATTCGTATCGAACGCTTTGACCTTCGGCGTATTCATAGTGCAGCGCTGGCTATGCACCGTGGCGGAGTCGGATATTACCCTGAGTCAAACTTTATCCACCTGGACACTGGAACCTTCAGAACCTGGAAGTTATAGAGTCGTTCGCTCATAAAAAAAGCGCCATTTGCGGCGCTTTTTTTATGTCTGCTCGATTTTGCGGATTATGGATTGGCGCCGACGTCCGGGCTTTTACTCATCACTAATTGATTATTCGCTGTCGAACTAGCCGTAGTGGGAGCATGGATTTTGTCCAGGGCCTTTTTCAGTTGCTCGTCCTGGCCGTAAACGTCCGGGTAAAAACGTAACTGGTTTTGATGATCGACAAATGTCGTGCCGTAATAAAACAGTACCGGTACGGCGCGTTTTAGCGTCACGTGGCGGGTTTTAGGGGCCGACATTGCTTGCTTGATGGTTTCTTTGTCCCAGCCGGCCTGATCGCCCAGGACGAATTGGGCTAATTGTTCCGGTGCCGATACCCGCACGCAGCCGTGGCTTAAATCGCGACGTGGGCGGTTAAATGCGGCATGGCCGGGGGTGTCGTGTAAATATACGTCCGCCGTATTTGGAAATACGAACTTAACCCGTCCTAACGGATTTTTCTTGCCCGGGCGCTGCCGCGCGCGCAAATAGCTGCCGCCGCCTTTCTCTTCACTGTTTTGGTGTCTTACCAGTTCTATTTCCTGGCTGGCTAAATAGCCTTGGTTATTTGCTGCTTTTGGCAGTATTTCTTTTTCATAAATAGTTTTTGGAATGTTCCAGTACGGCATAAATTCCAGATATTTCATTTCTTCCCACAGTACCGGCGTTTGGTTGCTCGGGGACTTGCCTACTACTACTTTCATGTTCAGCGGGTTAGGGTCGTCAACTGAATTAAACGCCCATAACTCAAATGCCGGGATATTAACCACAATCATCGGTCCGTCGGTGGTATCCGGAATCCAGCGCGCGCGCTCCATGGCCAGCGCGATCTGGGCGATTTTTTCGCTCGAAGATTGATTGAATAAGGCGGCAGTGGCCGAGCCAATCACGCCATCTGCTGTTAATCCTTGTTGTTGCTGAATTTTTTTGACGGCGGCAACCAAATCGCTGTCGTAAGTTTTACTATCGGCGGCGCTATTGTCCAGTAAGCCCATGTCTCGCAGTCGTTGGCGCAAATGCACGATATGCGGATGCTTATCGCCTGGACGTAGCATTTTGCCGGGCTTGAATTCCTGAGGCCCCGTTTGATTTCCCAACTGCTGCAAGCGGGTCAAAATTTGTTTGAGCTGCTGATATTGCTTGGTTTTAGGCTCGAACTGACCGACCACTTCAGTCAAGGTTTGCGCCGCCAGGTGCTGTTTCAATAAACCAGCCAAGTCTAAAGCGGGTTTGGGAGCAATGTGTACCGGATACTCAACATCGCGCGGATCCACTTGGCCTTGCCGCAAATCGTGCAGATAACGTACTAAGGATACGGTCAAAGCCACATCGTAACCCGCAACGGCAGAGTTATCAGGATTTGGGCCACTGATCAGTTGTTTCAGGCGGTCAACGTCATAATTGGCAGGATTCAACGCATCGTTGGATGCATTGTTTAATATGCTCAACAAATCGTTAAGGTTTTTTTCCGAGCGATTTGCCGTAAACCAGATCGGTTGAAATTGAGTATTAAGATAGATTTGGCTAACAAGCTCGCTAACGCGGCTAAAATCGGCGCGTAACAACAGCGGATGTCGTTTACTAAGCAGAATCGCGCCAATTGGGTTGTCGGCAGGAATAGGATTAACGATCTCGGAAACGCTATTTATCGAAGGCAGACTGGTTTCCTGTACTGTAGCGGGCATATCTGCGCTCCACACCTGCTCTGTTCCAGCATAATAAATACAGGCCGCCAACGCTAACCGAGCATACCTATGGCGCGAATCTTTCAGGGCGTGCGATTGAGTTGTCATGGTTACACGAATAGGGTTCGAATTGGGTGTTTATCGTATGCTTTACGGTTAAGACAGGCCGCAAAGCTAAGCGATATAATGTTAGTCTAATTGTACCCTGTTATGACAACAATTGACGCGAAAAGCTTGCCAAAGCTTTGTAATTTGGGGTATCAGGGGAAGGGCGAAGTTGTTTACCGATTTCCTAAATTTCCTCGTCATTCCTCTTTAGCTTTCAAAAGACAGTTTATCGGCAAATGCCGCTTGCCAGTCGTGGCTGAATTTCGCAACGGCAGTGTCGGTAGCTGGAGTGGTCAAGATTTGCTGGGCAATGTCCAGCGGCAAGGTTACCGCGCCCACGCCGAGTTTTAACACCTGCAAAACCTGATTGACGTTTTTGAAGCTGGCAACCAAAAGTTTGCTGGGCAATTGGTAGCGGTCGATTAAGGCTTGCAAATCGCTGACTACAGCAATCCCGTCAAAGCCTTGATTGTCGATGCGGTTGAGATAGGGAGCCAGGTAATCCGCGCCATGCAGCGCTGCAAGCATCCCTTGCTGCACGTTGTAAATCGCAGTGGCTAATAGAGGGATATTATCTTTTTTCAGTTGTTTGATAGCACTTAAACCAGCGGTATGCGCAGGTATTTTGACAATGATGTCGAACGGTAACTCGTGGAGTTTGTGCGCTTCCGCGATGATACCGTCAACCGAGTTATTAAGCACTTGTACATGAAACCGCGCTTGTGGGCCAATGATGTCTGTCAGTATCGGTAACAGTTCATGTAGACCGATTCCGCCGGTCGCCATAATCGACGGATTGGTGGTAACGCCCGCCAAGGGTAAAGCTGGGCAAAGGTTTTTGATGCCGGCTACATCGGCGCTATCTAAATATATTTCTAACATCGAACCAGGATTGTGATTTTGCGGATAAAGGCGGCCAGTATAACCAGTGCTGTTAGATAGCTTTAGAAAATCACCTCGGTAAAGCGTGCGTTCGGCGTCAGTACTTGCAGTTTTGCCAGTTGATCCAGCGCGATTTTCCCAATTGAGTTTTGGTCCAACAACAAAAATTCGTGTCTTTCTTCGGTCACGATATTCAGTGCCCGGCCCTCGACGATTCCTTTGTCTTTTAACGTCAATCTGACCCGATAGCCATACAGACAGGCAATTTCGATATAGTCGTGCAAATCGCAAGCGATCCGGCATTCGCTCATGGCAGTCTCCCCTTGAGTTTTTTGTTCATCAATCTTACCCTCGGTGTCTTCGATAGCCAATCATGCGGGGCAAATTACCTTGGATACCGTTTCATCTTCCAGACGCTTAGCGTCTATCGACATCTTGCGCGGCTTGGTCATGGTGTTGATGACACTGGATCATACCCGCGATTTTTTCAGTGCCAGTCATTTCAGCCCTACCGATCTGGATAAGACTTCAGTGGCCTTGTTTCTGACCCGCTGGATCACGCATTTCTGCGCGCCGGTGTTCGTGTTTTTGGCCGGCACCAGCGCATATCTGTGGCAGAGTCGCCGGGGAGCGGATGCGCCGTTGAGCAGATTTTTGCTGGAGCGTGGTCTGTTACTGCTGGTTTTGACCTGCACCGTGGAAGCCTGGTCGTGGAATTTTCGCGCCGATCTGCGGCACATCGATGGCGGCGTGTTGTGGGCGATTGCTTGGTCGATGATCGCGCTGGCCGGGCTGGCAAAGTTGCGGTTGGGTTGGTGTGTGGCGTTGGGTGCGACCATGATAGTGGGGCATAACGCTTTCGATGCACTCAAGCCTGTCGACTTGGGAAGTTTCGGGCCTTGGTGGGCAGTGTTACACACTGGGGACGATGTGCCGTTCGGTGACGGCTGGCTACTTAATCCCTATTACCCGTTGATTCCATGGATAGGCGTGATGGCCGTGGGCTTCGGATTTGGAAAGTTATTGACTAACGACGTCTGGCGCACGCGGCGTAGGCTTTTTACCTTGGGCCTAACATTGATAGGCGCATTCTTGGTACTGCGTTTCAGCAATCTGTACGGCGACCCCAAGCCTTGGCAAAACTATCCGGACCCGGTGTTTACCGTATTGTCGTTTATCAACTGCCACAAATACCCGCCGTCCTTGTTGTATTTGTTAATGACCTTGGGGCCGGCGTTGCTGATCTTGGCGCTGGCCGAGGGCAAGGCAGCGGAACGCTTCGGTTTTTTACAAGTATTCGGCAGGACCCCGCTGTTCTTTTATCTGCTGCACTTGTACCTGATTCATGGTCTGGCAGTATTGATGGCGGCAATCACGGACGGACCGGTGGCGGCAATAATCGGCGGCGGTATTTGGTCGCCGGAATTACCGCAAGACTACGGTTATGGTTTGCCGGTGGTTTATGGCATTTGGCTGTTTGTGGTGCTAACGCTGTATCCCATCTGCCAAAGTTTTGAAACCTTAAAAGCCCGCAAGCCGCATTGGCGCTGGCTCAAATATCTGTAACACGCACGGTGTGTTTTCCCTAGAAGCCGGTGCGCAATCTGCGGCGGCAGCTTTACGTTTAAATGTGAATGCAATAGTTTGCAAGCGACTTTACTGTCGCAATTAATCCCTTTTGGAGGTCAGTATGAAACGCACTATCGGCTGGATTATTCCTACTTTGCTGGCAACAGCGGCTTGGCAGGTGCAGGCTGACGAATCGGAGGCTAGTAGGGGACTTAACGTCGCTTTTACGGATTGCACCGAGTTCGTGGGCGTTGCGCCTGTTGCAGAAAGTAAAGCACGGGCTCTGGTACCTAGCCAATACCAACTTGTCGTGGATGACTCCGGCGCAAAATTGGTGGTGCGCATTGCCCATTGCCAAGGTGTGGCAGTGAATAATCGCCCAGCCCAAGCCGGTACGGTGGCCCACCTTGGCATCATGCTGTATTCACCGGACGGTACCGGAACCGATCCCAATACTGCCATCAATAATTACACCCTGACTTATGCGAGCAACGTGCCGGCCTTGGTTAACGGTTTGCGTAAACAAGGCGTGCCTGCACAATGGGACGGCAATTTGACCTATGAAGTGACGCCGACAAGCGCAACAAACGAGTTTTACGCAGCGGTTTCTCCCGATACTCCGGATGCTGTCACTTGGTTTTTACATGGCAATGTTGCCGAGCCGCAGATAGCCAGTCCGTTTCTGGCAAATTGGTGGTCTTATTCCAAGAAAGGCGAAGTGAAGATGGCAACCAATATCGAGCAAATTTATTTCGACTTTAGTTCTACTGTGTCTTTCTTTACAGCTAGAGCTAGCATTATCGGCGACTTGCTCGGCGGCAATAGCATTGCCAATTTTCCTTTGAGTTTTCGCGGCAAGTTTGCCAGCGCGCAAATGACGGTGACCCGTGCGCGCTAAAATTTTAAACAGCCATTAAGCAGGCTTAGCTTCCTTGGTCTGCTTTTGTTTATTTAACTGAGTTAAAAAATAGCTTTGATAATTCCAGCCGGGACGAGTCGGTGGTGGTTGGTGAGCGAAGGGCATAATAAACCTCTGTGATGCATTGATTAGGGATAAAAGATGCTCCCGCAGATTCAGCAACGATGCGCTCTATTGCTTTAATCGAATCTACGGGAGCACAAACTAGGAAATATTGAAACTAATACACTGCGAGGGAGAATCTACCAGCGAAAAGCCGACAAGCAAGAGCGGGTAAAATTTTACTGCGATGAAATAGAGTCCAACTGTGTCTCGCCGTTTTGTCGATAAAGCGACTGACGGAACGGCGAGGTGTCCTAGGTTTTGCTCACCAAATTAACTGTTCGGTGAGCGTGGATTGACTTAACTTAAGCGGCCGAGAAGCCGTCTACTTGCTCGCGGGGTATTTGCAGGCCTATTAGTTTTTCCACTAGACGCAAGGCCTGATATTCGTCTTGCGATACCAACGAAACCGCCTGGCCGTTTTGTCCGGCCCGGCCGGTTCTGCCGATGCGGTGTACATAATCGGCGGACGAGCGCGGTAATTCGAAATTCACCACGTGCGGCAATTGGGCAATATCGATGCCGCGCGCTGCCACGTCGGTGGCGACCAACACGCGAATGTCACCGGCTTTGAAACCCGCCAAAGCGCTGGTTCTGGCGCCCTGGCTTTTATTGCCGTGAATCGCGGCAGCCTTGATATTGGCGATGTTCAGTTTTTCGGTGAGTTTGTTGGCGCCGTGCTTGGTACTGGTAAACACCAATACTTGCTGCCAGTCTTTAGTTTTCACCAGATGGGTCAACAAGGCGGTTTTCGCGGTTTTACTGACGGTATAAACCCGTTGGTCTATCAAGTCGGCGGCGGCGTTTTCCACGGCCACTTCGATTTTGACCGGATTAACCAGCAAATCGCCGGTTAACTTGCGAATATCGGCGGAAAAAGTCGCGGAAAACAACAGGTTTTGGCGTTTTTTCGGCAGCATGGCCAGGATTTTGCGAATGTCTTTGATAAAGCCCATGTCCAACATGCGGTCAGCTTCGTCCAGCACCAACATTTCTACTTTATCCAGTTTTACTGCGTTTTGACTGACCAAATCCAGCAGACGCCCCGGCGTTGCGGTCAGAATGTCCACGCCGCCGCGCAAGCGCATCATTTGTGGATTGATCTTCACGCCGCCAAACACCACTTCCGACTTTAAGCGCGGTTGCTGATGCGCGCCGTATTTGGCAACGGATTCGGCAACTTGCGCGGCGAGTTCTCGTGTGGGCGTCAAGATCAGGGCGCGCACGGGCCGATTGCGGCCATAGTCGGTTTGCGCCAAACGGTGCAAGATCGGTAAGGTAAAGCCGGCGGTCTTGCCGGTGCCGGTTTGCGCGGCGGCCAGTAAGTCTCGGCCTGTTAACACGGCGGGTATGGCTTTACTTTGAATAGGTGTAGGGGTGGTGTAGCCGGAATCGGCAATAGCTTTTATTAAAGCCTCGGATAAACCGAGATTGGAAAATGGCATTAAGGTCTCAATGGGGAAAATAAGGGGAGAAATCTGGGTTCGGCAGTACTGCTGTCGCGATGTCCGCCCGGGGACTAAGGGAATTACATATTGAAGATGAACTTTCAGCGGGCAGTCTATCACGGTTACTGGTTTAAGGTTAGGAAACCGGCGCTAGCCTGATTGAACGGCTGATTGCGCCGGCGAAATTGATGCGCAAAATCCGTTTTCAAATAGCCAAACTGGCCAGATCGAGTACTATGCCGCCGATTTTTTCCGCGGCGCCCAAATGGTTGGCAATACGTATGTCGATTTGCGGATGTGTGTCGCGTATCCTTTGCACGTGTTCGGGAATATCGATGCTGACGTGGCGTCCCGCTGACAGGAAATAAGGCATCACGACAATCTGCCGCGCGCCCTGGGCTATTTGTTGGCGTAAGCCTTGCTCGATAGTCGGTTCGGCGATCTCCAGAAAAGCACAGTCTATTGCCGCGAAGCGGGTAGCCGTCAGTCGCAGTTGTTTTATCAGCTCACGAATTTCAAGGTTAGAGGCTTCCCGACGGCTGCCGTGCGCCACCACTAACAAATGTGTCACCGGAATGCCTTATTCGATGTCTATATGGATTTCGTTGCGGCGCAAGGCGGGTAAAGTCCAAGGCGGATCGTATGCCGCCGAACGCGGGGCAGATAGAGGTGTGAGCTGTTGTTGTTCAAGCCAAGCCAGTAATAGTTGGCTTTTGTCGTTAATTTGTTCCAGGTTAAGACTGCCGGAATAGCGCAACACCGCGACTTTTTTCGCGGGTAAGACTTTGATAGTCACTTGGGGATCGATTGGAGTCGGTAAGGTCTCCAGACTATAGCCCGCCGGCATCACGAAAGCCATCGTCCATTTGTTACCGACAGCCTGCTGCAACACAGGCGCGGTCATCTCGATTTGTTCGCCGGCATTTTCGCGAAACACCGGGGCGGTCATGGCCATCTGCTGTTTTTGCTGATTGCCGCCAAAAATATAGCCGGCCAAGCGATTGAAACCGATATTGCCGGCTTGCGCGTAATCGGCGTCAATGACGGTTTCGGCGATTAATAAGGGCGGATACTGCCTGATTTGCACGTCCCCACGTTCGGAGAGCAATTGGTATTGCGGTTCGGCGCTGCTTCTAATGCCCATTACTGTGCATCCGGTCAAAATCAGGCTGCCGAGTAGGGCTAAGGGGTTTTTCATAGGATAGGTTCTCGTCAAACGGGGTCATGTTTTTTCATGTCCGGAGCGAATGCTGCAACTTGCATCTTGGCAGCGTTTGGCGCCTAACAAGGTACCGAAACGTAAACGGTGCCGGGCAAACCATGCATACAGACGGTCAAACAGCGGTTTTAGCAGGGGCCAGCGGGTGGGAGCCATCAGCCATCCCAAGCCGACAGCGCTGTAAGCAGCGTAAAACACCGGCATCCCCTTGATCAGGCGGCCATCGGCGCACACACCATGGATTTCCGCCATCAATTCGTCCAGCGATTTGTCATAGTGCGCTGGATTGAAATCCTCGGCATGAATATCTTGCAAAGCCAGTTTGTTTTGCTTGTTTCGCGACTGTAACCAGGTCACTTCCTTCCGGCAAATCGGGCAGCGGCCATCGTAAAGCAGAGTGAATTCGTATTCGTTATTCATTGGGCGGTTCTGGGAAGTGGTGCTAGCGGGCTTGTCGCTGGGACTGGCGGCTTAATAGCCCTGCAAGTCTGTATTGGTTTGCTTTGTAATTTCACAATGTTTGCGTATTCCCTAGCTTCGGATACCGCAAAAAAAGTCCCCTCGCGATGCGGGGCTCGCGCAGTCGGCGAGATACTCGCGTCGAAGGGGATTGCGGGCTATGGAGCACCCCTCTGAGGACGGAACGTGTGTCAGGAATCAAAAAACTTAACACTCCGCAATCTACCAGCAGATGTGGTGGAAGCAAGGAGGCGAATGCTAAAAAGGTAGGGTGATCACGTCACATTTTCCCTTTCTGGGCGGCAGTGGTGAAAACGATGTGGATAGGCGATTCCAGCAATAGTTCCTGTTATATTGTTTATTAAAAGGGAATTATGAATAACTTAAATGGCTAATTGTAAATTTTCGACAGGGGATTATAGTGAAGTCGTACTTTAAATTGACTGCAAACGGTTGAGGCGGATCAGATGTACGTTCCAGGTACTCTTAGGAAAGACAGTATTGCCGGTATTCAGTTTGCTACCGGTATTTGGAACTTTTCGATGGGTGAGTTTGTTATATCTACGTTGTCGTTCGCTGCTGCGACTATTTCCAGTATTTTGCTTTTTGTTGGACCCGCTAGTGCTTTATGTTTTATGTGTGACCTCCCTCGTAAGCAGTGACTCCGGCACTGCACACTCTATAGCCTCTATCGTTGTGTTCGGTAGAGGCTTTTTTTTATCTACATGACGGACTATTTGCTCCGGACGTGGTAAATCGCGTAGCCGGCAAAAAACATGGTTAAAAGGTAAATTGTCACTGTAATCATTTGGTACTCCTGGTTATCTTTATTGTTGTGCGCCATTTATAACAGAAATCCGGGCACATAATCCGGTAATTGCTTTGGCGACAGTTTTCACATGTTAGTGTTGTCGCCGATGATCGTGGTTTTCCACAAAAACTGTGGATAAGTTTGTTGGTATGCTGATAAAAGTAAGCGCAAGTTGCTGTATTCAAGCAGGCGCTCGCAAATTGGCTAATAATTGACCACGGTTACTTGATTGATCACGTTGTCAGCACCGGAAATCCAAAGCCGCAATAGCCGTTTGTCGGCCACGGTGACGGAAATTTTTCTAAGCCCTTAGCCGCTCTTCGCCTAGAATGTCCAATCTGCATGGCAAACTTTCAGGACATTTTATGCAAATTCTCGGTGTGGATATTGGCGGTTCGGGTATCAAAGGTGCGATTGTCGATAGCTTGACGGGCGAACTGGTTTCCGAACGGCATCGGATCGATACGCCGCAACCTGCAACACCGGAGGCGGTAGCAGCGGTGCTGGCGCAATTGGTATTGCATTTTGGCTGGACGGGGCCCATTGGTTGCGGTTTTCCAGCAGCGATTCAACAGGGCGTGGTGCGCACGGCGGCGAATATTTCCAAGGCCTTTATTGGCACCAATATCGATAAATTGTTTTCAGAAGCCACCAACTGCGAGTGTCACAACTTAAACGATGCAGACGCCGCCGGTATCGCGGAAATGCATTTTGGCGAGGGTGCGGGCCAAGTGGGTGTAGTCTTGTTGATTACCATCGGCACCGGCCTGGGGACCGCGCTGTTTACCGATGGCAATCTGCTACCCAATACGGAACTGGGTCATGTGTATCTGGAAAACGGTCTGGAGGCCGAGCGCTTCGCATCCGATGCCGCCCGTAAATTGCAAGATTTGGGTTGGAAAGCTTGGGGCAATCGCTTCAACGTTTATTTGAGTACGATGGAAAAACTGTTCTGGCCCGATCTGATCATTTTGGGCGGTGGCGCGAGTAAAAAATTCGATAAATTCAAAGAGCAGATAGCCATAAAAACCCCGGTCAAGCCCGCCGCTTTTTTGAATCAAGCCGGTATCGTCGGCGCGGCGCTGTATGCCAAATCCAAAGTTGTCTGAGCAATGGCGCTTGAGTCCCAAACAGTATTCACAGAAACGGCAAAACCAGGGCTTTTTCAAGTAGCCGTTAATACTTCCATCTTTAATAAATTCTGTTTCCAAGTCGCCTTGACTATCGAATCACCTGCGGTAACCTGATTCTCATGAGGTTGCCGGTGGTGAAAAATTCAATTTTTTCCGTGAGAGCAATCAGACAAGATAGTCGGCAGCCTCATATTTTCCATATGTAGTAAAACTAATTTTCTGACTTGTTGCCTTGCAAGCTTGCCGGAGATTAGCGCAAATCATGGGTGGTGCTGGTGACGCAAGCCTCTAGGTCGGGAGATAGCTAGAGGCCCGTCATCAGTATCATTCCTGGTATTGTCTATATTCCAAAATAACTGAAGCGAATGCTCATCCTGCGTTTTAGATTATTCCCAAACCAAGTGCCTTTACTGCCAAATCCCGCCCGTGTACCATGCTGCGAACTATCGCGCCGATGTTGTTGATGGATGTGCCGGCGCCGTTATCAACCGCCGACTGACGCGAGAAAACTCATGACAACGCTTAATATCAACGGTAAAAGCCGCAAGATAAATCTGCCCGCTGACACACCACTGCTTTGGGCGCTGCGCGACCAATTAGGATTGACCGGCACGAAGTACGGCTGCGGGATGGCGTTGTGCGGTGCCTGCACGGTACATGTGGATGGAGAACCGACCCGCGCCTGTGTCACGCCTATTTCGGCTGCGGCGGGCAAAAAAATTGTCACTATCGAAGCTATAGAGCAGGACGAGACCGGTAAAAAAGTCCAGGATGCCTGGCTGAGTTTAGGTGTACCGCAGTGCGGCTATTGCCAGGCCGGGCAAGTCATGAGTGCTACCGCACTGCTTAAACAGCATCCGCAACCCAGCGATGCCGATATCGATAAAGCCATGAGCGGCAATCTATGCCGTTGCGGCACCTATCCGCGCATTCGCGCCGCGATCAAGCAGGCCGCCGGTTTGCCGGAGGTGCAATCATGAAAAATTCAGCAGAATTTCTGCAAGCCGATATCGAGCAAAGCGATACCGACGACGGGTATTTGATCGACAACATCAGCCGCCGGACCTTTATCAAGCAGTTCGCCTTGAGCGGCTTTGTGTTGGCCGTTGGCCTGCCTACTTTGCTCAGAGCGGACGAAGCCGCCGCGCCGGCTGCTGCCGGCAAGTTCGGTGCTGATGCGATGCCGCACGGTTGGGTCGATAATCCTTTGGTTTTTGTGGCCATCGCCGCCGATGGCGCGGTAAGTATCATCTGTCACCGTTCCGAGATGGGGCAGGGGGTACGTACCAGCTTGCCGATGGTGGTGGCCGATGAGCTGGAAGCTGATTGGTCTAAAGTACATGTTGTGCAAGCGCCTGGTGACGAAAAGCGTTTCGGCAATCAAGACACCGACGGCTCGCGTAGCATGCGCCACTTTTTCATGCCGATGCGCCGAGTCGGCGCGGCTGCCAGACAAATGCTGGAAGCTGCCGCCGCAGCGCGCTGGCGCGTGCCGATAACGGAAGTCCGCGCCGAGCAACACCATATACTGCACATCGCCAGCGGCAAAACCTTGGGCTACGGCGAGTTAGCCAAAGCCGCGGCAAAGTTGCCGGTGCCAGACCGCGACAGCTTGCGTTTGAAGAATTCGACGGAATTTCGTTACATCGGCAAAGGCCGGCAAGGCGTTTACGACGGCGCGGATATTGTGTCCGGACGCGCTATGTATGGCATCGATACCCAACTGAAAGGTCTGCTTTACGCCGTCGTGGCGCGGCCGCCGGTGTTGGGCGGCAAGCTTTCAAAATATGACGCTAGTGCCGCGCTTAAAGTGCCGGGAGTCATAAAAATTGTCGAATTGCCTAGCAGTCCGCTTCCTGCCGAATTCAATCCGTTGGGTGGTATCGCGGTGATTGCAAGCAACACCTGGGCGGCGATCCAGGGCCGAAATGCCTTAAAAATCGAGTGGGACAATGGGGAACACGCCGGCTACGATTCGCTAGCCTACAAAGCCGAACTGGAAGCCGCCGTCCGCCAGTCGGGTAAGGTGGTGCGCCAACAAGGCGATGTCGATGCCGCATTGCAAGGCGCAGCCAAGCGCCTGGAAGCGGAATATTATTTGCCGCATCTGGCCCAAGCACCGATGGAACCGCCGGCGGCGACGGCCCGCATCGTCAAGGGACATTGCGAAATCTGGACGTGTACCCAGGCGCCGCAATTATCCCGGGATAAAGTCGCAAAATGGCTGAAATTGCCGGAAGACAAAGTGACCGTCAATGTCACGCTGTTGGGCGGCGGTTTCGGGCGTAAATCCAAACCCGACTACGTCATTGAAGCGGCTTTGTTATCGCAGGCTATGCGAGGCAATCCGGTGAAAGTGACCTGGACCCGCGAAGACGATCTGCATCATGCCTATTTCCATACCGTTTCCTTGGAGAGGTTGGAAGCGGGCTTGGATGCACAGGGTAAGCCGGTAGCCTGGCTGCACAGAACCGCTGCTCCTAGCATTTCCTCCACATTCGGACCGGACAGCAAGCAACAAATGCCGGTGGAATTGGGCATGGGTGTGATCAATGTGCCGTTTGCAATCGACAATCTGCGCATCGAAAACCCGGCGGCGGCGGCGCATACCCGTATCGGCTGGTTTCGCTCGGTGTCCAATATTCCACATGCGTTTGCCGTGCAGTCGTTTGTGGCTGAAATGGCGGCGGCAGCCGGACGCGATCATCGGGATTTTCTGTTGGATTTAATCGGCCCGGCCCGGCGGATCGATCCGACCAGTTTAAATGACACCTGGAACCACGGCGAATCGCCCGCGCTTTACCCCGTCGATACCGGCCGTCTGCGCCGCGTAATCGAAACGGTGACCCGCGAGGCCGGCTGGGGGCGTCAGCTGGCCAAGGGGCAGGGCTTGGGTTTGGCCGCGCATTATAGTTTCGTGACCTATGTCGCTGTGGTTGTGGAAGTAGCGGTCGATGAGACCGGCAAGTTGAGCATCCCCAGAGTCGATGTGGCGGTGGATTGCGGTCCGCAAGTCAATCCCGAGCGGATTCGCTCGCAAATTGAGGGCGCTTGCATCATGGGTGTTAGTTTGGCGACGCTGGGCGAAATTAGTTTTAAAAACGGTGCGGTACAGCAGGATAACTTTCATGCGTATCAGCTCACCCGCATCGACGATGCGCCGCGCGAAATCAAAGTGCATTTGCTGCCGGCCGCGGAATTCGATACACCCTTGGGCGGTGTTGGCGAACCAGGCGTGCCGCCGATTGCACCGGCCCTGTGCAACGCTATTTTTGCGGCCACGGGTCAGCGGATTCGGCAATTACCGATACGGGATCAGCTTTTGAAAGACTGAGGGCTTATGTGCAAGGCAGCGAGCTCAATTGGCTGGCCGCGGCCTTTTAAAGCTTTGGTAAAACCGGTCGATAACCGGATGCCAGCCGAAACATGGCCGGTACTATTCAATCAAGAGGAGATATACCATGTCATCCGTATCGGGAGTGGGTTCAACACCGTATTTCCCTATCACCAATCAACCGAAACAGCCCGCAGCCAATCAGCAAGCAGCAACGCCGCCAGTGCAAGCTGTTGTGAAAGATGCAGATGGCGATAATGATGCAAGAAAAGGCAGCAAAATCGATACCTATGCCTGATAGTGCTAGCGGTTCCAAGCAGTAAGAAAAAGCCGGGTAAAACCGGCTTTTTCTTTTTTGTGCTTTGCCGGAGGCAGCGAATTATGGAGTCTGTAAAAAACGCTGCTTGGCCTCGTTTTCTTCGCGGGCCGCGTCTATCTCGCGGATCACGCTACGCAGGTCGGCGGGTTTGGCGTTATCTTCGAAGTGGCCGGTCAGATTGGTTTCAGGGTGCAAGTCGCCGCTTTGATACAGTTTCCACATTTCCTTACCAAAGTTAGTCTGCAACAATTCCGGCGCGAACTGGCCGAAATAGGCGGCCATATTGGCCACGTCGCGCTCCAGCATGACTCGGGCGTTGTTATTGCCAGCGGCATCGACGGCTTGCGGTAAATCAATAATCACCGGCCCGTCACGACCGACCAGTACGTTGTATTCGGACAAGTCGCCATGCACCAGGCCATCGCAAAGCATGCGCACGATCTGACCAATCAGAAACGCATGATATTCGCGCGCCAGCTCCGCCGGCATTTCCAGATCGTTGAGTCTAGGCGCCGGGTGGCCGTCGGCATCGGCCACCAGTTCCATCAGCAAGACGCCGTCGATGAAATTATAGGGTTTTGGCACTCGGACGCCGGCATCCGCCAGGCGGTATAAAGCTGTCACTTCAGCATTTTGCCAAGCCGACTCCTGCTCTTTGCGGCCGTAGCTGCTGCCTTTTTCCATCGCCCGGGCACGACGGCTATTTCGCACTTTGCGGCCTTCTTGATACAGCACGCTTTGCTTGAAACTGCGCTGGTCGGCCTCCTTGTAAACTTTGGCGCAGCAAATTTCTCCGCCGCAGCGCACTACATAGACAGCCGCCTCTTTGCCGCTTTTCAACGAGCCAATGACCTCGTCGACCAGGCCGCTATCGATTAATGGTTCGAGTCTTTTCGGTGTTTTCATACTGCCTATTATGCCGCGCTCGCACGAATATCGCGCAAAACTTCCGCCAAATGATCCATTCTGGAGGCGAGAACAATCCTTTCGGCCCCTCCGGCTCAAATCGATAACCGGCGTTCGTAAAGCCGAGCAACTGAATCGCCATTGATTTCTCGGCGGTTCCGACCTTAGGTTAAACAGGATTTGTCGGGCCTGCGTAGCGTGTGCTTGTGCGCTTGGATTTTATTTTGGTGTTGGCGAATAGGTCGCTTTTTGACATTTTGCTGTTACATTAGCGCTTTTATAAAACGACTCGGCAAGCACCGCTCTCTCATATCATGGCAGATTCAAAACATATCATCATCGTTGGCGCCGGCCCCGGCGGCTTGTGCGCCGGCATGTTATTAAGTCATCGCGGCTTTAAAGTATCCATATTTGATAAGCATGCCAACGTCGGCGGCCGCAATAGGGCCATTACGATGGATGGTTTTACCTTCGATACCGGCCCGACCTTTTTATTGATGAAGGGCGTACTGGATGAGATGTTTGAATTATGCGGCCGGCGTAGCGAAGACTACATGCAGTTCATGCCGCTCAGCCCTATGTATCGTTTGCTGTATGATGATCGCGAAATTAATGTCTATTCGGACAGAGAAAACATGCGCGCGGAACTGGAGCGAGTATTCGACGAAGGCAGCGCCGGCTATGAGCGCTTCATGGATAACGAACGCAGCCGTTTTAATCGGTTGTATCCGTGTATTACCCGCGATTACTCGAATTGGTCTTCGTTCTTCTCGTTGGATCTGATCAAAGCTATACCCTGGCTGGCGTTTCCGAAAAGCGTGTTCAACAACCTGGGCCAGTATTTTGATAAGGAAAAAATGCGCCTGGCGTTTTGCTTTCAGTCGAAGTATCTGGGCATGTCGCCTTGGGAGTGTCCGGCGCTGTTTACCATGTTGCCGTACCTGGAGCATGAATACGGTATTTACCACGTCGCTGGTGGTTTGAATAAGATTGCCACGGCGATGGCGCAAGTCGTCACCGAATCCGGCGGCGAGATTCATCTCAACGCCGAAATCGCCTCGTTGATCGTCGAAGACGGCGCGACCAAGGGCGTGAGATTGCAAAACGGCGAGGAAGTACGCGGCGATGAAGTGATCGTCAATGCCGATTTTGCCCACGCCATGACCCATTTGCTGGAACCGGGTACCTTGCGGAAGTACGATCATCAACAGTTGGAAAAACGCGAATATTCCTGCTCGACCTTCATGCTGTATTTGGGGCTCGACAAGCTATACGACCTGCCGCATCACACCATCGTGTTTGCTAAGGATTACCGTACCAATATCAACAATATCTTCAGCAATAAAACCTTGACTGAGGATTTCTCGTTTTACGTGCAAAACGCTTCGGTTACCGATGCTAGCCTAGCTCCAGCAGGCAAATCGGCTTTGTATGTGTTAGTGCCGATGCCCAACAATGACAGTGGCGTCGATTGGCAAGCGCATTGCCAGGAAGTTCGCGAACAAGTGCTGTATACGCTGGGAGCACGTCTGGGTTTAACCGACATTCGTGAACATATCGAATGCGAAAAAATCATCACCCCCGGCACCTGGGAAAGCGAAGAACACGTCTACAAGGGCGCTACGTTCAGCCTGTCGCACAAATTCAGCCAGATGCTGTACTGGCGGCCGCATAACCGCTTTGAAGAGTTGGACAACTGCTATCTGGTTGGCGGCGGTACCCATCCCGGTAGCGGATTGCCGACGATTTATGAGTCGGCGCGGATTTCTTCGAATCTGATTTCTCGCAAGCACCGGGTGCAATTCAAGGAAATCCAGCAAAGTGCCTGGCTGAAAAAAGCCAAGGCCTAATCCAATGTCGACCATACAGGCCGTTTCGCCGGTCGAAGGCCGGGTGTTGGGTGATTTTCCGGTTAGCGATCAGGCGGTTATTCAAAAGCAGATGCTTGCCGCCCGAGCCGCCGCGCACATTTGGGCCAAGCGACCGGTCGCCGAGCGGGCCAAAATCTTAGCTAAGCTGGTGCCCGTATTGATGGTCCAGCTGGACTCGATTTGCGAGTTAATCAGCCAGACCACCGGCAAAGTGCACACCGAGGCCTTGCTGGGCGAGATATATCCTGTTTTGGATTTAGCGCGCTATTACCAAAAGCATGCCGCCAATATCTTATCGTATCGAGGTATCCCTACCTCGCCGTTTGCGTTTCCCGGCGCCACAGCCGGCATCGAGCGTCGGCCTTTTGGTGTGGTGGCGGTCATCTCACCGTGGAATTATCCGTTTCAACTCTCGGTCGGGCCACTGCTGACTGCGTTGTTTGCCGGCAATGCGGTGATCCTGAAACCCTCCGAATTAAGTTTGCCGGTCGGCCAGCTAATTATTGATCTGTTCAAACAACTGGATTTACCGGAAGGCTTGGTGCAATGGCTGGTCGGTGACGGTGAAATCGGTGCGCAGTTGATTGACGCCGGCCCGGATTTGGTGTTTTTCACCGGCGGTCTAAATGGCGGCAAAGCCGTGATGCAACGGGCCGCGCAGCATCCGATTCCGGTATTGCTGGAATTGGGCGGCAAGGACCCGATGCTGGTGTTCAACGACGCACAAATGCAGCGCGCTGCCGACGCGGCCTTGTATGGCGCGTTTTGCAACAGCGGTCAAGTCTGCGTATCGGTGGAGCGTTTGTACGTGCAACAGCAATGTCACGATGAGTTTTTAAGCTTGTTGCAGCAAGGCGTATCGCAACTGCGAGTCGGCCACGACCCACAAGGCGACTTGGGTGCGATGACCACGGAGCGGCAGTTTGCGACTATCGAAGCGCACTATCAGGACGCCATCGCCCAAGGCGCGCAAGCCTCTGGTCCGCTGGAAAAGCAGGGCAATTACCTTAAGCCGGTCGTGCTGTGGAACGTGCATCACGGCATGCGGGTGATGCGTGAGGAAAGCTTCGGGCCACTGCTGCCGGTGATGGCTTTTAGCGATGAAGCGGAAGCAATCCGTTTGGCCAACGATAGCGAATTTGGCTTGAATGCCAGCGTGTGGAGCCAGGATATTCCTAAAGCCGAGCGAATTGCCGGCCAACTGCAAGTCGGCAATTGGGCGATCAATGACGTCATCAAAAACATTGGTCATCCAGGCTTGCCGTTCGGCGGCGTGAAAAAAAGCGGCTTCGGCCGTTATCACGGCGCGGAAGGCTTGCGCAATTTCACCTATCCGGTGGCAGGCATGACCAGCCGCAGCCATTTGCCCAAGGAACCGAACTGGTTTCCGTATTCCGAACAACGCTATCAGGACTTTAAAGGCTATATGGACTTTGTCTATGGCGAAGGTTCGCTCATAGAACGCATCAAACGCAACTGGCCGGCGCTGCAAGCTTTTCGCGAATACTCAGCCTTCGATTTAACGCAACGCTGGCAAAACTTTAAATTACTGTTGTCATGGAAACGGGACTACTGATGAAGCAAAACAATACTAAACGCGTCGTCATCATCGGCGCCGGTCTGGGCGGTTTGTCTGCAGCGATTTCGCTGGCTAGCGAAGGCTTTGCAGTGGAAATGGTCGAGAAGAACGACAAGGTCGGCGGCAAACTAAACATCATGACCAAAGACGGCTTTACCTTTGATTTAGGGCCGTCAATTCTGACCATGCCGCATATCTTCGAGGCCTTGTTTACGAAGGTCGGTAAAAACATGGCCGATTATGTCGGTATCGAAAAAGTCGAGCCGCACTGGCGCAATTTCTTCGAAGACGGCACCACCATTGATTTATGTGAGGACCAGGAAAATCAACGCCGCGAGTTGGACAAACTGGGCCCGAACACGGCCGCCGAATTCGCTAGCTTCATGGCCTATTCCAGAAAGCTGGGTACCGAAACTGAAGTCGGCTATTTTGCCAAGGGCCTGGATACATTCTGGGAGTTACTGAAGTTTTACGGCCCGATCCGCGCCTTGAATTTCGACGTGTTCCGCTCGATGGATCAGGGAGTGAGACGCTTTATTTCTGATCCCAAACTGGTCGATATCCTCAATTACTTTATTAAATATGT
Organism: Methylomonas sp. MK1; assembly: GCF_000365425.1. Taxonomy (NCBI): domain Bacteria; kingdom Pseudomonadati; phylum Pseudomonadota; class Gammaproteobacteria; order Methylococcales; family Methylococcaceae; genus Methylomonas; species Methylomonas sp. MK1. The sequence goes on from NZ_AQOV01000002.1 coordinate 1,167,670, forward strand.
CGGTTCCTCGCCCTACGATTCGCCGGCCTTGATGAATCTGATGCCCTACATTCAATACGAATACGGGCTCTGGTACGTGAAGGGCGGTATGTACGGTTTGGCGCAAGCCATGGAAAAACTGGCGATAGAGTTGGGCGTGACAATACGCCTAAACAGCGAAGTCGAGGAAATTCAGTATCAAGCAGGCCGGGCTACCGGGATTAAGCTGCAAGGTGGAGAGGTACTAGCGGCGGATATTGTGGTGTCGAATATGGAAGTGATTCCGGCCATGGACAAACTGCTGCATAGCTCGCCCGCCGAACTGAAAAAAATGCAGCGCTTCGAGCCGACCTGTTCGGGCCTGGTTTTGCATTTGGGCGTGAATCGGCTGTATCCGCAATTGGCGCACCACAATTTCTTTTATTCCGATCATCCGCGCGAGCATTTCGATGCGGTGTTTCGTAGCGGCAAATTGTCCGACGACCCGACTATTTACTTGGTCGCGCCGTGCAAGACCGATCCTAGCCAGGCGCCGGAAGGCTGCGAGATCATCAAAATTCTGCCGCACATCCCACATATCAACCCCGACAAACCGCTGACGGCGGAGGATTATTGGGCGCTGCGCGAGCGGGTGCTGGCTAAGCTGGAACGGATGGGCTTGACCGATTTGCGCCAGCACATCGTTACCGAGGAATATTGGACGCCGTTGGATATTCAGGCCAAATACTATTCCAATCTGGGCTCGATTTACGGTGTGGTGGCAGACCGCTGGAAAAACCTCGGATTTAAAGCGCCGCAACGCAGCCATCAGCTATCCAATCTGTATTTCGTCGGCGGCAGTGTCAATCCCGGCGGCGGCATGCCAATGGTGACGTTATCCGGGCAGTTGGTGCGGGATAAGATTTTGGCGGACTTGGGGCAGGCATAGCCCAAAGCAGACAAAAAAATCCGGATATGCCTAAGCCCATTAAATTTAAGCCTACACTTAAGCGGCGTTTGCATGGCTTAGGTTTTCGGCGTTTCCAAGTCCGGTATAAACGCATCCGCGCCGGAAACGCGCTATTTTTAGGGCTTCCGGCTTATTTTTGTCTGCCTACTGTTAGCTAGATTTTTTATGCTGCTTTTTTTTCGGAATATTCCGGCACCGACCCGGCCCAACGAATTGTATTTTTACGTGGCGATGGCGGTCAGTGAAGATTTAATAGAACAAGCCAAGCAGGTAATAACGGTCGATGTGATGGTGATTCGGGACAAGCGCAGCAATCAGCTGGAGCATCATGGCTTGGTGTCGGTGAATTCCGATGAAGCCGGCATTCGCGCTATCAAGAATCTGAACGGCTTGTTGTTTAACGGCTGCGAGGTTTTGGTCCGAGTTTACAAACAGCGTGACGTCAAAAATGACCGGCGCCGGAATGGGTTGCCGGTGCCGCAGGAGATTGTCGACAAACGCATCCAGGACCGCCGCCGCGGCGCTAGCGTGGAAATTTATGTCGATTTTTCCAATGTGTTCTATCCCATCACGCTTTAAAGGCGCTTTGCAGTTTTGGCATTAGACCGCTAAAGCCAGACGCGTACGCAGTTCCTGCCATTTTCCTTAGCGGTGTATAGCGCTTTATCAGCTTTGGTCAATACGCAATCCGCCGTACCGCTATCGGCATGCATTAAGGCAATCCCGATACTGACGGTTATCGGAATCGTATGCTTATCAATAACCAACGGTGTATCGGCCAGCACCTTACGTAAGCGTTCGGCAATTATCATGGCTGGTTCGGCGTCGGTCTCAGGCATGAATATCGCGAACTCCTCGCCGCCAATCCGGCCCACGACATCGATCTCGCGTAATTCCGCGCGCATAATCCCGGCAAAGTGTTGCAACATCGCGTCGCCGGTGGGGTGTCCGTAACCGTCGTTAATCTGCTTGAAATGATCCAGGTCCAGCATTAATACCGCTACCCGGTGATTACTGCGCTTTACTCTGGCAAATTCGTTTTCCAGGCGGGCCATAAAGTGCCGGCGATTTAAAAAACCGGTCAAGCCGTCGGTTGTTGCCAATTCCCACAGCTCGGTTTGCATCCTTTTGCGTTCGCTAACATCCTGTTTAACGCCGACGAAATGGCGTATACAGCCTTGCTGGTCCTTGACGGGGGAAATCACCAGCTCTTCGTCATACAGTTCGCCATTTTTGCGCCGGTTGACGATTTCGCCGCGCCAGGTGTTTCCAGCTAGTATGGTCTCCCATAAAGCCTGATAAAACGTCGGGTCTTGCTTGCCGGATTTAACCAACTCGTTGGGCCGCATGCCTATGGCTTCTTGGCGACTAAAGCCGGTCAGCGTTTCAAAGGCTTTATTGGCCCATTCGATATTGGCATTTATGTCGGTAATCACTACACCGTGTTCCACCGTTTCCAGGGCCGATATTAACAAGTGGTCGCGCAACTCCGACGCCTTACGTAAGCTGATATCCTGATGGATACCGACCGCGCGAATCGGTTGGCCATGAAAATCCCACTCCAGTACGCGGCCGGTATCGTGCACCCAAACCCAATGGCCTTGCTTGTGCAGTAAGCGATGTTCAGCAGAGTAAAGGTCGGTTTCGCCGCGCAAATGCGGCTCCAGAGAGGCTGTGATTAAATGCCAATCGTCCGGATGCACCAAGCGTTTCCAAATGTCGATATCGGATCCCACTTCGTCAAGCGTGTACCCCAGCATCGAGGCCCATAGGTCGTTGAAAATCACTTTCCCGCTGGGAATATGCCAATCCCATAAGCCCAAGCTTGCGCTCTGTATGGCCATACTCATCCGTTGCTCGGACTCGTGAAGCCGCTTTTCCAAGCTTATCCGCGTCAGCGCGTAGCGTATTGCCCTGACCAGGCTGTCGGTGTCTATGCTGCTTTTGATCAGATAATCCTGCGCGCCGCAGTCCAGAGCCTTCAGAGAAAACTCGGTATCGTCGTGCCCGGTCAGCACGATAATCGGCAGTACTCGGGTCGCTTTGCGGATGCGTCTGACGGTATCCAGGCCGCGCGAATCCGGTAGGCTTAAATCCACCAGCACCACGTCGATTTTTTGTTGGGCAATGATTTGTTCGCCGTCCGCCAAATTCTCGCGCCAGATCAATTCGAAACGCAGATTAGGCGAGGCGCGCAAATATTGCCGAACCAGGCTGGCATCGCCCGGTTCGTCTTCGATTAATAAAACGCAGCAATTTGTCGCTTCGGTCATAATTATTGCTTGCTTGGTAAGCGCACTACATTAAACCAATAGCCTTCGATTTGCCGAACCGCCGCGATAAATTGTTCGACATCCACCGGTTTGGTAATGTAGCTATTGGCGCCTAGTTGATAGGTTGCGACCACGTCGCGCTCAATATCGGAAGTGGTCAGGACAATAGCCGGGATGCTGGAAAAGTCCGGTTCCGACTTGATTTTAGCCAGAAACTCGCGGCCGTTCATGCGCGGCATATTCAGATCCAGCAGGATCAAATCCGGGCGCGGCACGTCTACGTAGTCGGCGCCTTGCCGCCGCAAAAACGCCAGCGCCTCGACACCGTCCCAGACATGATGCAGATTGCAACGCACCCGGTTTTCCTTGAAGCTCATTTTCACCAGATGGGCGTCGGCGGGTTCGTCTTCCACCAGTAACACATCGAACAGCGGCGTTGCTTTATCCGTCATGCTTATTTCCTTCGATATTGGGTAGCTCGAACAGCACAGCCGTACCGTTCTGCGCTGTACTTTCAATCCAAATTTTGCCGCGACAACTGCTGACGATGCGGCGGGCTATCGACAGACCAATGCCGGTACCGGCCTCGTTGTCGCGATAATGCAGGCGCTCAAAGATTTCGAAGACGCGTTGCCGGTATTCCGCATCTATCCCATCGCCGTTATCGCGCACATAATAACGATTTACGTCCAGATCGGATACGCCGCCAATTTCGATCCGTAAGGGGTGTTCAGAATTGGCCGGCCGGCCGTGCTTGAGTGCATTGTCCAAAAGCAATCTAAATAGCTCGGCCATGCGGGGGTGATCGATATAGGCATGCGGTAGTTCGCCGACGCTGACACTTGCGCCTGCAACCTCTATCTTGTTCGCTAATGCTTGGATAGCCGCTTCGGCAGCAGCTTTGGCGTCCACCTGAGTCATTTTGTCGCGGGATTGATCGGCGGTCACGTAAAGTTGAATGTCACGTACCAGACCGAGTAAACGCTGGGCGTCGTGTTCCAGATAATCCAGGCAACTATTAATGTCTTCGTTGCCTAAGGCCTCCGGATACGCCTTCAATGAGTTGCGTAAGCGTTGAGTAAAGCTGCCGAAGCGGCGAGTCGGCTCCATCAAGTGATGGGCGGAAATTTCCGCGAAACGGCTCAGATCGGCGTTGCTGGATTCCAGAGCCATGCTGATTTGTCTACGCTCGGTAATATCGATGCAAGAGCCGATATAACCGACGAATTCGCCGTGGTCGTCGTAACGGGGAATACCGGTGTCGAACAACCAGCGATATTCGCCATCGTGGCGTCTCATACGATATTCCATGCTGAACGGTTGGTGTTTTTCAAAGTGTTGGGTGTAGTGGTTTAGACAAAACTCCAGATCATCCGGATGTACCGTTTCTGACCAGCCATTACCTAGTTCTTGTTCGATACTGCGCCCGGTAAAGTCTAACCAGACTTTGTTAAACCAGTAATAGCGCTTGGCTGTGTCCGAGAGCCAAATCATCACCGGCGCCGAGTCCGCCATGGCCCGGAACCGGCTTTCACTCTCTCGCAATTCGGCGGTCATGTTCTGCGCCAGGGCCATTGCCCGGCTGCGGCTGTTCACCAACTGCCAGGTTAGCAAACTTAGCAGCAAGCTGAGGCTAACGCTGCTGCCGGCGATAATTAATGGCTTGTCTTGATCGACCCGCGCTTGAAAATTCGGTTCGGCATGAATCAATACGGTCCACGGGTGGCAAGCCAAAACAATCTGTTGTTTGGAGGTCAATAGTGGTTGAATGTTTGCCGGCGGTGCCGAGCCGTACATGCGGCTTTCTTCGTTTAATGTTTCCCCGTCGAATATTTCCAATCCCAAATCGCTTTCTAGTTCGCCGCCAATCCCGGCCATTAAGTCCTTGGTGCGGAATGGCGCGTAAACCCAACCCAATAGATTGGCGCGGCGCTGCTCCAGCGTGTCGTGCGGTACGTCTTTTTTATACACCGGCAGGTACATTAAAAAGCCGGCTTGCACGTCTTGTTCGGTTTCCTGTATTAACTTAACTTTTCCGGTAACACCCAGGCTGTTGTTATCGCGGGCATAGCTTAATGCTAGGTTGCGGGTGGGTTCGGAGAACATGTCGTAACTGAAGGCGCGAAGATTCCGGCCGGAAAACGGTTCCAGATAAATAATCGATGTGTAAAAATCCCGCTCGCCGATAGGATGGATGTCGTAATCGGCGAAGCCCTGTTTGCGCAACTCGGCAACATGCCGGTCTTTCTCGGTTTTAGGTATCCACAGCGAAAATCCTACGCCTTGGATGCCGGGAAAGCGTTGATCGAGGCTCAGTGCGGAGACATATTCCCGATATTCGTGGCGTTGCACCAGTCCTGATGCCGCAAATAATCCCCTGGCGCCGTATAACATTTGCTCGTAAGCGGCTAGCCGTTGCTCGATACTTTGCACCAATTGCCGGACGCGGAAATCGAAATAGAGCCGCCGCTCGTGTTCCAAGTCCTCGATCGCAATCAGCCAAGCCTGGTAGCTGGTCAACAGTGTAATTAGCAGGACTGCTACCGTTAGCCAGTGGCTGTAATACCGAGGTTTGCTCAGGCTTGAGCGTGGTTGGGCGCCAACCGAGGTTTCTGGGTGATTATTCATGTCGGCTGACTGTCGGTAGCGGGGGTATAGCCCAAGGGAATTTCAAAAGTAAAACATGAGCCCTGGCCTTCGCCGGCTGAATCCACCCAAATTTTGCCGTTGTGATGTTCGATTATGCGTCGGCACAAAGCCAGGCCCATACCGGTGCCTTCGAAACGCGTGCGTGCTTGTAGGCGGCTGAAGAACTGAAACAGCCGATCAAATTGTCCAGGGTCTATACCGATACCGTTGTCGCGCACACTCAGCCGCCAAAAGCCGTCACTGACTTCGGAGTTAACGTCGATAACGGGAGCTTGGTATTCTTGGCGATAGTGCAGGGCATTAACCAGCAGGTTTTGCAGCAAGCGGCTCAGTTCGTCGCGGCTGGCATACAGAATAGGCCAATCGCCTTGGCAACGGATGTTGGCTTGGCATTGTGCCGCCAAGGGTTCGACGAATTGCAACACTTCATCGCGGACCGCATCGCTGGCAATCCAGGATTTCTCTTGGGTTTTACGGCCGACGCGCGAATACTCCAGCAGCGAGACGATCATCGCGTCCATGCGCTTGGCGCCTTCCAAGGCAAAATTCAGATTTTGCCGCGCGTCTTCGTCCAGCGATTCAGGCAGATTGCGTTGCAAAAACTGCAAATGGCCGGAGACCATGCGCAAGGGTTGCCGCATGTCGTGGGATACGCTATAAGCGAACTGCTCCAGATCAACATTGGAGCGCAACAAGGCATCGTGGCTTTGCCTTAATTCCTGCTCGATCTGTTTATGCTTGTCGATATCGACGTGCGTACCCAGCATCCGTTGCGGTTTGCCTTCCGGTGTGTGCGCTACCACCATGCCCTTGGCGAGTATCCACTTATAGCGTCCGTCCTTGCAGCGCATGCGAAACTCCACCCAATACAATTTATTCTTGCCGTCGAAGTAGTCAGACAGGATCTGCAGCACCCGCTCGGTGTCGTCCGGATGTAGGCTGTTCCGCCAGGCGTCGAAGTTATTGGCGAATTCTTCGGGTTCATAACCTATCATCGACTTCCAGCGCGGCGAGAAAAATACCTCGCCGCTGACGATGTCCCAATCCCATACGCCTTCGTCGGCACCTTCCAGGGCAAATTTCCAGCGATATTCGCTGTCCGCCAGCCGAATATTTTGTTCGCGGACTCGGCGCCGTTCCGCCGCCAGATAACGGTTCATCGAGAATAAACTCAAACTGAGCAACACCACCAGGAATACGCCGGCGCTGATTGCCAGCACCGGTGTAGGGTAACGTTGCCAAATATCCGTCAACGTGAACAGCGGAACGGCGTCGAAGGGCTTGGCACGCAAGTGCCGCAGTAATTGTTCTACCGAATTGTAATCGGCCGGTATGGTAAAGCCATCAATCCCTGGAATAAGGTCGGGGCCCATCATAAACAAAGTACCGGCGACTTTTTTGGCCAGCTCGCGGTCTACGCTCGGCAAGGCTACAAACGGCCACTCCGGATAAAGTTGCGTCGATAACAGTGCGAAGTTCGCGGATGTTTGCAAATTGAGGATTTTGATCCGCCCCAAGTCGAGCTGGCCTCTGGTGGCCAAATCCTCCAGAACGCCGCTGCGGATGAATCCTATATCGGCTTGCCCTGACAATACCGCTTCCATTACTGCATCGTGCGGCATCCCGGTCAGCAGCAATTTTGAGGTTTTGGTAAGGTCTATTCCGGCTTGGGCGGCTTCGTAAGCTTGCATCTGGAATCCGCCCAAGGAATCTTGGCTGGTAACCGCGATTTTTTTGCCGCGCAGATCGCTTAGCGCGTTTATATCCCCGCGTTCGGCCAGCGCGAAGATCACGCCGCCGAACACATCTTGGGAGCGGCCGTTCTCGTGTCTGAGCAATGTTGCCAGCGGTGCTGAAAAACCATGCTGATAGCTGATATGGACATAGTGGCCGGGATTGGTCAGCACAAAGTCCAATTGTTTACTGTTTACAGCGGCTTCCAGTTCGTCGTAGTTCAAAGCTTCGATGATGAATTCGCGCTCAGGTATAGCTTGGTGCAAGACTTTACGCAGTGCTTGCCATTGTTCCAGGGTTTGCGGCTTGGGCCGATAGGCTAATACGCCGATTCGCACCGGTACGTCGGCCAGCGCTGCAAAGCTGGCTAGCAAGCAGCAAATAAGCAGGAATTTAAATGGGCTAATCAAAGTGTTTTTGGTCATTGATAAATGGTCACTGCTCATTTAGGTAAAACCCAATACTCAGCTGTTCAGTGTCCCAAACATTCTCTAATGCTTAGGCGGGTTGCCTTACGCGCCGGCCAGAAAGCAGCGATCCAAGCTACCGTAAGTACAATCAGCAGCCAATACAGAATTGCCCATAAGTCGAAGCGGAAATCCAGTTGTATGCCAAGCATAGTTCGTCCGAGTGTTTTGGCTAGCGGCTCGGCGGCCAAATAAGCCAACGGAATACTCAGTAACCAAGCCATGCCGCCATGCAGCAGGCCTTCCAGTAAGAACATGCGGAACACTTTTGTGGAGGGGGCGCCGATGGCGCGCAATACGCCAATTTCGCGAATGCGCTGCAATACGCTAATTGCCAACGTGCCGGACAGACCGATACCGCCGACTGCCGCAATCATGCAGGCCAGACCCAGCAGGGTGTTCAGCACTGGTTTGAACTGGTTGCGGGTAAACTGGCGTTGTTCCAGTTTGGCGAGCGTGGTGTAAACATCCAGTTGTACGCCATGCTCCTGAAACTGTTGTTGCAAGTTGCGTAGATAGTCGGCCTCCTGATGCAGGTCTGCTATCGGCGCATTGAGCAACGCAAACGATGCCAATTCCCGGTTTTGGGTAATCTGCCGGAGGGTTTCCAGCGGCGCATAGGCCGGTTCCACCGCATAGCTGTTGCCGGCCAACCAACGATAGATGCCTATCACTTGCCATCTCTCGTGATCGGCTCCGAGCGCGACGTCCAGCATATCGCCGGCTCGGATACCGTTCAGCTCTGCCGTATCCGCACTTAGCACCAGCACGCGCTGGCCGGCATCGCTGGCTTGCAACCAGCGACCGGATTCGATCAACGGTTGGTACATATTTGAGATGGCCGGCAATGCCAGCAGGTGCATGCCCAGGCTGCCTTTTTGCGGCAAGGCCAGGCCGTCCTTAGAAATTTGCATGCTGGATCGTTGCCAGAATTCTATTTGTTCCGTGCCGGCCACCGCTGCGGTAATGTCGCGAATTGTTTGCTCGGATTGGTCTTGGGTAAAGCCCAGCCGCACGGCATAACGGCTACGGGCCATTTCCCGGTCCAGCGTTAAATTCAACGAGGCGATCAAACTGGTCAGCACTAAAAACATCACGCCGGCACAGATCAATACGCTTTGCGTCAATAACAGCCTGGCTTTACGGCGGAACAAATTCCCTAAAGCTGCGGCGGATAAAGTCGGTAGAAAGCGCGCGCCGAACTTCTCTATTAGCAGATCGAAACGGTTGTAGCCAAAATCCGCGCCCACGCCATAACTGGCGATTGCCGCACGCACCGTCATTGCCGCACCGCGCAGAATTGGCGGCAACCCCGCCAGCAACGGCGCCAGCAGGCCACCGAGCAGCATGTAAGCAACGGCGGGCACGGAAATTACGAACGCGCCGCAGTCGATATTGAATAAAGCCAGTAGTCGGCAAGCGCTGAAATAAGCGGCGGCTAGGGCAGGCGGTATAGCCAAAACGATCGCCACCAATGATAAAAATAGGATTTCCAGTAGATACAGTTTGGCAATCGTTATGGTCTTGGCGCCCAGCGCTTTCATGACGCCGATCTGATCGGTTTGCTGGGTAATGTGGGCCGATACGGTGTTTAAAATCAGTACGCTAGCCAGGGCTAACGAGACTAATGCCATGATTTGCAGCACGCCGTTGATCCCGGCTAAAAACGGCCGGCCCCAATGTTGTTCCGGGTCTTGCAACAAGGTGACATTGACGCCGATATGCTGCGCGCTCAGCAGGCTACGAATTTGCCCGGCAACGTTACGGGCGGACTCGCTGCTGTAAGGTTCGGCGATTTGCACCAATAACTGCCGGAAACTGTTTGCCGGAATCCCGAACTGGGCAGCATGGGCTGCGCCGGCAAAAAAATGCACCTGGCCGCCGAATTTGGGCGGTTTAACAAAGGGATGGCGGACGATGCCGCCGATAGCCCAGGTTTGTGGCCCTAGGGCGGTTTCGAATTCGATGTTGCCGTTTTGTATGCCACTGGACAGCGCGGAGAGGTTTTCAATCGCAATTTGATCTCCGCTTGGCCAATTACCGGATTGCAAAGCGGTTTTGTCGAAATGTTGATTGTCATAGTCTGGGCGGATTATTAGCGTACCCAGGCGCCAGTCGGTTTCGCCGGGTTGGCGGAAATGCACGCTCAGCGGTGTCATCGTATCCACGCCGGCTACGCCAGGTATGGCCTTGATTTGCTCCAGCAAACCGATGTCTGCATCCTGTCGCAAAATCAGATTGATATGTGAGGGTTGCGACTGCCGATGCGCGGCATCCATTTTACTTAGTAGCAAGTCGATCATGCCGAATAGAGTGCCGACACAGCAGACGCCGACGGCGATGCTAATAATCGCCAGGGCAGTGCGGCTTTTTGTCAGCCACAAGTCGGCCCAGACTTTATGCCAGAGCGTATTCACCTGCTGCCTGCCGGCTGGCTGTCGGCGTGGATTCGTCCGGAACGAATTTCCAGTTTGCGGCTGGCGGCGTCAGCCAGCGTGTCGTTGTGGGTGACCATCACCAGGGTTTTGCCTTGGTCGCGCAAGTGTGCGAATAAATCGAACACGGAGTCGGCGGTGGCCGCATCCAGATTGCCCGTCGGCTCGTCGGCGACGATCAGTGGCGGGTCGTTTGCCAGCGCGCGGGCAATCGCCGCCCGTTGTTGCTGGCCACCGGAAACCTGGCTGGGCAAGCGCTCCGCCGCATCGGTTAGGCCGACCAGGTCAAGTAAATGCATGGCCCGCTCGCGGCGCTGGTGTTTGTTTAACGAGCCGAGAAAGTCCATCGGCAGTACGATATTTTGCAGCAGATTCAGGGCTGGTAATAACTGAAAAAACTGAAACACGATGCCGATATTGGCGCCGCGCCAACGGGTGAGCTTTTCGTTACTGAGTTTTTGCAGCTCGGCACCATTGACGATGACTTGGCCTTGGCTGGGATGGTCGATGCCGGTAAGCAGATTCAATAAAGTGGATTTGCCGTTGCCTGACGGCCCGACGATGGCGACGAATTCGCCGGGGTAAATGTCCAGATTGATGTCGTGCAAAACGGTTTGCAGCGTGCCGGCTTGCGGGTAATCCTTATAAACCTGTTTCAGTTCTATGATCTTTTTCATAACAGCCGGCAAATTGCGGTATGTTACACGAGGCGCGGGCATCCTGGCATACCCGTCATTTCACTGACTTTTTCGCCGGAGGGCGATCAATGACATCGGTACGGATTTTGTGGCTAATGCTGTGCTTAATTTGGATGGCGGCGGAGATTATGTTGGCTCGCCGCACTGCGGTGCATGCAGGGTCGATTTTGAGTACCGAACGGCGTTCGCAACGTGTATTGTGGATCAGTATCTTGGTCAGTCTGGGGCTGGCCTTATGGTTTAAAAATCTGGCTTGGGCGCCGATCAAGCTTGAGTATCTGCCTAGACAAGCAATGGCAATGGCGTTGTTTGCCGCCGGACTTTATCTGCGTTACACGGCGGTGATGCAATTGGGGCGATTTTTTACGACGAATGTAGCGATACAGCAAGAGCATCGTCTGATAAAGGAAGGTCCGTATCGCTGGCTGCGGCATCCGGCCTACACCGGCTTGTTGATAGCCTTGTTTGCCGCCGGTGTGGCGATGGGGGATTTTGTCGCTTTGGCGACCTTGCTTGTACCAACGATTTGGGCGTTTACCCGGCGCATAGAAATTGAAGAGCGGATGCTGTTGGTAGAGTTCGGCAGCGTTTATGCAGATTTTTGCGCATCCACTTGGCGGCTGTTGCCCTGGGTATACTGAATGTCGGTAGGTCAGGGTGCGCGATAGCGTTCCCTGACTTATTCGGAGCCGCTGGACTTCGATAAGTCACGTAACCGCTGTCGCGGCAACGTGACCCACAGTTACAAAAGCAAAGCGCTAGCCGGCCAATTCATCCAGATATTTTTCCACATCCAAAGCTGCCATACAGCCGGCACCGGCCGAGGTGATGGCTTGTTTATAATGCGAGTCCATCACGTCGCCAGCCGCGAATACACCTGGCACACTGGTTGCTGTGGCGTTGCCGTGGATACCGCTGTTAACCACGATATAACCGTGCTCCATTTTCAATTGGCCTTCGAAAATATCGGTATTCGGTGTGTGGCCGATGGCGATGAACACACCGTGCACATCCAAATCTTTGGTCGAGCCGTCCTGGCTGTTTTTAATGCGCAGACCGGTCACGCCCATCTCGTCGCCCAGCACTTCGTCCAGTTGATGGTTCCACTCGATACGCACATTGCCGGATTTTGATTTTTCGATCAGTTTATCCGACAAGATTTTTTCGGAGCGGAATTTATCGCGTCTATGTACTACGATCACCTCGGAGGCGATGTTGGACAAGTACAAGGCTTCCTCCACAGCAGTATTACCGCCGCCGATCACCGCGACCGGTTTATTGCGGTAGAAGAAGCCGTCGCAAGTGGCGCAGGCGGAAACGCCTTTACCTTTGAAAGCTTCTTCGGAGTCCAGTCCCAAATATTTGGCCGACGCGCCGGTGGCGATGATCAAGGCATCGCAGGTGTAGACGCCGGCGTCGCCGGTCAAGGTAAACGGCTTTTGCGACAGATCGGCCGTGTGGATATGGTCGAAAATGATTTCGGTGTTGAAGCGTTCTGCGTGCAGGCGCATTCTTTCCATCAAGTCAGGACCTTGTAGGCCTTCCACGTCGCCGGGCCAATTGTCCACTTCGGTGGTGGTGGTCAATTGTCCGCCTTGTTGCATGCCGGTGATCATCACCGGATTCAAGTTGGCGCGCGCGGCGTAAACGGCTGCGGTGTAACCGGCCGGGCCGGAACCTAAGATCAAAAGTTTGCAATGTTTTGCGGCAGCCATTATGTCGAGTCTCCATGCGGGTTAGGGTAGCAAAATTATAAGGGCATTCCCCTGCGGATAAAACCGATTTACTAACTAGTTTTTAAGGCTGTGGCCCGTTAAGCTAATGTGAAATCGATTTACATCATCTATAATCATGTTTTGTGACGCTTTTATTGTGAGCCGACAACTATGGTTGCTGTTGTGGAAGAGAAAGCCGCGCGAGGCTATCGCGAAATCGCATTACTAGGATTTTCGAGTTGTGCGTTGTTTTTTTTAATTGCCCTAGTCACTTTTAATTCCAACGATCCGGGTTGGAGCCATAGCACATCGTATCAATCCATCAGCAATGCCTGCGGTTTGTTTGGCGCTTGGCTGGCGGATTTTGTCCTGAGTTTCCTGGGCTTGATGGCGTACCTGATTCCCATCATGATTTTCTGGTATGGCTACATCTTGTTTCAAGGCTCCCGTCAGACCGGTGGACAATGGGCGCTGGCTTCACGCTCGGCCGGTTTTCTGGCTACAACAGTGTCCGGTTCGGCGATTCTGTTTTTGCATCTGCATTTTCTGCGCACCAAAGTTGATTTGCCGGAGAGCCCTGGCGGTATTCTGGGACGGGAGATCGGCGACGCCTTGGTGCATTTGTTAGGCAACTCCGGCTCTACCTTATTGTTACTGGCGATTTTCATGACCGGTGTCACCTTGTTTACCGGCTTGTCCTGGCTGACAATGATGGCCTTTATCGGCAAATGCGCGATGACGGCTTGTTCGGTGGTGGGCCGGCAGGCGGTTGAGGTGCCCGAGCGCTACCGCTCGGACAGACCCGCGCGACCCGAATCTGCAAAAGAAGCCAAAAAGCCGCGTAATCAGCAGCCGGAGGCTAAAACCGAAGACCGCGCCAAAAAACCGCAGATTCAAGTACTGGAAACCGCGCAACCGTCAGCTACTGCCGCAGTTAGACCCTTGCGTAGAAAAGATAGCAAGCCCGTGGATGATATGGAACCCGGCGCCTATATCAATGCCTTGCCAACCTTGTCATTGCTGGATAAGCGCGAAATCAAAGTTAAACGCTATTCCAAAATAGAGCTGGAAGAAATTTCCCGGCAGGTGGAAGACGTGTTGCAGGATTACGGTATCGCCGCCGAAGTGGAAGCGGTTTTGCCTGGGCCGGTGATTACCCGTTTCGAATTGCGTTTGGCGGCCGGCGTTAAAGTTAGCCGGATCAGCAGTTTAGCCAAAGACTTGGCGCGCGGCTTGTCGGTGACTAGCGTGCGTATCGTTGAGATCATCGAAGGCAAGTCCGTCATCGGTTTGGAAATTCCGAATCAGGAACGGGAGATGGTTTCCCTGCGCGATTTGTTGGTATCGGATGAATTCGAACGTGCTAAATCCAAACTCAGCATCGCGATGGGTAAGGATATTTCCGGTACGCCGGTGGTGGCGGATCTCGGCAAAATGCCGCATGCGCTGGTGGCCGGTACTACAGGTTCCGGTAAATCGGTGGCGATCAACACGATGATTCTCAGCTTGCTTTATAAATCCAAGCCGGAAGACGTGCGGATGATCATGATAGACCCGAAGATGCTGGAGTTGTCGGTGTACGAAGGCATTCCGCATTTGCTGACGCCAGTTGTTACGGATATGAAGGACGCACAGAATGCCTTGCGTTGGGCCGTGGCGGAAATGGAGCGTCGTTACAAATTGATGTCCAAAGTCGGGGTGCGGAATCTGGCCGGTTATAACCAGGCGGTCAGAGAAGCGGAAGCTGCTGGTCAGCCGATTCGCGATCCTTTGTTTCGTCCCGAAACCCCGGTGGCCTTGGAAGATTATCCGCTATTGGACACGCTACCTAGCATTGTCATCGTCATTGACGAGTTGGCCGACATGATGATGGTGGTCGGTAAAAAGGTTGAAGAACTGATTGCGCGTTTGGCGCAAAAAGCCCGTGCTGCCGGTATTCACTTGGTATTAGCAACGCAAAGACCTTCCGTGGATGTCTTGACCGGTTTGATTAAAGCCAACGTCCCGACTCGAATTTCTTTCCAGGTATCGTCGCGCATTGACTCCCGGACCATTATCGACCAAGGCGGTGCGGAAGCCTTGCTGGGTAACGGCGACATGCTGTTCTTGCCGTCCGGTACCAGCATTCCGTTGCGTGCTCACGGTGCGTTTGTGGATGACCATGAAGTGCATCGCGTGGTCGAGTTTTTGAAAAAAACCGGCCCGACCAATTATCTTGACGAAATCACCCAGGAACGTACCGATAGTGGCGAAGTGGCCGGTTTGGACAGCGAGGACAGCGAGTCCGATGCGCTCTACGACGAAGCAGTGGCTTTTGTCACCGAGTCGCGCAAAGCGTCTATATCCAGCGTGCAACGCCGCTTCAAAATCGGTTACAACCGGGCGGCGCGCATTATCGAAGACATGGAAAACGCCGGCGTGGTCAGCATGCCGGAAACCAACGGCTCCCGCGAGGTGTTGGCGCCGCCGCCGCGCTAATTGCGATGAGTATCGTTATAGCTGGCTTGCTGGTCGTCGCTGTTATTTCCGGCATTGGCGGTTGGTTGCTTAGTTCCAAACAAAGCCAGGAAACGCCGGTTAAAATCATGATGTTTGTGGGTTATTTCTGGCTGCTGGCTTTTGCGCAATTATTGCTCGTCGCCTTAAGCTACTTTGGCTGGCAACATTTCACGGCTTGATTTTTCTGATATGGACCTAATCCCCGAGCTGATCGGTTATCTGGCGGCGACCTTGACTACGGCCTCTTTTCTGCCGCAAGCGATTATGACCTTCAAAACCCGCGATACCGATTCCTTATCGCTAGGCATGTACAGCATGTTTACGCTGGGAGTGTTGCTGTGGTTAATTTATGGTATTTTTCTGGCGAACGTAGCCATCATCGTTGCCAACGCTATTACGTTTTTGCTGGCAGCGGCTATTCTGTGCTTTAAGATTCACAATCTACTGCGTAAATGAGAATGCCGGGTCAACCACAATGCCTTCCAGTGTTTCCAGCAATATCGAAATAACAGCCGATACTTCCGCCGCCAATGATAGCAGCGCTTTCATTGAGAAAATTCGCCCGAACACCGGGATTTCCGAGCCTGTCTACAAGCAATTGCAAAGACGCATTACCGATATGATTCAGTCCGGCGAGCTCGGAGATGGTTTTAGTCTGCCATCCGAGCGGGCTTTAGCGGAAGCGCTGGATCTCAGTCGCACTACGGTGCGGCGTTGTTACGAAGAATTGCGGGCTCAGGATTGTATTGCCACTCATGGCCGCGCCGGCGTCACAGTCAAAGCGCCACCTTCGCGGATTAATCCGGAGATGGGTAAGTTGAAAGGTTTTACCGAGGAAATGCGCGAGTTGGGAGTTACCCCGTCCACGCAAATTCTCGAGCACAAGATTGTCGTCGATAGAACTATCGCTTCTATTTTTAATCGTCCCGCCTCTACTCGATTTCTACGTTTGGTAAGGGTGCGCTTGGGAGACGGTATGCCGCTATCGCGCGAAGTGGCTTGGTACGATCTAAGCGTGGCACCGGCTTTGGCCGAGTGGGACGGCGAAGGATCTGCTTATCAATACCTTGAGACCCACTGCGACTTGGGCTTGGTCCATGCTGAGCAATCCATAGAAGCAGTGCTGAGCGATGAAGTGGAAGCGGCCGTATTCGGTTTTGACCAGCCGGGTCCCTGCTTATTATTGAAACGCAAGACTTACGCCGACAACGGCCAGATCGTGGAGTATGTCGAAGGCACGTTTCGTGGTGACGCCTACACCTACCGAGTCAATCTGAAAATCCGGCCGAACTAGACTGTTTTTGGCCTTGGATTGGTTTGCATAAAGTTGTCAATCTCGGCTTGGCTCGGCAAGCATCCTAATACGCCACGATGCTTGGCGACCCAGGCACCGCTGGCACAGGCTCGGCTCAAAGCCTCAGTTAAACTCAGATTATTCATTAAGGCAGTCGCCAGGCCGGCGCTGAACGCGTCACCGGCGCCGGTGGCGTCCAGTGCGGCAACGGGCCAAGCCGGTTGATATACGACGTTATCTTTCGTTAAGGCCACGCATCCCGCTTCACCTAGCGTTACCACCAGTAGCTCTCCTGACCAGGCAATTTGTTCCGCACAGTTGGCTAAGTTATTCATCCACCGCTCCAGACTGATTTCACTGTTGCTTAGGCCGAATAGTGACGCGGCTTCGGTTTCGTTTGCCACCAAAATATCGGTTAGCTTTAATAAGCCAGGATCAGGTTGGCGCCAGGGTGACGGATTCAGCATCGTTCGGATGCCGCGCTGACGTGCAATCTCGAACGCTTTGCGGATTGGTGCTTCCGGGATTTCAAACTGGGCGTAAATCAAATTTAGGTCTGGAAAGGCGGCTAAGGCCTGTTCGACATGTTCCTTATTCAACAGGGCGTTGGCGCCTGGATAGACGGCCAAAAAATTCTCGCCATTCGGGCCTATAAAGCCGACACCAAAACCGGATTGTGGTCCTGTTCTTAGAAGCCAGCGGTCGTCCAGTCCTTCATTCTTCAGTAATGTAATCACACTGTCCGCAACTGCATCCATTCCCAGCGGCAATAGCATTGCCACCTCAGCGCCTTGTTTATGCGCGGCTAAGCCGACATTCAAACCCTTACCGCCGTGCTCCTCAATTATGCCGGTAGCTTGCACGGATTCGCCTGAACAGGGCAGGCGCTCAACGTGCAGGCAGTGGGCATGGACATAGCTGGCTAAAACTAGGATGGACACGCAAGCTCCAATTCTCGGAAAAAATCTGTGAAATAGTACCGAAATAAATCCAAGAATTTACGATTGACGCAAATATTTCTATCTGGTATTTCTATGGTACCTAAATTGAATGCCAAAAAAGAGGGTCGTCATGAAGCGTCAATACATCATAGCTGGGCTATTACTTTGCAGCTCACCCACACTACATGCTTATACAACATTCGCCAGCGCAGGCGCTAAAGTAGGGGGGCATTCGTATCCTGATCCATCGCCGTACACGGTATTGCCGTTTGCAGATGGTCAAACCGATTCTCATACAAACGCAGTGTCACACGCTTATGGTTCGGTTTACGATCAAGGGTTCGATGCCAACACCGAATCAGGCTATTCCTATAGAAGACAAGCAATAGCTTCAGCCGACGCTAGTCCAGGCATATTAAAAGCCTACGCCAGTGCCGGTTATTTTTTAGATGGCCCACATCCAAATAATTTGGGTGTGGTTGGAGTTGGCAATGCCGAATTCACGGATACTTTCTCTATTTTTTCGAGTAAATTATTCGTCGACATTAATATCGAATATCACTTAAGCGGCAGTTTGCAGGGGTTAGCAAAAGTCAAAGGCGGCTTAAAAATATCTTCGTACGATGACACGTTTAACATTAACGCGAGTGAGGCTTTGGCCTCCCCCCTGCAGTTTAATTGCTCATCAAACATTAACTCGTGTACCGGCAAAGCCACTGTTTCAGTACCTGCCAATTGGGATATATCGATTTCCGGTTTTTTGGAAGTTCTTGCTGCAGCCAACACCGATGAAAGCCATAAATACGGCGATGCTCTTGCCAATTACGGCAATACTGCCCGGATATTTATTAGCCCGGTAGATACGAGACAACGCATAGTCAGTAGCAGTGGTTTTGATTACTCCCCTATACCACTTCCAGCGTCCGTTTGGCTATTTGGCAGCGGCATTCTGGGTTTGCTTTTTCGGCTGAGAAAGCCTTTATGGCGGTAACGCCAGGTTAAAATTTTTTTCAACCTATCTTCCCAGAGGTTCGCATGAATCGATTTACAATTTTACTGCCGTTATTTACCGTAATGGCTTATGTGCCGGCGGCCAACGCGTACACCACATCCTTGACCGTGATAGCCAGCGCCAATGCCGCCTACGGTAGTCAATCCTATGATGCTGATTCCAATGTCGTGAATAGTATCGATGGCCCGTCCGCGGATTCCGTCAATGCGTTTTATAAAGTACCCAATAACGGTGAGCCGGGCAGTCTCTCGGAGATTTATCGTTCGTCCGCTAGCGGTTTTGTGAGTCCGGGTGTACTGAAAGCTAGCGCCAGCGCCAGCGCGACGGCCTATGCCGCCAATGTCGCCAGTGGTAGCAGCAAAGTGTCGTTTGCCGATAACTTCAAGTTGGTGGGGCCCAGCGGTCGAAACATCGATCTGACCTTGACTTACTTAGTGTCAGGAGCGCTATCGGGAACCGCCGCCGCTAGCGGTACCGTTCAACTTAGTACGGGTGACAGGATCTCTTTCACGGAAAACGGCTATACGCCGCGTAGTTTCAGTTGCTCATGGATAGCGTCATGTACCGGGGTGGCGACATTTTCGGTGCCGGTCAATACCTTGATTTCGTTGGACGCCTTTCTAGAAGTTGGTGCGGGAGCCAGCAGCTATTTCAAACCTACCATAACCGAGTCTTCCGCCAATTTTGGAAACACCGGTTTGGTGTATCTCGGTATTGCCGACAGCCGTTATCAGTTGCAGAGCGGCAGCGGTTTTAGCTACGCCCCCGTGCCATTACCCGCCGCGTTTTGGACCTTTGCTGCCGGTCTGTGTGCATTTGGTTTTTCTAATTTGCGCAAGCGGGTAATAGGCTAGTTCAATACCCGATTGCCGCTACTCAAGCACGGCAAAAGTATTCGAAACCGAATCCTTTGCCGTTCCGGAAGGTTCTAAGATCGGCGGCGGTGCCGTAATCCCACTTCTGCCTCTCGGCCGCTGATAAGTTGTTACAATGCTCGACCAATTTAAACAAGCTGCTGATACACGGGCTAGAGAAGCATAATTAATGAAAACCAGAGATAGAAGACACGGAGTAGTATTGGTACATACCGGCGAAGGTAAAGGTAAGTCCTCAAGTGCGTTTGGCATGGTGTTTCGCGCCGCCGGCTGGGGCATGAAAGTCTGTGTGATCCAATTCATCAAAGGTCAATGGCAAACCGGTGAGCAACGGGCGGCGACGCGTTTCGAAGAAATAGAATGGCATGCCTTGGGCGACGGTTTTACTTGGGATACCAAGAATCCGGAACAGGATATTAAAACCAGCCGGGAGATTTGGGAATTTAGTAAACAAAAAATCCTCTCCGAAGAATTCGACCTGGTGATCCTGGACGAAATCAATTATTGCTGCGGCTACGGCTGGATCAGCGGCCAGGAAATCGCCGATTTCATCAAAAACGACAAACCCGCCTGGCTGCATTTGGTGATGACCGGCAGGAATGCGGCGCCGGAAGTTATTGAGGCTGCCGACACGGTCACCGAGATGACCAGAATCAAGCACGCTTATGCCGCCGGCATCAAGGCCGAGCAGGGCGTGGAATTTTAAGCTGAAAAAAAGCCAGGCTTCTGGCAAAATTGACGGTTTTTAATCTAGGCTCAAGACCACTATGCAACAAGCAAAAAAACTTATCGAACAGTACTATCAAGCATTCAACAGCGGCGACATGGATACCTTTCTGAGCTTGTTGACCGACGATGTGGTACATGACATTAACCAAGGCGACCGCGAGCAAGGCAAGGCCGCTTTCGCAGAGTTCATGAAAAAAATGAATCACCACTATAAAGAACAGTTGGTGGACATGGTGATTATGGCCAACGAAGAAGGCACGCGCGGCGCGGCCGAGTTTGTGGTGTTGGGCGAATACCTGAACACCGACGAAGGCCTACCGGAAGCCAATGGCCAAACCTACCGGTTGCCGGCCGGCGCGTTTTTCGATATCCGCGACGGCAAAGTAGCGCGCATCACCAACTACTACAATTTGGGCGATTGGATTGCGCAGGTTGATCCGCAGTAAGGCTTTTGTCAGGCGCATTGCCGATACCGGTCAATTGGCATAGAATCCGAAGGGTGACAATTCGGATTCGCCGAAAAAATAACTACAAAACAGAGGAGAGCAACAATGGGTGAAACACAGAAATTGATGATCGCTGTCGTGGGGGTGTTTGTAGCCGGTTTTATCATGGTGGGCGTCAGCAAGGATCAATCCAACGAGGAAAAAGAGGCAGCCGCGCAAATTCGCACGCTGGTGGCTATGCAGGAGATGGCTACCCAAAAATGTCCTAAATTGATCGAAAACAAAACCGGAACTCAGGTTTATTTCCCGTCCAAAACCGATACCGACAAAACCACCTATGTAACGATGGAATGGATAGGCGAGAAAGACTCCAACTTCAAAACCGCATCATGCACCTTGCATTTGGCATTGGGCGGCGTCTCGAAGCTGGTTATTGACGACAAGGTTTTGATTGATAAGAAATTTTAATTAGAGGCGGCGTTTTGCGCGATAGCTGGAAACGTCGTCTTGTCTCCAATCGGATCGGTTAGCGGTGAAAGATATCGTTAGCCGATTTGTCAGTGTTTTTCTGAACATCGACGCCGGGTGTGGTCGTCGTCATTCGCAAACTAACCGTAGCAACCGAACAGGCAAAACGGTAGGCTGTTCGCCAATCCTGTTTGCAGGTAAAACAGTTAACGCATCTATGACGGATGCTCGGTTTGCCGGTGATCGTAAAGTCAGGAAAGGCGTAATCGATCAGAAGCGCGCAAGTCGGGTTTTATGGTTTCGGGGCGGAAGCAGGGATATGACGTTTCCCGGATGTTTCAGACTAAAAACACAAGAATAATAATTAACTAGAGGTGAAAAGATGGCGGATACGACCATCCTAAAGGGTGTTTTAAAAACCTGGAAAGACGATAGAGGTTTTGGCTTTATTCAGCCGGATAATGGCGACAAAGACATTTTTGTCCATATTTCTTCTTTAAAAGGCATGGCCCGCCGTCCTGTGCGCGGCGATGTGAT
Source organism: Methylomonas sp. MK1 (assembly GCF_000365425.1). Classification (NCBI taxonomy): domain Bacteria; kingdom Pseudomonadati; phylum Pseudomonadota; class Gammaproteobacteria; order Methylococcales; family Methylococcaceae; genus Methylomonas; species Methylomonas sp. MK1. Next base: position 1,189,370 of record NZ_AQOV01000002.1, read on the forward strand.
GTTCTATGAAGTTGCCCGCGATACCGGCGGTAAATTAAAAGCCGTCAATGCTCGCATCGAAGGCGTGGCTTACGAACAAAAAACCGCGAAACCTAAAATCTGGTTGTGGCTGCTGGCGTTGGTACTTGGTTTGGTAAGTGCGGCGGTAGCGGCTTATTTTTTATAGCGTGCCGAACAGTTGTCATTGGTAGCAGATACTATTGACCGAGATTTTTTAACCAAAAAGAGTAAAACATGGACTGGCTACACTATTTGACCGATATTCTGCTGCACATCGATAAACATTTGGCCAATATCATCAGCGACTACGGCACGCTGACCTATGCCATTTTGTTTTTGGTGATTTTTGTCGAGACCGGTTTCGTGGTGATGCCGTTTTTGCCCGGCGATTCCCTGTTGTTCGCCGCCGGTGCATTCGTGGCGATGGATGCTTTCAATCTGCCGATATTGCTTGGCGTCTTGGCGGCTGCGGCGGTGCTGGGCGATACCGTCAACTATTGGATAGGCCGCAGCATTGGTCAGCGCGCCTATTCGCTGAGCTGGGTAAACCGCGAACACCTTGATCGCGCCCAAGCGTTTTACGATACCTACGGCGGCAAAACCATCGTGTTGGCGCGCTTTGTACCGATTGTGCGCACCTTTGCGCCGTTCGTGGCCGGGATAGGCAAAATGCCTTACAGCACTTTCATTCTGTATAACATTGTCGGCGGAGTGGCATGGGTGTTGATCTGCGTGTTTGCCGGCTATTTCTTCGGCAATATTCCGCTGGTGAAGAAAAACTTCGAGTTGGTAGTGTTGGGCATCGTGCTGATTTCGATCTTGCCGATCGTGCTGGAAGTTTGGAAAGCCCGTAAACAAGCCAAGCAATAAGGGCGCATGATGGTAGAAATGAACGATTCGCAAAAGTGGTTTGTACTGGCCTTTATATTGGCGTTCGGCGGTCTGTTGTATGTGTTGGCGCCAGTGCTGATGCCTTTTGCCTTCGCGGCGATTCTCGCCTACTTGGGCGATCCGGTCGTGGATAGGCTGGAAACTTTGCAATTCCGAGGCTGGCGTTTAAATCGGACGCTGGCGGTCGTGGTGGTTTTTTCCGGTATCATTTTTTCGATAGCGGCGCTGCTGATCGTCATTATCCCGGCCCTGGAGTATCAGATCGGTGAATTCATCGACAAACTGCCGTCGTATCTAAACTGGATAAACAAATCGGTCGTGCCGGGTTTACAAAAATATCTGGGACGGACGATTAGACCGTTGCGCGAAGATCAGTTAATCAATCTGATCAGGAGTCATTGGCAAGATGGCGGCGGCGTTGCTGAAAACCTGATTCAATCGGTCTCCCATTCCGGTGCCGTCATCGTCGGCTGGGTGATGAATCTGGTATTGATCCCGGTAATCACCTTCTATTTGCTGCGCGATTGGGACGACTTGGTGGCGCGGATTCATGATTTGTTTCCACGTCGCTTTGCCGGCACCGTTGCCAAACTCGCTAGCGAAGCCGACGATGTGCTTGGCGCGTTCATGCGCGGCCAGTTTTATGTGATGCTGGCGTTGGGCATTATTTATAGTGTCGGCTTGTGGCTGGTGGATCTGGAGTTGGCTTTGGTGATAGGCATGCTGGCCGGTTTGGTTAGTTTTGTACCGTATATGGGCGCCATTACCGGCATCGTGTTTGCGTGCATCGCCGCGCTGCTACAGTTTCAGGATGCAATGCATTTATTGCCGGTGTTGATGGTTTTTGCGGTAGGGCAGAGTATGGAAGGCATGCTGTTGACGCCCTGGCTGGTCGGAAACAAAATCGGTTTGCATCCGGTAGCGGTGATGTTTGCCGTGCTGGCAGGCGGTCAGCTGTTCGGGTTTTTAGGCGTCTTGTTGGCCTTGCCGGTGGCGTCGGTGATTATGGTGCTGTTGCGGCATATCCATGAGCGCTATACCTTCAGCGGTTTTTACAGCAAGGGTTAGTGTTCGCCATGCGCATTGCGTCGTTATTCGCGGCATTATTGCTAATCTCGACGCCGGTGTTTGCGACCGATAGCAGCAGAGAGCAGGACTTCGCGACGGCCATACAGCAACAATTGTCCATGGGGCAGGCGATTTGGTTAAAATCCGCCGGCAACACTTTTCTGGCGCTCTACACCGACGCGGAAAAGACCGACAATAGTCGGGTGGCAATCATACTGCACGAAATGGGCGAGCATCCCGATGCCAAGCCCTTGATTCATCGCTTGAGAACCACATTACCGATGCATAATTGGGCTACGCTTGCCGTACAGATGCCTATCAGGGAAAGCGGTGCGCAGTCTGATGACTATTACCCGCTGTTCGACGAGGCACGTGAGCGCATTGATGCGGCTGTAGAGCATCTCCTAAAAAACGGTGCGAAACATATCGCGATTATCGGCTATGGCATGGGGGCGTTGATGGCCGCGTATCGGCTCGGCGATAAACCCAATGATGTGACGGCGCTGGTATCGATTAGTTTGCCGGTGCCGCAAACGACCGCAACGCAGGCGCAAAGCCTCGATTTGATTAAAAAAGTGCAATTGCCTTTTTTGGATGTGTATGCCGAGTTCGATTTGCCGGCAGTGCTCGATAGCGCCCGGCAACGGCGCATGGCCGGCAAGGATAATCCGGTGTATCGGCAGATAAGAATGGATGGCGAGGATCACGGCTATCAACAAGATTACGATTTGCTTGTAAAGCGCGTATATAGTTGGCTGACCACGACGGTCAGCGAAGATTAATAATTATTACAAAGGGTGTAACACATGCTTTTATCCGAGGAATTGGTCGCGGAAATTAAATTTTTATCCTTGTTCAATCTGGAGTCCGTACAAGAAGGTGTCAAGGTGCATGGAAATGCCGATCCGGTGTTGATCGGTGCGGCGCAACGCCTGTTCGACAAAGGTTTGGTTACCCAGCATGACGGCGGTTATCTGACCGACCTGGGTATAGAAGTGGCGGAACACGCCCAACGGATGTTGACGATTTTGCAGTCTAACTAACTACGATTCAAAGGCCCAACTCGAACAACCATTTCAAGGAGACGTAAAATATCAGGACTATGACCAAGCTATAGCCGATAAAGCGGACGGGTTTGTTCAGGTTGTGGCGTAAAAAGCCATGGTATTCGCCTTGGGCCATTAACTGCCGGTACAACGCGCGTTGGTTTAGGGCGCGTTGTTGCTGGTATTCGTCGAATAATTGTCTGGCTTTATCGACGTCATCGCGTTGATAAAGCCAGATAGCCGGCATTGAAATACCCCAGTTGCCTGCCGAGGTTTCATAAAATTCAATGTCGTTGTCGGCCAGTAACTGCCGAACATCGTCCGCTTCGTCCGTGGGTACGCCTCTTAGCGAGAAAAATAAAATCGTCATAGCCAGCCGTATGGTGTGAGAAGCGCAGATTATAAATCAATAAGCATTCATCGAGAGCCGAGCACTATCTTCAGAATGAATCATCCGAACCCATTTCCACTGCCTGCTCAAACCTCTGTTGTTTTGCTGGAGGATACTGGAGCGAATTCAAATGCGGATAGTTTGCAGGGTGTGTTGCGCGCGCAGGATTTTCGCTGTGCGGTGGCGTCGAGTGCGGAAGAGGTGATTGAACTGCTGACAAGCGCGCCGGTGGATTTACTGATTATTGCCTGTCGCGATTGGCCCTGGCGACAGGTAGCGGATATGCGCGATGCGGCCGATTCCTACTTACCTATCATATTGATTGCCGATGCTTTGACCGACACGTTATTGGATCATTGCGCGGCGGTTGAGATTGACGCAGTAATTTGTCGACCGGTCAATCAGCATTTATTACTGTTAAAAATTCGCTCGTCCTTAAAACTGCGGATGTTGTATCAGCACGAGCACGCGCAAAAAACGCAGTTGCTCGACTATTGGCAGACATCCGACCTGGAACATGAAGTCGCGGCGAAACTGTTCAACGATGTCTTAAAAGCCGACTTTCTGGAAACCGAAGCCGTGGCCGTCGTGATGTCGCCCATGGCCTTGTTCAACGGCGATTTGGTTTTGGTTGCCAAAACGCCGGAGAATCATTTGCATGTGCTGTTAGGCGATTTTACCGGCCATGGTTTGTCCGCATCGATAGCCGCCACGCCTTTGGCCGATATTTTCTATGGCATGACGCGTAAAGGTTTCGATATTAACGAAATCGTTGCAGAGATTAACGCCAAACTTTATCGGATGTTGCCGGCTAACCGTTTCTTGGCGGCCACGGTGGTGGCGCTGTATCCCGAGTCGTCTTCGATGAAAAGCATTACCTGCGGGTTGCCCGAGCATTTTTTAGTCAATCATGCCGACAACAGCTTTTTGGCGATACATTCCCTGAATATTCCGCTGGGTATTCAGCCGTCGATTGATATTGAAGAACAACTGCATCGGGTCAGCGAGAACCAGCGTTTGTATCTGCTCACAGACGGTATTTTTGAGGCGGAAAACGCCGAAGGCGAGCTTTTCGGCGGGGAACGTATCCTCAACGCTATCCGGCAAAGTAAATCCGACGACATCAGAAACTTGCAGGCCAGCCTTGAGGCGCATACCGGCGGCGCGGTTCAGAAAGATGACAATACCTTGGTTATTGTGAGCTGTGCGGTCGATAGCGTGCCCTGGGGGCGCCGAGAAGTGCGGCTACCCAGGCAGCGTATCGCCGCGACGACCTGGAAGCAGGTCATGGAGTTTGACATCGATAGTCTGCGACTTATCAATCCGGTGCCGGTAATGGTCAACACCGTAATGGAAATACAGGGTTTACAGAATTATCGCCAGGATATTTTCATGATAGTCAGCGAATTGTTCGCGAATGCGTTAGACCATGGCGTGCTGGGTCTGGATTCCGATTTGAAGAGCAGTCCGGAAGGTTTCATGCGCTTTTATGCGATGAAGGACGAGCGCTTGCAACAGCTCCAGCGCGGCAGAATCCGTTTATCGTTTATACATCAAGCGACCGAGTCGGGCGGTCGCCTAGTCGTTAAAGTCCTTGATAGCGGCAACGGCTTTGATTGGCAGCGACGCAATAGCGTACGAAAGGGAGACGAGGCCTACTGCGGACGCGGAATTGTCATGTTGGAGACTTTATGTAGCAGCTTGGTTTACCACGGTTGCGGCAATCGAGTGACAGCCGTTTTCGATTGGCAACATTGATGGGCTTAGGTTTGACAATTTCCGCAATAGTAGCTGGCGCGTTGCCCTATTTTGAGTTGCTGAATCGGTTCCTCGCAGCGCAGACAGGCTTGTCCGCCGCGACCGTACACATTTAGGGATTGCTTAAAATACCCTGGTTTGCCCTCGGCATTGCTAAAGTCGCGCAGCGTGGTGCCGCCTTTATCGATGGCTTGTTGCAATACGGTTTTGATCGCCGTCACCAACGCTTCGCACGCCGGCGTATCCAGTTCTCCGGCGGGACGAACAGGCTTTACTCCGGCTAAGAACAAGGCTTCGCTGGCATAAATATTCCCCACCCCCACCACGACATGGCTGTCCATAATCAAGGATTTGATCGGCACCGCGCGCTTTGCCGCCCGCTGCTGCAAATAGCTTGCATCGAATGCCGTCGATAAGGGTTCAGGCCCCAGCGTTGCCAGCAAGGGATGTAACATCGCGTCCTCGGCAGTCCATAAGGCCGCGCCGAAACGGCGCTGATCGTTAAAGCGCAATATTGTGTCGTCGGCAAAAATGAAGTCGATATGGTCGTGCTTGCGCACAGTTTGCTCGGGAGTGGTGATCCGCAAATTCCCCGACATGCCCAGATGCAGAATCAGCGTACCACGCGCAGTGGCTAGCAATAAATATTTGCCGCGCCGTTCGACGCTTTCCAGGCGTTGGCCCGGCAAATCGGTGGTCAGCGCCTCAGGCACCGGCCAACGCAACTGGGGGTGACGGACAATGACGGCTTTAAAGGTTTTTCCGGCAATATGCGGCGCTATGCCGCGCCGACTGGTTTCAACCTCTGGAAGTTCCGGCATGCTGGCGTCAGATTTGGGTGAGTAGAAACTTGGCTTCGTCCTGGATTTTTTTGCGGAAGAACAATAACTTCCAACGGCTGCCGCCGCATTGCCGCCACAATAAAGTGGCGCGAATGCCTGCCAACAGCAAAGCGCGAATTTTGTTTACAGTACTTTGATTACCCAGATATTGCTGGTCGCCTTGTACCATGATTCGTGGCTGCAGGGTACTGATCGTGCTGTGATACACGTCGGCCAGATTGGCCAGCACATTTTCATGCAGTATGCCGAAATGTTCGGCTTGAGCCTGGGCCTTACTGACACCAGCCTGTATGGTGTTTTGCATATCCGGCTGCTTGATCAGTTGTTTTTGCAAATAGACGATCTGCGCGGCGTAACGGGCTTGCTCCGGGCTGGCCAGCACCCGGCTGCCGAGTTGCGTCGTAAGCTGTTGTAAGCCGTGTTCGACACCGATCAAGCCGCCGTAGACATCGACCACGCTGTCTGCGTCAATTTTCAGCAGACTGGCGATGCTGGCTTCCAGCGCCGCGTTTGGGCAAGTGCCGGTGCCGGCAAGCTGATGCACCAAGGAGCAGGCCTGGGCGATGCCGGCCAGCGCGATGGTTTGGTTACTGAGCGTGTTCAGGGACATATTACTTACAAGCTGTAGTCAAACAATCGGCTTTAACCGGGTGGCCGTCTTTGATCCATGACTGGATACCATTGGATAAATGATAGACATTTTTCATGCCCAGTTGCTCGGTGAGGATTTGGCCGATCTTGCCGCTGCGATTCCCGGAACGACAGACCAAAATAACGGGTTGGTCCGGCGACGATTTCATTTTTTCCAGGTTGGCTAACCATTTTTCCTGGTCGAAGTGGCCGTTGCCGTCAAACGATTCCAGTTTCTGGCTATTGGCGATGACACCGGTGGCTTGCCATTCCGGCGCGGTGCGCACGTCCACGACCAGCGCATTGTGGTTTTGCTGCATGCTTAGCAGTTGTTCCGCCGTGACCACGCCTAGTTCGGTGGCGTAAAGATGGGCCGCGAACAGACAGCCTAGCCAGAATAAAGTCAGTCTCAATTTCATGATGATGTCGGTAGGGTAGATGGCTCAAGCTGCCAAGAAAGGTAAAATGCGCGTCGCCCACCAATCTATGCTCTCCAGATAGATGTTGGCGATACGCTCGGGATTTATATCACGAAAGGTGCTAAGGCCCGGCTCCCAGCGCTCGTAGGCGATGCAGAATTGTAACGCTTCGCCGGCGTTGCCGCGATATTTCAAAATGGCATCGTCGACATCTTCCGCCAGCGGCAATTGTTCCAATACTTTGGTCGCCGGCATATCCAGCAGGCTGTCCAAACCCGACAGCATTCCGATTAAAAAATAATGCTCCTGATCGTCTTTAAGTTCTCGTGCTATCAATTCGCACATTTTGGCGCGGATCAGCACGTTTTGCAGCACCGAGGACGGTTTGCCGGACATAGACGATAAGGCCAGAATATTGACCCAGCGTTTGATCTCGACCAGCCCCAGGCAGGCAATGGCATGCTGAATGGATTCTATTTTTTGCGGGAGGCTAAAAAATGCGGAATTTAAATAATGCAGCAACTTAAAACTCATCCCGACGTCTTGCGAGATAATCTTGCCGATTTCCGCAAAGCTGGCATCCGCCTTGTTCACGGTGGATAGTAATTGGATGGCGGCGGTCTGGCTGACGCCTAGCCGCTTGCCCTCAACGATATTGGGTTTGCTGAAGAAAAACCCTTGAAACAGCTCGCAGCCCCATTCTCTCAAGGTTTCAAATTCCTGATGTGTTTCGACTTTTTCCGCCAGCAATTTGAGTTTATAGGGTTTTAGCTGTTCAATCAGTTGCCGGGTGCCTTCCAGGCCGTCGGCCATCACATCCAGCTTGATTATGTCGGCAAACTCCAGCAAAGGCAGCCACTCCGGTGACAAGACGAAGTCGTCCAGCGCGATGGTATAGCCCAGTTGCGATAATTCTTTCAGGTTGGCGACGATGTTGTCATCGATAGCCACGCTTTCCAGTACTTCAATGACGATGCGCTCTTTGGGCAAATGCAGCGGCGTTTTGTCGAGTATGTTTTGCGTGGTGAAATTAATGAAGGCTTTGTGCGGGCCGACCAGTTCGTTCAGGCCGATTTCCAACAGCGTATCGGTGATGACTTGATTAGTGGCGTTGGCGGCACCATCTTTCAAACTGAGATCGAAATCCTTGCCTCTGAATAAAATCTCGTAGGCGAAAGTGTCCAGATGGCGGTCCAGGATTTGCTGTCTGCCAATCAGAAAATCTGTCATTTATTTACGGGCTCCCGATCATTGCACTATCATGAGAATAGGTCGCGCCTTATACCATGTTCAAATAGTTTAAGTCGAGAATGGCCGGCCAGTCTCAATTTCAATCATATGGAGATTTATATGTCCGAATCAGCGTCATTGACAGTAAGCGGTATGAAATGCGGCGGTTGCGAGAGCAGTATCGTCAGTAAAGTGTCGGCCATCGCCGGTGTGGTAACGGTGCAGGCTTCGCACAAAGACAAGCGGGTTGAAGTCGAATTTGATCCGGCCCAAACCGACTTAGATGAAATCGAAGACGTTATCACCGACGCCGGTTTCAAGGTCGAATAAAGCCCGCATCGGCGGTCGTCCGCTTTTGGGCGCAGATCAAAACGGTATTTCTCGGGAATCCTCATTATGACTTTAGAGCAATCGACTAATCAGCAACAGGAAATACGCCTTTCCATACTCGGCATGCGTTGCGCCGGTTGCGTCAGCGCGGTGGAAACAGCCTTGCAATCGGTACCTGGGGTCGAGTCCGTTGCCGTTAATTTTGCCGATCATTCCGCCACTGTCGGCGGCAATCCGGACCATCAAGCCATGAAGCAGGCCTTGAAATCCGCCGGCTACGATGCGGCGGTGATGGAAGGGTTGGAAGACCCGAGCGAAGAGGAAAAGCAGGAAGAAGAGCGTTATCGCGATTTGCTGCGCAAGGCAGGCGTGGCCGGTGTATTGGGCCTGCCCTTAATGGCGGGCGCGCATCTGGACTTGTTTCCGGCGATGGGTAGTGCCGCCGGCACGGTGTTTTGGTCCGAAGTGGCCTTGCTGACGCTGGCGGTGATGTTTTATTCCGGCGGGCATTTTTTTCATAGCGCGCTTAAATTGCTGCTGGTCAAGCAGGCCAATATGGATACCTTGATCGCGCTGGGTACAGGCTCGGCGTGGTTGTATTCTTGTATTGTCATCGATTATTCCAGTCAATTGCCTTCGCTTTCCGCTCATGCTTACTTCGAGGCCTCGGCGGTGATCTTGGCGTTCATCAATCTGGGCAGTGCGCTGGAAACTCGGGCGCGGGGTAAAACCTCGGCGGCGATACGCGCGCTGATCGGTTTGCAACCCCGTACCGCTCGGGTGGTGCGAGAGGGACAAGAGATCGATATTCCTATTGAGCAAGTCGGTCTGGGTGAAACTTTGCGGGTTAGACCCGGTGAAAAAATCGCCGTGGACGGCGTGGTACTCGAAGGCCACTCGACTATCGACGAATCCATGCTGACCGGCGAATCGATGCCGGTTGAGAAAGTTGAAGGCGCTAGTGTCGCCGCCGGCACCATCAATCAGCAAGGCAGTTTTTTATTTAGCGCGACCCGCATTGGCCGCGATACCGCTTTGGCGCAGATTATTCAAAGCGTACGGCAGGCACAAAACAGCAAGCCGGCGATTGCCAAACTGGCCGACAAGATTTCCGCCGTGTTTGTGCCGACAGTCGTGATTATCTCAGTACTGACCTTTTTAATTTGGTTAAGCTTTGGTCCCGACCCGGCCATGGGTTATGCGTTTGTGACATCGATGACGGTGTTGGTAATTGCTTGTCCGTGCGCGCTGGGTTTGGCGACGCCGATTTCGGTGATGGTCGCGGTGGGCCGCGCCGCGCAAATGGGCATATTGATCCGTAAGGGCGAAGCCTTGCAAAGCGCCGGCAAACTGACTTGTCTGATTTTGGATAAGACCGGCACCGTAACCGCCGGTAAGCCCAGTCTGGCAGAGGTGATGGCTTTTGGCGATTACGACGAAGCCCGGGTGTTGCAGTATGCCGCCAGTCTGGAATCGGGCTCCGAACATCCCTTGGCCGCGGCGATACTGACGGCAGCGGAGCAAAAACAGTTAACGCTGGACAGGGTCAGAAAGTTCCAGGCGGTGGCCGGTCACGGTATCGTCGGGCGCATTGCCGACCAGCAATGTTTGTTCGGCAATTCTGCATTGCTGGCGGAATACGGCATCGACGAGAGCAGTCATCGCGACAAAATGGCCGAACTGGCAGGAAAAGGCCAGACGCCAATGTTCTTGGCAGTGGAAAACGCGGTGGTTGGTATTGTATCGGTGGCCGACCCGATTAAAGCCGATTCTGCCGCAGCGGTGCAGCAATTGCGGCAGCGCGGTATACGCGTACTGATGGTGACAGGCGATAACGAAATCACGGCGCGAGCTATCGCCGCGCAGGCCGGTATCAGCGAAGTCCGTGCGCAAGTGTTGCCGCAAGATAAAGCCGCTGTGGTCAAGGCCCTACAACAGCAAGGCGAAATTGTCGGTATGGTCGGCGACGGTATCAACGATGCGCCAGCTCTGGCGCAAGCCGATGTCGGTTTTGCCATCGGTACTG